>JAJZVM010000084.1 GCA_021845645.1 Bacillota bacterium
GTTCAAGGCGCAGGTGGTCGGAACCGACTACAATCTCGATCTCGCGCTGCTGAAGATCGATGCGCCCAAGCCCCTGCCGTACCTGACGTTTGCCAACTCCTCGAGCATCCAGATCGGCCAGTTCGTTGTGGCCATCGGCATGCCGTACGGCCTCAGCCACACCGTCACGTCGGGCGTCGTGTCGGCTCTCGGCCGGCCGCTCCAGATTGGAAGCCGCTCGTACCGGGACCTCTTGCAGACCGATGCGGCGATCAACCCCGGCAACTCGGGCGGACCGCTTCTGAACCTGCAAGGGCAGGTCGTGGCCGTGAACACGGCCGTGAACACGCAGGGCCAGGGCCTCGGCTTCGCCATCCCGGTCAGCACCGTGACGCAGGCCCTGCCGTACCTTGAGCAGGGCAAGGCCGAGCCGGAGCCGTGGCTCGGCATCGCAGTCGAGGACGTCGCCACGGCGCAGTACCTGCCGCAGGGCTACACGGCGGCGAACGGCGTCCTGGTCGACCAGGTGGTGTCCGGCGGTCCGGCCGCGAAGGCTGGCCTCCAGGCAGGCGACGTGATCCTGGCCTTCAACGGCCAGCCAACCCCAACCACGGATGACCTGATCGAGGACGAGTACACGACCAAGGTCGGCCAGACGGTCACCCTCAAGGTCTGGCAGCAGGGGACGGTCGAGACAGTGCGGGTCGTCTTGGGCAACATGCCCAATCAGGGCAGCTGATCTCGGATCATGGTACGGGTCGGGGGCGGACGCGCGACAAGGCGCGCCCGCCCCTTCGCGATGGGCTGCACCGAAACTTCGCGCAATGCCAGTTGTCGGGCCGGTCGCGGCCCGGGATCAGACCGTGTGGTATGACCTGGGCGCAGGTGCGGTACGGGGCACGGCGAAAGGGTTCATCGTTCCGCCTTTGAACCTTTCTGGCGACAAGGAGCCATGACGCTTGCGAGCTGGACGTCTTTCGATCGTGACCATATGCTTCGCCGCCTTGCTCGCGCTTAGCGGCTGCGGCATCGAGCAGGCGTCTGCGACGGCATCCGAGCCGATGGCGACCATCAAGGCGCCTCTCGAGCAGACCGTGTACACGGCCGTGGACTTCGTCGGCCGCGAGGGTCTCCTGGCAGGATACAAGGAGACCCTCACGGGTCCGAGCGCACCGAGTCAGCCGGTTGCAGGCAGCGGTGCAATCTGGCGGACCGCCGACGGCGGAAGGACTTGGCGCCGGACCCAGCTGGGCGACTGGCAGGTTCTCCAGATCGACATGGTCACGGCGCGGGCGGGATACCTGACCGCTACGAACCCGAACTCCGGTTTCGCCGTCCTGCGCACAGGCGACGGCGGCCGGAGCTGGCGGCGCGTGCTGCGGCTCGCCTTCGCGCCGAGCATCGTGGGGACATGGAGTCCCGCAAAGGTCCTTCTGCTCTCTCAGGGAGAGCTGTGGTCCACAGCGGACGGCGGCCGCTCGTGGCACCGCGTCCGGCCCCAGATCCCCGGCATTGCGGCGGCGAGTTTCACGTCGCCGCTTACGGGCTATGCTGTGGCGGGTACGCGCATCCTCGCGACCGACGACGGGGGTGTGCACTGGCACACGCGCTATGTCCTGCCTCAGTCGCTCACTGTGCAGATCGGCCCGCCCACCGGGGCAACGATCGACGTGCCGCGCGGCGGTCGCGGCTGGGCGTCGTTCACGCTCTCCACCTGTTGGCCGGGAGGATGTCCCAATGTCGTCCTGCACCAGAGTCCCAGCGGACGCTGGCAGATCGTGAGCGGCGAAGATGCAGGTCCGCTCGGCGGCATCGCGGCGTCCGAGGACGGGTTCCCCGGCGGCGCCCAGGGACTCTGGAGCACGGGGCCGGAGTCGGCCGTCTGGAATGGCTCAGGCGGACTCTGGCAGACGGCGGACGGCGGTGCGACATGGCAGGAGATCGGTGCGCCCGAGGCGCACCAGCCAAGCCCTCCGTTCGTCGCCGTCAGCGGCGTCAGATCAGGTGACCTCTGGGCTGTGGGTCAGGGTGCCTGGGGTGGCTACCTGCTGCACGACACCGAGACTGGATGGCAGCAGGTGCTGCCGCAGCCCTTCCCGGTGTCTGCCGTCGATTTCGTCAGCCGAGAGGTGGGCTACGGCATCGGCCTGAGCTGGGCTCCGCACGCCATCGTCGGCACACGCGACGGTGGCCGGACCTGGACCATGCTGAGCCAGATCCAGGGCAGCCTGCCCATCGCCATCGACTTCACGAGTCCGGAACACGGCTACCTCGCCACCGCAGGCTCGGGCGGCACCCTGCTCGAGACCGGGGATGGGGGGCGTTCCTGGCAGGTGGCGGCGTACTTCCAGGCCCCTCCTGCCTTCCTTGCGTTCCGCGATCCCCTGGATGGTGCGGCGCTCCTCGAGACCGGCCCCGGTTGGCCGCTGCAGTTCGTCCTGCAGGAAACGGCGGACGGCGGGAAGACATGGTACGGAGCCGGTGTTCCGGAAGCACTCAGCGATACACTCGCCAGCGCGACACCGGTTGTCGTCACGTCTGCCGCGGCTATCTTCCCCAGCGCCGCGAATGGCTTCTTTCTCGCTCTGGTCGGCCACGAACCGCAGTTCTGGCAGTTGATCGGCGGCAGATGGCAGGCGCTCACCGTGCCCACCGGCGAGGCGGCGCGCGGGAGCGGCCCCGAGCAGTATCTCGGCGCCGCCATGGCGGCGCCTGCAGCGGACGACGTCTGGCTGACCCTTGAACCCACGTGGTCGCAGGCGGCGGTGCGCGTCATGCGCCTGCATGCGTCCTCATGGCAGATCTACGATCTGCCTCTCCCTCTACGCCTCAACCTGCCTACGGGCAGTGAAGCCGTCTCGAGTTTCGGCCCGGGCCGTGCGGTGCTGCTGACGAACATCGGACCTCTGCTGACGACAGATGACGGCCGGACCTGGCAGAGCCTCTAGGGCCTGAGTCCGTGTCGCTGCAGGCATCCTGAACAGGACTTCCGCGGTTCCGGTCAAGGGACGTCCCGATCCGCAGAAGGCATAAAAAGGCAGGAGCCGCCCTTGAAGGATGGCTCCTGCCGTGTTCTGGACGCTAGTTGCCCAGCGCGTTCGCGAGGGATGTGATGTCGGGTACGCCGAGACCGGTGGCGGCGTCCCAACCGGACCCTGCGCTGTAGTACCAGTTGTCGCCGGCCGTGATGTCGCGCATGCCCTGACCGTGGAGGCCATAGAGCTGCGGCGGCAGGAAGCCGAGATCCGCGCCGGTCGATTGGTTGAGCAGCGCGGCGATGCCGGCCCAGTTCGGCGACGCGAACGAGGTGCCGCCCCAGCCGTCCGTCCAGGGTGCTTGGGCGTTCGTCTGCACCGACGAGCTGTCGTAGATCGAGTAGCCGGTAAAGGGGTCGGCGTTCAAGGCGACATCGGGCACGCCCTTGCCGGTCTGGTTCAGGAGCTGCCCGCCGTAGCCTGTCTGCCACGAAGGCTCAGGCGTGAGGATGCTGAAGCCGCCGCCGGAGCCGCCCGGGTAGAGGGATTTCTTCGCCGCCTGCTCCGACTTGAACCCGAGGTCGCTGTAGCAGGACAGGAGATAGTCCCAACCCCAGGCCTGCTCGGTCGACGGCATGCAGGCGACCTGCTGCTGCGTGGGGATGCCGGAGATGCCCTGCGTCTGGGTGGCACCGAGTGTGGTGCCACCGACGGCGGTGACGTAGGTGAGGGCTCCTGGCACATCCACCGCGAGGCCGTTCTGACCGTAGTAGCCGTAGGCGTCATAGGCGCCGGAGTCCCCGGAGGCCGCGAACATCGAGATACCCTCGGCCGCGCCCTGCTCGAACTGCTGGTCCATCAGGTAGGCGTAGCCGGGGGTGGTGAACTGCTCAGCCTCGCCCCACGAGGTCGAGCTGACGTTTGGGACGGTGCCGTCGAAGCCGCTCACGACGGCGTTGAAGAGGTCGATGAAACCGTTGTTGGTGTTCGGTGCGACGTACACTTCGACGTTGGCGCCGGGCGCCATCGACCCGGACTGCTCGACGTCGAGCGAGGTCTCGGAGCCGCCCTGGCCGGAACCGGAGGCGCCGCCTGCGCCGATCGTCTGGTCGACGCCGATCTCGTTGAGTGTGCCGGTGCGGTTGACGCCGTAGTAGCTCCAGAAAGCGGGCGGATCGGACGTCAGGAACGGCGCGAGCGTCGCGATGGCGATGGTCTGGCCGCGGCCGGTGAGGTTGCCTGCGTTGTAGATCTGGCGAGTGTCCTGCGGTGAGAGTCCGGTCGGGCCGCTGCAGTCGCCGTAGCCCGCATACTGGCACTCCACCTGCGCGCCGGCGTTCGAGTAACTGGCCGCGTTGAGCGACATGGCGTGGATGCCGTTGAAGGTGAGGAGGCCGGAAACGCCAGAGACCATGGTGGCGAGGTCGTAGCCGTCATAGCTGGTCGGCAGCTGCGGGTCGCCCGTGTTCGCGAGGAAGGAGCGCCCCTTGTACTGGAACTGGTTCACAGGTACGGACAGCGCCTGCTCCACGTCGCCGACCGTACCGTCGACGTAGAGATAGTCGTTCGCGGTGTAGCCCTGCGCGTTGGTCTGGCTGGCTTGGAGCCCGTAGCTCTCGAGATATTGCTCGAGCGCCGCGATCGCAGGCGCGGGCTGGACGTAGTCGGCGTTGAACTCTTGCGGGGTGAGGTACTTGTGATAGTAGGGATTCCCCGGTGTGACAGTATCGATGATGAACCGCGGCAGGTTCGGCATGCCGTTCGGCGTGATGAAGTTGAGCCCGAGCAGGATCTCGACCTGCGCAGCCTGCGACGCGGCGCCATGGTTCGTCGACTGCCCCAAGAGGGCGGAAGCCGTGTTGCCCGTGAGTGGGCCGTTGCCCGACGGCTTGGCCGCCATGGCGCCCACGCTGCCCGCGATCAGGGCCGACGCGGCCAGGGTTGCCAGCAGAGCGGTGGATAGCAAGGTTCTCCTCACTCGAGCACCCTCCTCGTGCGACATGTATTGGGAAACGGTAGGAATTTCCGTCCGCGTTCTGCGAATCCTTCATTTTCCCACAGTGTCGGGAGCTCTTGAGCCAGCATAGAGGGCTCGCCAGCGTGAGGTTGGCGAGCCCTCTGATCATGCTGTGGACTTCTCGCTGCTCAGTGGCCGCTGACGCCGAAACAGGCTTGACGTACGGCGTCGTCCGTCTCGAATTCTGCAACGCTGCCGGCGAAGGAGATGCGTCCCCGTCCAAGACAGACACTTCGCATGTCGGGAATGCCACAGCGCGGAATTAGTTGCCACGTTCTGGGTTAGGTCACGCGGGGCTGCGTAAGGATTTGCGGGTCAATGCGTAGGAGTTCGAAGACGCGGCGGATCTCTGGCTTGAGGCGAGAGAACGTGCGATGGCGTAGCCCGTTGTCATCGACGGAGAAGCGGACCTCGACGCGTTGGAGCATGTCGAGGAGCTGATCGGAGGTCGGGGTGGAACGCCAGATGCCGCCCGGCAGGAGCATCTTTTGCTGCTGGGCCGTCACGAGCGAGGCACGCGCGCGATGCTGGATCATGCGGTAGATGATCAGGGCAAAGAGGAGCACGTAGGCGAAGGCCTCCACGCGACGCGGCAGCTTGAGAAAGACCGGCGAGAGGTGCCAAGGCACCTTGATGAAGCGCCAATTCTGCTCGGCAAGGAACTGGCTGTGGTAGTCGCGCAGCACTTCCTCTGCGGTCTTTTGCTGCAGCTGGACGTTCGTGACCAGCACGAAGGTGGAGAGACGTTCCTTCTCATGCTGGATCACGTCGGTCTGTTTGTTGCCGAGGCGCAGGTCGATCATGTAACGGGTGACGCGTGGCGGCTCCTCCCCCTTGCGCGGCCGGCCCCGGCGGGAGCGCTTCAGTTCAACCTCTTGCGCGCGGATCTCCGTCTCGATGCCCCAATACCGGGGCACCTTGGCCGCGAAGAGGGAGAGTGCAGCCGCCGCATCTTCCTGGCAGGAGAACGGTTTCTTGGCCCAGGTTGAAGCCTGGTTCTCGATGGCCTGCCGTTCCTTGTCGATGGCACGCTGCAGCGTTTGCGCCTTGCGCCTCTCAAGGCTTGAGCTCTGGACGACGATCAACCTGTACGTGCGGTCGTCGATCACGCCCACATGCTCCTGCAGTTGGTACGACGCCGCCTGTTTGCCGGGGCTGATCCGGCCCACCTCGAGCCACTGCCCCTGTGCGAAGGCCGCTGCCTTCACCTCGTCCGCCAGGGAGTACATGCTCGGCAGGCGGGAGATGAACTGCCAGTGCAACTCCGAGATGCGGTCAAGGTTCGGCCCCGTCACCATCTGGGAGTCCCCAATGTAGACGAGCCGAGCAATGTCGTCCACGTCCAGCTGCTTGGAGAGCGTCTCCAAGGCGTCGAAGTTCCAGGCCTTGTCGGAGGAGTTACCGGCGAGCACTTGGCCGAGCAGCGGCATGCCCTGCCCCACGCTCACCGCACCAAGTTGGAACTGCTTGGAGTGCAGGCGGTTATTTTCCTTCGCGTGGCCGTAGGTAATCTCGATTGCCCCGTCTCCCGGCTGCTCATACTCGCCCCAGACCGAGATCGTCGCCGTATCCGCCCTGGCGGCTCCGCTCAGCGGAATCTCCTCCACCGCGAGGGCCCGCATCGCCACAGTCGCCATCACGCCCTGGGCTCCAGCTGCGTGCAGCTTGTCCAGGGCCCGCCCCAGGGCGTCGTCGTTGAAGTCTTCGCTCTTGACACCAGGGCCGAAGAGCACCTCGAGATCCTCGTCTTCGTAGAACTCCTCCACCCGCCATAGCGCGTGGCGATTCCCGACGATGCACATGATCAGGGCCATAATCCGTTCGCCAGGCCCCATCTTCGCCTGCGTGTGCCACTCGGCAGCTTCGTTGATCACGTCGACGAGACCGATTTGGCGGCATAACGCAGCCACGACGCCCAGAACCCCGGACCGAAAGCCTATGTCCTCTCCCATGTGCCGACTCTTCGACGGGGCCCATGGTAAATCCTTGCTCAGGACCTGCTTAATCTGTCAAGCCATACCATGTACTAGGCGCTCTGCCGAAATCCTGTTACCGGACGCTCGAGACATGCGGAATGTGTGCCAAGACATCTCCCCGGCCCGCAATTTCGAGGAACCTGACGTTCTGCTCCGCGATGAGCAACGTCGGCTCATTCTCCCGCAGTTTCCTGAGCACGGCCGGCCGACGCTGAGTCCATCAGGAGAAGACGTGGCGGGCCCACGATCGCCTTGGCGATGCCCCGCATCTTGCGCTGGCCGCCTGAGAGGCTCGCAGTGCTCGCTCCATGGAGTCGTGCGAGGCCTCGGAAGATGTCGTACCTCCGCGATGCGCGTGCGCAGTGTGTGGCGCCAAGCCGAAGAACAGCGCCTCGCCCTGGGACTCGGCCGTATATGGCACAAAGAATTGATGCTCGTTGGTCCGGTTGGAAAATCGACGCCCAGAGGCTTTTGCTGAAATGTGGCTTTGGAAAGCACTTTTTGTCCCTAGGGCACCCCCCGCCGGGAGCAGCGCGGACAAGTTAAATACCACCAAAGGTCCTGAACCTTAGGCAGGAAGCAGAGAAGAGTCGCAGAATTAACGATTTTCGTAAGTTCTTAAGGTGCCGGGATTCGAAGGAGGTGTCGGCCAGGACCCGGCCTTGGGCGGTCAGCGGCTTGTCGCCTTGCATCGCAGTCGCATGCAGTTTGGAGGTGCCCCGTGGTTAAGATGAACTGGCAGCGTCTCCTCACCAGTGCAGCCGTTGCGTTCGCGCTCGGCGCCGCCAGCCTTGGTTCACAGATTCCGGCGCAGGCTGCCACCCCGACACAGGGTGGGACGCTGTCGATCGAGGTCTCTGCGGATCCTGTCGGACTCGATCCCGCCACCACCCTCGACAACGACTCCGGTTACATCCTCGGTACGCTCTACGATGGCCTGACGGCCTATGGCGTCGGTACGACCAAGGTGGTTCCGGGTCTTGCGAGCAGCTGGCAGATCACAAACGGCGGCAAGACCTACATCTTCAACCTGCGGCAGGGCGTCAAGTTCTCCGACGGCACACCGTTCAACGCCCAGGCCGTCGCGTTCTGGGTCGATCACCTGATCAACCCCAAGAACCCGGACTACTACGGCAACCTCAAGGGCGCCGAGACGTTCGTGCCCTTCACGTGGGGCAACGTCACCGGCACCAAGATCCTCGGCCCCTACAAGATCGCCATCAACATGAGCCAGCCGAACGGCGAGTTCCTGGCCGACCTCGCCATGGTCTGGAACGGCGTCACCAGCCCCAAGATGCTAAAGACCTACGGCACCAACGCCTGGCAGCACCCGGCGGGCACCGGCCCGTTCGAGTTCGTGCGCTGGGTCAAGGGGCAGTATGTCGAGGTCAAGGCCAACCCGAACTACTGGGGCGGCAAGCCGCACCTCTCCGAGATCCTCTTCAAGATCATCCCGGACCAGGCCACGCAGCTCCTGTCGCTGAAGACCGGTGCGATCAACATCCTCACGGATGTGGCGCCGAGCGAGATCCCGACCATCAAGGCCGACAGCGGCCTCACGCTTCTCGCCGAACCGGGCCTCGACGACAACTACATCTCGCTGCCGGTGCAGACAGGTCCCTTCAAGAGCCTCCTCGTGCGCCAGGCGGTGAACTACGCCGTCGACAAGCAGGCGATCGACCAGCACCTCTACGGCGGCTACGCCCAGGTCATGAACTCTCCCTTGCCGACCGTCGCCTTCGGCTACGACAAGACCATCCCGGCCTATTCCTACAACGTCCAGAAGGCGAAGCAGCTCATGAAGGAAGCCGGTTACGCCAAGGGCTTCACCTTCACGGTGGACGTCTACAACAACGCACGCGGCTACAACCCGATCGGCGGGCCTGAGCTCGCGGTCGCCATCCAGAGCTACTTGAAGCAGATCGGCATCAACCTGAGGCTCAACGTCCTCGACCCCGCCACATGGCTGGCCCAGGCACGTTCGAACAGCTTCAACAAGATGTCTCTTGCAGGCTGGACCGGCGACAACGGCGACCCCGACGACATGATCTCGCCGCTCTTCAACGGCAACGCCTTCCTCACGGGCAACTTCTCGCATTACAGCAACCCGCTCGTGAACCAGGACTTCGCCAAGGCCCTGCTCACGTCGGTGCCGTCGCAGCGCGCCGCGTACTACGACGTGATCCAGAAGCAGATCATGCACGACGCTCCGGCCCTCTTCCTCAACTACACCGACCTGATGCGCGCGGAGACGTCGAACGTGCACGGCTTCGTACCCAACCCGACGTTCTTCTACGTGAACATGAACCAGGTCTGGCTCTCCAAGTAAAGGAACCCGGAGGGGGCGGCCCTGCCGCCCCCTCCGGCAGAGGGGAGCGCGAGGCATGCTCACCTACGTCGTGCATCGGCTGCTCTGGGCGATCCCGGTGCTGCTCGGCGTCCTCATCGCCGTGTTCATCGGCCTGCACGTCGTCCCGGGCAACGTCGCCCAGTCGATCGCCGGCGCCCACGCGACACCGGAGCAGATCAGGCTGCTGACGCGCCAGCTCGGGCTTGACAAGCCCCTCTGGGTGCAGTTCTGGGCGTACTTCGTGCAGATCGTGCAGGGACACTTCGGCACCTCCCTGCAGTACCACAACCCGGTCGCCGTGGACATCGGAGAGGCCTTTCCGATCACCCTGCAGCTCACGATCGCGGCGTTCATCATCGCCGGTGTGGTCGGAGTCCTGGCGGGCGTCCTGGCAGCTGCCTTCCGCAACACATGGCTCGACAATCTGATCATGATCTTTGTACTCGTCGGCATCTCGATGCCGATTTTCTGGACCGGCGTCATGCTCATCCTCGCCCTCGGCGTCGACTGGCCGATCTTTCCGTTCTCGAGCGTGATCACCGCGGGCATCGTCGTGCCGCACATCACCGGCATGCCGCTCGCAGACGCGCTTCTGAGCGGCAACTTCCCGGCAGCGGCGGACGCGGCGAAGCATCTCGTGCTGCCGGCCATCACGCTTGCGACCTACCCCGTCGCATTCATCACGCGGATGACCCGCGGCGCCATGATCGAGGTTCTCTCGCAGGACTATTTGCGCACCGCCAGGGCGAAAGGGCTCAGGGAGCGGACGGTCGTGTGGAAACACGCCCTGCGCAACGCCTCGCTGCCGGTCGTGACCGTGCTCGGCATCCAGGTGGGGGCGCTCCTCTCGGGAGCCGTCCTGACGGAGACGATCTTCGCCATTCCCGGCATCGGACGGCTCATGATCCAGGCGATCCTGTTCCGCGACTACCCGCTCGTGCAGGGCATCGTCATCCTCGCGGCGAGCCTCTTCGTCCTCATCAACCTCCTCGTCGACCTCGTCTACGCGCGCCTCGACCCCCGCATCCGCTACAGCTGAGGAGGGACGCCGATGGCTTTGCGACTTGCGGAGGTAGACGCAGGGGAGTCCACCGGGGTGCGTCCCCGCTCGGAGGGACAGCGCGCGTGGCGCCATTTTCGCCGCAACCGCGGCGCGGTGATCGCGCTCGCGATCCTGATCCTCATCGTGCTCGCGGCCATCTTCGCGCCGTGGCTGACACACCAGAATCCTTTGGCGCAGAATCTCGCGGATGCCCTGCTGCCGCCTTCCAAGGCACATCTCTTCGGCACCGACGAGTATGGTCGCGACGAATTCGCCCGCATCCTCTTCGGCGCGCGGACGGCGCTCGAGACCGGACTCGTCGTCGTCGCCATCTCCCTGACCATCGGCACGATCTGGGGCCTTCTGTCCGCCTTCTACGGCGGGATCTGGGACATGGTGCTGATGCGGGTCGCGGACGTCTTCATGGCGTTCCCGTTCCTGCTGCTCGCTCTGATGATTGTCGCCGCGCTGGGCCCGGGCCTCGTGCA
Source organism: Bacillota bacterium (assembly GCA_021845645.1). The sequence continues at coordinate 10,828 of JAJZVM010000084.1, forward strand.
GGCGGAGATCGCCATAGCCATCACCTACATGCCCGTCTATGCCCGTCTGGTGCGCTCGGTGGGCCTCGGTCTCAAAAACCTCGAGTTCGTGCAGGCGGCGAAGTCGATCGGTGCGCACGACGCGACCATCATCAGCCGCCATTTCCTGCCGAACCTCCTGCCCACTCTGCTCGTCCAGGCCACCTTGAACATCGGCACGGCGATCATCGACGTCGCCGGTCTCTCGTTCCTGGGCCTCGGCGTCCAGCCGCCCACGGCGGACTGGGGCGCCATGCTCTCGGACGGCCAGAACTTCATCCTGACGTCGCCTTGGCTCGTGCTCGCACCAGGCATCGCGATCCTCATCGTGGTGCTGGCCGCGAACCTCGTGGGCGACGGGCTGCGAGACGCGCTCGACCCGCGCCAGAGGCATCAAGCCTAGGGCTCTGCCCAAAAGGAGCTGACCCGTGATGTCCGAAGGACTCCAAGACTTCCGTGGCCGTACGGCGTTCGTCACCGGTGCGGCGCACGGCATCGGCCGCGCCGTCGCCGTCGAGCTCGCCCGCCGCGGCGCGCGCATCTTCGCGACCGACGTGCTCGAGAAGGACCTCGCCGAGACAAAGGCGGCCGTAGCCGCGGCTGGCGGCGAGGTGAAGAGCCTGGGTCTCGACGTAAGAGACTCATCGCGCGTGACCCAGGCGATCGCCAAGGCGGCTGAAGGCGGTCTCGACATCGTGGTGAACGTGGCGGGCGGCGTCCTCGGACAGGTCGGGCGGCCGATCGAGGAGATCTCGGACGAGGAGTTCCAGGCCATCGTGGAGGTCAATCTCCAAGGGGTCTTCCATACGACGCGCGCTGCCGCGCCATACATGAAAGCCAATGGCTATGGCCGCATCGTCAACATCTCCTCCGGCGCCGGTCGTTCGGTCAGCCTCACCGGCATCCAGGCCTACGCCGCCGCCAAGGCGGGGCAGATCGGCTTCACGCGCCAGATGGCGTATGAGCTCGGCCCCTCCGGCATCACGGTGAACAGCGTGGCGCCAGGCTTCGTGCGCTCGAACCCGACGACGGAGCGGCAGTGGCAGTCCTACGGCGGCGAGGGTCAGGCGAAACTCCTCAGCTCGATTCCCATGCGCAGACTCGGTCGGCCCGAAGACATCGCCGCCGCGGTCTGCTTCTTCGCCTCCGAGGCGGCCGGCTGGATCACCGGGCAGACGCTGAGCGTCGACGGCGGAAAGTTCATGCAGTAGGGAGATGCTCAGCTTGCCGCGCGCTAAAGGGACCGAGGATGCGCTGGAGGAGCTCTGCAGGCAGGTCGACGGCGACCGCCTGATCGCGTTCACGAAGGGTGTCTCGCAGGAGGTGCGCCTCTCCGGCAGCGACGAGGAGAAGAGGGCCTTTCGCTGGCTTGCGGGGCGCCTGCAGGAGTTCGGCGCCAATGTGCGCCTCACGGAGCACCCTGGCTACGTCAGCTGGCCCGGTCCGGCCAGCCTCGAGGTGTCGGGACTCGGCAGCCTGCCCTGCATCACGCACGCCATGGCAAGGCCAACCGGGGGACTTCAGGCGGAGATTCTCGACCTCGGGGCGATGGCGCCCGAGGCGGTGGCGAAGGTCGACGCGGCCGGCAGCATCGTACTGCTCGACGGGGTTGCGAACCCGGCGCGCGTCCAGGCGGCCGAGGCCGCGGGCGCGAGCGGCGAGATCTTCGTCAGCGGCCAGGAGCGCCACGAGATGATCGTGTCGCCGGTCTGGGGTAGCCCGGGCGCGGCAGATCTTGCCCGCCTGCCCAGGACGCCGTCCGTATCGATCGATCGCGCGACGGCAAGACACCTGCGCAGCCACCTCGCTCTCGGCCCGGCCGTCGCCACGATCCGGACGGAGGTGGAGACGCGCTGGCGGCAGCTCCCGCTGCTCGAGGCGGAGATCGTGCCAACGAACGGCGCGCAGGACTTCATCCTCTTTTCCGGCCATGTGGACTCCTGGCATCTCGGCGCCATGGACAACGGCAGCGCCAATGCCGTCATGCTTGAGATGGTGCGGCTCTTCGCACCGCTTCGCGGGGAGTTCCAGCGGGGCCTGCGCGTCTGCTTCTGGTCCGGTCACTCGCATGGCCGCTACGCCGGATCGTCGCACTATGCGGACGAGCACTTCTTCGAACTGCGCGACCACTGCGTCGTGCATGTCAACGTGGACTCTCCCGGCGGCCAAGGGGCCACCGACCTCAGCCACGCCATCACGAGCAGCGAGCTCTGGCGCCTTGGGCGCGACAGCGTCGAGGCCGAGAGCGATGTCCCGTACATCGGCACGCCGCCGCTCAGGGCGGGGGACGAGTCCTTCCTGGCCATGGGCGTTCCGGCGCTCTTCATGGAGGTCTCGGAGCAGCCGCCGGGCGGCGAGGGCGGATCCGGAGTGTCGGCGGGCGGCGGGCTCGGCTGGTGGTGGCACACGCCCGAGGACACGATCGACAAGCTCGATCCCGTCTTCCTTGCCCGCGACGCGCGCATCTACCTGCGTGCGCTGCACAGGCTTCTGACACGACCGGTGCTGCCCATGCAGGCCGCCGCGGCCGCCGCCGAGGTGTTGCAGGAGCTCGAGGCCGCTGCCGGTGCGGCGCGGGGCCGGCTCGACCTCGCCCTGCCGATCGGCCTCGCGAGGCGCCTGCAGCGACGGGCCGAGGCCGTCGACGCCCTCGCGGAACGACTTGGAGGGGCAAGCGAACCTCAGGCGGCGCTCGTACGCCGCGTGAACCGGCGGCTCATGGGCCTTGGGCGAGCGCTCGGGCAGGTGCGCTATGCGCAGGTGGGTCCGACCGTGCAGGATCCTGCGCTTGCGCAAGGACTCCTGCCCGGACTCGGCCGGGTCGCCGAGCTGGCAGCATGCCCGGAGGGGGCCCCCCTGATCGCTCACCTGCAGGTCGACCTCGGGCGCGAGCGCAACAGGATTGCGCTGGCGCTCATGGAGGCCCTGAACGCCTTGCGCTGAAGGAGGAGACGGCTCATGCGGTACCTCGTGATGGGATCGGGCGCGATCGGCGGCACCGTCGGCGCCTACATGGCCCGCGCGGGTGAGGATGTCGCGTTCGCCGACAAGGACCGGGGCCATGTCGAGGCCATGCGGGAACGCGGGCTCACGATCGAGGGCTACAGGGAGAGCTTCACGCTGCCGGTGCGGGCACTGCAGCTCGAGGAGCTCGGAGGGCTCGAGACTCCACCAGACTTCCTGCTGCTCGCGGTGAAGGCGCAGCACACGCGCGGGGCCCTCCGGGACGCGATGCCGGCCATTGGGCCTCATACGGCCGTCGTGTCGCTGCAGAACGGCCTCAACGAGCGGACGATCGCCGAGATCTGCGGTCCGGAGCGCACCATCGGCTGCTTTGTCAACTTCTCCGCCGACTACCTCGGACCGGGGCTTGTCCACTATGGTTCGAGCGGGGCGCTCTACCTCGGCGAGCTCGACGGTCGCATGACCGACCGGCTCAGGGAACTGGGCCAAGCGTTCTCCCACTTCGCGCAGGTCGAGCTCACGGACAACATCTGGGGTTATCTCTGGGGCAAGCTCGGCTATGCCAACATGCTCTTCGCCACGGCGCTCGCCGACGAGAAGATGGGCGATGTCACGCGGCGCTACCCGGAGCTCATGGTGGAACTTGCCTGTGAGGTGTACGATGTGGCGGGCCGCGAGGGCGTGCGGCCGGAGGCATTCGACACGATCACGCCTGATCTCTACTGGCCGCGCGAAGGCCAGGACTGGAGCCGTCTCAGGCCGGCGCTGGAGCGCATGGCGGATTGGCAGCTCTCGAGCCAGAAGACGAAGAGCGGCATCTGGCGGGACCTCAAGGTGCGCCACCGCCCGACCGAGGTGCGCGAGCAGCCCGGCGCAGTGCTCGCGATCGGAAGGCGCCACGGCCTCGAGCTGCCCCTGACCAGCCGCCTCGTCGCGATGATCGAGGAGATTGAGCGGGGTGAACGCGAGATGTCCTGGCAGAACATCGACGAGCTCGACACCTTGCGCAAGGGGGGCCATCGCGCCGCGGAGACCGCGCGATGAGGGCGACGACGGGTTTGCGCGAGAGGCTAGCCGGGTACTTCGCCGCCGAACGCGACCGTCAGCTCGGCGAGCTCAGGGAGTTCCTGCGCATCGAGAGCGTGAGCGCGCACGAGAGTCACGCGCAGGACATGGAGCGGGCAGCCGCTTTCGTGGCGGACGATCTGAGGCGCAGCGGTCTCGAGAAGGTGGAGGTGCTCCACGGCGAGGGACATCCGTTCGTCTGGGCGGAGCACCGGCCGCACGAGGACCGGCCGACAATCCTGATCTACGGTCACTACGACGTGCAGCCGCCCGACCCGCTTGAACTCTGGCACTCGCCGCCCTTCACGCCGGAGCTGCGTGACGGACGGATCTACGCGCGCGGCGTGAGCGACGACAAGGGACCTCTCTTCGTCGCGCTCAAGGCGATCGAAGCCCTGCGGGCCACGCTGGGGGAGCTGCCCGTAAACGTCCGCATCCTCGTCGAGGGCGAGGAAGAGATCGGCAGCGTCCATCTCGGTCCCGTCGTGGCCTGCGAGCGCGAGCGCCTGAGGGCGGATCTCGTCCTGAGCGCCGACGGCGCCATGTGGCGCGCGACGGAGCCTTCCTTGACACTCGCGGCCAAGGGGCTCTGCGGACTCGAGGTGGAGCTTCGGACCGCGAACCAGGACCTCCACTCCGGCCGACACGGCGGCGGAGTGCCAAACGCCCTGCATGCGCTCGTGGAGATGCTCGCGAGTCTCCACGGACCGGACGGGCGTGTGACGGTGCCGGGATTCTACGACCGGGTGCAGGAACTCACGCCCGAGGAGAAGGCGGAGATCGCGGCGCTCGGCTTCGACGAGGACGGCTATCGCGCGGCCCTCGGCATGAGGGAACTCTATGGCGAGCAGGGCTACGCGACGCTTGAGCGCCAGTGGGCCCGGCCGACGCTCGAACTCAACGGACTCGGCGGGGGTTACCAGGGCGAAGGCGGCAAGACGGTGGTGCCGCGCGAAGCCAGGGCGAAGCTCACCTGCCGTCTTGTGCCGGATCAGGATCCGGAGGAGATCCTCGCGCTCGTGTCTGCCGAGATCGAGCGGCGCTGCCCGACCTACGCCACGGTGACGGTCCAGCCGGAGGGCGGCCTCGGTCGGTGGTACCGCATGCCGCCCGACCATCCCGTGCTTTCCCTCGCTGCGGATGTGCTGGAGGAGGTCACCGGCAAGCCCCCCGTAAGGGTGCGTATGGGCGGCACCGAGCCCTGCGCCGAGCTCTTCCAGCGCGAACTAGGCATCCCGACGCTCTTCTACTCCTTCTCGACCTCGGACGAGCAGTACCACGCGCCGAACGAGTTCTTCCGTCTCGAGCGCTTCGATCAGGGTCTCATGGCTTGGGCTCTTCTGCTTGCACGCCTGGCCGAGCCATCCGCTGACCGGATCATGGAAGGAGGTAATGTCTGATGGCGGGTCTGGGGACGGTGACAGGCCAGAAGGTGCGGGGATATCTTGAGGTTCCGGGGACCGAGGTCGAGATCCCGTACACCGATGTGCGCGGAGCTGCCGACGGGCCGACCCTCCTGCTCACGGGCGGCGTGCACGGCGGGGAGTATCCGGGGATCGCGGCCGCCATCGAGGTGGCGTCGCGGCTCGTGCCGGATGAGCTGCGGGGCCGCGTCATCGTTCTGCACCTGACGAATCCCCCGGCCTTCTGGGGCAAGAGCCAGTACTGGAACCCTCTCGACGGCAAGAACCTGAACCGCTGCTTCCCCGGCGACCCCGAGGGCAGCGCGTCGGAGCGCATGGCGGCGCGCGTGATCGAAGAACTCAGGCAGGCGGACTACTGGATCGACATGCACGGCGGCGATATCCACGAAGAGCTGGTGCCCTTCACCATCTTCTCGGATCGCGGGTCGGAGGAGGTTCGGCAGTCGGCCGAGGCGATGGCCACTGCCTACGGCATTCCGCGTCTCATCCGCTCCTCGAACGTGGCTGGCGGCAGCTATGCCGCGGCGGCGGAGCTCGGCATCCCGGCGATCCTGCCGGAGTCCGGGCAGGTCGGGCAGTTGGACCCGGTGTCGCAGGCCATCCATGTGCAGGGCGTCTTCGACGTCCTGCATCTCCTCGGTTTCCTCGCGGGCGACCCGACACCGCACAAGGCGCCCGAGGTGTACACGCGCTTCGTGTGGAGCCGTGCGGCGCAGCGGGGTTTCTGGCGACCCAAGGTGCATCCCGGCGACCGCGTTGCCCAGGGGCAGCTTGCGGGCGTT
>JAJZVM010000085.1 GCA_021845645.1 Bacillota bacterium
CGGGCAACTTCTCGCACTACAGCAACCCCACCGTCAACCAGGACTTCGCCAAGGCGCTCCTGACTTCTGTGCCGTCGCAGCGCGCCGCGTACTACGACGTGATCCAGAAGCAGATCATGCACGACGCGCCGGCGATCTTCCTCAACTACACCGACCTCCTGCGTGCCGAGACGACGAGCGTGCACGGGTTCGTTCCGAACCCCACGTTCTTCTACGTCAACATGAACCGCGTCTGGCTCACAAAGTAGCAAGGGCGAAGGCGAGAGGGGGCGGCAAACGGCCGTCCCCTCTCGCCATTGCTTGGAGGCTTTGATCGCTGCGCCCGCTGCAGCTTTGGCGGGATGCGCGGCAAGGGTGGCCAGGGTGGACACCCACATCCCTTCCTCGATGAGTCCTCCTTCTTGTCCAAACTGACAAGACAAGTGTATAGTCTCCGCGAGGTGATCGTCGTAAAGATCGAAACCCGCGGTATCGAGCCCATTCCCGCCTCGGAACGGCACGGCAGAAGCTCAAGCCTCTTTACCCTATGGTTTGCAGCCAACCTGGGCGTTCCTCCGTGGTTCCTCGGAGTGCTGCTCTACTCGTTCGGCCTCGGCCTCGGCTGGTCGCTCTTCACTGTCCTCCTGGGCAATCTGGTCGGCTCGGCGCTCGTCGCCCTGCCGTCACTCATGGGCCCGCGTACAGGTCTGCCGCAACTCGCCCTCTCGCGTGGTGGCTTCGGCAGGGTGGGGGTCGGGCTGCCGGCAGCGCTCAACTGGCTGTCCTGTCTCGGCTGGTTTGCGGTGAACTCGCTGATGGGCGGCGAGCTGCTCGCCAGCCTCCTTGGCCTGCCGGCCGTCGGGGGAATCGTCCTGATCGGCGGATTCCAGGTGGTGATTGCCGCGTTCGGACACGATATGGTCCACCGCGCGGAGCGCTGGGTAAGCATCCTTCTGGTCCTCACCTTCGCCTTCTTCACTTGGCGGGCGGCCCAGGCAGGGATCCCGGCGGTGATATCCGGCGGATTCTCCTGGCCGGCTTTTGCGCTGGGCGTCGCCATGATCGCCTCGTACGTCTTCTCATGGGCGCCCTACGCCTCGGACTATTCACGCTACCTGCCGGTCTCCGCCGCACCGGCGCGGGTCTTCATCGCCACCTTCGCCGGCTCGCTGCTGTCCTGCCTCTGGGTGGAACTGCTCGGCGTGGCCATGGCGGCCCACTTCCGCGACTTCGACGCGGTGCCGCTGCTCAGGTCGGCTGCGGGGGGTGCGGTCGGTTTCGTCTTCGCGGCAGGCATCCTCGGCACGCTGACCGCCAACCTGCTCAACATCTACACGGGAGCCACGTCGCTGCTCGCGCTGGGCGTTCGCATGCCACGCTGGCTGGCCGCCGTCGCGGTTGGCGTTCTAGGCACGGTTCTCGCCATCCTCGGGCTGCGCGGCTTCTCCGGCGACTACGAGTCCTTCCTGTTGCTCCTGTCCTACTGGATCGCGCCATGGCTCGGCGTCGTCCTGGCGCAGAAAACCGCGCCCAGCTTCCCGCGCCCGATCGAGGCGGGATTCTGGGCATTCCTGATCGGCCTTCTGTGTTCCGTGCCATTCATGTCGCAATCCCTGTTCACGGGGCCCGTGGCAAGGGCGATGGGCGGCGCCGACATCGCGTACTACGTCGGCGGGCTTGTCGCCGCTACCGCCTATCTTCTGCTTCGTCGAGGATCCCAAGCTGTGCGAGCGCCCGGTGTCCCGCAGCGAGCGTAGGTGCGTCCGGGGCCTCAACCGTGTGCACGTGGGCGCCACCGGTGAGCACGCTCAGGAGATGGCCGCCGTTCTGGTCAAGTCGCTCGAGAAAGAGATCGACGTCGCGGCGCGAGTGGAGTTCAAGGCCGCCGCGCAGTTCGCCGTAGATCGGATGGTCCACGATCACGTCCTTGACGACAATGCCGAGATCGACCAGAGCCTTGAGTTCCGCCTCTGTCTGCTCCGGCGCATGGCGCACAGAGAACGCGTCCCTGACGCCCGCGGGGCCGCTTGCCAGACGGTAGCCGCGCGTCGTGGCGTCGATCGCGTGCCCCTCGGCACGCAGCAATGCGATGTCCTGTACGATCACCTGGCGCGACACGCCGAACATATCCGCGAACTGGCCTCCCGAGATCGGCTCCCGGGAGTCCGTGAGTACCTGGAGCAACTGTCGTCTGCGCATGTCGACCTCCTGGCCTGAGCATAGCCGCATGTCGTCGGAGCGGCAATCGGCGCTCGACGCGGCAGGGTCGGGATGTGCCATTCTTGCGATCGGCCACTTTCGGGGCAAGCCAGGAACTTCCCGCACATAGGATGGTCGTGTCCCACGGCGTCCTTCGCGAGGAGGAGAACCCTTGCCGCGGCGCGGCTCACATGTGCACGTCTGGTCGCTGAGGTCGCTGTGCGCAGAGAGACCTCGACTGACCTGGGTCCTGGTCGCGGTTCTGCTTTTCGCCTTGCTTGGCGAGCTGTCGCTACGCCTGGCCGCGCCGGCCGTGCGCTGGCGGCTGGACGCCGCCAGCGACAAGCTGCGCATCTGGCTGAGTCCCGGACAAAGTCCTCTTGCGGGGTACGTCTTCCGCCGCAGCCGCTGGACGTACATCGACGAGCTCAGGTCGGCCGGCGGGACGATCACGCTTCGGCTGAAGCCGGGCGAGATCTTCTCCGCACGGGTGGCCATACTTGGCCCCGACCCCTCCCAGGCCCGCATCCTGGCTTTCGTCCCGGCATCGCCGGTGCTCGTCGCGAAAGAGCTGGAAGGTAACGCGCTGGTGCTGCACGCATCCGAACCGCTTGTATCGGTCGAGGGTGTTCCGCCAGGTAGCTGGCAGCCCTCGCAGCCCGACATCGTCACCCTGCGGCGACAGACGGTCGACATGACGTACAGCCTCAAGGCGGTGGGACAAAGTGGCGGACAGAGCGTCTGGCAGGTGACCGTACCCGCCTTGCCGCAGGCGCCTGTCATCTGGTTCGGGTCGGCCCAGGCCGGCCAGGTCTACCTTACGATCGACGACGGCTGGTACCGCAGTGCGTACCTCCTGCGCCTGATGCGCACGTCCCATGTACCGATCACGGCCTTTCTGATCGCAGATGCCGCGGCGGAGGACCCTGGATACTGGCGCGATTTCGTGGCGGCCGGAGGGTTGATCGAGGACCACACGGCGAGCCACGCGAACCTTACCGGTCTTACTTTGCAAGCAGCGCAAGCGCAGTGGCGAATTCCGATCGATGACTTTGCCGCATGGTTCGGCGTTCCGGCGCCCAGCCTCGGCAGACCGCCCTACGGCGCGTTCGACGCCGATGTCCAGGCCGCGGCATGGGCGGCGGGTCTCAAGGAACTGGTGATGTGGGACGTCGTCTGGACCCCGGATCAGGGCGTCTCGACCTGGAACGGAGGTCCCATCCAGGCGGGCGACATCGTCCTGCTGCACTGGGTGCCGGGCGTGGGGCACGCGGTGGAGCACCTGCTCAAGACGCTGCAGCGCGAGGGACTCCACCCCGCGCTCCTGACCAGCGGGGTCTAGCGGCAGCAAGAGCAAGGGCGCGCCCCACGCGGGCGCGCCCTTGCATACGAGCCTTGTCTACTCCGCGGCTTCCTCCAGGGCGGCAGCCTCGACCGCGATCTGCGGCGTGATGTCGACGTTGGCCGGTGTGATTGCCTGCAAGAGCTTCGACTTGAGGTCCGAGTACTCGGAGAGGCGGGTCTCGATCGCGCGGTCAAGGTCGCGACGGCGGCGGCCAAGATCGTCGAGCTCGCGAGCAAGCGCCGCAAGGCGCTGCGTCAGCACCATCATGTCACGGCCGCGCCCGATGGCGCGAATCTTGCGTTGCCGGGGACGACGGGGATTCTGGCGGGCCAGCTCCCGCCCGATGGTCAGAGCGAGGCCACGCGCAGAGCGGTTGAGTTCAACGGCCAACTCCTGCGCGAGATCACGGATCTGCGCGCCCTCACGCACCTTCGCCGTCATCTTGCGGATCTCAGCGATCTCGTCATCCGTATAGGGGCCAGTGCGAACGGACACGTTGAAGCCTCCTTCAGGTTTGCACAACACAGTATGCACTAACGTTACGATACTCCATACATTGCGCACTGTCCATTGCTTTGTCTAGCATCTTAAGTAGATTGGTGCGCCGAGAATGGCGCTGAAATCGCAAGCTAGGACACAGAACATGGCGATTCTTGTCGCCGGTGCTTTGTGCTTAGTTTACGTATCGCATTGCGTCGTACAATGGGCATTTTGTCTTCGGCGCCCGGTCGACCTGGGAGGGAACCACACGAAAACCGTCGAACGCGCTTCATCATGGTCAACCCCATCCGTCAGGCAGGGGCCGCCGCACTCGTCGCGGGGTTCCTCGCTCTTCTGTTGTTGCCCGGCCCGACATCCGCGCAGACGTCGCCTGACATCCGTGTCGGACTTTACGTCGGTTCGGCTGCCCTTCCGGCCGTGACCATTGCGCCAGGGGGACCGAGCCAGAGCGTCGTCTATGCGGTGGGGGCTGCCACCGCGCAGCTTCCCGGTCAGAGCTACGTGCGCATGCTGGGCTACCGTGACCTCGTGAGCCAGACGCAGGATCTCGCGACTGGCCAGTCCGACGTCCGCACGATCGCCGCCGGCGGCCATCCCGCCTATCTGGAGCAGACGCCGCTCGGCATCTACGACGTGTTCTCCGGGCCCTACGTGTCGCTCACTGCGGCCCAGTCCGCCGCGACCGCCGTTTCCGCAACGGCCGTCTTCGGCCCTTACGGCGTGCTGATCCCGGGCGAGGCGAGCATGGCGGCCGCCCAGAGCCTTGTCGCGCCTTTCTGGCAGGCGGGTGTTCCGGCCTATCCGATTCTTCTGGCACAGGGCGCCTGGGGCGTGCTCGTCGGCCAATATTCCAGTGCGGCGGCGGCCGCTGCGGAGTTGCAGACGGTTCTCGCCCAGATGCCATCCGCCACGGCCTATCAGCCGAGCGGCAAAGAGCTGATGGTGCAGATTCCGAGCGGGGCCACGGCCTTCCTCGCCGCGTCGCAGAGCGGCCTGACCGCGTCCGGCGACGGCGGGGTCGTGTCCGTGCAGGGCAAGGCGTACCGCGGCAGCCTGTCCTTCGCGCTGTCGCAGACGCGCCTGGAGGTCGTCAACACCCTGCCACTCGAGCAGTACCTGTATGGCGTGGTCCCGTCGGAGATGCCAGCGAGCTGGTCGCAGGCGGCACTCGAGGCTCAGGCTGTCGCTTCGCGGACTTATGCGCTCTACCAGGCGCGCCACAGGCCCCAGGGCAGCCTCTTCGATGTCTACGGCTCGACACTCAGCCAGGCCTACGGCGGCTATGCGGCCGAGCAGCCCAGCTCGAGCGCCGCTGTGGACGCGACTGCGAACATCGTCATGACCTATCAGGGCGAGCCGATCGACGCCGTGTTCGCCGCAGACTCCGGCGGCGCCACCGAGAACTCGGAGAACGTCTGGTCGACGGCCCTGCCGTACCTGCGCGGCGTCCGCGAGCTGCCTGGCTACAAACCGACGACGTGGACCGTGACCCTCACCGCCGCGGACATCGCGAATCTCGTGCTGGACTGGAGCGGCGTCGCCATCGGCGATCTGGAGCAGATGGTCGAGCAGGGTACGTCCCAGACCTTCTCGGGCCGGCCGCTCGCGGTACAGTTCGTGGGAAGCTTGGGACAGTACACCGTCTACAAGGACAGCATCAGGGGCCTCCTGCGGTTGCCCTCCACCCTGTTCACCGTCACAACCGACGCGCAAGTGACGGTGCAGGGCGCCCACGGCAAGGCTACGCTGCCCAGTTTGTCCGGCAGCGTAGCGACGGGAGCGGACGGAACTGCCCCGCTGCCGCCCGAAGTGGACGCGCAGGGCGCGGCCGGCGCTCAGGCCAGCTATCCGCTTGCGGCGTCCACCTACGCCTTGAATGGGCGCGGCAACGGGCATGGAGTGGGCATGAGCCAGGATGGGGCCCAGTACATGGCGCAGCAGGGGATGACCTACCAGGCCATCCTCTCCCACTACTACACAGGAGTCTCCTTCAGCCCGGACAACTGATCGAGCGATCCGCGCACGCCCAGAAGCACGCGGCTCAGCCATGTCTCGACCGTGTTGCGCCGCACGGCGTCGCGCAAGGCTGCCATGCGTTCGCGCCGTTCGGCCGGAGAGGCGAAGATGGCGCGCGCCATGCTCTCGGCGATGCGCTCCGAGCTGAGCGGCGAGAGCGGGAACGCGGCGCGCAGCTCCTGGTAGGCGCCGGCCGTCTCGCTCAGACAGAGACTGCCGCCGCCTTCGATGCGCGCGGCGACGTACTCCTTGGCGACCAGGTTGAGCCCGTCGTAGAGGGAGGAGACTACAGCCACGTCGGCAAGACGATAAAGGGCGACCAACTGCTCGAGCCTGAGGTTGTGCTCGATGAGGCGGACCGGCCGCCAGCCCGGTTCACCGAAGCTCCGGTTGATGGCCGCCACCCTGCGGCGCACGGCGGCTGCAAGGCGCCTGTAGTCCTGTATCTCCGTGCGCGTCGGCACCGCGATCTGCAGGAACCGCACCTTGCCCTTGAGCGAGGGGTAGCGGGACAACAGTCTCGCGAAGCCGTCGAGGCGCGCCGGGATGCCCTTGGTGTAGTCCAGGCGGTCGACACCGAGCAGCAGGACCTGGTCCGGGCCGATCTGCCAACGCCGCTGCAGGCGCTGCCTGAGATTTTCTGTGTACTCGGTCCGGGCGATATCCTCGACATGCTGGACGTCGATCGAGATCGGCACGGAGGCGAGGCGCGTCACATGACCCTGGTGGTGGAGCGTCACGCCCTGGCTCGACCGGCTGCTGCGCGCGCCCAAGTCCCGCTTAGCCGCGGCGAGGAAGGCGTCCACCGACTCCTGCGTCTGGAAGCCGATCCAATCCGCCTCGAGCAATCCCTGCAGGAGCAGCTTCCGCTCGGGGATGAGGCGCAGCACAACGGTCGGCGGCCAGGGAATGTGCCAGAAGACCGCGATAGGGCCCTCGTAGCCGAACTGGCGCAGGTAGCCGGGGACGAGCGCCAACTGGTAGTCGTGCACCCAGACGAGGTCGGTCGCTCTGGCTTCGGCGGCGATGCGTGCGGCGTACTGCCGGTTGACCTGCCGGTAGGCGACCCAGTCGCTGGACCGAAAGTGGGCGCGCTCGACTAGGTTGTGGCAGAGCGGCCAAAGGCCCGAGTTGGCGTAGCCGGTGTAATAGCCCCGGTAGACCTCCTTGGGAATGCCCAGCACGGCGACGTCGTAGCTCGGATCCTCGGGAGGCACCCGGAGCTCTTGAGGATTGCCTGGTTCAGCCGCCACCCAGAGCCCCCCGGTCTGCCGCAGCAGAGGATCGAGGGCCGCGGTGACGCCGCCGGCGGGTCGCTCCCAGATTGGCTGCCCGCCAACGCCTGTCTTGAGGCGAAATGGAGCACGGTTGGTGGCGACGATGAGCCGCGCGCCGGGGAAAAGATCGGATAGGAGCTCCCGGCTGGGCGATGCGTCCTGCGGCGCCTGAGTGGTCAACTGAGCCCCTCCTTTGGCGGAAAAAGTGCATAAACCGCCCCGGGGTGACCGAGGCGGCCCTTGTTGCGTTTGGAGACGCGAACAACGCCGGGTGCACCCACCGCACTTCGACGGCTTGCGAGGTTAGCTGACGGGCTGGGATCGAAGTGTGACCCCGCGCCGATAGGCGCTTAGCCCCAAAGAGTGGTTCCCCCGCTCTCGCAGACGAGATTCAGCCATACAGAGTGTGTTCCGACCATTCTTATGCTACCAGACTGGCACGGAGGCGGTCAAAACTTCCGGTCGGGTGCAGCGGTCCCCTCGACCTGCGTCCCGAAGGCGCCCAGATCGGGCCGGAGTCCCAGGCCCGAAACCGAGCGCTGCAGTTCCGAAGCTGCCGCGACGAAACCGGCGTGCGGGAAGAGCTGCGGGAAGTTGCCGCGCTGCTCCCCCAGGGACGGATCCACGTGCTCGCCCCAAAGGCCCAGCGGCGTAGCCACCTGTTCGAGCTGTTCGAGTGTCTCCACGGCTTTGGCCACCTGTCCCGTGCGCAGGTAGACCCGCGCCAGCCATGCGCTGCCGAGCGTGAAGGGATGGCGGGCCGGCCCCATGCTGTCAAAGCGGTACCGGTAGACGAGACCGTCTTGGACCAGATCGTGCTCGATGCGTTCCAAGGTGCCTTGCCAGGCCGGGTCGGTGGCCGGGACGAAACCGTAGAGCGGCAGACAGAGGAGCGCGGCGTCCACCTGGGGGCTGCCGACGCCCTGGGTGAAGCTGCGCAGGTCTGGCCGGTAGCATTCGCCCATCACGAACTGGCGCACTTGCGCCGCCTGCTCGCGCCAGTAGCTGGTCTTCTCAGGCCGCCCGACTGCCTCCGCGAGGCCCGCCGCCGCCGACAGCGCAACCCAGCAGAGTACGAGCGAGTGCGTGTAGTGCCCCGGTTCGTCCCGGAACTCCCAAAGGCTCGCATCGGGTATGCGCCACATCTCGGCTGTCCAGTCCGCCATGCGCTCGATCGCCCAGAAGTAGCTTCTGGGCAGGTTCCAGTCATCTGTGTCCCGCACGTAGCGCCAGAGCGCCCAGAGCAGATCGCCCTCGATGTCCAGCTGAAGCTGTGCCGAGGCTGCGTTGCCGACGCGTACGGGCAGGCTCTGCCTGTGCCCGGCGAGCCAGCCAAGTTCCCGCTCGCCGAGGCTGAAGCTTCCGTCGCCGCGCATGAACGGGCTGACGAAGGGCTTGCCGGTCATCTGCACTGCGCTGAGCAGAAACTCCATGAGCCGGCGGGCGGCGAGGACGTCCCCAGAGAGCAGGAACGCCTCCGCGGCGTAGGCCGAGTCGCGCACCCAGACGAAGCGGTAGTCCCAGTTGCGCGCTCCGCCGATCTGCTCCGGGAGGCTCGTGGTCGGCGCGGCGAGGATGGCCCCCGTGGGGCGCACGGTCAGCGCGCGCATGGTCAGCACGGAACGCTCGAAGAGCTCCTGCATGGCGGGAACGGTCGTGGGCATCGGAACCTGGCGCCAATAGCGCAGGGCGTCCTCGAGATGCAGCGCGGGATCGCCCTCCGGCGGCGCGAAGTCATTCTTCTCCTTGGCGAAGTCCGGCGTGTACAGTAGCGCGATCTCGTGCTCGCCTGGCGGCAGCAGCCACTGCTCGCGGCCGATCCGCCGCGGCCTCGCCCCGCGCAGGCTCAGCAGCAGCCCCTCCGCCTTGTGCGGGTTGAGCCACAGAAGCCCGTCATCGCGCTGCCGCAAGGCACCGAGAGACTGGCCGTAGCTGAAGCGGGGCGCGCACTCGAGGATGAGGGGCACCTCGTTGCGGACGTAGCGGCGCAACTCCGTGCGACCGATCACCAGGTAGTCGTCGATCGTAGCGTCGCCCGAAGGTGTGCGCAGTCGCGTCTCAAGGACCAGGCTGCCACGCAGGTACGCCTGGTCGGTTCGGAAATGCGACTCCGGACGCAGTGTCATGAAGCCGCCGACCAGCGGATCGAGAAGACGGCAGAACACCGCGTCGCTGTCGAAATCTGGGAAGGCGAGCCAGTCGATCGAGGCGTCAGGAGCGACGAGAGCCGCAGTCTGCCCGTTCGAGACCAGACCGTAGAACTGCTTCACCGCTCTCCTCCTCCGAACGGGGCCCGCTCATTGCGTCCGGTCGTGGACGAGCGGCGCGCGGCTCTGGCCGATGCCGCGGGGCGTCCACTTTTCCTTGTCCTGGTTGAGCCGGTGCTCCTGACCGCCGCGCCGGTGGATCTGGTCGAAGTCCTTCGGCTGGATCGCAAGCTCCTCGCCCGCCAGAAGGCCCGCGACGCCGCGCTGCCCGGGCTCAGGCCAGACCCATTCTTGAGGTATGGCCATGTCGGGACCGCGGTAGTCCTCGGGCTCCGTATAGGTGCCGATGTAGCCTTCGAAGTTGCGCAGCACGACCCTGCCAGAGCCCTGCGCCAGCAGGTAGGTGGGCCCGACCGGCACCTTGCCGCCCCCCCCGGGAAGGTCGACGACATAGGTGGGTACAGCGTATCCGGAAAGATGGCCACGCAGCGCCTCCATGATCTCGACGCCTTTGGCGACCGTCGTGCGGAAATGGCCGGCTCCGTGCACTTCGTCGCACTGATAGATATAGTACGGCCGCACGCGGCAGCGCGTCAGCTCACGCATCAGCTTGTGCATGATGGCGGGGTGGTCGTTGATGCCGGCCAGCAGCACCGATTGCGAGCCGAGCGGGATGCCCGCGCGGGACAGGCGATCGAGGGCGTCCTCCACCTCGGGCGTGATCTCCTTCGGATGGTTGACGTGGATGTTCATCCAGAGGGGGTGGAACTGCGCGAGCAACTCGACGAGTTCGGGCGTGATGCGCTGTGGCAGGAAGATCGGCACGCGCGAGCCGATGCGGATGATCTCGATATGCGGGATCTCTCTGAGGGAGCGCAGAACATGCTCGAGCACCTTGGGGTTCAGCACCAGTGGATCTCCACCCGACAGCAGAACGTCCCGCACCTGCGGCGTGCGGCGCAAATAGTCGAGTTGCGCCTCGAACTCAGCCGGGCTGAAGTTGGCGTGCGGGTCGCCGACGATGCGTGAGCGTGTGCAGTAGCGGCAGTAGCTTGCGCATTGCGTCGTGATCAGCAGGAGTACGCGGTCGGGGTAGCGGTGGACAAGTCCCGGCACGGGACTGTGCAGGTCTTCCGCCAGCGAGTCGCGCATCTCGGCCGTGAACGGCACGAGTTCCTGGCCGGTCGGCACCACCTGGCGCCGGATCGGGCAGGTGGGGTCGTCCGGATCGATCAGCGAAGCGAAGTACGGCGTGATGTCCACGCGGAGGATGCCGCTCGCGCGGATGCCTTCCTCTTCCTCCGGCGTAAGTCGGATGACCTCGGCGAGTTCGTCTACGCTGTTGAGCCGGTGCTTGAGCTGCCAGCGCCAGTCCTGCCATTCCTCGTCGGAAACGCTCGCGAACGCGGGCGCCCGCGTGCCCCTAGGCAGCTGCAGCTGGCTCCTTGTCGTGGCCTTTTCATGCTGGACCAAGCATTCTGCCCCCTTGATGTTCACCTGGACGGCGAGGTGCCACCATTATAGACCCCGCGCTATGAGGAACATAGTAGAATGGTCACGGTACACGGCGAAGGCGCCCGGACAAAGGGCGCCTTCGCGACAAATTTTGCAAACGATCCCGCTGTCAGAGGTTCGGCGTGTACAGACGTGCCAGTTCGTCGTCGATCGCGATCACGCGCCGCATGATGTGGTTGCGCTGCTTGTACGGCTTTTCCGCAGCCCGCTCGAGCAGGACTTCCTTCTCCCGCTGGAGATTCCTGACCATCTCGACGACGTCCGGAGGATACGGCAAGGTCCTCGCTTCGGACATGTCCATCGCTCCTTCTGTTCTCCTGCATGAGCATAGCGACTGGCAACGAAGCCTGCAAGCGCGGAGCCGTCTGCCTGGCGCGCGGCACGCTGCCAGCCGATGTCACGCCCGGCCGTGGCACTTCAGCGACCTGTCGGTCGCCCATGCCGGCGCCGCCAACTCCCGTAACTTTCAGTTGCCTGCCGGGGAAGCCTAAGCCGAGGCGTGGGTGGCAAAGACGCGGCCCTCACGCCGACATTGCCAATGTGGGGCGTGCCGGGAGGCTGGGAGGTGCGTGCGTGCAGACGCCTGAGCACGGGGCTTCGCCGCTGATCGAGGTGCGGAAGCTTGAACGTCGTTACGGGCAGGGAGAGGCCGCCGTTCAGGCGCTGCGCGGCGTGGACCTTGATGTGCAGCGTGGCGAGATGATAGCGCTTATGGGACCGTCGGGCAGCGGCAAATCCACGTTGATGCACATCCTCGGCCTGCTCGACCGCCCGTCCGCGGGCAGCTATCGCCTTGGCGGCAGAGATGTGAGCAGGATCGGCTCGCACGAGGCCGCGGAGCTCAGAGGACGGCGCATCGCGTTCGTGTTCCAGGGCATTCACCTCATCCCGCGGCTCACCCTCGCCAAGAATGTCGAGCTGCCGATGCTCTATGCGCGCATGCCCGCACCCGAGCGGCGCAAGCGGGTGAGCGAAAGCTTGGCCAGGGTCGGCCTCGAGCAGATCGAGCGACGCATGCCGAACCAGGTTTCGGGCGGTCAGGCGCAGCGCGTCGCCATCGCCCGTGCCGTTGCGCCGGGACCGGATCTGCTGCTCGCGGACGAGCCGACGGGGGCCCTTGACAGAAGCGCGGGGCGCGAAGTCCTCGGGATCTTCCAGGAGCTCAACCAAGCGCTCGGCCTGACGGTCGCTGTGGTCACCCACGACCCCTTCGTGGCGCGCCACGCGCAGCGCCTCATCGAAATCGAGGACGGCCGCGTGGTGTCCGACCGACCGGTGGAGGACCGGCTGCTGGCGACGCGCGCCTGCGGGGAGCCGACACCGTGAACGCCTTCGCCATCGCCTTGGACGCAATCTGGAGCCACCGTACGCGCAGCGCCCTGACGGCGCTCGGGGTCGTCATCGGCGTCTTTGCTGTGGTGACGCTGGTCTCTTTGGGCACGGCCGTGCGGGACTATGTCAGCCATCAGTTCCGGCAAGTAGGGGCGAGCGTCTTCACGGTGTCGCCCGCCACGCCGGGCACGGGCGCGCGGGGCGGGCCGCGTGAGTTCGCCCGGGGCGGCGGGCCGCCGTTCGCCACCGGCGGTCTGCCCAGCACCCTCACCGTGGCCGACAGCCAGGCGATCGCGGCGGTGCGCGGTGCCGGCATCCGCCGTGTGGCACCCGTCAGCCAGCTGCCGTTGCCTGTGGCGGCGGGCCGTGGTGCGCCGGCCGCGGTGACCGTCATCGCCACGACGGGCAGCTACTTCCCGCTGGAGCAACTCAACTTCACCCACGGTCACTTTTCCGTACACGGTGCGGTGCTGGGCAGTGGTGCCGCAAGGAGTCTCTTCGGCCGTGCCGCAGCCCTGGGCCAAAAGGTACGGGTGGGCGGCGGCGAGTTCCCCGTCACCGGCGTGCTCCGGCGTGGCAAGGGCATGCTCAGCCTGCAGGCCAATCAGGCGGTCTTCATCCCAGTACGGCAGGGTCTCGCGCTGGCCGGGCTCGACAAGGTGTCGCAGATCCTCGTCGAGGCAAGGGGGACAGGCCAGGTGGACAAGGCCGCCGCGGCCGTGCTGCGCGTTCTCGATCGCCGGCACGCGCTGCGCGACTTCCAGGTGACGAAGAACAGCCAACTGCTCTCGTCCATCAACCGCACCCTGGCGGTGATCACGGCGTTTCTGGGCGGGATCGCCGCGATCTCCCTGCTCGTGGGCGGCATCGGCATCATGAACATCATGCTGGTCACCGTGACGGAACGGTTCAGGGAGATCGGCATCCGCAAGGCGCTCGGCGCGCGCGACGGCGATATCCTGTGGCAGTTCCTCGTGGAGTCTGTGCTGCTCGCGGTGCTGGGGGGCGCGGTCGGCGTCGCCCTGTCCGCCATCGTGGGCAGGATCATCGCCCGCATGGCAGGGCTGCCCTCGGGCCTGACACCGGGGGCCGTCGCCGTGGCGCTCGGCTTCTCGATCGCGGTCGGGGCCCTGTTCGGGGCCCTGCCTGCGCTAAGGGCGTCACGCCTCATGCCAGCGGAAGCCCTGCGCAGCGAATAGCCTTGCGAAGGCCAGCCCAATCAGGCCCGGCGTAGCCGACGCATCGCTATACCGAGGATCCAACCCACCTCTTCCGCGCCCAGCATGCGGGCAATGGCGAAGTAGGCCACCATGCCGAGCGCCATCGGCCAGAGCAATTCGATAAGGTCGCGCACGATGGAGGGGCCGAAGACGAGATGCGGCGTCAGGTGTTCGCCGAGCCACACGACGGCGAGCATGCCGAGGCCGGCCAGTACGGCTCGCACGGCTGTGCGGGCGGTTCGCCGACCCTGCAACGGACCGGCCCGGCGCCTGAAGGCGCTCAGGAGAAGCCAGGCATTGAGCAGCCCCGTCAGGGAGTAGGCCAGTGCCAGACCCCGCTCGCCGCCGCTGCCGTGGGGGCCAGAGAACAGGTGCACGAGCAGGAAGTTCAGGATGATGCTGACGACCAGCGTGATCACACCGATCAGCACGGGGGTGCGCGTATCGCCCAGGGCGTAGAAGCCGCGGGCGATGATTTCGTAGGCGGCGTAGCCGGTGATGCCGATGCTGTAGTAGACGAGCGCGCTCGACGTCACGAGGGTAGCCTGGCCACCAAATGCGCCGTGCTGGAACAGCACCTCCACGACGGGCTCTGCGAGGAGCAGGAGCCCGAGCGAGGCAGGGATGGTGACGAAGAGAACGGCGCGCATCGCGTCGGAGAAAGAGCGCCGAAAGCCCTGCATATCGCGCTGCGCAGCCTGACGGCTGAGGTTCGGCAGGAGCGTGATGCCGACTGAAATGGCGAACATCACGGGAACCAGCTCGACGCGGGAAGCCAGAGTCAGCGCGTTGACGCTGCCCTGCGGCAGTGTCGAGGCCAGGTACGACTGGTTGACGAGGAGGTTGATCTGGGCCAGCGACATGCCGAAGGCGACGGGCACCATCAGGCTGAAGATGCGCCGGATCCCTGGGTGGTGCATGTCAAGGGACAGGTAGTAGCGCGGACGCAGGCGTATGACGCCCCAGAGCTGGACCGCGAAATTAAGGAAGGCGCCGATCAGCGTCGACCAGGCGAACGCAGCGATGCCGAACGGCCGCGCCAGGGCGATGCCGACCAGAATGATCGCCACGTTGTAGACGAGCGGGCCGAGCGCCGTGCCGGTGAAACTCGAGTAGGCGTACTCCGTACCGATCAAGACGCCGTTCAATCCGTGGAAGAAGATGCTGCCGAGCGTGATCCGCGTCAGTTCCACCGTCAGCGCAAGCTTGGCCGTGCCGAAGCCGGGCAGGAGGAGGTGCAGGTACCAAGGCGCGAGCAGCATACCGAGGCCCAGGACGGCGGCCAGGCCCACCGCCACGATGTTGACCGAGATGGACATCACCCGCCACACCTCGTCTTCGCGCTCGTCGGCGAGGTAGCGGGTGAGGACGGGGATGAACGCCGATGATATGCCCCCGCCGATCAGGATCATGTAGATGGTGTCGGGGACGAGATAGGCCGCGGTGAACGCGTCGGTCGCGAAGCCCTGGCCGAAGAGGGCGGCGATGGCCGTGTTGCGCATAAAGCCGAGAATGCGCGACAGCACCATGGCGGCCCCGACGATTGCCGCCGCGCTGCCGATGCTCTGTGCGCGTCGGCTCATAAGTCCCGCCTTCGCGGCTTTTGCCGCAGTAGCGCTTGCATCACGCTACATTATACCGTGGGTCGCATCCGGCTACACGCGGCACATTGGCTCCGTCTGCACTCTTTCCGCGCGCGCGCCGGCATCGCGAGCCGCAAAATTCGACAGTGCTTTCGCGCGTGGTTGTGGGGTGTCGTCTCCTCGGCTAGCATGGATGGAGTAGGCAGGCGACCTAAGGAGGGTTAGCCGCGGCGCTCATGGTGGCGCGGCGCGACGGATGAGCTGGAAGCTCGGCATGCTATGGGGGATTCTCCTCACCATCATCGAATGGCTGGGCTACCTGGCCGCCCGCGGCGGCCTGCCTGAGGCACCGACATGGGTCTCGCTGCTCACCCTTGCCGTGTTCGGTTACGTCGGATACACCGCGTTCAGGGCATCGGGAAGCTTCGTGCAGGCAACCCTGACGGCCATGCTGGCCGGCATCGTCGCCGGGATCCTGGGTTCTTTCACCCTCTTTCTGGCACCGCAGGCGAACGTGCTCGGCAGCGTGGTCCTGATCATCGAGACAGGCTTCGCGACCGCCCTCTTCGCCTTGGCTCTCGGAGCCGTGGGCGTGACGGTCGCGCGTGTACAGCAGAGCTTCAGGCATTCTAAGTAGCACTGGGGGGATCGCCGTGCTGCAGGGTTACTGGGCACAGCTTCTTGAGGTCACCGAGGAAGCGGCAATTGCGGCCTTGCCGCTCTGCGGCCTGGGAGACAAGACAGCGGCCGACCAGGCCGCCGTCGACGGCATGCACCGTGCGTTTGCGCGAGCCGCGCTCAAGGCGCGCGTCGCGATCGGCGAGGGCGAGATGGACGAGGCGCCGATGCTCTACATCGGCGAAGAGATGGGTGGCGGGGGGCCGGAATGCGATATCGCCGTCGATCCGCTCGAGGGCACCACGCTCACGGCGGAGAGCCAGCCGGGAGCCATGACCGTTCTCGCGGCTGGTCCTCGCGATGCACTGCTGCACGCCCCGGACATGTACATGGAAAAGTTTTGTGCGGGGCCTGCGGCTCGGGGCAGACTGGATCCGCAGGCGCCGCTCTCCGAAAACTTGCGGCTCCTGGCGCGGACACTCGGCAAGGCCCCCGCCGAACTGCGGGTCGCGTTGCTGGATCGCCCACGGCACAAGGAGATCCTCGCGGAACTGCGCAAGGCAGGGGCCAAGGTGCGGCTGCTGCCGGCAGGCGACGTCGGGCCGGCGGTCGCCACCTGCCTGCCCGATGGCGACCTCGACCTCGTGGTCGGCACGGGCGGCGCGCCGGAGGGCGTCATTGCCGCCGCCGCTGTCCGATGCCTCGGGGGCGAGTTCTGGTGCCGGCTTTCGCCGGAGGGCGAGGACGAGCGTCGGCGCATGGTCGAGATGCTCGGTGCGGAGGCCGGCCGGCTCATGCTGCTCCAGGAAGTGGTGCGCTCCGACGATCTCGTGTTCGCCGCCACGTCCGTCACGGACTCGGTGGCTGGGCCGGCGCCTTGCGCGGCCCTTCACGGCAGCTACATCCATTCGCTTGTGGTCGCAGGCGGCGTGGTGCGGCGTGTTCGCCGCTT
>JAJZVM010000086.1 GCA_021845645.1 Bacillota bacterium
CTTCCTGCGCTGGGCAGGCGCCGCCGTGGCGCCGGTGCTCTCGGGCTTCCTGGCACAGTCCGTATCGCCGCAGCTGCCCTTCACCATCGCGGCTGTGATCCTTGTCGCAGCGACGGTCCTCCTGACGGTGCGCCAGCGCAGCCTGGCGCAGGCACTGGAGGCGGAGGCGGCGGTGTACGAGGGGGCCACGTCCGACTGAAGGCAAGGTGGGTCCCGAGGCATCAAGGTTGCCCCTCCTCTCGCGGGGAGGGGCACCTTGATGCCTCGGGTGCCGGATGGGAGCTGGCTCTAGGCCGGCCGCCGCATCTCGATGAACTCCCAGTCGCGCCCGAGCAGGTGGCGGGTTTGCCGCCCGACCTCCTGAAAGCCCCTGCGCTCGTAGACCTTGATGGCGCGCTCGTTGGAGGCAGCGACGTAGAGCTGGAAGGTACCGGGGTGGAAGGTCTCCCGGCCGAAGGCGAGCCCCTCGTCGAGGAAGGCGCCACCTAGCCCCTGGCCCGCGTCCTGCGGCCGGAGGCCGAGGCCCACCTCGAGCACGTCGGCATGGAGGTTGAACTCGAAGAAGCCGCGCAGGATCGCTTGATCGTCGTGGGCCGCGAAGAGGCGGCCTCGTCTTCGGGATCCGAGGCCGCGTCGTAGAAATCGTAGGGCTCGGGGTACCGCCAGGTGAGGATCTGGCGGGCGCCCTCGAGCGACAGCGGGCTGAAGTGGAACATCCGCTGCTCGCCTCCTCCGGGCGTCGGCTACTTAGCGTAGCTCTTGAGCTTCGCGAGGTCCTGCTGGAGCGTCTGCTCGTCCTGTCCGAGCTTGGCCCAGTTCCCTGCCTGCATGTCGGCCTGCACCTGGGTGTTCGCCTGCACGATGGCCTGGATCAGGGCGCTGAGACCGCTCTTCGTCGGCGCCTTGCCGCCGGAGGCGGGCGGTGTCGCGCCCGAGGTGTTGGTCGAGAGCTGGGGGAACAGTTGCGCCAGGGCGCCGTCCAGGGTCGGGTCCATCACCACCTGGTTGTTGTACGCCACGATGACCTCGCGAAGTTCGGGCATCGCGTTCGTCGAGGCTTCGAGATAGAGCGGCTCCACCGCGAGCATGCCGCCGGCGACGGGCAGCATCAGCAGATCGCCGCGGATGACCTGCGAGCCGTGCTGGTCCCAGAGCGTGATCGACGAGGAGATCTGCGGATTCTGGCTGATCTCCGTCTCGACCTGCATCGGCCCCGGTACGAGCGAGCCGCTGGCGAGCTGGTAGAGCACCAGGTGCCCGTAGGCGGCGCCATCCTCCTGCGCGGCGAGCCAGCCGACCATATTTGGACGGGACGGCGGCACAAAGGGCAGGATGCGCATGTACTGAAGCTGCCGTTGGCCCGGCAGGCGGGCCACGATCTGCTCCGACGGCATCGGCTGGGGCGTGCCGGAATTCTGATAGATCTCCTGCGGTAGCGACCAGTTGTCGTTGCCGGCGTAGAAGGTGTCGAGGTTCGAGACGTGGTAGCGCGCCAGGACCGCGGCCTGCGTGCGGAAGAGCCCGTCCGGGTACTGCAGGTGGGCGCGGATGTCCTTCGGCATCCGGGAGATCGGCTGGATCAGGCCCGGGAAGATGCGGGACCACGCGTCGCGGATCGGATCCTGGCCGATCGCGTAGAGATGCACCGCGCCGGTCCCCGCGTCGACTGTCACCTTGACCGAGTTGCGCAGGTAGTCGACATTCCCCGCCACCGTCTGGAAGTGCTCCGCTTCCGGCATGGCGGCCGTCGACGTATACCCGTCGAGCAGCCAGACCAGGCGGCCGTTCTTGCGGATGACGAGATTCGCCTTGGGATCGAGGGTGAGCCAGGGTGCCACCTTGTGCACCCGCGTGAAGATCTGGCGGTCCATCAGGTAGAGCGAATTCCCTGTCGTCTGGCCCTGCCACATGTAGCCGAGGCCCTGCGAGAGGGCGATCACGAGGCGCCAGCGGTCGAAGGGGATGCCCGGACCGTGGTAGTTCGAGAGGGCGCTCGAGCTGCCCGTCGGGTAGTCGAACTCGCCGAGCGCGTTCGGCGCGATCACGGGACTGCTGGTCGCCTCGCCGTAGTAGATGCGCGGTTGCACGATGCGCGTGCCTGGCAGGCGGTCCTGCACCGGCATGTTCTCGATCAGGAGCTTCGGCAGGCCCTCCTGGTCGAACTGCGTCACGCCGGCGGCGATCACGCCGTAGCCGTGCGTGTATTGCAAAAGGCTCTGCTGCGTACCGGCACGCGAGTAGCTCTCGTTCAGCTCGCGCGCCCCGAGGATGACCTCCATCGGCTGGCCGTGCACATCGTAGCGGTCCACGGTGACGTCGCTGAACGGGAAGGCGAAATACTGGCGGAAGGTCTGGAGCTGCGAAAGCACCTGCTGGAAGGCATGAGGGTCCGCGAGGCGCACGTTCTGCAGCGTCGCCTCGTCACGCCTCAGACCCTCTGCGGTGATCGTCGCGTTGCCCGGATACGATACCGCGGACACCCTGGCAAGCCCGAACGCCTGTCGGGTCGCTTGGATCGTGGCGGCCATGTACGGGCGCTCCCAGGTCTGTTGGGCGCGGCTGAGGGCGTTGCCGACCGTCAGGGCGCCGACGCCGTAGGCAAGTACCCACAGCCCGAGACCTGCCCCGAGCAGGTAGGCGGCGTAGCGTGCGCCCCGCGCTGCCCGGCGGGGCAAAAGGACCAATGCCAGCCCCGCCAGCGCGAGCACGACGGTCAGGAAGGCCTGCAACGGCAGAACGACATGGACGGCGTAGTAGCCGGCACCCGCGACGATGACCTGTCCCGTCGACTGATTGCGGACGGAGTCCTGGGTGAGGAGCGCGTAGCGCCCGAGCCATACGCCCGCCGCCGCGAGCCAGAGAAGGCCGGCGACCGGCCAGCAGGCCGCCCGGAGGTAGTCGTCGAGAGGGAAGCGCCTCGAGAACGCGGCCAGAAGCCTGAGCACGAGGATGAAGAAGAGGATCGTGGCAAGGAGCCCCGCCAGGGCCTCGAGCGCCGGCAGCCGGAAGACGTAGAAGCCTGCGTCGATGTGCATGATCGGGTCGCGCCAGCCGAAACTGCCGCCGCGCAGGGCGAGTAGGTAGGTGCGCCAGTCGGAGGCGAGCGCATCGCCCGCGACAACCCCCGTAAGGGCGGCGCCAACCCACGCCACGGCCCGCGACAGTAACCAGGTCGCCTCGCCGCGCATGCGAAA
Source organism: Bacillota bacterium (assembly GCA_021845645.1). The sequence continues at coordinate 3,195 of JAJZVM010000086.1, forward strand.
GAAGCGGTCCAGGGGGGGCTGGAGGTTGAGCCAGGGCTGGCCGCGGCCGAGGAGCGCCCGCTGCAGCGGCCGCACGGCGAAGAACGTCAGCAGCCCGACGACCACAAAACCGCTGATAAACCAGAGCACGGGCACGCCCGTGAGCACCCAGAAGACCTGCGTGGCGTGCACGGTGCCGTACCAAAGGAGCTGCAGGCCGAGACCCGCGGCATAGCGCAGCAGGATGTAGAGCGCAATGATCAGGGCGACGAGCCAGAGTCTAAGTCGCAGCGACAAGCCGGCCCCTCCTTACTCCTGGCGGGGCTTCGGCAGATGCTGCCCGAGCCATGCCTCGGTGGCATCGGGATCGCTGCAGACGAGAAAAACCTCCTGCACCGATCCCGTGTGCAGCAGCAGCTTGAATCCGGATTCGGTGCGGTACTGCACCGTGCAATAGAGGCCGCGGGCAGGTCCCTTCCCCGCCTTGATGCGGCCGGGGATGACGCGGGTCACGCCGGGGGCCTTCGCCATCTCCTCGAGCAGGCCCTTGCCCTGCCCGAGGATGCTGTGCTCCTTCTTGAGCTTCTGCTGCCGGAGACCCATCGCGTCAGCCGTGGCGCGGGAGGCGGCGGATGGAAACCTCCACGATCGACGCGGGCTCGAGCGGACGGCTGCGCTCGCCGGTGGCAGGATTGACCCCGACCGGCCCCTGCGCGATCTCTGTCACCACATCCATGCCTTCGCTGACACGACCGAACTGCGTGTAGTTCGGCGAGCGGTCGAGCTGCACGGCCGATGGGCCGGTGCAGACGAAGAACTGGCTGCCGTTCGTGTTCGGCCCCGCATTCGCCATGGCCACGATGCCGGGCTCGTAGGAGTACGGCGGCGGCAATTCGTCCGGCCAGCGGTAGCCGGGACCGCCGGTGCCGCGGTTGCTGGGATCGCCGGTCTGGATCACGAAGGGCGCGATCACGCGGAAGAACTCGTTGCCCGCGAAGTAGCCCTGCTCGGCCAGGAAGACGAAGTTGTTCACGGCCCGCGGAGACTCCTCCGCAAACAGCTGCACCGTGAACGAACCCTTGGTGGTCTCGATGACGGCCTCGTACTTGGTGGCGGGATCGAGGGCGTGCTCCGGCGGCGCGCTCCAGCGCATCGGATCGCTCATCGGACCGCTCGCCCGCGGCGCAGGGACTTGCACATGGACATGGGGCGATTCTCCTTCCGGGGACCATCGCGATGGGTGGACGTCCCCAGGGTACATCCCGGCGCGGCGGAGGGAAAGTGTGGGGCGCAAAGGACGTTGCAGGGGCGAGCCTAGGGCCCACCCCTGCCAGGTCTTGCGACTAGTCCGTTTCGCCGGACGCCGTCGCGATCGACGCGCCTTGGCCGGTTTCACGGCCGTAGACGAACCAGGCGGCCGCAGCCAGGAGGCCGACGAACCACACGCCGGCGTTGAAGAGGAAGTACTGGCTGGGGTGGTGCGCCTGCATGTTGCCTGTGAGGTAGATGGCCGGAATGTAGAGCCCGATCGACAGGAACCGGGTGACGGCGGTCCAGGTGCCGCGCAGTTCCGTCGGCCAGACCTCCGGCTTGACGGTGTCCTCGGTGAGGTAGCAGATCGAGTTGGCGATCGCGAGCAGCACGAGGAGGATCCAGAACAGTGGCATGTTGTGCAGCCACGTGTTGGTGGTGGCGCCGATGATGACCGTGAAGACGAAGGTGAAGAGGAAGCTCCAGAACAGCATGTGCCTTCGCGACCACCGGTCGGCGTAGAGGCCGAGGAAGCCCCCGACGAAGCCTACGCCCTCGAACACCGCGAGGATCGTCGGCTGCAGATGCGGGAAGTAGTAGTAGCCGAATACGTAGGCGACAAGGCCGAAGCCGATGGTGTTGGCGGCGGCGACGATGGTCATGACGATGACGCGGAACGGGATCGAGGTCTGCCGTACGGCGGCCGCGGACTTCGGCGGCTCCGGCTCCGGCGCCATGGCGGCCTGCCAGTCGTCGCCCCAATACGCCTTGATCTGCTGCATCGCCTTCTCGTGCTGGCCGCGCTTCTCGAGCCAGAGTACGGACTCCGGCATGGAGGCGCGGGCGAACACGAGAATGATGACGACGATCACGACGGCGACAGCGACGACGCCGCGCTGGAAGGCGATGGCCGACGCAGCGCTCGAGAAGGCGAGCACGGCGAGGATGAACCCGCCCAGGTTGATGGCGTTGATCTCCATCATCATCGCCTTGCCGCGGTGGCGCCGGGGCATCAGCTCGTGGCTCGCGACCATGATCGAGTTCATCTCGCCGCCGCCCGCCATCAGCATGAGGGCCAGCGAGATCAGGAGCAGCACGTAGGATGAGCTGAAGTAGAGCAGGATGCCTCCCACGGCATAGAAGGCCAGGGTGATGTAGAGCGTGACCTTGCGTCCGAGCCGGTCGGAGACCGGGCCAGCGATCGCGATGCCGATGATCAGCCAGATCGGCGCCCACGCCAGGAGCAGTTCGCCCAGGGACTTCGGAATGGCCACCCAGTAGATCGCGATCGACGCCAGCGAGAACACGTAGGACTCGAGCAGCAGCCCGAGTGCGAACGAAATGAACATCCAGGTCGTACGCCCTGTCCATCGGGCTTCTCCGACCCGTGAAACGTTGACCAAATCGCACCCTCCCTCTTTGGGATGACGTTCAATGGGCCATCTATCGCCTGCACATCCCCCCTAGCCTTCCCCAGCGGTGGCGTCCAACGCCGCGTTGGCGGCCATGACAACGGCCGTGCGCGTTCGCGCCCGAGAGCACGGCGCCAGGGACCAAAGTCGGGAAAGCAGTTCGAGCACTGGGCCAAAGTCCCTGCCAAGACACCGGTCATGTGACGCAGGGCCGGACGGATGTCGGTGGCCATGGAGCCCAAGGCAAGGCTGCACTCCATACATTCTCGGCCACGCATCAAGGCGCCCGCCGAACGATCGGCGGGCGCCCGACGCATCTGCTCTAGTGCTTGGCCGCAGCCAGGCGCCTGCCGACATCGTCCCAGTTGACGACGTTCCAGAAGGCGTCCACATAGGCCGCGCGCTTGTTCTGGTACTTGAGGTAGTACGCGTGCTCCCAGACGTCGAGGACGAGCAGAGGAACCACGCCCCACTGCGTCAGGTTCTGGTGCTTCTCGGCCGTGAGGACTTCGAGCTGGCCGGCCGAAGGCTCCCACACCAGCATGGCCCAACCGGAACCTTCCACGGCGACGGCTGCGGCGGAGAACTGCTTCTTCATGGCATCGAAGGAGCCAAAGTCCTTCTCGATCTGCTGGCGCAACGCCCCCTGCGGTTCGCCGCCCTTGCCTGGGCCCATGTTCTCCCAGAAGATGCTGTGCAGGAAGTGGCCGGAACCATGGAACGCGGCTTCGCGCTCCCAGTGCTTGACGAGGCCGTAGTCGCCGCTCTGGCGGGCGGCATCGAGCATGTCAAGCGCCTTGTTGAGCCCGTCGACGTACCCCTTGTGGTGCAGGTCGTGATGCAGGTGCATCGTCTGCTCGTCGATGTGCGGCTCCAGGGCGTCGTAGGCGTACGGCAGCGGCGGAAGTTCGTAACGCAACGATACTCCTCCTCTTGGTGATCAGGTAGGGACTGGACGAGATCTATTGTATACTGGCCAACTCAGGAAAGGAAAGGTCCCGCGACCACGGCCGCGAGGTGCGATGTCCCAGCCTCCTTCCGTGCAGACTAGCCCGTGTTGACCCGGAGCTAGTCTGACGAAAGGTGGCCCCCATCGATGCGCATCGCCATGCTGCACTGGGCCTTTCCGCCCGTGGTGGGCGGAGTCGAGACGCACCTCGAGGAGCTCGGTGCGGCGCTCGTGCGGCGCGGACACCACGTCTTCGCACTGGTCGGCGACGAAGCGGCAAACCGCCGCAACCACCGCGGCATCGCGGTCCAGGGCGATCCTCTGATGCAGCCGCGCCAGGACGCTGACGGCGGCAAGCTCTACGAACTTCTCTGCCGCTTCGTGGACCAGGTCCGCCCCGACGTGCTGCACGCGCACAACATGCATTACTTCTCGACGACGCACGCCGAGGCGCTCAGGCGGCTCAAGGCGCGCTACCGCCTGCCGCTCGTGCTCACGGCCCACAACGCGTGGCATGACCGCCTCGGCGCCGAACTGCTGCGCTACCTCGATCTCTGGGACCGCGTCATTGCGGTCAGCCGCTATCTCAGGTCGACGCTGGCGGCGCAGGGCTACTTGGCGGATCGCATCGACGTCGTGCACCACGGCATCGATCCCGAGCGTTGGGCCAACGTCGCCTATGCTCCCGCCGCGCCGCCCACCGTCTTCCACCCGGCCCGCCTCAGTCTCGACAAGGGCAGCCTCACGCTGGTGCGCGCCCTGCATCGGATCCGCCATCATCTCCCGGAGGCCAGGCTGATGCTCGCGGGCACCGGCACCATCGTCGACTTCGCCTCGCGCCAGGCGCGCGAGGTGTCGCTCGTGCGGCGCGAGATCCGGCGCCTCGGCCTCGAGGACGCCGTCACCCTCGAAGCCATCCCCTGGGCCGAAATGCCCGCCGCCTTCGGCCGTGCACAGGTCGTGACCTACCCCTCCCGCTTCGACGAGCCGTTCGGCATCGCCGCGCTCGAAGGCATGGCGGCGGGCCGGCCGGTCGTTGTGACGCAGGTCGGCGGCATGCCGGAGTTCGTTCGCGACGGCGTCGACGGCTTCGTCGTGGAGCCTGGCGACGAGGAGGAACTCTCCGAGCGACTGCTCTACCTCCTCGCCCATCCGATCCTGGCCCAGCGCATGGGCGCGGCTGCCCGCGAGCGGGCCATGCGGCGCTTCCACCTGCGCGAGATGCTGGAGTCCACGCTGGCCGTCTACGAGCGCGCGTTCAGCCCTCGTCGCCTTCCCGCGAGGGTCTGACGCCGCGCAGGACCCGCACCGGTAGCCGGGCGTCGCCTCCCACCTCGCAGCGCAGACCGCCGCGACGATCCCGTGCAACGTGCACGTCGAGCCTGCCGCCCGCCACCCAGAGACCGTCCACGTCGAGGCGGTCGAGGCCGGTCGGCAGGCTCGGCCGCAGCCGCACTTCCTTCGCCGCCACGACGAGGCCGAGCAGCAGGGTCACGATGTGGGGCACGCTGGCGGCCGACCAGGCCTGCACGGGGCACGCCGACGGGTAGCGCACAGGCTCCGTGCTCTCGTCCTTGCCGAAGCCCGAGAAGAGCTCCGGCAACCGACGTTCGGGACGCCCGCGCGCCACGCGCAGCATCGCCTCGACGACCGCCATGGCCTGGCGGGGGTGCCCTGTGCGCCTGAGCCCCTCGGCGATCAGCACGTTGTCGTGCGGCCAGATGGAGCCGTTGTGGTAGGAGACCGGGTTGTAGCGCCCCTCGCCCGCCGCGAGGGTGCGCACGCCCCGGCCGCTCCAGAGCGGTGACGCGAGCAGGTCCTTCGCCAGGCGCGCGGCGCGTCCGCGGCGAGCGATGCCGGACCAGAGTACGTGCAGGCTATTGGAGGTGAAGGCGTCGATCGGACGGCCCTTGCCGTCCAGGCCCAGGGCGTAGCACCCGCGCTCGAGCCAGAAGTCCCGATCGAAGCTGCGGCGCAGGGCGGCTGCGAGGGCCTCCTGACGCCTGGCCTCGGGTTCGTCGCCGAGTTCCCGGAGCAGCCGCGCCCCGAGGATACGAGCCCGGTAGAGGTAACCCTGCACCTCCACGAGCGCGATCGGTCCTTCGGCCAGCCGGCCGTCCTCAAAATGGACCGCGTCCCAGGAGTCCTTCCAGCCCTGGTTGACGAGTCCCTCGCCGCCCTGGCGCTGGTAGCGCAGATAGCCCCGCTGGTCCACCGAAGCGTCGATCCAGCGCAGGGCAAGGCGGAAGTTCCCTTCGAGGTCGCGCAGCAGGTCGCTGCGGCCGCTCGCGCGGATGTGCTCCTCGAGGGCGATGATGAAGAGGAGGGTTGCGTCCACGGAGCCATAGTAGGGAAAGCGCGGAATGAGGGTCGGCACATCCGGGCCGGGCGGCGGGCGGAACTCGTGCAGGATCTTGCCCGGTGCCTCGTCTGTCTCGGGATCCCTGCGCGTGCCTTGGAGGCTCGCGAGAGCCCTCAGGGATCCCTCCCCCTGCCGGGGCAGGCAGAAGACGCTCATACGGCTCGCGATGAGGGCGTCCCGACCGAAGAGGGCGATGTACCAGGGGATGCCGGCCGCATAGGCGACGTTCGGGTCGCTGCTCGAGAGGCCGATGGCGCCGCCGCGGATCGAGAGTGCTTCGAGATCCTGCATGCTTCGGCGGAAGGCCTGCACGAGCACAGGCCCGAGCTGACCGCCCGCGTCGAGTTCCGGGTGCGGCGGGATGCTGCGGCAAGGGGCGCTCCGCACAGGCTCCAGGGCCGGGTCGAGGCCTGCGGTGAGGGCGAGTTCGGCTTGCCCGTGCGCGGGCACGGTCAGCTGGAAGGTCAGCGGTGCGCCCTCGCCCAGGTCCTCGTCGGCCGGCCGCGACAGGCGCAGGCGCACCGTCATGCCGCCCTGTTCCGCTGGAGCCCGAAAGAGATAGGTCCCGTCACCCTCTTGCGCGCCCTGCACGGGCGTCGTGCCGGATGTGCCGCCGTCGCCCAGGGCGTTGCGCTTGACGTGGAAGACATGGGCGAAGTCCGCGGCGAACTCCAGTTGCAGCCGGATGCGCCGATCATGCCCGCCGTAGTTGCGCAGGCGCAGCGTATCGCGGAATGCGCCGTCGAGCAGCGCGACGCGGCGTTCGAGCACGAGTTCGGCACGACCGTCGTGGGCGTAGGCGGGTGGCACGAGAAAGAACTGCGCTTCGCCCGCGCCAAGCGCGCGGCCGCTCAGGAGCAGCGAGCGGCGCCTGGCGATGCGCCAGGCGTAGCGGCTGCAGATCCGCCGGTCGCCGGCGTAGAGTCCCTGCTCGCCGACGGCCATTTCGCCGGCGGCGTCGAGGATCATGAACGTCTGCCCCCGGCTCAGCACAACCGCGCTGAGACTGCGATCGTCCATCGCATCGGCCCCCTCGGCGCCCTGGCCTGCGGATCGGCCGGTGCGGCGCCCACCGAGGTAGAGGTTGCCCGCCCGGGACCTGGGCCAACACGATCTCCGGGCAAACGGCGGGGCGGCTTTGGCAGATGGGGTAGATACCTTTTTCGTATCACCTGATCGGATGGATTGTGTACAATGGTCCGTGTGGCATGCTTGGCAGGGTCCTTCGGCCGCCAGGCGGCCCGTTCTCTGGAATAGAGCTATGAAGGAGCGTGGCGCGTTGCTCGAGATGCACCCGAGGAACACAGGCGGTGAGACCGCGACCGTCATCCACCTGGACCTGAGCGTCGCCGAGCTGGTGGAACACGCGCTGGCGAACGGCGAGGCGGTCCTCGCGGCGAATGGCGCGTTGCGCGCCACGACCGGCAAGTACACGGGACGGTCCCCCCGCGACAAGTTCATCGTGCGCCATTCCGACAATCCTCTGGACGTCGCCTGGGGCAAGGTGAACCAGCCGCTCGACCCAAGTCACTTCGCGCAGCTGCATCGCAAGGTGGAGCACTACCTCGCCGAACGCAGCCACTACGTCACGGACGGCTTCGCGGGCGCGGATCCGCGCCACCGCATCGCGGTGCGCGTCGTCAGCGAATACGCCTGGCACAGCCTTTTCATCCGCCAGCTGTTGCTGCGGCCGTCGGCGTCGGGCGATCCCACGGGCACGAAGCCCTTCACCATCCTGGTGGCGCCAGGTGTCCACGCAGATCCGGCCGTCGACGGCACCAACTCCGACACCTTCATCGCTCTCGACTTCAAGCAGCGGATCGCTCTGATCGGCGGCACCGAGTACGCGGGCGAAATGAAGAAGAGCGTCTTCACCATTCTCAACGGCGAGCTGCCCGGTCGGGGTGTGCTGCCGATGCACTGCTCGGCCAACGTCGGCGAGCAGGGTGACGTCGCCCTCTTCTTCGGGCTCTCGGGCACCGGCAAAACGACGCTTTCCGCCGACCCTTCCCGCCGGCTGATCGGCGACGACGAGCACGGCTGGTCCGACGCAGGCGTCTTCAACTTCGAAGGCGGCTGCTACGCCAAGTGCATCGGCCTCGATCGCGAGCGCGAGCCGCAGATCTGGGATGCGATCCGCTTTGGCAGTGTGCTCGAGAACGTGGTGCTCGACGACGCGACGCGCCAGCCCGACTACACTGCGCAGACCCTCACGGAGAACACCCGCGCCGCCTACCCCGTCGATTACATTCCCGGCGCGGTGCAGGCGGGCATGGGCGGCCATCCCTCCACCATCCTCTTCCTCACCGCCGACGCCACGGGGGTCCTGCCGCCCGTGAGCCGCCTCACGGAGGCGCAAGCGATGTACCACTTCCTCGCCGGGTACACGTCCAAGCTCGCCGGCACCGAGCGCGGCGTGGAGGAGCCGCAGCCGACCTTCTCGACCTGTTTCGGCGAGCCGTTCCTGCCGCTCTCCCCCATGGCCTACGCCCGCATGCTCGGCGAGCGCATCCGGCGTCACGAGGCCCGCGTCTACCTCGTCAATACAGGCTGGTCCGGCGGCTCTTACGGCGAGGGCAGCCGCATCGCGCTGCGCCACACGCGGGCCATCGTCCAGGCGGCCATCGACGGCAGCCTCGAGCGGCAGACCTTCGCGAACCACCCCGTCTTCGGCCTCGCGATGCCGACCGCCTGTCCCGGCGTGCCGCAGGAGATCCTGGATCCCCGCGGCACCTGGCGGGACCCTCTGCGCTACGACGAGATGGCGAGGCGGCTCGCACGGCAGTTCGTCGAGAACCAGAGCCGCTTCGATCTCGATCCAGAGGTCCTGGCCGCTGCGCCGAAGCCCTAAGGATACAGCCAAGCGAACGAGGCGGGCTCTCGGGCCCGCCTCGTTCGCTGTCTTCTGGGCTATTCGGTCTTGCCGGCCTCCGCTGCCGCGGCGTCCAGGACGTCCTGCAAGGGGCCCTCGCCTGAAAACACCTTGATCTTCATGCTGTCGAGCATGCGCACCATGTGGTCGCCCATGTGGCCAGTGACGACGACATCGACGGCCTGCTCCTTGAGAAAGCGGGCGATCTGGGCGTGGTGCAACCCGTCGGCCATCTGGTCGTGCTGCAGGTCCCAGCGCACGTCGTGCTGCGAGACCTGCCAGCTGCCGCCGTCCGACGACGCGATCGCCACCCGCTGCGCCTTGCCGAATCCACCTCCGACCGTCTCCTGGCCGACCATCGTCAGGCAAATCACCATCGTGCGGTTCCTCCGTTCCGGACACCTCGTGCCGAGGCTCCGTGGCCAGACTATAGCACAAGCCTCCGGCTCGCGTTGCCAGGCGGGCCCAGAGGCCGTAGGCTGGAGGAAAGCCTCTGGGGGGAGCGCTTTTCATGCCGGAGTACGTGGTGCCGGAAGGCGTGCGCATCGGGCACGTCCACTTGAGCGTATCGGATCTGGAGCGCGCGGAGCGCTTCTATGGCGGGCTCCTGGGGTTTGAGGTGATGCAGCGCTGGGGCGACGAGGCCCTGTTCGTCTCGGCCGGCGGCTACCACCACCACATCGGCCTCAACATCTGGGCGGGGCGTGGCGCATCGCCCGCGCCAGCCGGGCACACGGGCCTCTACCACTTCGCCATCCTCTACCCCAGCCGCAGAGCCTTGGCCCAGGCCTACCTGCGCCTGCGCGCCGCCCGCTACCCGATCGACGGCGCCGCCGACCACGGCGTCAGCGAGGCGATCTACCTGCAGGACCCGGACCAGAACGGCATCGAGATCTATAGGGACCGACGCGAGTCCGAGTGGCCGCGCAAGGATGGCGACATCGCCATGGGCACGCGCCGCCTCGACCTCGAGGGACTGCTCGCCGCGGCGAGCTACCAAGGCGACGCCTTGCGCGGCGAAGACGTCCTGGCGGCCCTTGCCGCGCTGCCGCACTTCCGCGGCGACGAGAACGCGCTCCGGGCCGAGATCGCCTGGCCGAACTTCTCGGCGGCCGTCGGTTTCGTCGACGAGCTCGCGCGGCTGGCGGAGCGGCAAAATCACCACCCCGACGTCGACCTCCGCTACCGGACGGTGCGCCTTCAGCTGAAGAGCCACGACGTCGACGGCGTGAGCCGCCGCGACATCGAGCTGGCCCAGGCGGTGGAGCGGCTGCTGGGCAACGTCTAGAAGGCTTCGAGCCGAGCCGGGCGATCGGTGAAACCAAGGTCCAGCACAAACGCTCCAGGCATGGCCGCCGCAAAGGGCTCGACGGCCTGGCGAACGGCAGTTGCCGCCTGAGGTTCCGCTAGGGCCAGCATGGTCGGACCAGATCCGGAAACGGGCATCGCCAGGGCTCCCGCAGCGTAGGCCGCCTTGCGGGCCGCGCTGCACCAGTCGCAGCCGCCGATGCGCTGCTCCTCGTGCAGCCGGTCTTCGGTGGCGGCCCGCAAAAGGCCGTAGTCGCCCTGCAGCAGGGCGTAGACAAGAAGCGCCGTGCGTCCGATGTTGTGGACCGCATCCTGCCGAGGCACGGAGGCGGGCATGCAGGCACGCGCCCGGGGGGTCGACGTGGAGCCGCCCGGATAGAGGACGATGGCGCGCAGGTTCGGCGCGGGCAGCCGCCGCACCAGCGTCTCCTTTGCGCCGCTTGCGATCGTGACGCCCCCGTAGAGGCAGGCTGCGACGTTGTCGGGATGACCCTCCAGCCCAACGGCGATGCGCAAGGCTTCCCGGTCGTCGAGCGGCCGGTCCAGAAAGGCGTCCGCCGCGCGCAGGCCGGCGCAGATCGCGGCAGCCGAGCTGCCCAGGCCCGAGCGCAGCGGCAGGAGCCGCGTCACCTCGACCGAGACTTCTGGAACCCTCAGGCCGCGACCTTGGAAGGCCTGCGCGAAGGCCTTGAGAAAGAGATTCGGCTCGCCGGGATCGTCCATGCCCTCGGGCCAGACGAAAGAGCTTGGGCCCTCGCGCACCGCGAAGGCGCCTTCGAGATCGAGGGCGGCTCCGAGCACGTCGAAACCCGGGCCGAGATTCGCCGTCGTCGCAGGCGCCGCGACCAAGGCGATCATCGTCCGAGCGCTCGGCGCAGCGCCTCGAGATCGGCCGGGATCTCGCGGATGGCTCCCGCGCCGGCGCTGCGCAAAGCAGTGTCCGGGTCCTTGAGCCCGTTGCCGGTCAGGACGGCCACGGCCGCACGCCCAGGCAGGGACCTTCCTTGGGCCCTGAGCTTCAGAAGGCCCGCCACCGAGGCCGCGGAAGCGGGCTCGCAGAAGACGCCGGACGTCTTGGCAATCAGCGACTGGGCCGCAAGGATCTCCTCGTCGGTGACCGCGAAGAAGCCGCCGCCGCTCTCCTGCACCGCCGCGACGGCAGCCTGCCAGCTGGCGGGATGGCCGATGCGGATGGCGCTCGCCACCGTCTCGGGGGCCGCGATCGGCGCTCCGAGCACGATCGGGGCCGCTCCGGCGGCCTGGAAGCCGAAGAGCTGGGGCCGGTGGCTCGACCTGCCAGCCTCTGCGCGGCGGCGAAAGCCCCTGTTCCAGGCGGTGATGTTGCCCGCGTTGCCGACGGGGATGGCGAGGAGGTCCGGTGCGTCGCCGAGCTCGTCCACCACCTCGAAGGCTCCGGTCTGCTGTCCCTCGATGCGATAGGGGTTGAGCGAGTTGACGAGCGTGAAGGGCTCCTTGGCGGCGATCTCGCGCACCATGCGCAGGGCGTCGTCGAAGTTGCCGTCGATCGCCAGCACTTCGGCTCCGTACATCACCGCCTGCGCCAGCTTGCCGAGCGCGATGTTGCCCCGGGGCACCACGACGACCGCTCGGAGACCGGCCTGCGCCGCATACGCCGCGGCCGAGGCGGACGTGTTGCCCGTCGAGGCGCAGATGACCGCCCGGCTGCCCTCCTCGATCGCCTTCGCGACGGCGAGCACCATGCCGCGGTCCTTGAACGAGCCGGTGGGGTTCTGTCCCTCGAACTTGAGGTAGAGCTGCAGGCCCAGCCTGTCCGAGATCGCCGCGGCAGGCACCAGAGGCGTCTGGCCCTCGCCCAGGCTTATGAGGGGCGTGCGATCGGAGACCGGCAGATCGTCGCGGTAGCGCTCGAGGAGTTTCATCGCCAGGACCTCCTGCAGGGAATGTTCAAGGCTTCGGCATCGGGCCGCGCGTTCCCGCCGCCGTCTGGACTTGCGTCGACCGGTCGACTGTCCAGTGCTGCTGCCCGCGCTGCGCGAGCACGGCCGCGGCCAGGAGCAGGATGCCCGTAACCCAGAAGATGCTGTGGATGCCGAAGAGTCCGCTGAGAACGCCGCCGAGGAGCGGCCCCAGCATGGTGCCGAGCTGCCCCGCGGACTGGTTGAGACCGAACGCCCTGCCGCGGAAGTCTTCCGGTGTCGTCTGCACCACGAGCCCGTTGATCGCCGGGTACACCGCGCAGAAGAAGGCGCCGTAGGCGAAGCGCACCAGCGAGAACGGCAGCAGCGTGTGGAAGGGTAGCTGCAGGAGGTTCCCGAGGCCGCCGCCGATCAGCCCCCAGCCCAGGACGCGCCCGAAGCCGATGCGGTCCGTTGCGCGGCCCCAGCGCGGCGCGAACATTACGCTCGCGATGCCCACAAGCGAGAAGATGATGCCGGAGATCAGCGACGCGTCCTTCAGCGAACCGCCGAGCTGCACGACGTAGAGCGGCAGGATCGGCTCGATCGTCATGATCGAGAAGTTGACGAGCAAGGTGAGGCCGAGCAGCGCCAGGAAGGGCGGGTTCTGGAACGCCTGGCTGAGGTCCTGGAGCACGGAGCTCTGCTTGCGCATCGGTTCGAAGCCGATCTCGCGCACGAAGAAGAGCGCGAGCAGCGCCGCGCCCAAAACGAGCACGCCCGCGGCGGCGAACGAGATGCGTGTGCCGAAGATGTGCGAGACGCCGCCGCCAAGCAGTGGTCCGACGATGCTGCCGGTCGCGGAGGCGGTCGCCATCATCGAAAGGTTGTAGCCCACCTTGCGCGGCGGCGAACTGGTGCCGACGAGCGTGATCGCGGCCGGGATGTAGCCGGAGAGCAGTCCCTGGATCGCCCGCAGCACCAGAAGCTGCATCGGCGTCTGGACAAGCCCTGTGGCGACGTAGGCCGCGAAGAGCGAAAAGCCGGAGCGAAGGAGCATAGGCCGGCGGCCGTAACGGTCCGAGAGCGCACCCCAATAGGGCGAAATGAGGGCGCTCATCAGGAATGTGCTGCTGAACATCAGACCGGACCAGATCGAGACATCCTTATGCACGCCGATCTCGAGCAGGAAGATCGGCAGGAATGGCACGACCATGGAGTAACTGGCGGACGTTATGAACACCCCGACCCAAAGCACGGCGAGATTGCGCTGCCAGGGCTCAAGATCGGAGAGACGCGATAGGAAGGCCATGCCGAACATTTTACCCCGCCCTGTGGGACGCGCAAGTGGGAGACCCGGTCGTCGGGTGCGGTGCACATCTGTGGTGGTGAGCTAACCCAGTCTAGGCAGCATCTTGGGCATCCCGCCTGATGAGGGCAACGCGAGGTGCTTTACGGAGCGGACGGTGATCGAAGAAGTTGCGCCAACG
>JAJZVM010000087.1 GCA_021845645.1 Bacillota bacterium
CCTCCGTTTGGGCGCCGTCGCGGGCCGCCTGCCAGCAGGCGATGTGGGATGGGACGCAACGCTGCCCGCGGCCTATCTGATTTCGGCCACGGTGCCGAGATAGGCGTCCTCGCTGACCACCCTGCTCGCCACACACGCGGCGGGATTCACCGAACGTGTACACTCTGGAAGACGGGTGCCCATTCCTGGGGGACTGGCATGCTCGGGATCCGACGACCTGCGCTCAGGCGTTCCCCGGAGCGCCGACTGCGTGCAGTTCGGATTTGTGTTCTCCGGGAGGCGCCTCAGATCGGTCTGGCTGCACCGCGCCATAGATGTGGGTTGAGCGGGTAGACATCTACCTGCTACGATCGCGACAGGCTTGGAGGTGATCGTGTGCCGAACAGGTATCGCCGCGGGACCGTCACCATCACCTTGCGCATCCCGGCGGAGTTGCGTGCCAGAGTCAGGCTTCAGGCGGCCGCCCGCGCGACATCTGTCAATCGCTACATCCGCGATCGCCTCGAAGAGCAGACCGAGATGAACGTTGCAGCGATGCGGCAGCGCGTGCTCAATGCCTTGCGCGGGAGTCCAAGGCGTCGGCCAAGGGACCCGGGAGCTCTCGTTGCGCTGGCCTGGAACACCCGCCAGCAGGTGCTGGGCGATCAGCGGTTCTTGCAGACTGGGCCCCGCGCCTGGAAGATCCTATGACGGCTGAGGAGTTCGTTCGTTACGTCAGAGATCCTGACCGGCTCGTCCGTCAGATCAGGGCGGAGGCAGCCATATCGGAGGAGCTCGGGCCCTCGGGACTTTGGCCCGTGGTCGTCGGCGGTGCGGCGGTGGAGTTCTACACACGTGGCGCGTACACAACGGTGGACGTCGACATGATCGTGGAGGGTCTGGGCGCGATCGACCCCGTCTTGCGTGCACTGGGCTTCTCGCGGCTTGCCGGTGCGGCTTACGGGCATGCCGCGCTGGACGTGGTGGTGGATCTCCCGCCCGAACCGCTGGTTGGCGACGCGGGACGGGTGGTCGGAGTGGACGTGGGTGGGCGCACAGCTCGCATCATCGGTCTTGAAGACATCATGGCGGATAGGCTGCGCACCGCTGTCTACTGGTCTGACAGTGCATCGAGGGAGTGGGCCGTGCAGATGATGGCGGCACAATGGGAGCACGTTGACTGGGCCTACCTGGATGAACTGGCAACGGGCGAGCAGCCGGCTTTCGCCGAGGCCCTGTCCGAGTGTCGCGACTTGGCGCAAAGCGTCGTGCGACGTGCTCCCGAATAGGCCTGTCCGAGTCCGAGCAACTCGGGCCAATGTGTCAGCGCATGGCTGCCAGGCACAGGTGGCGACGTCTCCACAATGGCAATCCTCGTTGCATGTGCTTGCGCCTCGGCTCTGGCCATCGCGAGCCCGTTGCGTCCGTAGAAACGGTGCCTCTGGACGAGGTTTCGTTGACCGCCCTGACGCCCTGTGTTACGCTACCAAGCAAGCAGAAGCCCCGCCGCTTCTCACCCGGCGCGCCACACGGCAGCTACCCGGGTTGCAGGGAGAGATCCCGAACCGGGAGGGGCATAAGCCCGTCCCGTTTTTTGCACTCTTTTTCGGAGGTGACGTCGAATCAGCAAGGACTTGAGGGTCAACGAGGAGATTCGTGTGCGCGAAGTGCGTGTCGTCACGCAGGAGGGCGAGCAGCTAGGGGTGTTTCCCATCCGTGACGCGCTGCGCCTCGCCGCCGAGAGGAATCTCGATCTCGTCGAAGTGGCCCCGTCCGCGAAGCCGCCGGTCTGCCGCATCATGGACTACGGCCGTTACCGCTACGAGCAGGCCAAGAAAGATCGTGAAGCGCGCAAGCGGCAGCACCAGGTGACGATCAAAGAGGTCAAGCTGAGGCCTCGCATCGACGACCACGACTTTGAGGTCAAGGCGCGCAACGCCGAGCGCTTCCTCAAGGACGGCGACCGCGTCAAGGCCACGATCATGTTCCGGGGACGCGAGATCGTCCATACGGACCTTGGCCGCGAGGTGCTGGACCGCCTGGTGACCTTCCTGCAGGATATCGCAACCGTGGAGCGGCCGCCCCGCGTCGAAGGGCGCAACATGATCATGTTCTTCGTTCCCAAGACGGATCACACAAAGGGTGCGTGAGGATGCCGAAGATGAAGACGAACCGGGCGGCGGCCAAGCGGTTCCGCCGCACCGGGAGCGGCCTGTTCAAGCGCTCGAAGAGCCATGCGCGCCACATCCTGACGAAGAAGGCGTCGAAGCGCATGTCCGACCTGCACCGCTACGCCTACGTCTCGAAGTCCGACCAGAAGCGGGTCGAGCGTCTGCTTCCGTACAACTAAGGGGGTTTTGCCGCCATGGCACGCATCAAGAAGGGTGTGACGGCGCACCGCCGCCACAAGAAGATCCTCAAGCTGGCGCGCGGGTACTGGGGTTCCCGTCACCGCCTGTTCCGCCCGGCCAACGAAGCCGTCATGCACGCCCTCTGGTACTCCTACCAGCACCGGCGTGAGCGCAAGGGCGACTTCCGCCGCCTCTGGATCGCGCGCATCAACGCGGCCTCGCGGGCGCAGGGCCTCAGCTACAGCCGCTTCATGAACGGCCTGAGGCGTGCCGGCGTCGAGATCAACCGCAAGCTGCTCGCGGATCTCGCGGTGCGGGACCAGCAGGCGTTCACCGCGCTCGTCGAGACCGCCAAGTCGAGCCTCGTCCGCTAGGGCCGTGCTCAGCGCGGCAAGCCGCACATACCTGCGCGACGTGAGGCGCGGCCGGGTGACCGGCCGCGTTGTCGTCGAGGGGGCACGCCTCGTCGCGGAGGCGGTGTCTCGCTCGGCGTCGATCGAGCTGCTGCTCTGGTCGCCGCACCTCGTGTCGCGCCCCTTGCCGCGGGAAGACCTCATGCGCGTGCAGGGCCACCCCAAGGCGCAGGGCATCGCGGACGGCGAGATGGAGCGGCTCGCGCAGGGACCGTCACATCAGGGCGTGCTGGCTGTCGTGCGGCTGCCGGAGCATACGCCGGAGGACTGCCTGCAGGGCGAGGGCTGGCTCGTGGTGCTGGACGGCGTGCAGGATCCTTGGAATTTCGGCGCGATCGCCCGCTCGGCGCGGGCGTTTGCCGCGAGCGGCATCTGGTACCGGCGAGGGGGGGCCGCACCCTGCTCGACGCGCGCGTACCGTGCGGCGGCCGGCGCCTTGCTGGACCTGCCCGTCGCCGCGGTCGAGGATCTGGAGGCGGAGCTCGGGCGGCAGGCGAGGCCCATTTTCGTGGCGGCCGCAGACGGGCAGCCGATCGCCCGGGACTGGCCGCCGCCCGGGGCCGGCGTCCTGGTGCTCGGCAACGAGGGGCAGGGCACGGCGATCGGCCTCGGCAGGCGGATCGCGATCCCGATGCGGCAGGGCAGCGAGTCGCTCAATGTCGCGCAGGCCGCCGCGATCCTGTTGAGCCGGACGTACGCAGGGATGCTTTGACAGCGTGCGCGGCCGCCAATATACTTGCGTCGAGCAGCGATGACGGAGAGAGTAGCGGCGTGGGCGGCGCGCGACAGGGAAGGACGACGCGATTGAAAGCGTCCTGCGCGACGGCGCCGTGAAGTTCACTCCCGAGTTCCGCCTTGAAGCAGCAGTAGGGGCGGCGCATGTCCTCCGTGAGAGGGACGGCCGGGTGTCGGCCTGGCGGAGCGGGGCCTGCGGGCCCAATGCGGGTGGTACCGCGGAGTCTTTGGACTTCGTCCCAGATGGGGACGAGGTCCGTTTTGCTTGAGTGGGGCAGGGAGGCGGCGCCATTGGCGGGCAGCAGTGTCGAGGAACTTCGGGAGAGTGCCCTTGCCGCGCTCGCGGCGGCGACGGACCTTGAGGGCATCCAGGCGGCGCGCACCGCGTGGCTTGGTCGCAAGGGGCCGATCGTCGACGCCCTGCGCTCGATCAAGGACGTGGCGCCCGAGGAGCGGCGGAGCTTGGGGCTCGCGTTGAACCAGCTGCGCGACGAGATCGAGGCCACGCTTGGCGAGCGCGAGCGCAGGCTCGAGGAGGAGGCCATGAGCCTGCGCCTCGCGCAGGAGCGGCTGGATGTCACCCTGCCCGGGCGGCCGCGGGCGGTCGGAGGGCCGCACCCTTTGCGCATGGCGGAGGCGGAGCTCGTGCACGTGTTGCGCGAGATCGGCTTCAGTGTTGCCCAGGGGCCCGAGGTGGAGAGCGAGCACCTCAACTTCGAGGCGCTCAACATTCCGGCGGACCACCCGGCGCGCGAGATGCAGGACACCTTCTACCTGAGCGATCTGCCGGGGCTGCTCCTGCGCACGCACACGTCGCCCGTCCAGGTGCGGGCCATGCGGGAGCATGCGCCGAACCCGCTGCGCGTCATCTGCCCGGGCCGCGTCTACAGGCGCGACGACGACGTCACCCATTCGCCCGTCTTCCATCAGATCGAGGGGCTGGCGGTCGGCGAGGGGATCGGCATGCACCATCTCAAGGCGACCTTGTACGAGTTCGCCCGGCGCCTGTTCGGCGCCGACGTGCGCCTGCGGCTGCGCCCAAGCTACTTCCCCTTCACCGAGCCGTCGGCGGAGCTCGACGTCGGCTGTCCGTTCTGCGGCGGCAAGGGTTGCCGCGTCTGCAAGGGCACCGGCTTCATCGAGGTGCTGGGCAGCGGCATGGTCCACCCGCACGTGCTGCGCGAGGGCGGCTACGACCCCGCGCGCTGCACGGGCTTCGCCTTCGGCCTCGGCATCGAGCGCACGGCGATGCTGCACTACGGCATCGACGACGTGCGCCTCCTCTACACGAGCGACTTGCGTTTTCTGAGCCAGTTCCAGGGATCGGAGGCCTGAGATGTGAAGGTGCCTTACAGCTGGCTTCAGCAGATCCTTCGCAGCCTGCCCGGGCCCGAGGCGGTGGCGCAGCTGCTCACCGCGCAGGGTCTCGAGGTGGAGGAGGTGTCCCGCCTCGGCCAAGGACTCGCAGGGGCCATGGTCGCGCGGGCGGAGGAGGTGTCGCAGCTGACGCCGCGCCTGTGGCGCGTTGTCCTCAGCACGGGCCGCGGCGAAGCGATCTGCGTCACCGGGGCGCCGAACGTGCATCCTGGCGCGATCGTCCCGTACGCGCCGCCGGGCAGCGTACTGCCCGACGGCCGCACGCTCGGCCTCGCCGAGTTCCACGGCCAGGTTTCGCAGGGCATGCTCTTGTCGGCGGACGAGATCGGCATCGGCCCGGATCACGACGGCATCCTGCTGCTGCCCCAAGACGCCCCGCTCGGCCAGGATCTGACGGAATATCTCGGGCTGCCGGAAGTCGTCTTCGACGTTGCGCTGACGCCCAGCTTCGCGCAGCATTGCCAGAACATCCTGGGCGTCGCGCGCGAACTGGCGGCGGCACTCGGGCTGCCCCTGCCCAGCGGCGCCAAGCCCTGGCAGCCTGCCACCACTGGGCAGGTGCCCACCGTGACGGCCGATCCGTCGCTTTGTCCGCTCTACCTTGGCGCGCGACTCGTGCGCGGCGACGAGCGGCCGACGCCGCTTTACGTGCAGCGCATGCTCTGGGCGGCGGGCATGCGCCCGCTCATCCCTGTCGTGGACCTGACGAACTACGTGATGCTCGAGATGGGACAGCCCCTGCATCCCTTCGCCCTGGGGCGCCTTGCGGGCGGCATCGCCGTGCGCTCGGCGAGGCCCGGCGAGGAGATCGAGACGCTCGACGGCGTGGTGCGGGTCCTGGCAGAAGGGGACATCGTCATCGCCGACCGGGAGGGTCCTGTCGCGCTCGCGGGGATGATGGGCTCGGCGCGCGCTGAGGTCTCGGCCGACACCGCAGAGGTCTTCCTGGAGGCTGCGCTGTTCAGGCCAGGCGCGATCGCGTCCGCGATGCGGCGGCTCGGCCTGCGCAGCGAGGCGGCGCAGCGCTTCGCCCACGGCCTGCCCGGCAGCCTGCCGGCGCGGGCCATGCGCCGCATGGCGGAGCTATTGCCGGAAATCGGCTGGCAGATGGCGCCGGGTGCGGTCCAGGCGGGGCAGGAGCCGCAGCCGCCGGGCCCGATCGACGTCGACCCGCTGTACGTGCAGGGCCTGCTCGGTATCGACCTCGGCCCAGAGGAACAGGTTCATGCCCTGGCGATGCTCGGCTTCACGGCCGAGCGCAAGGGCGCGAGGCTGGCCGTCACCCCGCCGTACTGGCGCATCGACGTGGCCGAACCCTGGGACGTCGCCGAGGAGGTGCTGCGCTCGGTCGGCATCGACCGACTGCCCGAGACCTTGCCTCCCCTCGCGCCCAGGGTGGCGGAACCGCCGCTCTACGCGTTCGGCGTCGAGGCCCTCGCGGCGTTCGAGGCGGGCGGCTACCGCGACGCCTTGAGCTACTCGCTCTGCGATCCCGGGGAGCTCCTGCTGCTCGGCAGGCCGGCGGAGGTGGAGATCGCGAATCCGCTCTCGGGCGACATGCAGGCACTGCGCACCACGCTCTGGCAGGGCCTCCTGCAGGCAGTGCGGCACAACCTCGCGCGCGGCCGGCAGGAGATCGCGCTCTGCGAGGCGGGCCGGGTCTTCCACCGCAAGGGCGACGAGGTGGCGGAGGAGGAGAGGATCGCTCTGGTGCTCTCGGGCACGCGAGTGCCGTTCGGACGTTTCGATGCCGAGAGCGTCGACTTCTTCTCGCTCAAGGGGGATGTGGAGGCGGCGCTCGGCCGTCTGCGCATCGGCGGGCTGAGTTTCGTCCCGAGCGCTGATCCAGCCCTGCACCCCGGCCGGCAGGCGGAGGTCCTGAGCGGCGACGTGAAGCTCGGCGTGCTCGGCGAACTTCATCCGGCCGTCGCGGCGCGACTCGACATCGGACAGCGGGTCTGGCTCGCCGAATTGAGTAGCGCAGCGCTGTTGGAGGTCCGCACGACCCCGCAGGCCACTGCCTTGCCGCGCTTTCCGGCTTTGATCAGGGATCTTGCAGTTGTTGTCGATCAAGCAGTACCCTATGGGCGGTTGCGGCAGGTGTTGCGCGCGGCGCTCGGTGAGTGGCTGATCGCCGAAACGCTGTTCGATGTGTTCACGGGACCGCCGGTGCCGGACGGAAAGAAGAGTCTGGCCCTGCGGCTGACCCTGCAGAGCGCCGAACGTACGCTGACCGAGGCGGATGCCGAGGCGGCGCTCGCACGGGCGCTCCGGGCCCTCGGGGAACAGTGTGGTGCGCAGCGGCGCTAGGTCGTCAAAAAGTTGGCCGGCGGATATGCCGTGACCAGGAGGAGATACCTTGTCGGACTTGACGAACCCCTTCCTAATTGTGCAAGGGCAGCTTCATCGCGCCGTGGAGAATCTCGGGTTCCCCGAGGATGTCTACGAGGTCTTCAAGGAGCCGTTCCGCATCACGCGGGTCGCTGTGCCGGTGCACATGGAAAACGGCTCGATCCAAACCTTCATCGGCTTCCGTGCGCAGCACACCGACGTCACCGGCCCGACCAAGGGCGGCATCCGCTTCCACCAGGACGTCAGCGAAGACGAAGTCAAGGGCCTCTCGATGTGGATGACGTTCAAGACAGCCGTCATGGGTCTGCCATATGGTGGCGCCAAGGGCGGCGTCATTTGTGATCCGGGCACGCTCACGGAGCGCGAGCTCGAGGAGCTGTCGCGCGGCTACATCCGCCAGCTCGCGCCGGTGATGGGACCCGAGATCGACATCCCCGCGCCGGACGTCAACACGAATCCGAAGATCATGGGCTGGATGCTCGACGAGTTCGACAAGGTGCGCGGCCACCACACGCCGGGTTTCATCACCGGCAAGCCGCTCGTCCTGGGGGGCTCCCTCGGCCGCGACGCGGCGACGGGACGCGGCGTCCTCTTCGTCGTGCTGCGCGCCATGGATAGGCTGGGCATCGACCCGAAGAAGGCGACAGCGGCTGTCCAGGGCTTTGGCAACGTGGGCACGCACAGCGCGCGCCTGCTCGCCGAGGCGGGCGTCAAGATCGTGGCGGTCTCGGACGTCCGCGGCAGCGCGTACAATCCTGACGGCCTGGACATCCCGGCCTTGCTGCGCTACGCGCAGGAGCACAGGACGACGAAGGGCTTCCCCGGCAGCCGCGAGATCTCGAACGACGACCTGTTCTCCCTGGACGTGGACGTCATCGTCCCCGCCGCGCTCGAGAACCAGATCGACGGCAAGCGTGCCGAACTGGTCAAGGCCCGCATCGTGGCCGAGGCGGCGAACGGCCCGACGACGCCGGAAGGCGACGAGCTCCTGGCGGAGCGCGGCATCTTCGTCATCCCGGACATCCTCTGCAACGCGGGCGGCGTGACGGTGTCCTACTTCGAGTGGGTGCAGAACACCATGGGCTACTATTGGCCCGAGGACGAGGTCAACGACAAGCTGCTGCGCATGATGAACGACGCCTTCGACACGATCTACAAGATGCGCAACGAGCACAAGGTGACGATGCGCGAAGCGGCCTACCTCGTCGCGGTGCACCGCGTCGCCGAGGCGGCGACCGCCCGCGGCTGGCTCAGTCTGGATTTCCAGCACCAGGTGCCGCCGGCCATCCTGCGCGGCGCGGGCGACTGAACAGGGCCGAGTGCCGCCGTGCCCCCCGGGGAGTTGATCCCTGGGGGGCACGTTTTGCCAAGGACGTCGCCCCACTCGGCGAAGTCCTTGTTCAAGCTAAGGACAATGCTGCCGCGCTCGCAGCGGGCAGAGACCAGGCTGAACAGAGCCGTGGCCGCCATCCGGTCATAGGGCCAGACACCGAACGCGTCGACGATCGGCACCTTGGGAGCGAGGTGGATGCGTATCCGTCGGTCGAGGCGAGCTCCGCCTGCGCCACGCGCAGATCCTCCAGGAGATGCTGGGCCCGGACGAAGTAGACGCCTCGGCGCCAGAGAATTTTCGCAGGGTCAACTCAGCCGCCTGTCTCCCCGGAACTCCAAGATGTTCTGCTCGAGGTCCTTGCCACCGCAGCCTAGCCGTTTCACGCTGTCATCCGAATGTGCGAAAGTCCACTAAGAGGTAATGGAGGGTCGCTGGCGAAAGGCACGGCATTCGAAGTGCTGAGCATGTGTACGGGGCGGAGATGGAGTCTCATCTGGTCGAGGCGTTCGGCGGGAGCAACACCTGAAGAACCGGCAGTGGGACAGCAGGTAAGTGCCCGTCCAGATGATGGACGGGGCACGGAAGTTGGCAGGCGCGATGGCCCTGTATGTCCCAGAGTGCGATGAGCAGGGCGTTGCAGTAGCTTGTCAGCGACAGCCCGTTGCATGGCCTGGACGTGCGCAGACGGCCGGTCGAACAGGCTCTGGCGGTGTTTGCGCAGGATCGCCACCTGATCTTCGAAGAGGCCGGCTTTCCCAAGCAGGGCCAGCGGACGGTCGCCGTTGCGCTACCGCCTGCCAGCTGGTCAGCCCCGGTCCCGAGCCCCAGGTGTCTGCACGTCAAGGGCTGACACCACAAACAGCGACCGGCTCCGCTACGGCAACTGGGCGAATGCGCTGCTGGAAGGCCCGGGTTTCTTGCCTGAGTCGATTAGGAGGACAGTCCGATGACGCGCCGCACTCTTTCGTTTCTTGTTGCGTTGACCGGCATAATCAGTGCAGGAATCATGGCGGCACCGTCCGTCGCAGCTGGTGTCCTGCCGAAGTCAGGCATCTGGTCGGCCACAGCGCCCGCTATTGACGGTCCCAACGCCAAGGTCCACACGGTCGTCAACTTCTGGGTGGCAAACGGCAAGATCCAGCACTTCGGCGGCGCTAATGCTCCTCTGGCTGGCGGCGTGTTTGCAAGTGTCGCCGGTGACTCCTCGTGCTCAGCACTGTTCATGTACCCAAGTGTCAGACTGCACGGTGACTCCTTCTCTGGCAAACTTGAGCTCGACGGCGGCGAGGTCCGCTTCAAGGGCACGTTCACAAGCTCCGCGACTGCCCACGGGACTTGGGAAGAAACTGGGCCGTGCTACACCGGCGTCGTTGCCTGGACCGCCAAAGCCGGCGGTAAGGCCCCAACGGGTGTCAACCCGGCAAGTGGGGCTCAGGTCACTTCAGCAGGCGGCAAGTGCTCGCCAGGGCCGTGCAGCAACAACGCAGGGGTGGTCGCCTACGTTACCGCTGTGGACCCGCATGCGGTCGGCCCCAAAGGCCAGCAGGAAGTCTACCTTCGCCTCAAGTTCAACAACAAGAGCGCCTCGTTTTCGTTCCAGCCGAACTCCCTCGACTTCGCCCTCAAGTTCGCCGACGGCAAGCTGAGCGGCTGGCCTACAGGCGACAGCCCGGTGAAGCTCTCTAGCGGCGTGCAGGTCAACTGTGGCTTGTGGCCCGCAGTGGTCCCGGCATCTCCTGTTCCGAAGGGAGCCAAGTCCGGTCCGCTCGGTCTCTGCTTCACCGGACCGGCCAGTGAACTGGATGGACGGTTGATGCTTCAGTTCTGGGACCCGGGTGGCACAGTCTACTTCCCTCTGATCAAATAGTGCATTCAGTCGTTTAAAAGTACTCTGGGCGCAACCCACACTTCGGATACCGCTACCTTGCGTTCAAGGTCGGCTCCGCGAAGCCCAGGAGCCATCCAGATAGTACCGCCGCGAACTTGATATTGCCGATTCAGCCAGCCGTGGATCTCCAACGCATGCAACCGGGCCTGAGCCGCCCGCTTCGCGCTTGGCCCTTGGAAGAAGGCCCTCGCAATTTGGTCGGTTTTCGTTGCCCCGAATCTCGCGATGATGTCGGCGATCGTCTCATCCCGAACTGGGACCCAGTCGAGAGTCCAGCACCAAAGCTGAACGGGGTTCACCGAAGCTGTACCAATTCCCTTGGTGTTGCCTCTACCTACCAGCCATCAAACCCGCCCCTGGCCCGGGTTCATCGCATTCTGACAATACTCGCTCAGCGTTCGACTTCGTCACAATACGCAGCGGAGCGTGCGGAACAGTGCCGACGCGGTCAGACACACCGCCCCGTCCACCTACAACGGAGGGCGAAGGCACGTTCCGTCTGCCCAGGAGGAGTCGGGTGTCGCAGGAAGAAAGTGTTGTACCCAGGAGGAAGACGCGAGCATGCGCGCGGTACCAGCCGATGACCACCAAATCCAAAGTGGGCCCATGGACGTTCTTCCCTCATGAGGTCGCTGTGACTGGGCCGCGAAGCATCAGGCTTTGGCAACTGCATCGAGTCCTTGAGGGCCATGGCTTTGGGGCGTTTTCCCGGGTCGCTGCCAGCACTGAGAAGCAGCCTCGCGAGAGAAGTTTCTCGAGCTCGCCAGGGTTTGGATTGAGCAGAACATGGATCCGTTGCACCCAAGCTCGGGTGACGAGCGGGGGAATGCCCTTCCCATGAGCAGACAACTATTCTAGGATGGGTACTGCGAAGGGTTCAATGGTGATCGCCACAATGTGCGGCGAGCCCGCTTACATGAGACGGTGCGGCGCCGGAAGGGACGACGGGATGGTCGAACTGGCGTTCCTGGTGCTCTCGGAGACGGTGGAATCACGAACGGGTTCTGGGGGACAAGCACAACCTGTGATCGTCAACCCCCTGACGATGATCCAGCCCAAGTATATACCTGGACAGTTCTCGTTTGCCATCACCGGTGGCGTTAGGTATGACCACGTGAATGATATAAGTGAGGGCGTGTCACTCTCAATTAGCGACCCTAACGGCGCAGTCATATCAAGTGGTCCACCTATGCCTCCACCAGAGGATCCATCTGGTGAGAAGAGCATCGGACTTGTCTTCAGTATCATAGCGACTAATATCGACATGGCTAGTGCTGGACGGTACACTGTTACCGCGCGTGTCGGCGATAGTGAGCTTGGACATTTGGACATTCTCGTTAAGGAGCGGGGAGAAGCATGACACAGGTTGCCGTGAGAGGTCTGTGGCCTCAGTCGGAACGGGCCGCCGGGTCTGCGGTTTTCGGTGTCGTGCCAGCCGAGACCGTCTCCCCGGGGAAAGTGGCACTCTCGTCACCGGCGACAAAGCAGGACGTACGCGCCATGCGGGTTTGGCTCGACCTGCCTTCGTCCTCCTCGGGCGTGGGGTCTACCAACTGGGCAATTGTGCATATCCTTGCCCGTATGTGGGACGAAACGGAACTGGCCAAGACGCTGCGCTCTGGCGCCTTCTGGGTCGAGAACGAGGAGGCTCTGGAGCGTTATGCTTCCAAGCACCCAGAGGTGCTCGACATCATCCGGGCGATTCCGGATGACCTACGCGACTTGGCTGTTAGGCATGACCTTCCTCAGCCTCAGCCGGTTTGGCTTGATGCCCTGACGGATCCAGAGAGTGGAGCGTCCTGCCTGCTCATCGAGTTTAAGGCTGCCGATTCCCTGGAGAAGAACCTAGAGGTGCTGAGCGAGCTTCGACGGCGGCACCTTAACCCCTATGTTACGTTTGATTTTAGGGTGATTGAGGACGTTTGACTGGAGCAACTTTCTCACCGTGGCAAAACAATGGGTCCCCGGAACCACGGAGGCAGAGAGGCGCTCCGCGGTGAGTCGCGCCTACTATGCGCTTTACCATGCTGGCATGGCCTATGCGGTTGGCCAGCACTACCCTGGAGTCGAAAGGAGCACTCACGATCAACTGTGGCTGTGGCTCCAGGGTAGGCCAGACCCTGCGGTACGGGTGTGGGCAACAGATGCTCAGGATGTGTACTGGGCCCGGATACGTGCAGACTACAAAGCGGACAGAACCGGAATGGACAGGATGAACGCTGAACGGTGGGTGACGCAAGCGGAACGACTGCTGATCGAGCTCCGAAACTTCTGATCCGGTCGAGCGGCGGCGATAACGTTGGCGTGTCCGATGGCGCTTGCTAGTCGGTAGCGTTGACTACGAATCAAGATCTGCAGTGTGTAGTCAAGAGACAGGTTGTGGGAGCAAACGGGTGCCATGCACCATTGTTGTATCTGGGCCCGGCATCAATCTTGCCGCCAGACTGCGGTGGCGGAGCCAAGCTAACCTTCGATAGACGCTGCTGGGCAAGACTTGGTTCGTATGACCGGCAGCAAGCCAAGGTAGGCAAGAAGCAGTTCCAGACCAGCACCAAATGGCCGGCAGCGCCCATTTGGTCGGGGCCGATCATGATCGGCATCACGAAGGCGTGGCACCTTGGTGGGGCAGAACAAACAACCGGGAAACGGAGCAAAGCGAAAAGGAGTCGACTCCTTGTAGGGTTACATAACTTCTGATAAAGCAGCAGAAGCTGTTGTGCACATCTGCTGAGTACTTATGTATACCAATGCTGACGCGAGGCGATTTGCCACTCGGGGAAAACTGGCCCCGGGGGGCATGACGCATGGAATTTCAGTGGCACGACATCTTGGCCGAGCTCTGGCGCACGGGACTGCTCTACGTGCTCGCCTTCGTCGTCTTCCGCTTAATGGGCAAGCGCTCTGTGAGCCACATGGCACCATTTGACATAGCCGTAGTAATTATCATCGGCGAGGCGGTCGCGATCGGCATCGAGGAGACCACGAAGTCGATCTTCCTGCCGATCGTGTCGATCGTCACGCTGGGCCTGCTCCAGTTCTCGCTGACCTGGATCAACATCAAGTGGCGGACGGCGGAGCAGGTCTCGCAGGGGGTAGCCAGGGTGCTCGTCGAAAAGGGCAAGATCCACCACCAGAACATGCAGAGGGAGCACCTCTCCCAGTCGGACCTGATGATCTCCATGCGCGAGCAGGGGATCGAGGACATCAAGGATGTGGACATCGCGCGCCTCGAGCCGACGGGCAAGGTCTCGGTGCTGCCCAAGAAGGCGATGCTGCCGGTTACGGCCGGCCAGATCGGCTTGCCGGGGGGCGAGACGCTGATCGCTTACCTCGATCGCAAGTTCGCGGAGATGAAGAACGGCAGCGGATGATGCCCGGAGGTGTTGGAGCCATTGGACGAGCGGAGCCTGCGCCTGCTCGAGTACCGCGAGGTGCAGGATAGACTCGCTTCCCGCTGCGATACGACCCTCGGCCAAGGGGCTGCGCACGGCCTCGCGCCGGAGGATGACGCCGGCCGGGTGCGTTGGCGCCTGATGCGCACCGCCGAGGCGCGCACCCTGCTCGACAGGACCGGCGGCGTCCCGCTCGGGGGCGTGCGCGATCTCGGGCCGCACCTGAGGAGGGCCTCGATCGGGGGCACATTGAGCGTCGAGGAACTCGGCGAAGTGGAGCAGAGCCTCTCTGCGATGCGGCGCAGCCGCCAGCAGATGATCGCGGGCCGCGAGGACTGGCCGACGCTCTGGGAGGACGGGCAGCTCCTGACGGAACTGCCGGAGCTCGAGCAGGCGCTGCAGCGCTCCCTGGGTCCCGAGGGGCTGCGCGACGAGGCGAGCCCGGAGCTCGGCAGGCTGCGCCGCGCCAAGCGCGAGAAGGAACAGGCCATGCGCCAGCGGCTCGAGGCCATGCTGCGCAACTCGGATCTCAGCCGCTACCTGCAGGAGCCGCTCATCACCCTGCGGGGCGGCAGGCTCTGCGTGCCCGTGCTGCGCGAGCACCAGCAGAAGATCCCCGGCGTGGTCCACGACGCGTCGCAGACCGGACAGACGCTTTTCGTCGAGCCGCTCTTCGCGCTCGAGATGGGCAATGAGGCGCAGGCACTGGCCCGTCAGGCGGAGCAGGAGGAGGAGCGCATCCTGGCCGCCTTCTCGGCGCAGGTGGCGGCGGCGAGCCTCACGATCGAGGCTGGCCTCGCGGCGACTTCGGCGCTCGATCTCGCGCTGGCCCTCGGGCGCCTCGCCCAGGAGATGGACGCCGTCGAGCCCGAGATCAACCCGGGCGGACGGCTCAGGCTAATGCGGGCGCGGCACCCCCTGCTGCGCGACGCCGTGCCGATCGACCTCGAGATGGGGCCGGGCAGGCGCCTTCTGGTCGTCACGGGCCCGAACACGGGCGGCAAGACGGTCAGCCTGAAGACGGCGGGCCTCTTGCAGGCGATGGCCCAGAGCGGCATGCATGTGCCCGCCGCAGCCGGCACCAGCCTGCCGGTGCTGCGCGACATCCTCTGCGACATCGGCGACGAGCAGTCGATCGAGCAGTCGCTCTCGACGTTCTCCTCCCACATGACCGCCATCGTCGACGTCTGTCGTCGCCTCGGGCCCGACGTGCTGGTTCTGCTGGACGAAATCGGTGCCGGCACCGACCCCCAGGAAGGCGCGGCCCTCGCCCAGGCCATCCTCGAGCGCATCGCCGCCAGCGAGGCCCTCGGCATCGTCACGACGCACTACGGCGAGCTGAAGGCCTTCGCCTACGCCACACGCGGCGTAGAGAACGCCTCCATGGCCTTCGACCCCGAGACCCTGCGGCCGAGCTACCGGCTCTTGCAGGGAGCCCCGGGCAGCTCGTACGCCTTCGTCATCGCAGGCAGGCTGGGCCTCGAGGGCTCGATCGTGGAGCGCGCAAGGCAGCTGCTCGGGCAGGAGCAGCTGCAGCTCAGCGAAGTTCTGCAGCGCGTCGACGCCTTGCGGCGACAGCTCGAGCAGGAGCTCACGGCGGCCAAGGCGGCGCGGCAGGAGGCGGAACGCGCGGCCGCACAGGGCGAGGAGCTGCGGCGCGAGGCCGAGAGCGAGCGCTCCCGTACACGCGCGCAACTGCGCGCGCGCCTCGACGAGGAGGTGCAAACGGCACGGCAGAGCCTGCGCCTGGCGCGTGACGCCCTGCGCCATGAACAGCTGCAGCGGCGGCGCGAGGAGGCGCTCGCCGAGGCGCGCCGGCACATCGAGGACGTGCAGGAGCGGCTGCGCGACGAAGAGCCGCCGCAGGCCGCGCCGGGGCCGGCGCCGGCTGGGGTCGCGCCCGGCGATCGCGTCTTCGTGCCGCAGGTGGGGCAGGAAGGCAGCGTCCTGTCGCCGCCGGACGAGTCCGGCAGGGTGTGGGTCGCGGTCGGCAGCCTGCGGCTGCAGGCCGCCGTGCAGGACCTGCGCGTCGCCAAGGCGGGCAAGGCGCGCAAGGCCCCCTCGTCCGGCTGGTCGGCGCTCGCGCAGGAGAAGGCCCAGACCGTGCAAAGCGAGATCACCCTCATCGGCATGCGCGCCGAAGAGGCCCTCATCGCCCTCGACCGCTACCTGGACGATGCACAGGTGGCGGGGCTGTCCAGCGTGCGGATCATCCACGGCAAGGGCACAGGCGCCCTGCGCACCGCGGTGCACGGGTTCCTGCAGGGTGACCGGCGCGTCAAGGGGCACCGGCTCGGCGCGCAGGGGGAAGGCGGCGTCGGGGCGACCGTCGTGGAGCTTGACGTCTGAACCGCCCGCGGGGCCTTTGCGCGGCCAAGGCATTGGAGTAGGATTGGCCGTGGCATTGAAGGTTCTGGAAGGGAGTCCTGGGCGCTTGGAGAAACGCGCGGAACCCTATCGCATCAAGGCCGTCGAGTCTCTGCACATGACGACGCGGCAGGAGCGTGTAGGGGAGATCGAGGCGGCCGGCTACAATACGTTTCTGATCCGATCGCGCATGGTCTACATCGACCTCCTCACCGACTCGGGCACGAACGCGATGAGCGACCGCCAATGGGCCGCGCTCATGGTCGGCGACGAGGCGTACTCCGGCTCCGAGAGCTTCTTCCACTTCGAGAAGGCGGTGCAGGACGTCTACGGCATGCCTTACGTCGTGCCGACGCACCAGGGACGCGGCGCCGAGCACATCCTCTCGCAGGTGCTGATCAAGCCCGGCGACGTCATCCCGGGCAACATGTACT
>JAJZVM010000020.1 GCA_021845645.1 Bacillota bacterium
ACGTCACATCGCTGATCGCGGACCCCTCCCTGGCCTCCTCTCTTCGCCATGTGGACTGGCAGTTCCTTGCTCCTAGTTCGTGCTTAACCTGTTAACCAGTGACAGCGGAAATGTGGGTAAAGGGTAGTCCGTAGGTATACCCAGTGTCCGATACCCGCAAATCCGCCGATGTGCTCGGCATAGAGGTCAATCAGTTCGTTATAGACCTGAACCCATGGGGCATGACGCTCGCGCCCCAACACAATCAGGGCACCCTGTTCGCTCCCCGTCGGGCCATCAGGCATACGCGGTCACCTCGCTCAACGAGTGACGCCCCGCACAGCGTCTGCCGTGCGGGGCGTGTGGGAGATGTTCAGGGGCTGTGATGTGAGGCAACTCCTACCAGGACACCGACTGACCGCGAATCTCAGCCCGCTCGATCTGGTCCCATGGGTCACGCTGTGCAGCCAGCGAGGGGTCCGAGCCGCCCGCTAGGCGGATGGCTGCGACGGATAGCCCCCCGCATCCAGCCGCACCGCAAATGGCTGGCCCACGGCCATGTGCCACGAGTTTGGGCATCTGCGCGCGCCTCGGCAGTGCTACTGCGGAGATGGGATCGCTGGGGCGTAACCCATGGGATTCACGAACAGATCTCTGATGCTCTCTCAGGCGAGCGGCGTAGGCGCGGCGTTCGCGGTCCTGTCCGCGGCGCAAGAAAGACCTCACAAGTGCAACGTCTTCAGGAGAAACTGCCGAGGTCTCTTCCAGGCTGTCGAGCATCGTGTCAGGGTCAGTTTGCCACGCGGCCTGCTGACATGAGAGGACGAGGCGTGCAACCGTTAGCGGGATACCGTGCCAGCGCGAAAGGTCCAGCGCCGCGGCATCTAGCGCGCTTTCATAGGTTTCTCCCGACGAAAGTCTTCGAATGGCCGTGTGGCCAATCTGGATCGCCCGTCGCCTGTGCAGCTCCTTGCGAGCTTGCCTGGCGGTTTCGTGGGACCTTGTGCCGTCACTGCGGTGCACGAGCCAAAGATCACTAGCTTCGCAAGGGCCGTCGCCAGCCATGGGCCACCTCCGCGAGAGCAGACCTATCCTGGGATTGGGGCCAACACGCGCTTAGCACTGCATTGGCAAGCAAGGAATTGAGACCGGTCGGGCTACTTGGGGCGCGCCCCCGACGTGGCAAATGCGTAGGGCGTGATGCTAGGACAACCTACTCAGCCAGAACCTCGGGGGCGTTCGGCGCACCAACCGTCATGAGGCGCTCAAGCTCTGTACTCGAGATTCTGACGTTCTTGCCGATGTGTACGCTTGCGATTACGCCCCGCTGGCAGAGGGCGTACACCTCGCCCCGAGAGAGCCCAAGGATCTCCGCCACCTCGCGGGGGCGGTACAGCTGACGCTCCATGGTGCAGCCTCCTTCTGTCGCTTCGTGTCGTAACAATAGCCATTATCTCGCCTGCTGTCAATTACTAAGTGCCGGTGCTTGATGCACGCTAGTGTCCGGCGCGACTTTTTGGGCAGAATAAGCACATGACGAGGTCAAGGGAAAACCCCGAGATCTGGAAAGAGATCGGGGGACGCATTCGCTCCTTCCGCCGATCGCAAAACATGTCTGTTGACAAGCTCGCCGCTAAGGTCAACGTCAGCCGGCAGCAGATCGTGCGTCTCGAAGCCGGGCTGGTTGGCACCACGATCGAACGTCTACGTCTGTTGGCGGAGGCGCTGGGTGTCAGCGAGGCCGATCTTCTGGCCCCGCGTCTTGAGCCTGATGGCGATGCATTGCAGATCGCCTTCCGAGGACGCGGATTGTCGCCGGAGGAAGTTCAGAAAGTTTTGGAGTATATCTCCCTGCTGGAAAGTGCCCGCCAACGGGAGTAGCCAGAAGCGCACTTTCTAACCCCTGGGATACTGCAGCACGGGGGCGATTTTTTGTCTCTCCGGCATGAGATACGCCATGATGCTCACGACGCAGCAGAAGCATTCTTGGAGGGAATTGCTGCAAGTGACATTAGCCTAAAGCACTTTCCGCGGCCGATCGAGGTGATCGCGGGCAAGTGCGGCCTGGACGTGGCTCTAATCTCGAAGGAAGTTGTTGACCTTCAGCACGGCTGCAGTGCGTTCAGAACGATTCTTCTCGCGTCTGACCGCAAGCCGTGGCAGAGGCGACTGACAATCGGACACGAGATCGCACATCATGAACTCAACTTGATGGTCGTCGGCGATGCAGTCGTAGAACAGGAGTGCACCGCGTTCGCCGCAGGACTTCTGATGCCGATGGAAGACGTCGTAATGTCAGTCGCAGGGCTAGTTGGCTCAGGGCAGCGCACTGCAGAAGAATGGGCTGAAGAGGAACTCCGCTCTAATGCGATGACCAAGTTGGTGCGCCGTTACGGGGTAGGATACAAGGCCCTTCTGGTTGCCATGGCCGACTATGGACTCCTTACAGGCGTGGAGTCGTGGCATGCTGTGTGGCAAGCACGTCAGCTTATGGACGCCTACTATGATAGGTGGAATCTGTTGAAGGGTCTCTCCAGCGCCGACTGAGTATTGCGAGGGTGGGATTCGTGTTTAGAAAGTCGAACGCGATCAGTGACCCGCATGCTGTGTACTTGGACGTCCTGCAGATCGACGAAACTGGGCGCTTAGTGATCCCACAGGACGTGCTGCACCGCATGGGCTGGACGGAGGGACAGCGCCTCGACCTAGAGCTAGACGCGGACGGTCGGTTAGCGCTTCACCAGGTGCTGGAGCACTAGAGCTGGGACCGACCGAACGTCGAAGATCCGTAACCTCTGAAGATCACTTCAGCAGGTGCCAAAGCAGATACACGTAATACAACAGGGATATGCCCCAAAGGAAGGCAAAGCACCCGAGAAGTAAGTAGGCCACTATGCGCACGTTGACTCCACGTAAACGAAACGCAACTATGTTGTCTAGCGCGTCTGGTTCGAGTTTCCTAACGAGGGAATGCCAGTGCTCGATCCAATAGTTGCCGCGCACTATCGCCTGCCACCAAACAACCACAAGGTAAATGCCTGCGACAGAAACGACGAGCCCGATCTCGACCTCTGTCCCTCTCCTACTGAGCTGTGCGACAGGAATACTGGCAGCCAACTGTGCTGCGACCCCAAGAAGCAAACTGTGGGACAGCAATAGAATTGAGGTTCGCGTCCAGAAGACTGTACTCTCGTACTGCAGATACGCGACTAAGACTTGATACTGCGTCAAGCTCCTCGCTTTGGGTTCCAGAGCGCCTCACCGTGCCTCAGTTGATAGTTGTGGTGCGGCGTAATTCGGATCAAAGTGGAATAGTCCTGCGTGAGGCAAGGTCAAAGTAGACCTCTCAGGAGCACAAGGACGGATCTGCCTGCCCGCTTTGGCCCAACTCCGACGACCATGACTGCTTCGCCGCGAGCACGATGCCGCCGCCCTCAGGAGCCCACTTGATCCCCGGCACCGCCCAGCTTCAAGTCCTTATCGCACCCTGCCCAACCGATTGCGTAGTTCAACCGTATGAAGTTCGCGAACTGCTGATCTACAGCATTGGTTTGACTGACGTCGCAAAAAGGGCCCATCGCGAGGGGGACCGGAGCTTCGATGTTTCCCAATAGTCGACGGTAGTGCCACGTGTACAAGCAAAATGGAGGTTGCCTATGCCGTCGTTGCCATGGTCCGATGGACTGTCCCGTATGCTGGACCGCGCGGAGGCTTACCCCGGAATGTGGTCGGGGGTGGAGGTTCGCCTTGCTCTTCGAGAAGGACCGAACCAAACGTGGCTGGCACATTACGCTTACTTCCAGGGGCTATTCGAATTGATCGATGTCGATAGCATTGAGCAACCCATCACTAATCCGGTCATCCTTCAATGTTCCATCACTATGGAAACATGGAGCAACCTACTACGTGCGTGGGCGGCAGGAGAGCCGTTTCGGCTCGGTGTCTGGACAATTCGACCGCCGGAGGACGTCACACACCTGTCGGACGATTGGACTTTGCATGCCATCGACAATTGGAGCCCAATGCTTGTGCCAATTACGCTGGACGGGGAACGCGTTGTACCTCAGGGTTGGGTTTCCCACGGACAGGGCTCGGACGTTCAACTCATGCGAGGGCTCTTCTACGAGACCAGCCTAAAGTACGGGTTTGAGCACGTTGAAGAGTTTATCCTCGAGTACCTAGGCCGACCATTACGCGATCCGAGCTATCCCTCGTTCTACTTTGTGTTTCCATGGGGAGCGTGGCTTACGCTCCAGGTCACTGGCTCCGCAGTTCGCGCCAAGCTGTGGTTACGCCGGCCTCTTACATCATCTCAGTTCTGGGCACGCACCTCTCCGTCTTCCTGGTCGGTGAAACTCCCCCCACTTTCTTGGGGGCCCTCCGCGTTCGACGGTATATGGGAACACAGCCAACTGACTTTCCCGGTGGCATCAGATGAATCCGCGATTTCCGTTTGGGCAGGCCGCGGCGAAGAGCCAGAGCTAAGGGCAACCGTGCGGGTAGATCCCCTTACCCCTCAACGACAGCAAGAGGAGCTCTTGGTGCAACTCTATGAACGGAGCGGCAGAACTAAGTACCCTTTCCCGCTTGCCATTGCCCCAACGTCGGACAGAGGCTTTCCTCAACTTGAATTCGAGAGCGCTGTCACAAATGCACTGGCCGCCTTGGGATACGCCGTGATGGCAACGGGGGTGAAGATGCAACTTACCGGAGTAGATGTGGTCGCCTTCGGACCACGCGGCAAGGCGTGGGCTATTAGCATCACGCTGGGCAATGATATCCAGAGGAAGTTAAGCACTTTGCTTAGTCAGCGTGAGTGGCTGGAGGAATCCTTATCGAAATGGGATATGCGCTTGGCGATCGTCTCTGCCAGTCGGTGGGAGGACATAGTGGCGTCAGCAAGGGCCGATTGCGAATCTGCTTCTGTCGTCCTGATCAGCCGGGACGACCTTCAGTTGCTTGCATCTGAGACCCCTGACTTCCACGCATTTCGCGAAGCGACAGGGCTGTAGCCGTTCTCCAGTAGTCACTTGTGTTTCGACTCATCTGACTCTTGCGCACGATAGAGAGCTCGGCCAGGGCTCTTTCCGGGCTACCTCCTCACCTCATCGTTGGTGCCAAAGCTCCCCGACATAGCCTCATTTATCTATCTCCTAAGGGTTTGGACTGCCTCCAGATGCCATCAAAGTAATGCTGAATCTGCTGCACTACCTCGGTGTCGCCCATTCGAACTATTGTCGAGGCCTTCGATCCGAATCTGTTTAGGGATGCCCCTAATATATAGCCATGTCCGTCGCAGAACAGGTAGCGATCATGAATATCCGAGGTTATGCGGAACTCGGCCTTGCCTCTCTCTCTTGCGAACTTTCTAGCCAAGACACTAGCGTCGCCTTGCAGCTTCGTGCATAGAAAGCGTACATTCACTTCATTAGAGACGGCCTCCAGCATTTCAATGGTTGAGTCATTCACGTACGGATCAACAATTAGCATGTGACGTCTGGTAGCTTCTAGGATGCTTCGGACATGCTTATATGCTGTGTATTCGGTCCCTTTCTTGAAGAAACGTACATCAACCGTCGTCCGTTCGAGTATATGGCGCCGCAACTTAGCGAACTCTCTTGCGTCCATCTCTGTCCACTCAAGATTCTCAAAAGTGTCGTCAATACGAAGCCTATAGTGGTAATTCCCGACATCCTGAATCCAAATCTCCAAAGAGTCCGTACCCATCGAGAATCCTAGCTCTTGTAGGTACGTAGTCTGAACGAACCTCAAGACGGACTCAATATCATTCAATAGGCCAGCTCCAAACACATGCGAGATAAGAAGATAGGGCCTGTCGCCCACGAAAGAAAAGACAATCTCCGCGTACCCGCCGTCACGCCACTCACGCTCAACGTTGACTAACAGCCTGTGTTCAATAAATATCCTCTTACGGTCCCCTACCGCGAGCCCGGTGCTCGCGAGCAGCAGTTTGCCGAATACATACGTATTATCAGCGCGGTCTAGAGAAACAAAGAACGCACGATATATATTGTCGACCGTTCGAATCAGTTGATCAGCATCTAGGGAACTAATGATAATATCTTGCGATGTATATGCTTCTTGAATCAAATTCACAAGGCGTTTGATGCTCGCTTTGCTAGGATGACTTCGTTCAGCTACGAGCCTCTCGAACTCTCCAGTCACTAGCAGAACTCCTTCTGTGTGCGTGCGGCTTCGCTGATAATCTATCCGCCCTGAATGGCGCTACCTCACCCTGCTGACTCTGCAGTTGGCGTTCGGCCCAAAGTCGGCATTCTCTCCTGTTGTGCCGCACCAACGCACCGCCCACCTACCTCCACTACCAAGCCCCGCATCATGCGCTGCAAGCAGAGTTCTGATCGCGGTGCACCGACGTCTTCTCGGCGACCTCTTGATCGTTCATCCAGGGATCAGCCACCGTGCTTCATCCAGCTCGGTCCCTGAGACTTTCAAACATCGCGGTAATCGCCGCGTCACCGTCATCGCGGTGACTCCACCCAGAGTACCTGTACGACTCATCGTCATCCTCGTCATGGCCTACCTGCTCGCTGAGCCGCTCTTCAAACTCACTTCGGATCCTGTCCACGCCACTTGGCTTAACCCCTAACCTTCCAGCAATGTCCACAGCCTGCTCGAGGTCCGTCAGCGCTTGCGACCAATCATCATAGTCGAGGTCGTCCATGTCCTTGAACCAGTCACCGAACTGCACTCGGATCCTCTCCACATCTTCCTCGGACACGTCTCCTTCGTCACTAATGAACTCCGTTAGTTCCTCAAAGTCCTCTAGTGTATCCCATGACTCTATCCCTAACGCCCGCTTCCGAAGGGACCGATATAGCTCCCCACCACGGCCTTCGCCTGGCAGTTTGCCGTCTGTGACAAGACGTACTATCCGCACAGCACTGGCGACTGAAATCTCATCGTCACCAATTAACGCGTGTTGCAGTTCTGCAGCTAACTGCCGCATCTCGCTCAACGCTTCAGGGCCCTGGGCACCCTCAACCGCCTCCCCAGTTGCGAACAGAATCGATTCTGGGGCGACGGACAGCCGAGTTCCAAACGTTCTCCTATAGGCCCGCACGAGCGGTAACCCAGGCTCCACGAGCCCGCGAAGATAGAGAGGTTGTTCCGCGATCGACGCACCGTTGAGCAGGTCCAGAACATCTCCTGGATGAGCGCGCAACCACGCCTCCATATAGTCCCGGATGGAGGGATTCTGAAACCCACCTACCGTCCAACCATCTCGACGCTTCGTGCGGATAAATGTTCCATCAAGCAATTTCACAGCACGCTCAAATTCGTACGCCTTCCGTTCGCGCGGAAGTCTAACCCCGCGGACTCCTTCAAATGCCTCAAAAGCCCGCCGCAGAACCTCAAGACTTACCTCAGCAGGCAGTGTAGTCAACACGAGCAACAGGTCTTGTGCACTCGGCTCCAAATGCTCACTAAAGGCCACGTCCCAAACACGCCAGGGATTGTTCAGATTGGTCATAAACTCCCCTACAAACCCCTGCGGGTCTTCAGGTTGTCTGCTCAAATCAATCATCGCACCTATAAGTCTCGGGTTGAAGTTTCGGTGTTCAATAATCGGCCGATATACCTGAGGTTGAGTAAATGCCACGACTACGTTTTGCGGAAGCTGTGAGAAGTACAAATGATTGTACAGAATCCTCGCTCTAATAGCCTTAGTATAGTCTTCAAGAAGAATCATACTCTTAACCATATTAAGCTCTCCGTCCGCCAGCTTCCCGTAGGTCTGCAAAGCTCTATTCAAGATATACTCTCGCGTAGTAAGCACAAACCGCTTGTTCTTCATTGCGGCCACTTGTTTCATAAAGAGTACTAGTCGTGAATCTTCGTTCTTGGCCAACCCTACTAAAGCAGTTTGCCCTAGGAAGTCGTCGTAGAAGAATATCTGTTTCTCGTCTCCAACAAATACCTTCCACGCATCTTCAACAGATCCCCACAGTCGAAACGCTTGGTACCCTTCGTTGAGATACTGGGAAACAACGACCTCGGCTAAAGTCGTCTTACCGATTCCAGGTATGCCACTAATCACGCAGTTGTGGGACTTCTCAAGGATTTCCATTGCCCGCGCGAAACTCTGATTAGGCACGTACTTTCTCGAACTCGCGGTGATCTCCGCCAACGATGCTGCGGTCTCTTCGTAAAGTCCTGAGTTTAGTAGCCGGCGGAGCACCTCGGTGCTCGTCAACCAAAGCTTGAAATGCGTTCTTTCGACGGCAGGAAACTTGCGGACTAGACCATTAAGGTCCTCCATCCCGTAAATGTCCTGTGGCGAGGCCAAGAAGGGGGCCATGGCTCGGACCAATTTATCCTTTCTAGCCGGTGACATAGACATTGACGTGCAAAGGATATAGCGCTTCGGCGCGAGCTCCGCTACTTTCTCCTTTTCGGACTTCATTATACGTTCTAGATCCCTGAAGTCGCTTCGAAGGTAGTGCTTACATTGCACGATTAAGTGCTTTTTCCGGTTTCTACTATGCCGAAGATCGATGCCTTTATCCGGTCCCTGTCCGAAGGACTCCAACGCTATGCCAAGTTCACTCTCCAGCAAATCCTTAGCGAGTAGCTCAAACTCGAATGCGGACAGTCCATCAAAGGTGTACGTTGTCATCGCCTCTTCCAAGTACCCAGGCAGTTCCTCGCTTGTCGTCTTACACGTCTGCTATGATTCCCCTCCCTTGGTGGCGCCTCCTTCTAAGGCTGTTATGCCGTGATTCAAGCACTCTCGCAACACGGCCGTTAGACTCTAAGGTTGGAGCCGGCGGCCGGACTTGAACCGACAACCTACTGATTAGAAATCACTTGTGTCTCCGGCCTTGACAAGAAGCAGCGCATCGCCGACGGAATGGCATCGAGTGCTTGTCTCAGCCCGAACACGCCCACACAGCGCGGAGGTATGTGATGCTCATGCCCGAGATGACCCTTGAGACCGCCTGGACCGCGATCAAGGAAGTCTTGCAAGCGGAGGACAACCCCTCCACCACGCAGGGGACCTACGGTTTCTGGTGGCGGGTGCTGGCGCGGTTTCTTAGGACCGAACAGAAGGGAGCGGTTGGCACGGACGGTGCGCCGCTGCTGCCTACTAACCCGACCACACTACTCGAATTCGAGGCTTGGATGCGACAGCCGGTGCGTCAAGGCGGCGGACCGCGTTATGCGCCTGGCAGTGTCGCCGCCGGAGTTGGGGCGATCAAGGGCTGCTATAGCAGGCTGCACCGCGCTGGCATGATCGAACGTAACCCCGCGTTTGTGCTCCGTAGCCACCGGCGCGATCGCCGCCGCAAAGATCGGCGACTGTATTCAGGCGGGGAGATAAAGAGCCTCCTCAGCTGGTCCGAGCGGATGCCGGAGTCCATGCGGTTAACGCGTTCCCTCGCCCTCGGCGCGCTTGCTGGGCTTAGGTTCGAGGAGATGCGGCCCCTCACATGGGGGGATGCAAACGACGTGACAGGCAAGCTGCACATCTACGGAAAGGGCGGCAAGACACGGTGGGTGCCGATCTCGGCCGCTCTCGGCGGATACCTCGAACGACTTCGCGTGCACACCCCGGATGCGAATCTGACGTCGTACGTCTTTCAGGGGGCCCGAATGGGCACGCCTCTCTCCAGTGCGGTGATCCGCCACCTGCAGTCGGGCGCGAAGGTCGTTATCCCGGACTTCAGCTATCACTCCCTGCGCTTCAGCTACGCTGTCAGTCTTCGGCAGCGCGGCGTTCCGATCGAGCAGGTCTCGAGACTCCTTGGGCACTCTGACTACGAGACGACGATGCGGTACCTCGGGGCGTTCGCATCGGACTCATCGCACGCAGCAAGCGCACTTGAGGAGATCGAGGGGAAGATCATCCTCCAGACTGAAACCACCGTCGAGCCCGCTGTCGAGGCATTGCCGGAGGCTGGTTCGACGGTGTTGGCGAGCGTCCACCCCAAGGAACAGGCAGTGACCACCGAGCCGACTCACCAGCCTGACCGCGGGGCAGAGCAGAGCGATCAAGTAACCTACCTCAGGCAAGAGGTTGAACGGCTGACCGGGATTGTCGAGTCCTTGATTGACCTCCTTCGATCTCAAGGACAGGTCGTAAGGCCGCCCTCCCCTACTCCCGAAGGATAATAAGGACAACTGACTGCCCGCCGGCGAGCGCTTGCGTCGGCCGTAGCTTCACGCGGCAGCGCTCCTCGGTCTCGTTGGAGCACGTCACAGTTAGCACCGGGTATCGCCTTGTGCGCAAAGTGTTTCCGCTTCTTGGTCCTGCGCCGCAAGACAAGCTCTGTCCGGCAGTCCGGACAAACGCAGCACAGCGCCGGCAACGCGTTTTCCGGTCGGACCTCGCGTCCGTTGAAGTCGACGCAGAATGGCACCATTAGCTGGTAGTCCTGCATGGGCGCACGTTCAAGCCGATCACCGTCTCCTGGGTCGGACTCCAGCGGCAGCACCCTCAGCGATCGTTCGGATTCGCCGACACGCTCTCTTAGTGGCGGTTCGTAGTGGCGGACGTAACGTTAAACCATGTATTGGCACAAACGCTCGCCGAAACAAACGCAAAACCCGCTCTCAGAGCGGGTTTCTGGCTTCAATCTTTGGTGCGCGCGGTAGGGCTCGAACCTACGACCCGCTGATTAAGAGTGAGCTGCTCATCCGGTCCCGGGCCGTGTGTTATTCACCTTCGACAACGAACGGCACTCGGCATCTAACCAAGTAGTACCTCCTATCCGTATCATTCACCTGTGCATCGATGATGGCGTATGTACCTCCAGCCATATTAGCTGGATACTCCAGGCCCCACAGCGTATTAGATGCATCCAATGCCTCCAGTTGAAATGACTGTCCGACGCCTTGTCCCTGTATTTCAAGGCCGACCGTCCACACCGAGCGATTTACCAGAACTCGAAACGACAATCTGTCGCCCGTACGAACGCGTTCCGACCCATCAATCCAAACACGATCCACTGTGGGCGGTTCAAGCAACCGCAACGGTCGCACATGGAGGTCGGGTGCCCATGTCACTCCATTCTTATGAATGTCAACGCGAGTACTCGCCGGTTGCATACCTTCCTTGGTCACCCTCACGTCATACCGTCCGATCTTCAGTCCCTGAAAAACGTAGTTTCCAGTTGGTCTGGGGGGGCCCTCCTGGAAAACGACGAACTCTTGAAGCACTTCTCCGTCCTCGGCGAGTAGTTCCACACGTGCTCCGGTAGCACTCTCGGCGCTCACATGCCGTGGGGCTATGCCCTCAGTTGCAATCCCGCAGATGGTGGCGTCCCCAGCTTGTGTGGGCTGTAAAGTGAAGTTAGCTCGACTCTCTCCCTGATTCGGCAACAAACCTGGAACAGACAAGTATTCATGCTTCCTCTCATAGCCAGGAGCAGATATCTCAACGAGGTGCCATCCGACCTGACAAAACGATATCTGGTAAGTGCCGCCCTCATTCGTCCATCCCCCAGTCGATCCCACCCGGATGTTCGCACCACGAATGGGCTCACTGGACACGGCATCGGTAACCTGACCGAACAGTCCACCACTCTCAGCTACTCGCAAACTCTCGAACACACTCCCGCCAGCTTCCACCACGACGTTCTTAGCTTCCGCACCGATGGCGATAGACGCTAGGCCGCTTCCGAAGGCTCCAATAGCGCGCGATGTGATGTGAATCTCAGCATGAAGCTGATAAATGTCAGGAGGAAGGTCCAGAAACTCAAACGTTCCATCACCTAGTGTGACTGCACT
This sequence comes from Bacillota bacterium, assembly GCA_021845645.1. Next base: position 11,752 of record JAJZVM010000020.1, read on the forward strand.
ATAGTTGTTCTGGAGGATCTGCCCTTGTGCGTAAACAGGCACATCGCGGATAGCGATGCGTGATCCAGGGTTCACCATAATAAGCTCGCCGCGAATGAGGCCCTTCTGTGGCTCCCACTGCACGCGGTCTGTCACCGGTTTCGACTCATTGTAAAGTGCTTTGTAAACGCGAGCTGGCGTAACTCCGCTAGAACGCACTATGCCTTCGATCAGCACTTCAACGGTCACAAATCCACGCTGCTGGCGCGCCGCGGCGAACCGCTGCAGCCACGCAGAGAATACGGCCCTCGCCGCAGGGTAGTCAGTCATTAGAGTACCTTCCATGAGTACCGAACGGCAAAACACGGCTTCTGCCGCATCAGGGTCTATCATGGCTGGAGTAACGTCTATGGTGGTGCGTGCGGCCAAATCAATAGAAAACGCGACAGACATCGTTTCCATGGCCTTTACGAAGTCATCCTGTATGGTCTGAAGTTCAGAGCTATGGTAGCCGGCTGACAGCGCCTCCTGAAGTTGTCCAAGGTATTTGGCGACCCGCCGAACCGCTTCGTCCGGTTCTGTCCCCAGGGCCAAATAATAAGCAACTCTCTGTCCCTGACTAAATGTGCTCATATGAGACGCAAACCGATTAAGAATTCCTTGTAGTTCAGCTTGTCTGATAGGCCGAGACTTAGCCTGAATCCGCACTTGCGAATCTTGAAACTGCAAAATAGTGTCCTCGTCCCCCTCGCACATAACGCCAAGGAACGCCACATCGTGTAAGGCGTGGATTACGCTGGTTGCACAATGGTAGTCTTGAAAGTTGAAGCCACCTGACGCACTCGCGCCACCCGTGTGTTGCCTATCAAAGTAAGTCACCTGGTGATCACATTTCCTTCCTCATCCGCTTGTTCGCAATCTGGCCGAGCGAGGTTCGAAAGAGCCTCTTGACGGTTCCGGCCTCAGCGGCAAAGGTCAACGCAGTGTTTCATGAAGCGGCCAATAGTTCCTGCTTGATACGAAGCACGCTGATCCGGTTGGTGTCGGAGCCCAGGCGTGGTCGCGCGCCGCGTCAGGATGGCGCTCTCACTGCGTGCTGGGTCCGTTGGCGGCCAGGAGTGGAGGTCCGGAGGTTTCGTATCGGCGGCTCGCTCTCTCAGTAGCGGTTCGCAGTGGCAGACGCGCCGAGTAGCTGGCCCTCGCCTCCATGCATGATCTCTTGAAACTACGAAACCCGCTTCCCCAGCGGGTTTCTGCCTTCTTCGGTTTGGATCTGGCGGTCGGACTTGAATTGACAACCTGCTGATTACAAATCACTTGCGCGGGTCAAGCCTTGACAAGAAGTAGCGCCGCCGACGAGCTGGCATCAAGGCTGACTTGCGCGGCCCAAAACCGCCCCCACAAACCTCCGATTGCTCTCGTGGTGACGGCTCAAGGTGACGCAAGGTGTGTGCCGTCCAGCATTAGCCAGAGGCCGACGTGACGGAAACGTTGAAACCCGCTCCAAGAGCGGGTTTCAGATTTGAAATTTTGGCGCGCCCGGCAGGATTCGAACCTGCGACCTCTTGATTCGTAGTCAAGCACTCTATCCAACTGAGCTACGGGCGCCTAAGCACAGGTTAGTCTAGCATTGCGCGGCCCGCCGTGCAAGCAAAACGCGCTTAAATGCGCTGTTCTCTGGCACATCCAGCCGGCAGACATCCGCGCACGTGGGTGAACGCGGCCTCCGCATCACTGCACGTGCCGTTCCAGAACGTCCGGATGCAAAACCAGTCGTCTGCCCCCCAGGACCTCCACGGCACCTTCGAGTCGGAAGTTCTTCAGCAGACGCGTCACCGTCTCGCGGGAGGCGCCGATCAGCAGCGCGAGTTCCTGGTGCGATACCGGCATGTCGATGGGAATGGGCCTTCCCGCCGCTCGCTGCGGCGTGGGCACCAGGCGCAGGAGTCCCGCCGCAAGCCTGCCGGCGGCGTCGCGCGTGCCGAGGTCGAGCATGTGCTGCATCTTGCCGGACAGCCGGGAGCTGTACGCGACCAGCAGGGTCCAGCTCAGATGCACGTCGCGCTGGGCCAGTGCCGCAAGATCCGTGTTCAAGATGCAGCCCACCCACGAGTCCTCCTTGGCCTGGGCGGTCGCAGGGTACCTAGCGCCAGGAATGAAGCCGGTCGTCGCAAACAGGCTGCCGGGCGAGAGCAGGTGCAGCGTCTGTTCCTGGCCGTCCGCGGTCGTCTTGAAGAGCCTGACGGTGCCCGACGTGACGAAGCAAAAGAGCGCCGCCGCCTCACCCTCCACGTACACGAGCGCGTGCCGGCGATAGCGCCGCATATGCGTGATCCTGGCGAGCTCCTCGCGTGTTTCCTCAGGTAGTTGCTCAAAGGCCGGCACAAGGCTCAGCGCGCTGAAGGACGACGGCGACGCGACGTAGCCCAAGATCGGCACCCCCTAGCGCAATCTGAGACCCAAACCTGATCACATCATTCCGTTAACCATGTAAGACTTCAGGCGACGGCCACGCCGCAAGGGCCATTCGGCCCGCCCTGTGTGGCAGGGGGCAATGCGCCTGTCGTCTTGCGCACACGCGCCAAACCGGCGCCTGGAGGTTCTATACTGCGGTTGGGATCACACCCGGCGACGTTGGGGTGGCAGAAGTGACAGTGGTGGTTGGTCTCGGCAATCCGCTGCGCCAGGACGAAGGTATCGGTGTGCGCATCCTCAAGGAACTCGAAGAGCGCCTCGCGGGACGCCAACGCGATGTGCGCCTCATGGATATCGGCACATCGGGTCTCAGGATCTTCGACGCCTTCGAAGGGGCGCAGTCGGCCATCATCATCGACTGCGCCTTCATGGACCAGCAGCCCGGCACCATGCTCCGTTTCACGCCAGACGAGGTGCGCTCCCGCCGGGACCGCCTCTCCACCTCTCCCCATGCAGGAGATCTCCTGGCCATCGTCGATCTCGCAAGAAGTCTTGGCCCGTGCCCTGAGGAGATCGTCCTCTTCGGCATCGAGCCCCTGGCCCTCGGGTACGCGGAAGATCTCTCACCCGTTCTGGCCGAGCGCCTCCCTCTGTACTGCGAGCGCATCCTCGAGGAACTCGACCGGCTTGCCCCCTGAGCCGAGGCGGGCGGTCAGCACCGCGAGCTGTCCCGCCGCGAGGCCGCCGTCCCCCACCGGCAGCTCGTTCGGCACCAGCACCTCGAGCCCCGTTCCCGCCATCTCCGAAAGGAACCAGCGCAGCAACCACTCGTTCTGCCAGACACCGCCGCCGAGCGCCACCTTGGAGACGCCGAGGCGCCCCGTGAGGAGGCGCGCCATCTGCGCCAAGCCCTGCGCCAGACCGCGATGCAGGCGCGTTGATACCCGCACCGGATCCACGCCGTCCCTCAGGTCGTCGGCGAGCGCGGCGAGGGCGGGTCGCCAGTCGAGGAGGACGCGCTCGCCGTCCTCCATGGTGAAGGGGTAGGCACCTTCCTCCTCCGCACGCACCAGCGCCTCGAGACGCATCGGCAACTCGCCTTCGTAGCTCGCGACGCCCCGTCCGAGCACCAGCGCCCCGGCTGCATCGAGGAGGCGCCCGAGGCTCGTCGAGACGAAGCCCGGGTAGCGGCTTGCCAGCACCTGCATGAGCCGCCTTGCGCTGTCCTCTGGCGTCGCCATCCGGCGCAGGGCCCAGTCGCCGTCCTGCCCCAGGCGCCCGATCGCCTCCAGATAGCTCACGGCGAGCCGCCAGGGTTCTCGCACAACCACGTCGCCACCGATCAGCCGCAGTGGCCGCAGGTGGCCGACGCGCCGGTAGCCGCTCCTGGTCGCGAGCAGGGCTTCGCCGCCCCAGAGACCGCCGTCGTCGCCGTAGCCCACCCCGTCGCAGGCGAGGCCGAGCACCGGCTCGTCCACCCCGTGCTCCAAGAGGCAGGCCGCGATGTGCGCATGGTGGTGCTGCACCGGCAGAAGGGGCTCCGGCCGTTCTCGCGCGTAGCTGGTACCTGCATAGCCAGGGTGGAGGTCGTGCACCACCACCTGAGGCGTCACGGCCAGTTCCTTGAGGTACCAGGAGACCTCCTGCCGGAACAGGGCGAGCGTCTTCGGGACCTCGAGGTCGCCGACGTGCGGGCCGAGCCAGATCCTGCCGCCTCGCAGCACAGCGAAGGCGTTTTTGACGTCGGCGCCGACGGCGAGCGCCTGAAGCTCCTGGTCACACCCCGGCACAGCGATGCTCTGCGGCACGAAGCCGCGCGCGCGGCGCAGGAGGATCCGGCCTTCCCCGGCCAGCCGCACCACGGAGTCGTCGACAGGGCGCAAGATCTCGCGGGTGTGGCAGAGGAAGCCGTCCGCGACATCGCCGAGTTCCCTGAGCGCGTCGTCGACGCGGTACGAGAGAGGTTCGCCGCTATGGTTGCCGCTCGTCATCACAAGGCTGGCGATCTCTTCCGCCTCGAGCAGCAGCACGTGCAAGGCGGTATAGGGCAGCATCACGCCGAGCCGGGCCATGCCCGGCGCCACCGACGGCGCGATGTTCGCGCCGGGCAGACGCTCGAGCAGCACGATCGGATGGGCTGGCGACCGCAAGGCCACGGTCTCCTCAGGGCTGCAGACACAGCACCGTGCCAGTTCGTCCTCGTTCATCATCACCGCGAGAGGCTTGTCCGGGCGGCGCTTTTGGCGTCGCAGGCGACTTACGGCGGCTTCGCTGCGCGCATCGCAGGCCAGATGGAAGCCACCGACGCCCATGACGGCCAGGATGCCGCCCGATCGCAGCAGTGACGCCGCCAGCGAGAGGGCATCCTCGCCAGAGGCCAGAGCCTTGCCGTCGCGCAGGCTGTAGAAGAGCTCGGGGCCACAGGCGGCACAGGCCGTGGCCTGCGCGTGGAATCGCCGCGACTGAGCGGAGCCGTACTCCCCCGCGCAGCCATCGCAGAGCGGGAAGCGGTCCATGGCCGTGCGCTCGCGGTCGAAGGGCAGATGCCGCGTGATCGTGTAGCGCGGCCCGCACTGGGTGCACGACGTGAACGGGTAGCGGTAGTACCGGCTGCGCGGGTCCTTCAGTTCCCGCAGGCAGTCGGGGCAGATCGCCATGTCGGCCGGGATGCCCATCGACTCCCGCCCGCCCTCCATCCGCGAAGGCACGATGGCGAAGGATGTTCTGCCCGTTGCCGGCAGCCGCTCCGACAGGACATCCTCGATCAGGGCGGCCGGCGGCGCCTCGCGCCACAGGTCTTGCAAGAAGCCCGCGATCTCCCTCGCCGGCCCCTGGACCTCGATGCGCACGCAGTTCCCGGCATTCTGCACGAGGCCCCCCAGGCGGCGCCTGGTGGCCAGCCGGTAGACGAATGGCCGAAAACCGACGCCCTGCACCGTCCCGGTCACCTGCAGCGCAAAGGCTACCGGTTCGCCCATGCGCAGACCCTCAAGACAGTCGCGTCCCGGTCGCCACGGTTCCATGACGGTCGCCGCCTTCGTCAGCGGTAGGCGCCCTGCTTCTCCTGGACCTTCGTCCTGATCCACGCGAGCCAGGCGTCGACGCCGTCGCCCGTGCGCGCGGACAGCTCGAGGACCGGCAGGCCGGGGTGCACCGCTTCGATGTTCTCGCGCAGAAGAGCGCGATCGAAGTCGAGGTGCGGCGCGAGGTCGGTCTTCGTGAGCACGGCCAAGGCCGCGCGGTGGAAGATGGCGGGATACTTGAGCGGCTTGTCCTCGCCTTCCGTCGTGCTGAGGAGCACCACCTTCATGTCCTCGCCGAGGTCGTACGCGGTCGGGCAGACGAGGTTGCCGACGTTCTCGACGATCAGGATGTCGAGCTCCCGCTGGTCCACCTCCGAGAGGTGGCTCTCCACCATCGCCGCCTCGAGGTGGCAGGTGCCCGCCGTGACGATCTGGGCCACAGGCACCCCTGAGCGGCGCAGGCGCTCCGCGTCGCGCTCCGTCTCCACATCTCCGACGAGCACCGAGACGCGCAGCGGGGAGAGGAGACCGAGCGTGCGCTCGAGGAGCGCCGTCTTGCCGGATCCCGGCGCGCTGATGAGGTTCAGCACGAGGATGCCCCGAGCCGCGAAACCGCGACGCAGCCGCAAGGCGATCTCGTCGTTGGCCTCCATCACATGGCGGTGCACCTCCACATGCTGGTGGCTGCCGCCCGTCGTCTCACACATCGGCTGTCAACACCTCCATGTCCCGCACCTCGAGCCGATCGCCGGCCACCACCCTGACGTCCGTCGAGCGGCACGCGCTGCAGAGAAAGCACCAGTCCTCCTGTACTGTTTCGCTGCCGCAAGCCTGGCAGCGCACCCGCACGGGCTCCGTCTCCAAGTCGAACGCCGACCCCGCGAGCCGCGGGTAGTCCCGGCGCATGGCCTCGAGGTAGAAGGCAAGGCTCTGCTCCTCGACCTGCAGCAGCCACCCGATCCCCACCCGCACCCGCAGCACATGCTTGGCCCCCGCGCCCTCCGCTGCCTCGTCCGCGATGGCCAGAATCTCGTTGGCCAGTGACATCTCGTGCATGTCAGCAGATCCTCGGCAGCTGCTCGACGGGCAGCAGGTCGAGTGGCCGCAGGGCTCCCAGCACCGTGCGCAGCGCCGCATGCCCCGGCCGATCGTCGGTCACCTCGCCGACGATGGCGGCGTCCCGCGTCTCCGGCACCTGCCGCAGGCGCCGGAGCACATCATCCGCGTCCTCCGGCGCCACGACCGCGACGAGCTTGCCCTCGTTCGCAACGTAGAGCGGGTCTAGTCCGAGCACCTCGCAGAGGCCGCGCACGTCGTCGCGCACAGGGATCGCCTGTTCCTCGGCCCGGAGCGTCAGGCCGCTCTGCTCGGACAGCTCGGCCAGGGTCGTCGCGAAGCCGCCGCGCGTCGGGTCGCGCATGCAGCGGATGCCCGGGATGTCCCGCACCGTGAGGACGGCCTCGAGGAGCGCGCAGGTGTCGCTCGGGATGCTGGTGTCGAGGGCGATGCCAAAGCGCGAGGCCATGACACTCGCCCCATGGTCGCCGACGCTGCCCGAGAGCAGGATGCGGTCTCCCCGCCGGATGTGGCTTGGAGACCAGTCGATGTGGGGCGGCAAGAGGCCGACGCCGGTCGTTGTGATGAAGAGGCCGTCCTGCTCGCCGTAGCCCACCACCTTGGTGTCGCCCGTGACGATCTCCACCCGGGCCCGCCGCGCGGCCTCGGCCATCTCCGCCACCACGTTCTGCAAGGCGCGGAGCTCGAGGCCCTCCTGCAGGATGAAGGCGGCCGAGAGGGCGACCGGCGTTGCGCCACCCATCAGCAGGTCGTTCACGGTGCCGTTGACGGCGAGGTCGCCGATGCTGCCGCCGGGAAAGCGGATCGGCTGCACGACGTAGCTGTCGGTCGTCATGGCGAGCCTCAGGCCAGGCAGGTCCAGGATCGCCTGGTCGCCGAGGGCCTCGAGGCGCGGGTTGCGGAAGGCCGGCAGGAAGATGTGCTCGACGAGGTCATGGGTCATCTTGCCGCCGGTACCGTGCGACGCCTCGATCACCCGCGGCAGCGGAGGCCTTGCGGCCGTCACTGCGCCACCCCCTGCCCAGGGCCAGGCTGGCGGTAGCGGTAGAGGGCCGCGCAGGCCCCTTCCTGCGAGACCATGCCGGGTCCGTAGGGATGCTCCGGCGTGCATCCGATGCCGAAGGCGGGGCATTCCAGCGGGGTCCTGTGCCCCTGCAGCACCGCCCCGCAGACGTACTCCCCGGCGTCCTCGGCCGCCTCGGGCAGCTCGTCGCGATAGCGCGCGAGCGCGTCGAAGGCCGCGAAGCGCCGCCGGATGCCGAGGCCGCTGCGCGGGATGACGCCGATCCCCCTCCACTCCTGGTCCTGTACCTCGAAGACCTCGCTCATGACCGCGAGCGCCCGCTCGCTCCCCTTGGGTCGCACCGCCCGCCGGTACTCCACCTCGACGGCGCAGCGGCCCTCCGCGCGTTGCCGCAGGAGCATCAGCACGGCCAGCAGGAGGTCATGGGGCTCGAAGCCGCTGATCACGACAGGCTTCCCGAATTCCTCGGGCAGGAAGGCGTAGTCCTCGCTGCCGACGACGGTCGCGACGTGGCCAGGGCCGATGAAGGCGTCGATCTCCGTGTCGGGGCTCAGGAGGAGGTGGCGCAGCACTGGCGGCACGAGCACGTGGCTGCCGAGCACGCTGAAGTTCGCAAGGCCGCTCTCCCGCGCGTGCAGGATGGCCGCCGCGTTCGCCGGAGCGGTCGTCTCGAACCCCACCGCGAGGAACACCACCTCGAGCTCCGGCCGGCTGCAGGCGATCTCCACCGCGTCCAGGCTCGAGTAGACGATCTGCACCTTGGCGCCGCGCGCCTGGGCGGTGCGCAGGCTCTCGACGCTTCCCGGCACCCGCAGCATGTCGCCGTAGGTGGCGACGAGGCAGCCGGGGCGGTGCGCGAGGGCGATCGCCTGGTCGATGCGCACGGCCGGTGTGACGCAAACCGGGCAGCCCGGCCCGTGCAGGAAGCGGATCCCTTCCGGCAGCAGCTGGTCGAGGCCGCTGCGGTAGATGGCGTGCGTGTGACCGCCGCAGATCTCCATGATGCGGAGCCCTCCCGCGGGGGAGCAGCGCCGGATCTCGGCCAGCAGGCGCTGCCCTTTGAGGGGGTCCCGGTACTCGTCGACGTACTTCATGGCTGATCCGCTGCCTTCTCGGGCGGCGCCATCTGGAGCAGTTGGTCCATGGTCCTCTGCGCCTCGTCGGCGTCGATGCGCTGCAGAGCGAAGCCGACGTGCACGAGGACGTAGTCCTCCGGCGCGATGCCCTCGACGAGGTCCAGGCAGACCCGCCTAAGCACGCCGGCGATGTCGACGACCGCCATGTTGTCCTCCCCGATCTCGAGCACCTTGCCAGGTACCGCGAGGCACATGTCAGGCGCCCTCGCCATGCCCTGCACCCCGTCCGACGAAGTGAACGTCGAGGAAGTGCGTCGAGCAGGACACGCAGGGGTCGTAGGCGCGCACGAGCATCTCGAGGAGGAGGGCGATCTCGCCCTCGGGCCGGTCCATGATGGTGGGCACCAGCGCCTCCATGTCGCGCTGCAGGTTGCCATGGTTCTGGTTCGTCGGGATGACGAGGTTCGCCGCCTCGCAGCGGCCCTTGGCGTCGAAGGCGTAGCGGTGGAAGAGGATGCCGCGCGGAGCCTCGACGCTGCCGACGCCCTCCCCGGCGTGAGGCTGGGGTTCGCCCCGCTCGGGCTTGAGGCCCGCCGCGAGGATCTTGTCGATCAGCACCTGCGTCTCGTCGAGCAGGTGGCCGATCTCGGCGAGCTGCGCCACCGTGTTGTAGTAGGGGTTGTGCTTGTGCGCCTCGAGGCCTGCGGCGTCGGCCACCTTGCGGCCGAGCGGCGAGAGGCGCATGCCGCTCAGGTTGTAGCGCGCCCTCGCGCCCACCGCGTAGGCGTCGCGATGCCAGCGCGTCCACTTGGCCGTCGAATCCTTGGCGACGTACTCGTTGCAGACCTCCTCGAAGCGGGCGACGGGCAGGGCCTTCGGCGCGTCGGAACTCCCGACCTCGCCGTCGTAGAGCGCGTAGTCGAAGCCGTCGACGAGCGCGACGTACTCCGTCTCCCGCTCGAAGTCCGGCAGGCGGTCCAGGAGGCCCCCGACGGCGTCGACGAGGCGCCAGACGCCCTCGCGGGACGCCTGCAGGTCGTGCTGGAGCTGCACGAGGTCCCCCGCCGTCGGCAGGTGTGTCATGCGGCCGGGCTGAAGCGTGATAGGATGCGTCGTCCGACCCGTGATGAGGTCGGACCAGCGGTTCGCGAGCTTGTGCAGCCCGACGACGAGCCCAACGAGCTCGGGGTGGGTCTTCGTCAAGGGCACGACGGACGGCTGGCCGAGAAGGTCCGGCGCAACGAGGTAGCCGACGTGCAGGACGTGGCTCTGCATCAGCTCCGAGTAGTGCGCGAGACGCCGCAGACGCGATGTCTGCTTGCTCACCTCGAGCCCGAGCGCCGCCTCGACGCCCTTGACGCAGGCGAGCGAGTGGCTGATCGAGCAGATGCCGCAGATGCGGCTCACGATGGTCTGCATGTCCTTCCAGGACTTCCCGAGCACCATGGCCTCGAAGAAGCGCGGCGCCTCGGGCACCTGCCAGGCGATCTTCTTGACGGCACCCTCGTCCATGTCGAGGACGATGCTGCCATGGCCTTCGATGCGGGTGACGTGGTGGATCTCGATATGCTGTGCCACGGTGTGACCTCCCTTAGCGGCTGCCGAACAGCGCGAGGCGCTCCTCAAGCTCCTGGACCGTCCTGCCGTACCGTTCCATGACAGCACGCGCGGCGTGGATGTTCGGTTCGTCCACGGAGCCGCGGCAGCCGAAGCACCACATGCCGAAGGACGGGCAGCGCGCGCCGCAGCCGCCGCGCGTCACCGGGCCGAGGCAGATCTCGCCGCGCTCGTAGCGGCAGACGTTGCCGGCTCTCTTGCACTCGACGCAGACCGGGAAATTCGGCAGGTGCGGCTCACCGCCCAGGACCAGGGTGCGCATGATGTTCTTGAACTCCTGGCGATCGATGGGGCAGCCCTCGATCCGCACGTCCACCGAGACCACCTCGTCGATGGCCTGGACAGGCCCGGAGCGCAGGAAGGGCTCGCTGGCTGCGTCGCCGTAGACGATGCGCTTCGCGGCGGCGAGGTCCAGGCGCTGGCGCAGCTTGTTGACGCCGCCGTGGCTCGCGCAGGCGCCAAGCGCCACGAGAACCTTCGCCCGCGCGCGGATCTGCTCGAGGCGCCTCACGTCCTGCGGGCGGGTGATCGCCCCCTCCACGAGGGCGATGTCGAACTCGGGACTCTGCTCGGAGATGCCCTCGCGCCACTCCACGACGTCCACCACGTCGAGAAGGCTCAGCAGCTCGTCCTCGAGGTTCACGATCTGGAGCTGGCAGCCTTCGCAGCCGGCGAAGTCGAAGATGGCTATCCTGGGTTTCATCATTGCAAGGCCTCCGGCAGGTTCCGCACCTGCGCATAGGTGAACACCGGGCCGTCCTGGCAGACGTAGGTGCCGTTGATCTGGCAGTGGCCGCACTTGCCGATGCCGCACTTCATCTTCCGCTCGAGCGAGACATAGATGTCGCTCGCCAACATGCCCATGGCGACGAGGTCCGACAGTACGTAGCGGTACATCACGGGCGGTCCGCAGACGAGCGCAGCCGTGCGCCCCACCTCGATGCCGCAGTTCGGCAGGAGGGTCGTCACGGGGCCGACGCGCCCGTGCCAGAGGCCCTCGAGGTGGTCGACGGTCTCGAGTATGGTGACGCCGGGCTCGTCCAGCCAGGCGGCGATCTCCGCGTCGAACAGGCGGTCCTGGGGCGCGCGCATGCCGTAGGCGATCGTCAGGCGGCCGTAGTCCGAACGGTGCCGCAGCACCTCCTGGATCGCCGAGCGCACCGGCACGATGCCGATGCCGCCGGCGACGACGAGGATGTCCTTGCCGCGCAGCTCGGCCATCGGGAACGAGGTGCCGTACGGTCCGCGCACGCCGACCTTGGCGCCTGGCTCAAGGCGCTCGAGCGCCTCCGTGACGTTGCCGACGCGACGCACCACCATCTCGAAGCCGGGCTCGTCCGTCGGGCCGGAGCTGACGGAGATCGGCGCCTCGCCGATGCCCATGAGCGAGATCTGGACGAACTGGCCGCTCTGGTGGCCGAGGCTCCTGCCGGAGTCCAGGCGCAGGCGGTAGAACGTCTCGTGCTGCGTCACGGCGCGCTTTTCGACGATGGTGGCGCGCTCAGGCACATAGGGGTCTTTCGCGACCAGCTGCTCAAGCTCGCGCTCGAGCGTCGCCGGCTCCTGCCGCGGCACGGCGAGCCAGGGGTCCGGCTCCTCTCGCCTCGGCTTCACCGCGGTCGCCTGCGGGTGCACCACCACGGGTGTCGGTGCGTCTCCGGCGCTGCGGCCGAGCAGGGCCTCGAGCGCCTTGCCGAGGCTGGCGACGGACTCTCCCTCGAGGGGTTCCTCGACGGCTTCGGGGTGGCGCTGCAGCAGGGCGTTGTAGACGTCCACGGGGTTCGCGACGCCGGCGACGCAGCTGTCGATGCAGCGGCCGCAGCCGACACACGCGACAAAGCCGAAGCGCTCAGGCATGTAGAGGCCCTTGCGGTAGAAGCGGTGGCGGTAGCGGTCGCGGCGCAGGCGGAACTGGTGGCCGCCCGCCACCTTGGCGAAGTCCTGCAGCATGCAGGAGTCGCAGAGGCGCAGGCGCTTGCCGGACTTCATGTTCAGGTTCACGACGTCCTGGACGTCGAAGCAGTAGCAGGTCGGGCAAACGAGGTTGCACGAGCCGCAGGAGAGGCAGAGCTCCGAGCGCTCCTGCCAGAGCTCGTCATTGTAGCCCAGGGCGAGGAGGCGCGGCAGGGCGTCCGGCGGGCAGTCGAGCTCGTGCTGGCGCAGACCCTGGCGGTTGCGCTGCCAGACGGCCTCGCGCCGGCGCAGGTCCACAGGGCTCGCTTCCTGTACGTCGTCGCCGAAGAGCGCAAGCAGGCCGTCACCCTTGCCGGTGCGGCTCTCGACGAGGTAGTCGCGGCCGATGCGCGTCAGGAGCACGTCGTAGCCTTCATGCACCACCGCTGTGCCCATGGTGCCCGCGAAGACGTTGCTGGACGGTGTCTCGACGTCGCATGCGACCATCGTCGCGAGGGCGCGCCGATGGCTGTAGTGGGGATCGGGAACGCCCTGGGCGAAGACGGCGTCCATCTGGCGGATCGCCGCAACGTCGTAGGGGTGAAGACCCAGCAGGACGAAGGGTCGCTCATCGGACTCCGCCGGTTGGTACCGACCTGCCATGTCGAATGCCACGAGCTCCTCCTTCTCGGGCAGGAGGTAGCGGAGCGGCGGCTGGAGCGTCACGTCATGGTCCAGGCGAAGATCCTCCGCCTGGCGCAGCTCGTCGAAGACGAAGCGTTCGTCGCGTTCCTGCACGGCCACGACACGCTGTTCGGCCAGGAGGGTGCGGGTCCAGGAGGCTATCTCGGTCTCCTCGACCTTGATGACACGCATTGGGCATCCCTCTCGCGCAGAGAATGTGAACTCCCGAACAAGCCTGGGCACCAAGTGGCTCACGGGCCTCAGATTCCTCCCCCACCCGATGGATACCGCGGGAAGGGCTCTGGGCGCAACCCTTGCGGCCATACTCGCGACAACCGCCGGAGCGGTCCGCCATACGCCTACGGTGGAGGTAGACCTCTGGGACCCTGCCCCTGCCCGGTACGGTTCGGAGGACCCGGAACAGGCTCCGGAAGCGGTCTCTCGTCGCAGTGGGCCTGCGTGGCCCGGGCGCCATATGGCTTGAGCCCCTGCCCGGCCGCCGGCCGCCAACCGGCCGGCCCCCATCCCCTCCTCTATGTGCCGCAGCACGCGGTGGTGGGCTCTCGGGAGAGCCCTCACGCCCTGCGCGCCAGAAGAGCATGGCAAGGCCCCAGCACAGGGCGAGGCCGATCGCGACCCAAAGGCCCAAGGGCTCGAGGTTCAGGCGACCGAGCGGGCCGAGGAGCTCGCGCAGATGTCCCGAGTCCTGTGCCGCCAGGCCTGCGAGTTCGATCGTGCCCACACCGAGCGCGATCGCCGCGGAGAGGCTCGTCACGAGCCGATTCCAAAGCAGACGGCGGCCAGGCTGCAGGCGTGACCAGTCGTAGGCGGCATGCATGAGGACTCCGTCCGCGGTGTCGCAGAGGCTCATTCCCGCCGTGAAAAGACAGGGCAGCGCCAGAATGCCGTACCACGGCAGGGGCCCGAGGGCTGCGCCCGCCGTCGTCGCCAGGAGCGCGACCTCCGTCGCGGTGTCGAAGCCGAGTCCGAAGAGGAGTCCGACGGGGTACATGCCCGCGGGGGTCCGGATCCGCGCCAGGAGCAGTCCGAAGAGGTGCAGGAGGGGCCCGCCGGGCGTGGCTGGCGGGGCGTTTCCCGACCTTCGTCGGCTACCGACAAGCCCAGCCAGGTTCAAACCCGCGATCGCGTAGAGGAAGAGCGCCGAGACGAGCGTGCCGAAGACGCCGCCGAAGCTGTGGAGGATCGAGCCGGGATCGGCCACGAGGCCGTACAGGCGGTGCACCGCGAGAGCGAGGGCTGCCGCGAGCACGAAGACGACCGTCGCGTGGCCGAGCGAGAACCAGAAGCCGACGCTCGGCGGCGGCTCGCCGACGTCGCGCAGCCGCCGCGTCGCGTTGTCGATCGCGGCGATATGGTCGGCGTCGAAAGCATGGCGCATGCCGAGCGTATAGGCGGTAAGGGCGATGCCGAGGGAAAGGGCGGGACTGCCGGAGCCTGACGCGACGAAGGCGAGCGCACCAAACCCCAGGAAGTGCAGAACGCCGATCGTGCCGCTCATGGCGTAGATGGTCCTTGCCGCGCTCGGCCGGTCCAGCGCCGCCGCTGGCACCCGCAGGTGCACCCAGGTCACCCCCGCACGCCGCAGCTCCTGCCACGGCTGGCTCCAGCATGCGCAGGCGGCACCCGGCCGGGAAGGGCCGTAGGGGGCGGCGCAGGACAGGCCGTCCTACCCTTTCGTCGACGGACGGCCGGAGAGGACCCGCCTGCCGCATGCTCTTCGCCGCCTCCCGGGCCGTTTCCGAGATCTCTGCGCCATGGTGCATGGGCGCCTGCTCGTATCGCGGCGGGCCTCGTCCCGCAACCTAGCTGCGGGAGGGACCGCTTTGCGCAGCATCTGGCAGGGCACCTTGGCCTTCGGCCTCGTCTCGATCCCGGTGAAGCTTTACAGCGCCAGCGAGGACAAGGACCCGCGCATGCACTACCTGCACCGGGAATGCCTGCAGCCGGTGCGCTACAAGAAGGTGTGCAGCGCCTGCGGGCTTGAGGTACCGGAGAGCGAGCTCGCGCTGGGACACGAGTACGCGCCGGGGCAGTACGTCCTCGTCGAAAAGGAGGAGATGGCGGAGGTCTCGACGGATGTGCAGGACCGCCGCATCGAGATCCTGCAGTTCCCGCACGCGGACGAGCTCGACGCCGTCTACTTCATGAAGCCCTACTACCTCGAGCCGCAGGCCGGCGGCCAGCGCGCCTACCAGCTGCTGCGCAGGGCGCTCGAGGGCGCGTCGCGCGTCGCCCTGTGCCGTCTCGTGCTGCGCAGGAGACCGCGCCTCGCCACCTTGCGTCCCTACCTTGGCCAGGCCATGGCGCTCGAGACGATGCATGCGCCCGACGAGGTGCGCGACGTCACGGATCTCGATCTTGGCGACGACGTCTCGCCGAGCGAGCCCGAACTGAGGCTCGCGCAGGCCCTGATCGACACCCTGGCGGGCCCTTTCGTGCCGCAGGACCATCCCGACGCGTACCGCGACCGCCTCACATCCCTTCTGGACCGCAAGGCGGCGCAGGCTCCCGCCGCGGCCATGCGGCCTGTGGGCGAGGATATGGGAGACCTCCTCGAACGGCTGAGGGCCTCGCTCGAGACGGAAGGGGCCCGCGTCTAGACCCTATCCTCACGGCGGTGGTGCGAGCGCGAGCCAGCGCGGGTGGCGCAGGCTCCCCTCCTCCGTCCAGTCGAGATATGCGACGTCGACGTAGGTCCTGCCGCGGGCCACGGCCCGCCGCAGACCCTGCTGGGCCGACTTGCCGATGTTGCCCACCGACCCGACAGGAACGATCGTCCCATCCTGCTCGACGCCCAGGCGGGCACTGCGGATCTCGCCTTTCGCCTCCTCCACGCCGAGGACGAGGCAGCGGATCTTCCGCCAGCACTTGATCTTGCGCCAGAGGGCGCTCTTGCCGCTTTCGTAGGGGGCGTCGCGGCGCTTTGCGACGATGCCTTCGAGGCCGCTCTCGCTGGCCACCTGGAAGAGGGCGCGACCGGCTCCGGCCACCGCCTCGACGCGGTGCACGAACGGGCTCGCGGGTAGCCGAAGGAGCTCCCGCTGCCGCACGACGAGGGGTGCCTGGCGCAGATCTTCGCCGCCTGCGAAGAGGCAGTCGAACACCATGTAGTGCACCGGTCCTTCGCCGTGATGGAGGCGGCGCATCACGGCCGGGAAACTGGGGCGGCCGTCCCTGAGCACCACGAGTTCGCCGTCGAGGACCTGTCGGAGACCCTTGAGCGCCGCCCTCAGCTCCCCCAGGCGGTCGGTCCAGCAGGTGCCGCTGCGCCCGTAGAGACGCACGTCGTCCCGTCCAGCGTACGCAAGGCAGCGCAGGCCGTCCCACTTGATCTCGAACTGCCAGCCGGGATCGTCGAAGGCCTTCGCCCAGACGACAGGCTCCATCGGCTGCAGAGGCTCGTCCATGCTCCTAGCCTCCACCGTCCGGCAAGCCCAATGCGTCAATTCGCGCGCACTGCCGCAGGCTACGGGCATGGACACCACGAGCCCGCAGCTGAAGCACCCGGAGAAGCTCTGCTACCCGCAGGACGCCATCACGCGCAGGGATGTGCTCGGGTACTACCTCGCCGTCGCGGGTCCACTGCTGCGCATCTGCCGCGACCGGCCGCTGACCCAGATCCGCTACCCGGACGGCATCGAGGGCAAGGGGTTTTTCCAGAAGAATCCCCCGAGCGGCGCCCCATCCTGGCTCGCGACGTGGCCGATCGAGGGCACGCGCTACATCCTCTTGCAGGACGAGCGGACGATCGCCTACGCGGTGGGGCTTGGCGGGCTCGAGTTCCACATCTCGCCCTTGCGCCATCCCGATCAGGAGCATCCGGACATCGCCTGGGTCGACCTGGACCCGATGCCTCCCTTCGGCTTCGCCGAGGCGGTGGCGCTCGCCCGTCTGACGCTGTCGGCGCTCGACGCCATCGGCATGCAGGCCCTGATCAAGACATCCGGCAAGCGGGGCATCCACCTCTTCGTGCCGATCCGCCCGGGACCGACGCCGCACGAGCTCTTCCTTGCGCTGAAGGGGCTCGGCATGGAGCTGCGGCGCGCCCGCCCGGACCTCGTCTCCCTGGAGCGGCGCAAAGCCCGCCGCCAGGGCGTCTACTTCGACTTCGGCCAGAGCGCCGCAGGCCATACCCTCGCGGCGCCCTACAGCCTGCGCGCCGTGCCCGGCGCACCCGTGAGCTGCCCGATCACCCAGAGGGAGCTTCCCCACGTCCGCCCGTCCGACTTCACGCTGCGCACCGTGCCGCTGCGACTCGCGGCGGTCGGGGACGTCTGGGCCGACGCTCTCCCGCCGCAGGATCCGAAAGAGCTGCTGCGCCTTGCGGCCTTGGCCGGCTCGGGCAGGGCATGAGAAAGGGGCGGCCAAGAGGCCGCCCCTTGAGATCGCCTTGGATCAGTCGTCGCCCGCTTCGATGGCGATGGCCTGCAGCGCCTCGTCCGTGTCGGCCGAGTGCGTGCCGCTGGACGCGCCCCAGTAGTAGAAGATCAGCGAGAGGACGATGATCACGATCAGGTCGAGCGGGTAGTGGATCAGGCCCTTGCCGCCATTCGCCGCGGCACCGAAGCGCGCGGAGCCGGCGTAGGACATGAAGAGCATCACGACCAGGTACACGACGAGCCAGGTGCCGGACTTCACCGACCGGGCGCTCGGACGCTCGATCTCCTTCGGGAAGATCGCCGACGCCAGGAGGTAGAGCACGACGCCGACCAGCAGTGCGACGAGCAGCTTCCAGTCGGTCTTCCAGCCGGTCCAGTAGATGATCAGCGAGGCCACGATGAACGCGATCGGCGCGATGATGCCGAGGCCGCCCACCTTGTAGGGGCGCTTGGCGTCGGGGTGCGTGCGGCGCAGGGCGGCCGCCGACACCGGACCGATCATGTAGGTGAAGACCGTGGCCGAGGAGACGAGGCCGACGAGCTGCTGCCACGCCGGGAACGGCAGCAGGAAGATCAGCCCGAGGATGAAGGCGACCCAAAGAGCGATATGCGGGATGCCGGTCTTCTCGTCCACCTTGAGAAGGGCCTTCGGGAAGTAGCGGTTTCCGGCGAGCGCCAGGAGGACGCGCGTCGTGGACGCGATGTAGATGTTGCCGGTGCCGGCCGGTGAGATGACGGCGTCGGCGTAGAGCAGGACGGCCATCCAGCCAAGGTTCAGGGAGGTGGCCACCTCCGCCACCGGTGCGCTGAAGGTCAGGTGCGACCAGCCTTGCGCCAAGGCGGCCGGAGCTACGCCGGTGACGAACACGAGCTCGAGGAGGACGTACAGCACCGCGCCGATCAGGATCGACCCAATAACGGCGAACGGCAGGTCCTTCTGCGGGTTCTTCGACTCGCCCGCCAGGTCGATCGCCTGCCGGAAGCCGAGATAGGCGAAGACGATACCGGAAGTGGCGACGGCCTGCAGCATGCCGGAGACGCCGCCCGTCGCGAACCCGTGCGACGTGAGGTTGCTCCAGTGCACCCCGGCGATCAGGAAGGTGATGATGGTCAGGGTCGGCATGATGAACTTGATGGTCGTGACGACGGTGTTCGTCTTGGCGAACAACTTGACACCGAAGTAGTTGAGCAGGAAGAAGATCAGCATGAGGGCGGCCGCGAGAACGAGGCCAGGTCCCTGGATGAGGCCGGTCGCCGGGTTGTAGATGGACGGAACGTAGTGCGAGGCGTACTGCACGACGGCCTCTGCCTCGATGGCAGGCACCGAGGCGTACGCGATCCATGCGCCCCATCCCATGATGAAACTGGTGAAGCTGCCGTGGGAGTACTGCGGGTAACGGGCGATGCCGCCCGCCTCAGGCAGCATGGCGCCGAGCTCGGCAAAAACGAGGCCGATGAGCAGGACGGCGACGCCGCCGATGACCCAGGAGATGATGGACGAGGGTCCAGCGACGTTCGACGCAAAGAGTGCTCCGAAGAGCCAGCCGGAACCGATAATGCCGCCGAGGGATGCCATGAGCAGATCGAGGCGGGTCATCTCTCGCTTAAGTCCCTTGTTGACCAATGGGCAAAGCCTCCTCGAGAGGATTGGGTACCGGAAAGGCTCAAATGCTTCCTTGCGCCCACGTGCAGCGACGATGGCCGCATGTGGCGCGAAGGTCCTTTCGTCCCTCCCTCCTCCCTCGCGGCACCTGGACGAGTGGGGCTCGGCCAAGTCATCGCGGGTTGTCGGGAGGTATTCTCGAGGATCGCAGGATCTCCTTTATGCCAGATCGGTCCGAAGGCTGCCGGGGTTGGCCAAACGGGCAAAAATGTCCATTTGGCCAGTTGTCGCATGGGCCGTTTGCCGCTTCGTTACCCGCGTCTGCGGGGTCCACCGGCCGAGCGCATCTGGCAACAAACAGCGAAACGGCGCCCCTTTGCAGGGAGCGCCGGAATATTCTGGCGGAGGGAGAGGGATTTGAACCCTCGCGGGGCTTTTTGTTAACCCCCTACAGTCTTAGCAGGACCGCCCCTTCAGCCACTTGGGTATCCCTCCGCGAAGCACTCCGCATTGTACCACGCGATGCGCCGCGCGATCAATCGCGAGGTCGCGCGGCGACGAAACTCGGCCGCGACAGAAGGTCGCGGTATTGGATGTAGAGCGCCACCAGCGGGAAGCTGCCGATCAGGATGCCGACCAATGTCGTCACCACGTCCGTCACGCCGCCGCGGCCGGCGGATACGGGAATGAGGATCGCGACCAGCAGGCTCACGACCGCCACCATCAGGAAGGCGACCAGTGCGATGCCGAGCACGCGCCAGAACCGGCCGGCCACAATCCGGTAGCTCTCGACGACGCCCTGCGCGATGCCGCGGCCGCCGAGCACGACGAGGAAAAGGCCCTGCGACAGCCATACCGCCGCGACAATGCCGGGAACGATGACGATGAGGAGCCCGATCCCGACCACCACGCCGTAGACGAGGCCCCAGCCGAGGAGCTCCGGGAAGCGGGAGATCGCCTGCCTGTACGCCTTGAAGGCGCTCGCCTCGCCGCCGTGGGCCGCCTGCTGCGCCACACCCGCGACAGCGCCCGCCTGCAGGATGCCCAGTACGCCGATCAGAAGCGACAGCGGTGCTCTCGCCAGAAACAGCTGCGTCGCCTGCAGCGGGTCGCCAGGCATGGTCGAGGGCAGCCAGATGGCCTGGATGATGGCCACCGGCACGGCAATGATCGCCTGGGCGAGCGCAAGCTGCCAGAATGCAGCGCGGAAGACCTGGAAACCCGCGTCGAGCACCTCACCGAAGCCAAGGCCCTGTCCAGCGGTGCTCAACCTCAAAGCCTCCCGAGTGCGCACAAAGTGGCGGAGGGGGTGGGATTCGAACCCACGGAGGCTCATCACCTCAGCGGTTTTCAAGACCGCCGCCTTAAACCGCTCGGCCACCCCTCCGGCGCTTCGCCATTATAGCACGCGGTCTAGCGCGCCCGGATGCGCTCGGTTCCCATATACGGCTTTAGCGCCTCGGGAATGCGAACGCCGCCGTCCGCCTCCTGGTACTGCTCGAGGATCGCGGCCATCGTACGCCCGACGGCGAGGCCGGACGCGTTCAAGGTGTGCACGAAGTGCACCTTCCCGTCCGCGTCGCGGTAGCGGATGTTGGCGCGCCGCGCCTGGAAATCGCGGAAGTTGCTGGCGGACGAGATTTCTCGGAACATGTCCTGCGACGGCAGCCACACCTCGAGATCGAAAGTCTTGTAGGCCGAGAAGCCGAAGTCCATGGTCGGCAGCGTGACGACGCGGTAGTGCAGATGCAGCCGGCGTAGGATCTCCTCGGCCTCGTCGACGATCATGTCGAGCTCGCGGTCCGACTCGTCCGGCCGGACGAAGTGCACGAGCTCCACCTTGTTGAACTGGTGCAGGCGGATCAGGCCGCGCGTGTCGTGCCCCGCCGCACCGGCCTCCGCGCGGAAGCATGCGCTGTAGGCGCAGTAGCGAAGCGGCAGGTCCTCATCCGGCAGGATCTCCTCACGGTGCATGTTGGTGACCGGCACCTCCGCCGTCGAGATGAGGTAGTGGCCGGTCTGGGTCTGGAACATCTCCTCGCGGAACTTCGGCAGCTGGCCGGTGCCGTAGAGCGCCGGCTCCTGGACGAGGAACGGCGGGAAGATCTCGGTGTAGCCGCGCTCGGTATGCACGTCGATCATGAAGTTGATCAGGGCGCGCTCGAGCTTCGCTCCCTCCCCGCGCTGCAGCGCGAAGCGCGATCCCGACATGCGCGTGGCACGGTCGAAGTCCAAGATGCCGAGGGCGGTGCCGATCTCCCAGTGGGCCTTCGGCGCAAAGTCGAACGCGGGACGATCGAACACGACGCGCTCCTCGCGCGGCTCCATGCCGTCCGGCATATCGTCCGCCGGTACGTTGGGAATCTGCAGCCAGAGTTCGTGCACCTTCTCCTCGAGCCCTGTCAGCTCGGCCTCCTTGGCCTTCAGCTCCTCGCCGACGCCGCGCATGCGCGCGATCTGCGCCTCCGCATCGTGACCCGCCTTGCGCAGCCCCGCGATCTCCTCGCTCGAACGGTTGCGCTCCGCGCGCAGTTCCTCCACGCGGCGCAGGACGCCGAGGCGCTCCTCATCCACCTCGAGCGCCGCGTCCAGCAGATGCTCCGCGTCCCGCCGGCGCAGCCGGCGTCTGTACTCGTCCTGTTCCTCGCGCAGTCTTCTCGGGTCGTGCATGTCCGTTCCCCCTCTTGCTCTTGCCGCTGCTCAGAAGGCGAAGGGCGGCCTGAAGAGGCCGTCTTCGCGCACGATCGCCGCCACGAGATCACCGGGCGTGACGTCGAACGCGGGGTTCAAGGCGTCGCTGCCGGCGCTGGCGACGCGCTGACCCGCGAATTCGAGCACTTCGCGCGGGTCGCGCTGCTCGATCTCCACCTCGCTGGCGCCGGGCCAGAGAGGGTCGCAGCTAGATCGCGGCGCCACCACGGCGAAGGGGATGCCGTGATGGCGTGCCAGCACCGCGAGGCCATAGGTGCCGATCTTGTTCGCGACGCGCCCGTCGCTGCCGATGCGGTCGGCGCCGACGATGACGAGGTCCACCATGCCCTGCGCCATGCAGTAGGCGGCCGCTCCGTCCACGATGACGCGGTGCGGCACGCCCGCCCGGCTGAGCTCGAAGGCCGTGAGGCGTGCTCCCTGCAGGCGCGGCCGGGTCTCGTCGGCGAGCACCTCCTTGAGGCCGAACTGCCTGTGCGCCTCCACGATGGCGGCGAAGGCGGTGCCGAGGCCGCCGGTCGCCAGGGCGCCCGTGTTGCAGTGCGTGAGAACGTGCATGCCCGGCCTGAAGAGCGGCAGGGCGTTCCTCGCCATCGCCGCGTCCTCGGCCAGCTGCCGCAGGCGCATCGCCTCGGCGTGACGCAGCGCCTCTTCAAACCAGCTCCCGGGCGCACCACGCAGGTTCTCGAGGGCCGCCTCCACCTCATGACGGAGGTTGACGGCGGTCGGGCGCGCCCTTGCGATCATCTCGGCGCGTACCCCGAGCTCCCGGCGAGGGTCCTCTGTGGCCGCCGCCTCCCTGGCCGCGAGCACCATCGCGAAGGCCGCCGCGAGGCCGATCGCCGGCGCGCCGCGCACCGCCATGTCCCGGATGGCGTCGCAGGCCTGCGCCGCCGTCTCGATCTCAAGGACGCGTTCCACGTGCGGCAACTCGCGCTGGTCGAGGAGGCGCAGCCCCCCGTCCGCAAACTCCACCGCCTGCATCGCCATGACCTCCTCCCCGGACATGCAAAAGCGGCCGTCGCCAAGGGGCGAACGGCCGCGGTGCCACCCTTTTTCGATGCACGTCGTGCATCCTCCCGGCGCGATCACGTGCGCCACGCGTCCGGCTCGTCGCCGGCAACTCCGGGGCGGAAGCTCTTTGCGCCGCGTACCGGCTCGCACCTGCCGCCGGCTCTCTACGCCGCCTGCGCTCGGCCTTCCCCATCCTCGCCTGATGCTATGGTGTCCATCATTGTAGCGGCAAGCCGCATTCTAGGCAAGGTGCGGCAGGCGCATCACGATCTCCTCGAGGAAATAGCGGTGCAGGCGACGGTCGTCCGTGAGTTCGGGATGGAAGGAGCCCGCGAGAAACCGGCCCTGCCGGCAGAGCACGATCTTACCGTCGACGCGGCCCAGCACTTCTACGGAAGGCCCGACCTCCGTCACGTACGGGGCGCGGATAAAGACGCCACGCAGCGGCTCACCCGCCACGGGCGCTCCGTCGATGACTTCCTCGAAGCTCTCGCGCTGGCGGCCGAAGGCGTTGCGGCGCACCGTCATGCGCATCACGCCGAGGCGAGGCTGGTTCGACCCCTCGATCTCGTCGGCCATCAGGATCATGCCGGCGCACGTGCCGAAGACCGGGATCTCCCCGCTGCGCAGGACGGGTGCGATCTCGTACTCCTCGAGCAGCATGCCGATGGTCGTGGACTCGCCGCCGGGCAGCACGATACCCGCAAGACCGTCGAGGTCGTCGCGCCGCTTGACGAGCCGCACATCCGCACCAAGCGCCGCGAGCACGCGCGCGTGCTCGCGCACGGCCCCCTGGAGGGCCAGAACGCCGATCGTGACCACTCTACCAGCCACGCTCCTGCATGCGCTCGGCCGGCGCGATCTGAGAAATTTCGATGCCCGGCATCGCCTCGCCCAGCCCGCCGGAGACCTCCGCGAGCACCGCCGCGTCCTGGAAGTGCGTGGTCGCCCGCACGACGGCGCGCGCCCGCGCCTCGGGGTCCTGCGACTTGAAGATGCCGGAGCCCACGAAGATGCCGTCCACGCCGATCTGCATCATGAGCGCGGCGTCGGCGGGCGTTGCGATGCCGCCCGCGGAGAAGTTCACGACCGGCAGCCGGCCGAGGTCGTGCACTTCGCGCACCAGCTCGAGCGGAGCACCGAGCTCCTTGGCGATCGTGCCGAGCTCGTCCTCCGGCGCGGCGACGACACGTCGGATCTCCGCGTTGACCGTGCGCGCGTGGCGCACCGCTTCCACAACGTTGCCAGTACCAGGCTCGCCCTTCGTGCGGATCATCGCGGCGCCTTCGGCAATGCGCCTCAGAGCCTCGCCGAGGTTGCGTGCGCCGCAGACGAACGGCACCTTGAACTTCGCCTTGTCGATGTGGTACTGCTCGTCCGCCGGCGTCAGCACCTCGGACTCGTCGATGTAGTCCACGCCGAGCGCCTCGAGGATCTGCGCCTCGACAAAGTGGCCGATGCGGGCCTTGGCCATGACCGGAATCGTCACGGCGTCCATGATCTCGCGCACGATGCGCGGGTCCGCCATGCGGGCCACGCCGCCCGCCGCGCGGATGTCCGCCGGCACGCGCTCGAGCGCCATGACGGCCACCGCCCCGGCGCGCTCCGCGATCACGGCCTGCTCAGGCGTCGTGACATCCATGATGACGCCGCCCTTGAGCATCTCTGCGAGACCCGCCTTTACGCGGAAGGTACCAACCTCTCGCTCCATATATCCAAGACCTCCTCGACGATAGAGGGCCTGCCACGGGGCAGGCCCTGCCTCCGAAACGCGTGGTGCTCGTGCGCGCTCTTGTGGTCGACATCATTCTAGCATGTCGATGCACCGGCAGGTGCGTTTCCGGTCGATCCCAGCAGGCTTTGTCCCTGCGGCGGCGTACTCACTTTTCGGGGGGGCGTGTGTCCGTGGCCATCGCCCGCATCCTCAACGAGTCCAAGGCGACGGAACTGGCAGGGCGCGCCCGCATCGCGGACCGCTTCTTCTCCCGCATGTGGGGTCTTCTGGGCAGGCGCAGCCTTGCCGCAGGCGAGGGCCTGGTCATCGTGCCCTGCCGCAGCGTGCACGCGGCGTTCATGCGCTTTCCGCTCGATGTGCTCTTCCTGGACCGCCAGGGCGTCGTGCGGCACGCGATGCAGCTCTTGCCTTGGCGCTTCGCCGGTCGTGCCGGCCGCCTACCTGGTCGTCGAGCTGCCTCTCGGTACGATTGCCCAGGCGGCCACCGCTCCCGGAGACGTCATCCGCATCCTGCCGGAGGCATCCGATGAAGCGTAAGATCCTCACGATCGCCCTGGGTGGCGCACTTTGCGTGGCCAGCGCGGTTCCCGCGCTCGCGGCGAGCCATGTCACCGCCTACGCCGGCAGCCAGACGCTGCTGCTCGCAGGGCGGAGCGTATCGCCAAGCGGCGACGCCTTCTTCAACGGCACGAACATGGCGCCCGTGTCGCTCGTCTACGAGGGCAGGCTCTACATCGCGGCGCGCTATGCCGCGAGCCTCGCGCATCTGGCGATCCACTGGCAGCCCAGGCGGCAGATGGTGGTGATCGGCGGCACGCCGCCGCCGGAGCTGATGAGCGCCATGGCACGCACGGCGACCTTCAAGGGCGCCGTGTCGGTCCAGGTCCGGCGGGTGCGACTCGTCGTGCGCCGGCGCGAGTGGACGCCGGCCGGTAGGATCCTGCAGGTCGGCGGCCAGCGCCTGCCGGACGCCCTCTACGCCCAGCACACCATGTACATGCCGATCTCTCTCCTGGCAACCGCGATCAGTCTCAAGCTCACATGGCCCCAGCAGACGACGCCGACCGGCCTCTACGCGCGTATCTCCCTGCCCGTCTCGACGCTGCAGCCCGGCAGCGTCCTGGGCGTCTCGGCCATCGTCGGCGGGGTTCCCGCCAGCGATCCCTTGGGGTTCACCTGGACGATGCGCAATCCCGAAGGCAATCTCGTGCCGCTCATGGGCGGCAACAGCGCCCGGCAGGAGCAGGTGCCGTTCGGCGTCAATGCGGCGCGCGGACTCTACCGACTGGCCGTGACCGTGACCGACGGCCGCACAGGGCAGCGCACGACGGCCTTCGCCGACGTGCGGCTGCGCGGATCGGCGCCGTCCGGGCTGTCGGTGCCACCCTTCGGCTTCACGCCGCAGACGATCGCCAGAGCCTACGACATCTACAACACCTGGCTCGGTGGCGATTTCGGCCAGGGACAGGCCATCGTGCTCTACGAGCGGCAGGGCTTCTCCTACCAGGACATCGCTGTGTTCGACAACACGTTCGGACTGCCCGCGCCCAGCATTCGCGTGGAGAGCCTCTCGGGCCAGAGCCTCGCACCGGGCATCGAGGCCACGATGGATATCGAATGGGCGCACGCCCTTGCGCCGCTGAGCCAGCTCATCGTCGTCGAGGACAGCGCGGGCAGTTCGCCGCAGGCCTTTCCGTCCGACCTCGTCGGCTCCCTCGCGGGCCAGGCCCGCAACGGCGCGGAGATCGCCAGCGTCTCGTGGGGCGTCTCGGCCTACGGCGGCGCGTTCCAGAACCCAAACCAGCAGCTCGCGGCGCTGGAGGCCGAGGGATTCTCGCTGTTCGTGGCGGGCGGCGACAACTTCGGCCAGTCCGGATCGCCGCCGCTCGTTTGGCCCGCCGTCGACCCGAGCGTCGTGGCCGTGGGCGGCACCACCCTCTTCGAGCGCAACCCCGCGAGCTTCTTCGAGACCTACTGGAACCAGCCTACCGACGCCTCCACCTTCGGCGCCACATGGTACCAGGCGCCCTACTGGCAGCAGCGCGCGTCCGGCAAGGCGCTGCGCCAGGTGCCTGACGTGGCCTTCGACGGCAACCCGCGCACGGGCGTCGCCGTCTACATGAACGGCGACTGGTGGGTCGAGGGCGGGACGAGCCTCGGCGCTCCGGCGTGGGCGGCGGTCTGGGCGCTTTGCCGTTCCGCCGTGCCTTACGCGCCGTCGGCGTCACAGGCGCTCTACAGCGTGGCCGCATCGCGCTACGGCCCTGGAGCCCTGCACAACCCAAATGGCGCCCCGTACGACCCCAGGACGGGCATCGGCTCGCCCGACGTCGCCGATCTGATTTCGGCGCTGCGCGCCCTCTACTGATCGCCGCGGGGCCAATGGCCTGCGTTTGCGGTGCACCGTGCTGGCAGCCGCCACAGGCTGCGCGCAGCATGTTCCAACATAACGCGCTCCCGCAGGCAGACTCTAGGTTCGCCCGTCTGAGACGGCGGGCGATCCGCAAGAGGGGGCTGCCCGTTTGATCGGTTCGAACCAGCTGACCGTGTCCGAGGCGATGGGTCTGCACGAGGTCCTGCTTGGAACATCGAACACGCTCGAGAAGCTCGCGTTCTACGCCGA
This sequence comes from Bacillota bacterium, assembly GCA_021845645.1. The sequence goes on from JAJZVM010000020.1 coordinate 38,624, forward strand.
CGAGACGCGGAGTCACGAGTTCGAGACCGTGTTCCGCGCGCACGAGCGCGCATTCGAGAGGACCTACCAGGAGCTCCTCGGCTTCGCGCGGGGCTCTGGCACGCAGGAGCCAGGCATGACGCAGTCCGGCTCGCACTTCCGTGGATCCCAGAGCGGCCAGACGCCGAATCGGCAGACGATCCGTCCCGAGCCGACCGGCCGTATCGAGGACCGCACCATGGTTCTGGACTGCCTCGTCGACTGCAAGACGTTGGCGGTGACGTCCATGACCGTGGCCACAGAGGCCTCGCAGCCTGCACTTCGCCGCACCATGGCCGACATCTCGCGCCAGCACCTCGAGTCCGCCTATGAGCTCTACAAGATCGCGGAGCAGCACGGCTGGTACCCCAGCCTCAAACCCCAGGAATCCCCGGAGGAATGGCTTCGCTCGACGCACCTCCCGCCCGCGCATCAGGGGGTCTCGCGGTTCGGCACGACGTACGCGTCGCGCGACGGCGGCACGACCTATACCGGTGCCACAGCCGGGATCCAGGAGTCCTACGGCAGCCGCGGATATGCGCAGACGCAGTCCGGCTACGGTCGGACGGCCGCCGGCGCGAGCTACGGCTACCAGGCTTCCGGACGCACCGAGTCCAGCTATCCGGGGCAGCGCACAGGCGTGCAATACGCCGCGCCGGACCTAGAACCCGCGCAGACGCGTCGCCACTGATCCAGACCGGTCAGGCGACGGGGGGCCGTCCAATGGGCAGCGCTGGCTGCCAGGCGGGCGGCCCGCGCCGCTTGCTGAAGCAGGAAAAGGCTCCCCGGCCGTGCGGGGAGCCTCGGATGCGAGTCGCTTACTCGCCCTCGTCCTCGTCGAGCAGTTCCTCTTCGGCGGCTGAGAGGCGCGCCATCGCGACCAGTTCGTCCTCGGGGTCGAGGCGCATCAGCTGCACACCCTGGGAGGCGCGGCTATAGCGCGGCAGCTCGGCGACGCTCAGGCGGATGATGATGCCTTGCGCCGAGACGAGCATGAGGTTGTCGCCGTCGTCCACCGAACGCACGGCGGTCACGTAGCCGTTGCGGTGCGTCAAGGAGATCGCGCGCACGCCCTTGCCGCCGCGGCCGATCGCGCGGAACTGGCCGAAGGCGGTGCGCTTGCCCATGCCGCGGTTCGTCGCCACAACAAGGTCCGAGCCCTGGTCGGTGACGGCCGTGCCGACGACGTAGTCGTCGGGGCCGAGGCGGATGCCGCGCACGCCGCGCGCCTGGCGCCCCATCGAGCGGACATCGTGCTCGCTGAAGCGGATGGCCATGCCCTGGCGCGTCACGAGCACGACCTCCTCCTCGCCGGTCGTGTGGTGCACGCCGATCAGCGCGTCCTGGTCGTCGAGTCCGATCGCGATCAGGCCGTTGGCGCGGATCGAGGCATAATCGTCGATCGGCGTCTTCTTGACGGTGCCGAAGCGCGTGATCATGAAGAGGTAGCCCTCGTCCTGCTCTCCTGAGAGGGTGATCGTCGCCGTGATCTGCTCGTCGCTCGCCAGGTTGACGAGGTTCACCGCGGCCGTGCCGCGTGCGGTGCGGCCGGCCTCCGGCACCTCGTGCACCTTGACGCGGTAGACCCGGCCGCGGTCCGTGAAGAAGAGGAGCCAGTGGTGCGTGCGCGTCGCGAAGATGCGCTCCACGAAGTCCTCCGCCTTGGTGCCGGTGCCGGTGATGCCGCGCCCTCCCCGATGCTGCGCCCGGTAGACGTCGACCGGCTGGCGCTTGACGTAGCCCTGGTGCGTCAGGGTGACGACGCAGGCCTCGTCCGCGATCAGGTCCTCGTCCTGCAGGTCGCCGGTCGCCTGGACGATCTGGGTGCGACGCTCGTCGGCGTACTTGCGCCTGATCTCCCCGAGCTCCTGCTTGATGACGCCGAGAAGCATCTCCTCCGAGGCGAGCAGGGCGTTCAGGTAGGAGATCGTCTTCTGGAGCTCCTCGAACTCCTCGTCGATCTTCGTCCGCTCGAGCTGCGTCAGCCGCTGCAGGCGGAGGTCGAGGATGGCCTGGGCCTGGCGCTCCGAGAGACCGAAGCTCTCCATGAGGCCGTTCTTCGCGGCTTCGGCGTCGCGTGAGCCGCGGATCAGCGCGATCACCTGATCGAGGTGGTCGAGGGCGATGCGCAGTCCGAGAAGGATGTGCGCGCGTTCCTCCGCCTTGCGCAGCTCATATTGGGAGCGGCGCGTGATCACCTCGCGCTGGTGGCGCAGATACACGTCGAGAATGTCCTTGAGGCGCAGGAGTCTCGGCTGCGCGTCGACCAGGGCGAGCATGATGGCGCCGAAGTTCTGCTGCAGAGGCGTGTGCTTGTAGAGCTGGTTCAGGAGTACCTTGGGATTCTGGTCGCGGCGCACCTCGATCGAGATGCGCATGCCGGTGCGGTCCGACTCGTCCCTGAGATCGGTGATGCCGTCGATCTTCTTCTCGCGCACCAGTTCCGCGATGCGCTCGATGAGGCGCGCCTTGTTGACCTGGTACGGCAACTCCGTGACCACGATGCGGGCCTTGCCCTGGTGCATCTCGATCTCCGCCACGGCGCGCTGGATGATCGAGCCGCGGCCGGTCTCGTACATCTCGCGGATGCCCTGGTGGCCGAGGATCAGGGCCCCCGTCGGGAAGTCGGGCCCCTTGATGTACTCCATCAGGTCGCGGCTCGTCGCATCCGGGTGATCGATGAGGTGGATGACGCCGTCGATCGTCTCGCCGAGGTTGTGCGGCGGGATGTTCGTCGCCATGCCGACGGCGATGCCGGACGAGCCGTTGACGAGGAGGTTCGGAAAGCGCGCGGGCAGGACGACGGGCTCCTCGAATTCCTCCGAGAAGTTGGGCCGGAAGTCGACGGTCTCCTTGTCGAGGTCTCGCAGGAGCTCCTGTGCGACGCGCGTCAGCCGCACCTCGGTGTAGCGGGAGGCCGCAGGCGGGTCGCCGTCGATCGAGCCGAAGTTGCCGTGGCCGTCGACCAGGAGCATGCGCATGGAGAAGTCCTGCGCGAGGCGGACCATCGCGTCGTACACCGCCATGTCCCCGTGCGGGTGGTAGCGGCCGAGCACGTCGCCGACGACGCGCGCCGACTTCTTGTAGGGCTTGTCAGGGGTATTGCCCGCCTCGTGCATGGCGAAGAGGACGCGCCTGTGCACGGGCTTGAGCCCGTCACGGGCGTCGGGGAGCGCACGGGCGACGATGACGCTCATCGCATAGTCGATATAGCTGCGGCGCATCTCCTGCGACAGGTCGACCGGGAGAACGTTCCCGATGCTCTGCGACAATCAGGTCCCTCCACCGTGCGTACGCAAAAAAATGGGGACACGCCCCAAGCCGCTTCTAGCATATCCTTTGCATGCCCGCAGTGTCCACTCGAGGGGTTGGAGCCGAGAAGCCGCGAGGCTAGAATGGCCTTGTCCGTCGCTGCTGGCGAGCCGCCCGGAGAGGAGGAGGTCCATGGAGCACCGCCACGGTCACGCCGTCGCCCACGACCAGGCCGACGGGGAGCGCTTTCTGCGGGCGGCCTTCGCCCTGGCCGTCGCCATCCTGCTGGTGGAAGCGGCGGGCGGCTTTGTCGCGCACAGCCTCGGCCTCCTCGGCGACGCGGGGCACGTGCTCACGGACGTCCTGGCGCTAGGCGCCTCACTCTTCTCGGCGCGCCTGGAGCGCCGCCCGCCGGCCGGGCGGTGGAGCTACGGCTTTTCGCGGGCCGGCATCCTCGCGGCGCTCTTCAACGCGTCAACACTGCTCGTGGTGTCCGGAGCGATCATCATCGAGGCGATCGGACGCCTTCTCCACCCTGTCGCGGTGCAGGGGACGATCGTCTGGGTGGTGGCGCTTTCGAGCCTTCTCGGCAACCTCTACATCGGCCTTCGGCTGCACGGCGGGCACAGCCACCAAAGCCTCAACGTGCGCAGCGCCTGGCTGCACGTGATGACGGATGCGGCGGCGTCTGGAACCGTGCTCCTGGCCGGCGTCGTCATCGCCCTCACAGGCTGGCGCGTCGCAGACCCGATCGCGTCCATCGTAGTCTCGCTGCTGATCGTGCGCTTTGCCTGGGGCATCCTCTCGGAGACCGTGGCGATCCTGATGGAGGCGACGCCAGGTGACGTCGACCTTGTGGCGCTCAGCGAGGCGATCTCGTCCGACAGCGCCGTGCGTTCCTGCCACCACCTGCACGTGTGGAGCATCGGCAGCGGCGAGCGGGCCCTCTCGGCGCACCTCGTGCTGCGCGACATGCCGCTCGCCGATACGGGCGCCGTGATCTCGCGCTCCTCGAGACTCCTCGAGGAGCGGTTCGGCATTGCCCACTGCACCTTCCAGGTGGAGAGCCAGGACCGCCCCTGCGGCGACGGCGACTGCGCCTCATGATCCTCCGCGCAGGATGGGCGAAGGCGCCGCGGCACGGGTGGTCCCCATGCGCGGCGTCTTCTTGGACGGCGCGTCAGATGTCGAGGTTGCGGACGAGCTTCGCGTTCTCCTGGATGAACTCCCGGCGCGGCTCCACCTTGTCGCCCATCAGGATCGTGAAGATCTGGTCGGCCTCGATGGCATCCTCGAGTTTCACGGCGAGCATCGTCCGGCTTTCGGGATTCATCGTCGTGTCCCAGAGCTGGTCTGCATTCATCTCGCCGAGACCCTTGTAGCGCTGCACCTCGACCTTGTCGCGCCCGATCTCCTGCAGATACCGCTCGAGTTCGTCGTCGTTGTAGAGGTACTTCTCCGTCCGGCCCTTCTTGACGAGGTAGAGCGGCGGCTGGGCGATGTAGACGTAGCCCTGCTCGATCAGCTGCGGCATGTAGCGGAAGAAGAAGGTCAGGAGAAGCGTGCGGATGTGGCTGCCGTCCACATCGGCATCGGCCATCAGCACGACCTTGTGGTAGCGCGCCTTCGACACGTCGACCTCATCGCCGACGCCTGTTCCCAGCGCGGTGATCAACGAGCGGATCTCCTCGTTGGAGAGGGCCTTGTCGAGGCGAGCCTTCTCGACGTTCAGAATCTTGCCGCGGATCGGCAGGATCGCCTGGAAGCGCCGGTCGCGGCCCTGCTTGGCGGAGCCGCCAGCCGAGTCTCCCTCGACGATGAACAGTTCGGACTCCGAGGGGTCCCTTGACGTGCAGTCGGTGAGCTTGCCCGGCAACGAACTGATCTCCAGCGCGCTCTTGCGCCGCGTCAGCTCGCGCGCCTTGCGGGCCGCGTCACGGGCCCGCTGCGCCTGCAGGCACTTCTCGAGAATGCGCCGGGCAATGGCAGGGTTTTCCTCGAGGAAGCTGCCGAGCGCGTCCCCGACCACCTGGTCGACAAGCCCGCGTACTTCGGAGTTGCCCAGTTTGGTCTTGGTCTGGCCCTCGAACTGGGGCTCCTCGAGCTTGACGGAGACGATGGCCACGATCCCCTCGCGCACGTCCTCGCCGCTCAGGTTGTCCTCGCTGTCCTTGAGGAGGCCGGCGCGTCGCCCGTAATCGTTCAGCAGGCGCGTCAGGGCGCTCTTGAACCCTGTCTCATGCGAGCCGCCCTCATGGGTGCGGACCGAGTTGGCGAACGAGAGCACCGTGTCCTTGTACCCGTCGTTGTACTGCACCGCGGCCTCGATCTGGACGCGGTCCTTCTCCGCGCTGCAGAAGAAGGGCTTGGGGTGCAGCGCCTCGCGGTTGCGGTTCAAGTAGCGGACGAAGGAGCCGATGCCGCCTTCGAACTGGAAATGGCGTTCCTCACCTGTGCGCTCGTCGATGAGATTGATCGTGAGGCCGCCGTTCAGGAAGGCCGTCTCCCTGAGACGGTTCGCGACCGTCTCCTGATCGAAGCGGACCTCCTCGAAGATCTGCGCGTCCGGCAGGAAACGTACGATAGAACCGTGTTCCTTCGTCTTGCCGGTCTCCTCGAGCTCGCTCATGACATGTCCGCGCGAGAAGCGCTGGCGGTAGACGATGCCGTTCTTGCGCACAGTCACCTCGAGCCATTCGCTGAGGGCGTTGACGACAGAGGCTCCGACGCCGTGCAGACCGCCTGAGACCTTGTAGGTACCCTCGCCGAACTTCCCTCCGGCGTGGAGCACGGTGAGCGCCACTTCGACGCCTGGCCGCTGCAGCTTGGGGTGGAGGTCGATCGGGAAGCCGCGGCCGTCGTCGGTGACGGAGCACGACCCGTCACGGTGCAGCACGACGTCGATGCGCGTGCAGTAGCCTGCCAAGGCTTCGTCCACCGCATTGTCGACGATCTCCCACACGAGGTGGTGGAGCCCCTGCACCGATGTCGAGCCGATGTACATGCCTGGCCGGCGGCGCACCGCCTCAAGGCCTTCAAGGACCTGGATCTGGCTTGCGTCGTAGACTTCGGACAAAACTAAAACACCTCTCTGGCTGCTGCCCGACGGGCCAGGGTGACGGACGAGATCGGCGAAGGGTAGATCGCACGCTCGGTCACGACGAGCGACTTGACGTCGTCGCCGATCTCAAGGAGCCGCTTCTCCACGCGCGCCATCTGCAGATACTCGCGGGTGGCGGGCGCGTTCTCCGTACGCTCGAGATCCAGGATCGCGATCACCTCGGACAGGCGAACGGTCACGTCACTCCCGATGTGGAGAAGCAGGCGGATCTCCCTCCTTGCAGGCCCCGAGTGCTGTAAATGCATGGCGCAGGTCCGGATCCCGGATGAGATCCGCCGCCTTGCCCGGCGGGGCTGGCGGCACCTCTGTCCTGCGCGGCAGTTCCGCGAGGGATTCGGTTCGCGGCAGGGTACCCTGCCTGAGGTGGATGTCGCGCACCTCGATGCGGTGGCGCTTCAGGGCCTCCAGGATCACCGGCCGCGCGAACGACGTCTCTTCCGCCCAGACGCCGGAATCGGCGACCAGCCACAGGACGCCGCGCTCGACGCGCAGCGGGCGCACGTGCCGCGCGACCTCCGGCCCGACGATCTCCTCCCAGTGCCCGTAGGCCTGGTAGAGGCGCATCTGCCGGATGAAGCCGCTGCTCGCCACGAACCCCTTCAGGATATCCCCCAGCCTTGATTCTACCATGTCCTTACGTAGTCTCCGCCACGCACCGCATAGGTGCCGCCGGGTTGCATGCCCGCAAGGGCGGACTCCGTCGTGGTGACGATCGTCTGCGTGCCTGTCGCCGCGAGGAGAAGATTGCGCCGCCGGTCCTGGTCGAGCTCCGACAGGACGTCGTCGAGGAGCAGGACAGGCGGACCGCCGGCTCCCGCGCCGAGCAGCGAGACCGCCGCAAGCTTGAAGGCGACGAGCACGGTGCGCTGTTCGCCCTGCGAGCCGTAGAGCCTGAGGTCGCGGCCCTCGATGTCTGCCCGCAGATCGTCGCGGTGGGGACCAAGCAGGCTGGTGCGCCGCCTAAACTCGTCGTCGCGGCGCTCCTGGAGCAGCACGAGCGCCTGCCCCGGGTCTGTCGTCTTGAGGGAGGGCTCGTAGCTAAGCCGCGCAGGTGTGTCGCCCGAGATCTCCGCGCTGCGCGCCGAGAAATGCGGCGCGAGGAGATCGACGAGCTTCTGCCGTTCCCGCGTCAATGCGACTGCTGCCTGGGCCCAGGCGGAATCCCAAGTGCCGAGCAGTTCCTTCGGGGGGCGCTCGTAGCTCCGCAGCAGGGCGTTGCGCTGGCGCAGGACCTGCCCGTAGCGCACGTGGGCTTGGCGGTAGCTCGACGACCCTTGGCCCACGTCGAGATCGAGCAGGCGTCGCCGGTCGGCCGGCGCGCCCTTGAGCGCCAGGAGGTCTTCCGGGGCGAACAGCACCGCGGCGAAGTCGCCCAGGGGATCCTGTCCGCGCCGCAGCAGCTTTCCCTCACGCTGGCGTACGACGCGCCCTCCCTCCACCCGGGCACTCAGCTGGTACTCCCCGCTCGGTCTCCCGATGCGGGCACGCAGGTAGGCGCTGCCCTCCGAGAAGGCGACGAGCTCATCCGGCCTGGACGTGCGATGCGAGCGCCCCGTCGCGAGCAGAAAGACAGCTTCGAGGAGGTTCGTCTTGCCTTGCGCGTTCGGCCCGGTGAACAGGGTGAGTCCAGGGTCGAACGTGACCTCGGCCGCCGCGACATTGCGCCAGTGTTCGAGTGAGAGCGACTCAATGATCATCGCTCGTGATCTCCAGTTCCTCGCCTTCCCACTTGAGGATGTCGCCTAGACGGACGAAATGGCTGCGCCTCGTCTCGACGCTGCCGTTGACCTGGATCTGGCCAGCCTGTACGAGCTGCTTCGCCTGGCCTCCCGTCTCGGCCCAGCCCGCGAGATGCACAGCCGCCTGCAGCGGCAGGCCTCTCTGTGCGTTCCTGATGGGCAACGAACGCATCAGGACTCGGTCTGCCGCAAGGGCATGACGATGGCGAACTGGTCACGGCGATCCACATCAGGTCTGAAGCGCGCCGGGCTCTCGGCATGCATCACCTCGAGCACGGCAGGTCCGTCGGGCAGCGACCTGAGTCCGTCCACGAGGTACTTCGGTCCAAAGACGAGTTCCACCGGTTCTCCGCTCGTCTCCACCGGCACCTCCTCGGCTCCTTGGCCGCCTTCGCTGGAACTTGCGCTGATGCGGACAAGGTTCTCCTCGACCCTCAGCCGGATGCGCGCGTTCTTCTGGTCGGCGACGAGCTGTGTGCGCTCTGCGGCTGCCAGAACAGGTCCAAGGTCGAAACGGACCGTCGTCGCGTAGCTGTCGAAGACGATGCGGCGCGTGTCGGGGAACTGCGCGCGAATGGACGTGAGGAACGTCGAGAGGCCTCCTGGTGTGCGCAGGAGCAGGCGATTCTGCTCGAACCGCACATCGATCTCGTCGTCGGGCAGCGCCCGGACGATCTCCCCAAGAGCACGCGCCGGCAGCAGGATCTCCTGGTCCGGACCCTCGCTCGCAACGGGCAACCTGGCCCAGGCCAGGCGATGGTTGTCGGTCGTCGCCGCGGAGAGATAGCCCTCTCGCAGCGTGAGATACATGCCGATCGTGAATAGACGACCGTCGTCACGTGCTGAGACGGCATAGCTCGTCTTGCGCACGAGCTCCTTGAGCGCGTCTCCACGCACCTTGAAGGGCTCCACCTGGCTCTCGAAGTCGAGCGACGGGAACTCCTCGCTGCGCAGCGTTGGCAGGTCGAAGCGAGAGCGCAGGAACCGGATCCCGACCTGGCCCTCGAGCCCGCGGAACTGCACGGCCGTCTCAGGCGGCACCAGGCGCAGGAGGTCGGCGAAGGTGCGTGCCGGCACCAGGACGGCGCCTTCGGATTCCACCTCGGCGGCGATAGCCACACGCATCGCCAGTTCGCCATCGGTTGCCGTCAGCTCGACCTCTCCACGGCTGGCGCGCAGGAGCACGCCTGTCATGGACGGGACCTGGTCGCGCTGAGCCACGGCACGGGAGACGAGCACGAGGGCATCTGACAGGATCTGGGCTGGCGTCTCGAAGATGAGCATCGCGTATTCACCCCGCGTAAGAACTGCTTGGACGTACTTGATCAATCAAAGGAGCAGGAGCAGTAGAGTCCGGGATAGTGTGGATATCCGCTGCGAGGCAGTAGGATGGCGCCTCCGGTGGTGGGATGGAAAGTGGACAACCTGGGGATGAGGTCAGGGGATGTCCACAGGGTCGGACTTGTCCCCAATGGATGCACTGCATATCCGCAGCCCTTTCCACATGGTTGTGCACAGGGCGATCAGGAGCGGATCCTGTCGATCAGCGCGTCGACCACCTCGCGGAACTGGGGGTCGGCACGCAGATCCGTGGCGATCTTGTCGCAGGCGTGCATCACGGTGGAATGGTCACGCCCGCCGAACTCCTCGCCGATCTTCGGAAGTGAGTTGTCGGTCAGCTCCCTTGCGAGATACATGGCGATCTGGCGAGGGTACGAGACGGCTCGCGTGCGCTTCTTGGCGCTGAAGTCCTTGATGTCCAGGCTGTAGTACTCCGCCACCCTCTGCTGGATCATCAGGATCGTCACCTTGCGCACCTTCTGGGCCGGCAGGAGATCGTGCAGGGCAACCGGCGCGAAGTCACGGGTGAACGGCACGTGGTGGACGGAACAGTATGCAATGAATCGGATAAGTGCTCCCTCGAGCTCGCGGATGTTCGTCTCGATGTGGGTGGCGATGAACTCCAGTGCTGCCGCGTCGACGTCCAGGTTGTCCGCAAGGGCTTTCTTGCGCAGGATCGCGAGACGCATCTCGAAGTCCGGCGACTGGATGTCGGTGATGAGCCCCCACTCGAAGCGGGATCTCAGGCGGCTTTCGAGGGTCGTGATCTCCTTCGGGGGCCTGTCCGACGAGATGACGATCTGCTTCTGCGCGCCGTACAGAGCCTCGAAGGTGTGGAAGAACTCCTCCTGGGTGCCCACCTTGCCTGAGATGAACTGGATGTCGTCGATGAGCATCAGGTCGATGGACCGGTAGCGGCTGCGGAACTCGTAGCCCTTGCCCTCCATGACCGAGTTGATCATGTCGTTCGTGAAGGTCTCGGCGGGGACGTAGAGCACTTTGAGCGATGGGCGGCGCTGCAGGGCAAGATTGCCTATGGCCTGCATCAGGTGCGTCTTGCCAAGTCCTACGCCGCCGTAGATGAAGAGCGGGTTGTAGGCCTTGCCCGGCATCTCGGCGACGGCGAGTGAAGCCGCATGTGCCAGGCGGTTCGAATTGCCGACGACGAAGCTGTCGAAGGTGAAGCGCGGGTGCATCGTGACGCGCGCCCCGCCGTGCGCGGGTGCTGGCTCTGGCGGCGCGGGAGGCGGAGTGGGTACCGCCCTCTGCTCGCCGCTGCGGAACGTGAGGCGCACCTCGCAGGGCCCGTCGGCCGCGTCGCGCACCGCTTGCGCGATGTGTCCCCTGAGATGCTCGTCGACCGCGCCCAGTGCGGATTCGGACGCTGCGGCGAGCACGAGCACGCCATCCTCGATCAGCACGGGACGCATAGGATATACCCAGGTCTCATAGCTTGGCCGCGGCAGGATGCGCTGCAGCAGTGCCCGCGCCTTGGACCAGACGACCTCGGCGCGGTCCTCCATCGTAGCGGCCTCCTCGTGTGACGGGATCGAATGCGGGTTATAATCGTATGCAGGGACCTGGGGGAGTTCTGCATCAGCCAGGAGAGGCAATACCTCCGATGGATCGGGCCTTCGGGAGCGATTCCCAGCCTTCATAGAAAACCCACACCTTATCAACAGCGTTGTCCACATGCTGTGGATAATGAAAAGGGCCGCCCGTTGCGGTTACGAGGGTGGCGTTCCGATGATAGCAAAGGTGCGGCTTCGGGGCAAGAAGTGGAAGCGATAGCCGGCCTTGACAAGAACCCTGCCTCACCACTACAATTCTAGTGCTTTTGCTCGCGGAGGTGGACAGGGTGAAGAGGACTTTCCAGCCGAACCGGCGCCGTCGCTCCAAGGTGCACGGCTTCCGCCTGCGCATGAAGACGAAGAACGGGCGCAACGTGCTGAAGGCACGTCGGCTCAAGGGGCGCAAGCGGCTCTCCGCCTAGCGTGATCGCGGAGGAGAGGCTGCGCCGCCCGGCTGCCGTGCAGTCGGTGTTCGCTCGCGGAGTGCGCTTCGCGAACCGCCGCCTCGTCCTCTTCGTCTGCGAAGGGGAGCCGGGTCGGCGGCGCTGTGCGTTTGCGGCCGGAAAGAAGCTCGGCGGTGCCGTGCGGCGCAATCGGTTGAGGCGGAGGATGCGCGAGGCGTTCCGCAGGGAACGGAAGGAGTTTTTGCGCGGATGCGATCTGGTGCTGCTCGCCAGGCCGGAAACGGGCGAGGCCTCCTTCGAGGACCTCTGCTCGGCCCTTCGCGAGCTCCTGCAGAAGGCGGAAGCCGCAAGACATCCGTCGGCGCCCTGACGCTCCTTCTGCTCATCCGCTTCTACCGTCAGGTCATCTCGCCGATGACCGGGGCACACTGCCGCTACACGCCGACGTGCTCGCAGTACGCTCTCACGGCCATAGAGCGTTACGGGGCGCGCAAGGGCGGCGCCATGGCCGTCAAGCGATTGCTGCGTTGCCACCCGTTCCATCCCGGCGGATGGGACCCTGTCCCCTAGCAGGCGGAAGGAGATACTGTCTTGGCGCTGTTCAACGCGCTGGTCCACGGAATGCAGTGGGTGATGCAGTTCTTCTACAATCTCACCCACAGTTACGGCCTCGCGATCATCCTGCTGACGATCGTGGTGCGCGTCGTGATCATGCCGCTCTACCACGGGCAGTTGCGCTACATGCGCAAGATGCAGGAACTGCAGCCCGAGATGAAGCGCCTGCAGGAGAAGTACAAGAAGGACCCCCAGCGGCTCAACCAGGAGATGATGGATCTCTACAAGAGGGTTGGGACAAACCCGCTCGCCGGCTGCATTCCGATGATCGTGCAGCTGCCCATCCTCTATGCGCTGTTCGCGGGTCTGACCCACTTCCACTACATCGGCTCCAAGAGCTTCCTCTGGCTGCCGAGCCTCTCGCTGCCCGACCCGTACTTCATCCTGCCGGTCATCGTGGCTGGCACGACGCTGTGGCAGACGTTCGTCACGATGCCCAGGGCAGGCACAGACCGCTCGCAGCAGATGATCACCTACATCATGATGCCGGCCTTGCTGTTCTTCATCAGCATGCGCTACGCCAGCGGGCTCTCGCTCTACTGGGCCGTCGCCACGCTGTTCACGGTGGGGCAGAGTTACCTGAGCGGAGTCGGCAGACCGCAAGCGTCGGCCGCAAAGGTGCAGAAGTAGCATGGACGAACTGGAAGAGATCGAAGTCGAAGGACAGACCCTCGAGGAAGCCAAGCTTCGGGCGGAAGGCCGCCTCGGCGCCCTCATGGAGGACATCGAGTTCACCGTCCTGCAGGAGGGCAAGCCGGGGATGCTCGGGCTCTTCTCGCGTCCGTGGCGCGTGCGCGCTCGGCGCAGGGAGTCCGTGGGTGAGCGCGCGGCCGAACTTGTTCGCGCATTTTTCGTCGAGCTCGGGATGGATGTCGTGCCGACGGTGAGCCGCGACGAGGACCACGTGCTCGTGTCGGTGGAAGGCGATTTCAACTGGTTCCTTCGCAGGCGCGGCGAGGCTCTCGACGCGTTGCAGTACCTGGTCGCCGCAGCCATCGGCAAGAAGGGCGGCGAGCGCATCGTTCTCGACGTGGGCGGCTATCGCGCCCAGCGTCGTCTGGCCCTTGAGAAGATGGCGCGCGAGGTGGCGCAGCGCGTGCGCGAGAGCGGTGAGGAGTCGGTGCTCGAGGTGATGCCGGCCAGCGAGCGCCGCATCATCCACAGCGTGATCCAGGAGTACCCGGACCTGCAGAGCCAAAGCCGGGGCGAGGACCCGCACCGGCAGGTGGTCGTGCAGAAGCGGTGAGCTCGAGCCTCTCCTCGCTGCTGCAGGCGGCGGGCATCGCACTGGACGGGCGTGCGCAGGAGCGTCTGCTGGCGTACCAGGAAATCTTGGCGAAGGCGAGCACGCTGCAGAATCTCACTGCACTGCGCTCGCCTGAGGTGTTTTTGCGCGAGGGCATCCTCGACAGCCTTCTGGCGTGGCAGGCGCTTGGGGCGCCCCCGCAGGGCGTCGTTGACGTCGGCAGCGGCGGCGGGTTGCCTGCGCTCGTCTGGTGTGCCGCCGGGCTGACCACCGATGCCGTGCTGATCGAGGCCGAGAGGCGCAAGGTGGAGTTCCTGCGGGCGGCGGCGGCCGAACTCGGGCTGGCGGTGAAGGTGATCTGGGGGCGGGCCGAGGAGGAGGCGCGCGGCGCCTTGCGCGACCGCGCTTGGCTTGTGACGGCACGCGCGTTGGCCGGCACGCCGGTTGCGGTCGAAGTCTGCGGCGGCCTCGTGCAGCCGGGCGGCGTCCTCTGCCTGCTGAAGGGGGAGCCGGGGAAGGCCGCGGCGGAGGCGGAGCAGGCGGCGCCCGTCGCCGGGCGCATGGGCTTTGGCAAGGTGGAGATGCGGCGCTACCGGCTCGAGCAGGACGTGGAGCGAACCCTGCTGCTCTATCGCAAGGCTAGGCCGACTCCGCCGGATCGACCAGCATCCTTCGCGCGCCTCAGGCGTGAGTTCCCGTCCAAGAAGCGTCTTTTGGAGAGGGAAGGCGCGCAGCAAGGCGAATAGCCCAAGTCATTGGGAGGTTTGCCTGTGCCGCCGGAGCTGATCGCGGTGGCGCCGCAGGAGGTACGGCGGAGCCCGCATCAGGCGCGGAAGGATTTTGATGCGCGAGCACTTGAGCGGCTCGCGCAGTCTTTGCGCCTGCACGGCATGCTGCAGCCGATCGTCGTGCGCAGGTTGCCCGACGGTTTCGAGCTGATCGCCGGTGAGCGGCGGCTGCGCGCCGCGCTGACGGCCGGTCTGACCAGCGTGCCCGCACTGGTGCAGGAGGCGACTCCGCTGGAGAGCGCCGTGTTCGGGCTCGTCGAGAACCTGCAGCGCAGCGACCTCGGCGTCTTCGAGGAGGCCGAGGGGTACCAGCGGGTCATGCAGGAGTTCGGTCTGTCGCAGACCGAGCTCGCGAGGCGCGTTGGACGCAGTCAGGCCGGGATCGCCAACAAGCTTCGACTGCTTCGGCTGGGCGAGGAGATCCGCGAGCTCGCGGCGGCCGGCGGGCTGGGTGAGCGCCACCTGCGGGCGCTGCTGGGCGTCGCGGGCGCGACCCGGGTGGAACTCGCGCGCCGTGCGGCGCAGGAGGGCTGGACTGCGCGGGAGCTGGAGGCGCGGGCTCGGGATATTTCCCGGGAAATGCCGCGGCGATATGTGAAGGACGTGCGCATCGTCGTCAATGCATTGCGCGAGAGCGTGACGCGCCTGCAGGCGGCGGGCGTGGCGGTGGAGATGGCCGAGGAGGAGACCGAGGATGCGCTGGAACTGCGCCTGCGCATTCCGCGACGCTGAGGAGGATGGCCATGGGCCGTGTTGTGGCGATCGCAAACCAGAAGGGCGGCGTCGGCAAGACGACGACGGCGATCAATCTGGGCGCCTGTCTGGCTGAGCTTGGACAGAGAGTCCTGCTCTGCGACATCGACCCGCAGGGCAATGCCACGACCGGTCTCGGCATCCGCAAGGTCGAGAGCGAGCACAGCATGTACCAGGTCATCATCGAAGGCGAGCCGATGCGGGACGCGGTGCAGCCGACCGCCGTCGAAGGGCTGCACATCGTGCCGGCATCGGTCGACCTGGCTGGCGCGGAAGTCGAGCTTGTGACGTCGGAGCGCAGGGAGTACCGGCTGCGCGAGGCTGTCGAGACGATGCGGTCGCGCTATGACTTCGTCATCGTGGACTGTCCACCGTCGCTCGGGCTGATGACGCTGAACGCGCTCACCGCCGCCGACGGGGTGCTGATTCCACTGCAGTGCGAGTACTACGCGATGGAAGGGCTGACGCAGCTGCTGCGTACAGTGCAACTGGTGCAGGGAGGACTCAATCCCGCGCTGCACGTGGACGGGATCGTGCTGACGATGTTCGACGCGAGGACCAACCTGTCGATCCAGGTCGCGGACGAGGTCAAGCGCTACTACCGGGACAAGGTCTACCGGACGATCGTGCCGCGCAGCGTGCGCCTGAGCGAGGCGCCGAGCCATGGCAGACCGATTTCGCGCTACGATCCGAGGTCGCGCGGCAGCGAGGTGTACAGGGACCTGGCGAAGGAGGTGCTGGCACGTGGCGAAGCGGGGGCTAGGGCGAGGGCTTGAGGCGCTGATCCCCGAAGTGCGGGTGGCGCCGGACGAGGGCATGCAGCAGGTTGCGGTCAGCGCGATCCGGCCGAATCCGTACCAGCCGAGGCGCGAATTTGACGAGGCGGCGCTGCGTGAGCTCGCGGACTCGATTTCCCGCCATGGCGTGCTGCAGCCCCTCGTGGTGCGGTCAGCGGCGGCAGGGTACGAGCTGATCGCTGGCGAGCGCCGCTGGCGCGCGGCGCAGATGGTCGGCCTGAGCGAAGTGCCGGTGGTGCTGCGTGCGTGTGACGACGGGCGCCTGCTAGAGATCGCGCTTGTGGAGAACCTGCAGCGTGAGGACCTGAATCCGCTCGAAGAGGCGGAGGCCATTCAGCGGCTGGGCGAGACGCGGGAGCTGAAGCAGGAGGAGCTGGCGCAGGTGATCGGGCGAAGCCGCTCGGCGGTGGCGAACAGCCTACGCCTGCTGGGCCTTCCAGAAGAGGTCAAGAACCTGGTTCGCAAAGGGTCCTTGTCTGCCGGGCACGCGCGTGCGATTCTGGGATTGCCGCCGGGCCGCCAGGTGGCGGCGGCCGAGCAGGCGGTGGCGAGGTCGCTCAGCGTGCGTGAGGTGGAGGAGATGACGCGCAAGCCGGTGGCCGTCGTCAGGCCTAAGGCTGCGAAGTCCAGCGGGCGGGTAGCGCGCTGGGAGGAACGCCTGAGCGGTGCGCTGGAACTGCCGGTGCGCATCCGGGCGGGCGCCCGGGGTGGGGCTGTCGAGATCCGATTTCGCAGCGAAGAGGACCTGGCGCGGCTTGTGGCGCGCTTTGTGCCCGAAGAGGACTAGATTGTTTCACGTGAAACATTTGAGGGGGAAGCGGGTTGCCTGAACTGATCCGACTGGCGCCATGGCTGGCGCTGATCGGCGCGGCAGGGCTGGTTGTAGGAATCGTAGCCCTCATTTTCGGCCTCCTGAGCCTCGCTGCCGCGCGGCGCCTGCGGCGCCGGCTGGATCACCTGCTGCGAGGGGGCCAAGCGACCGACGTGGAGACGCTGCTGCATGAGCAGTGGCAGGCCCTGCGCGAGGCGCAGGGCGGTGTCGCCAGCGCCGCCGCCCGCCTGGACGGGGTAGAGGCGATCCAGCGCCACAGCCTGCAGCGCGTCGGCGTCGTCCGCTACAACGCCTTTCCTGGCGCCGGCGCCGAACTCTCGTTCAGCGTCGCGCTCTTGGATGCCGACGATGACGGCGTGGTCATCACGGGTCTCTACGGCCGTGAGGAGACCCGCATCTACGCCAAGCCACTGGCGTCGGGCGCCTCCCGCTATCCCCTGTCTGAGGAGGAGCGGGCGGCGATCGGGGCGGCAATCGACTCGAAGCACGAGGTGCACGCGGTGTGAAGACGCTCTTCATCGTGAACTACGTCGCGGGGAGGGGCCGGACGCGGCGCGTCTGGCCGGAGGTCTGGCGGGAGCTGCAGCAGCGGTATGCGGCCGAGGGACTCGAGATGGTGGTCACGGCAGCGCCCCGTGACGCCACCCGCGTCGCGCGGGAGGCGTCTCAGGAGGGCTATGAGCGGGTCGTCGCCGTCGGCGGCGACGGAACTCTCACGGAAGTCGCGGACGGCGTCCAGCATGCAGGAGAGCGGACCAGCCTCGCCTTCGTGCCTACGGGAGCCGGTTGCGACTTTCGCCGCACGGCGGGCATTCCGGCCGACGCGCTGACGGCCGCCGAGCTCGCGCTCAAGGGCCAGCCAAGGCCTGCCGACCTCGGGACGGTCGGCGCGTCGACCTTCCTGAACGTCGCAGGCGTCGGATTCGATGCCGAGGTCGCGGCGGAAGACCACCGCCTGCGCGACAAGTACAGCTCCACCGGCACGGTGCCCTACGTCCGCGCGGTGCTGCGGGTCCTCTGGCGGTATCGCGCGCGGGACATGCGCATCGTGGCGGATGGGACGGCTTTTGAGGGAAAGTTCCTGCTCGTCGCGGTCGGCAACGCCCAGTACTACGGTGGCGGCATGCGCATCGTCCCCACCGCGTGCGTCGACGACGGCCTGCTGGACGTCCTGATCGCAGGTGACTACAGCGTCCCGGAGACGCTGGCCTTGCTGCCTCGGGTCTACGGCGGCGGACACCTCACCAGCGGCAAGATCCGCGTCGTGCGCTGTCGCGAGCTGTCGATCGAGGCGAGTCCCGAAGCGGCGGTCCACCGCGACGGAGAGTTGAGCGGTACGACGCCTGTCCATTTCGGCATCGCGCCGGGTGCTCTCAGCTTCGTCTACGGCCCCACGCCTGCCACCCCGGTCGCGCTCCGGGGGGACACTGCGCATGCCGCCGCCTCACCGCAGGCAGAATAGCCGCGGGGGGATGCGAGGTGCGCGTCGCGATCGAGGAAGGGCTGAGCCAGGTGCGCCAGGCCGTCGAGGCCCGTGGCTGGCAGGTGGTGCCCCTCGCGGAAGCCTGGCAGGCAGGGGTGGACGCCGTCGTCTGCACCGGTCAGGACGACGACCTCTTAGGGGACGAGGCGATCGAGCTCGAGGTGCCCGTGATCCAGGCCGAGGGACTTACGGCGGAGGAAATACTGCGCCGCCTTGAGCGCGGACCGCGCCGAGAGCAATCCTGATGGAGTCCGCAATCATGGCGGCCATCTCGTAAACAAGACCCAGACGTGTATTCTGCAGAACCACGTACTCCATGAAGCCCCCGACGTTGACGGTCGCCATCACAGCGACGTCACCGATCGGGGGCAATTCCTTGCGCACCCCGGCGCCAGGCTTCAGCGGCCCGCGCTGCACCTGCACGCTGCCGACGCTTTCGAAGCTGCCGAGGCAGGCGTCGACCGCCACCACCGGACCCTGCGCGGCCGCCATCTGAAGCCGCGGCAGCAGTTCATGCAGGTTGCCGGCGTGCACCGGGGACTGGAGGTTGCCCAGGACCGCGAACGGCAGCGGCGTCACCGACTGCGTCAGCATGGTGCCCACAAGGGGGCCGAGGGCGTCGCCCGTCGAGCGGTCCGTACCAACGCAGACGACGGTGGCGGGGCTCCCCAGCCTGCGCAGCGAGACGAGCTCGCGCTGCAGGTGCGCAGCCAAGAGGGAAGCGGCGCGGGGATCTTCCGGCCGCACGCGCAGCCTCTGCTGCCGGACGTGGTGCTCTTGCATGTCGCGAGTATATGGCCGCTCCACAGCAGGTATACACCGGACCCCGCATAGCCTTGCCGGGGGGGCGCGCCGTGGCCTGGGACGTAGCGATCGCCGCCTTTGCGGCCGTTGTCGGTGCGGGGTTCGTCTCCGGACGCGAGATTTGGGTATTCTTCGCCATGCACGGGGCAGTCGGCAGCGTCCTGGCACTCGGAGCAGCCCTGCTGCTCGGCCTGGGGGCCTGGCGCACCGCGCAGACGGCGATGTCCGTTCCCCGGATCGCCTACGTCTGGCGCGCCATGCTCTCTCTCTTCAGCTTCGTGACCCTCAGTGCCGTGGTGGCGTCCCTCGCCAGCCTCGCGCATGCCCGGCTCGGCCTCAGCCCTGTGCTGGGCGGCGCGATCACCGTCCTCCTTGCGGCACTCGTCGGACAGAACGGGACGACATCCCTGCGGCGCTGGCAGGGGCTCATGCTGGTGCTCGTGGTCCTCGCCGTCGTCGCGACGGCACTTCTGGGCCTTGCGAGGCTGCCCCAGGGACGCCTGCAGACGGCGATCGCCCCGGCGCAGGCCACGCTCGCCGTGTTCGGCTATGCCGCGTACAATATCGCCCTCGCGAGCGACGGCGTGCGCCGATCCGCCGCCGGTCTCGGGGTTCGCGGGCAGCGCGGCGCCCTCATAGGTGGACTCGCCGCGGGTCTCCTGCTAACGTTGGAGGCGGTGGTGCTGGCGCGAACCGGTATGGCCGTGGCAGGTGCGGACCTGCCTCTACGCGAGCTCGCCCTGCATCTGCATGGTGCGTTCGCGCTCGGCGTCGAGGCCGCCATCGCCCTCGCGAGCCTCTCGGCGGCCGCCTCGTTTCTCCAGGCGGCGGCCGAACTCTTCGGCGGTACCTGGATGGCAGCGGGCCTGGCCTTGCTCGCCTCGACGCTCGGCGTGCAGGCCATCGTCGATCGCGCCTACCCTGCGATGGCGGTTGTTGCCTTATTCTGGCTGCTGGCGTTGGTCTGGCCGTCTGCGCTGGCAGACCGGAGCGGACCGAACCGACAAGGACGGTGAAGGAATCCTGCCGCGGGATGAAGCGGAATCGGTCTACCTGGAAGCGCAAGACGCGGAACGCCGCGGGCATGTGCAGGAAGCGGAGGAGCTCTACCTTCGCTTCGCGGAATTGCGTCCGCAGGATCCGCGCGGGCCAAACAAGCTGGGCGTCCTGAGGGCTCTTCTCGGACAGTTCGAAGAAGCAGAACAACTGTTCCGCAACTCCCTCGAGCTGGAGCCGAAGTTTGCCCCGGCGCTCACGAACCTCGGCAACATCTATCTGGAGCGGGGCAACGCCGAAGAGGCCCTGCACATGTACGAGGAAGCTCTGGAGATCGACCCGAACTACTCTGCTGCGCACCACAACATGGCCGCGGCGTTGAAGAAGCTCGGGCACATCAGGCCGATGGTGCAGCATCTCAAAGACGCGCAGAAGGCGTTTCGCGAGACGGAACGTCAAAGCGCGCGCAAGGAGATGTCCGGCTGCATGTCGCGCGGCGGACACACGACGGTGCTTCTCATCGCAGTGGGCCTACTGCAGATCGCGGCCTTCTGGCGATGATGTCCGCAAGCCGCCTCGTTGCGGCGGCTGCCGCTGCGTACCTGACCCTCCGGGTAGGGAGCGCCCTGAGCTACCCCTGGCAGGTGGTGCTCGCGTTTCTCGCCGCCGCGCTCGCGGCCGCGGCTCTGCGCGAGATCTGGACGCTGCCGCCGCATCGGCTGCGCATCTACCTTGGCGATACGCTCACGGCGCTCGTGCTCGCCGTCATCATGGTTCTTGCCGTGCGCGCCTTCGGCCACGGCCAGGCGCCATCTCCTCTGTTGCCGGCACTCGCCTGGCCTTTCGTCGATCTTTGGCGACCGCTGCGCAGGGGGTGAGACCATGCAGCCGTTCGACATCGTCCTCCTGTGCTATCTGGCGATCGGCGTATTGCGCGGCTGGAGCCGAGGGCTTCTGGCGATGGCAGCCGGCCTTGCGGGCTTCTTCGTCGCCATTGTGCTCGCCCGCCTCTTCTACGGAGAGCTGGCCACCTTCCTCGACCAGCACTGGCATCTGCAGCAGGCCGTCCAGGGCGAGCTCAGCCGCGTCACGCCCGCCGGGGCGCAGCTCCTGCCCGGCGTGCCGGTCGCGCTGCACGTCACGGCGGCGGCCGTCGTCTCGGCCATCGCCTTCCTGGCGATCCTGGTCGTCGCCGAGACCGGCCTAGGCCTCTTTGCCACAAGCATCGGGCGCCTGCCGAACCACCTGCCGCTGGTCGGCCCTGTGAACCGCCTGGCCGGTGCGGCATTCGGGGTCCTGGAGAACCTCGTATTCGCCGCCGCGGTGCTGCTTCTGCTGGAGCCTCTCGCGCGATCCGGCACGCTCGGCAGCCTGTCGGTCTACGTCGTGGACGCCCACTGGGCCACGACGCTTTGGCGTCTCGCGCAGCATTTCGCCCCTGTGCTCGGGAGGCTGCCGTGAGCCGCCGCCCTCCTCTTGAACTGCGGGTGGGAGACGTGGTGCGCACGCGCAAGCCGCATCCCTGCGGCAACGACGCGTGGGAGATCACACGGACGGGAGCCGACATCGGCATCCGCTGCACCAAGTGCGGACGCCACGTCTTCGTGCCGCGCATCAAGCTCGAGCAGAGAATACGCGTGTTCGTCTCGCGCGGGCCCGAGACGCCACCGCCATCTTGATCGTTGCCCCTTGGCACGCCTGTCTGCTATGCTTATGGGCGCTCCCCGCTCCGGCACACCGGAGCCTCGCCTTGCGCGTGCGCGCGGGCGTGTCCGAGGGGAGGAGGTGAACAAGAGATTATGGCTACGGAGTATGAGATGGCGCTCGTCCTGCGCCCCGAGTTGGACGAAGAGCGCCAGGCGGCGGTGCTGACGCGCTACCGCCAAGTCATCGAACGCCACGGCGGCTCCATCGAGGAGCCGAACGTATGGGGCAAGCGCAGGCTCGCCTACGAGATCAAGGACCAGAACGAAGGCATCTACATCTTCGTTCCGTTCAAGGCGGAGTCCACGGCGAACGCCGAGCTGGACCGCCTTCTGCGTATCGACGAGAACGTGCTGAGGCACCTCGTCGTCATCCGTCCGCGTCCGAACCCGCCCAAGCCCACCCCGATGCCCGATGCGACCGGGCCGCGGGCAGAGGGTGCGCGTGGCGGGCCGGTACCGGCCGGCGAGCGGCAGAGCCCAGGCCTGCCCGTACGCCGCAGCGAGCTTGCGGCGGCCCAGGCCGCGCAGCCACAGCAGAGCGAGCCGGCCGCGGACGCCGACGAGCCCGAGGCAACCCCGTCCCCTGCCGAGCAGGAACCCACCCAGGAGTAGAAGGGAGGACGGCCGATGCTCAACCGCGTGATCCTGATCGGCCGGCTCGTGCGCGATCCGGAGATGCGCTACACCCCCAGCGGAATCGCTTCCGTACGGATGTCGATCGCGGTCCAGCGGCCGTTCGCCAATCAGCAGGGCGAGCGCGAAACCGACTTCATCGATCTGCGGGCCTGGCGCAAGCTGGCCGAGACATGCGCTGCGCACCTCAAGAAGGGACGCCTGATCGCGGTCGAGGGACGCCTGGAGGTTCGGTCCTTCGACGGCCAGGACGGCCAGCGCAGGCGGGTCTACGAAGTGGTCGCAGATGATGTGCGGTTTCTCGACCGTCCCGGTGCTTCTGGCGGCCAGGGCGGCTCCGGCGACGTGGAGGGCGATCCCTACGGCGCCGAACCCGAGGACTTCGGCGAAGACGACGAACCGGTCCCGTTCTGATGCCCAAAAGGAGATGACGCGATGCGCCGAGAGCGCGGACGCCGCTCGAAGCGGCGCGTCTGCAGCTTCTGCGTCGACAAGGTCGTCGAGGTGGATTACCGCGAGGCCCAGAAGCTCAGGCGATACATCACGGAGCGCGGCAAGATCCTGCCGCGGAGGATCAGCGGCAACTGCGCGCATCATCAGCGGCAGCTGACCGTGGCGATCAAGCGGGCACGCAATATCGCGCTCCTGCCGTTCACCATCGACTGACGTCCTGACGAGGGAGGCGCTATGGCGCCTCCCTCTTAGCACTGCGGCCCTGTACGGGAGGATGGCCAACCTGCCGTGACGAAGCATAGGCCGGAGAGGATGACGACCGTGCCGCCGTTTGGGCAGAGCCAGACGCTCGCCAGGCACCTCAAGATCATGGATTGGCTCAAAGCCGAGCTCGTAGGCGGCGTCGCCGCGCTCTTCAAGGCGGTGGCGCTCGGCTCCCAGGACGCGATCGCTGACGCGCTCGCCTCGATCGTGCTCACGACCTACGTTCTCGGGCGCAGGCTGGGCCTGCCTTTCGCGCAGGTGGAGGCGCGCGTCGCCATGCGGGCGCGGGAGCTTGCGCTGTCTGGACATGAGGTGGAGCGAGCTTATGGTGATCTGAGTGCGTTGGAACAACATTTCGGAACGCATGGCAACGCCTGAGCGCCAGGGCGCGTGGCGCCGGGTTGTAGGGTGGTTCGGATGGGGCGTGCTGGCCGGACTCGGCTACTTCGTCCTGCTGCCACTTCTCCTGGGTGGTGCAGCCCTCTTGCCGATCGCCATCGTCGCCTTCGAGGATGGCGCACTCGAAGCGCTGATCGCTGCGGCCGTTGGCCTCCTCGCGGTGCTGCTGCTCGGCGGCGTGCTGAGCGTGCCGGCGGCGCTGCTCTTCGTCGCCGCCATTGCGGTAGGGGTTGAGATGAGGCGTGGCGCGCCGCTCCTGCGGCAGGCGGGACCCGCGTTCCTGCTCGCCACCGCAGCTGTCGCCTGCTACTTCCTGCTGCCGGCGCTGTTCGGCGGGCAGCAGTTGCAGATCACCCCGCAGCAAGCCCATGCCCTCGGCCAGATGTTCGGTCTGCCCGCAGGGGAGGTGCGCAGCATCACGGCCCAGGTGGGGGCGATGCTACCGGCCGTGGCGCCGCTCTACGCCGGCTTCATGCTCTTCGAGGGCTTCTACTTCACACGCTGGACGCTTCTGGCGCGCCGGAAGAACCTCCCCGAGGTGCGACCCTTCATGCTTTGGGGCGCGCCCGAGTGGCTGCCGCCGCTCTACCTCGTCCTGTTCGCTGCCCAGCTCGGCTCGGGGCTCCTCAACGTTGCCGCCTTCTGGCAGCGCTGGATCGGCTTCGCGGTGCTGTGGAGCGAAGTGCCGCTCATCGTCATCGGGCTCGCCATCCTGAGCTACTGGCTCGCGCGCCTGAACGTCCCGGCCATCATCCGCGTCGTGGTCCTCGGTATCCTGCTCCTCACTCCCGCATTTGCGGAACTGCTCATCTGGATCGGCATCCTCGACGTCTTTATCGACCTACGGCGTATCCGCGGCCCCATGAGTACGTGACGGCAGGAGGTGTGCCGCCCACTTGGGCGGCGGCAACATGCAGGTGATCTTGCGGGAGGATGTCAAGGGCCTCGGCAAGCGCGGGGAGATCGTCAAGGTGGCCGACGGCTACGCGCGCAACTTTCTTTTCCCGCGTGGACTCGCGGAGGATCTGTCCGCGGGCCGCATGAAGCAGGCGCAGGTAGAGCAGCGCAAGGCCCAGGGACGCCAGGACAGGCTGCTGCAGGAGGCCCAGGCCCTGGGCGAGCGCATCTCGGCGCTGCAGGTGGAGCTGAGGCTCAAGGTCGGGGAAAACGGCAAGCCGTTCGGGGCCGTCACCGCGCAAGACATCGCCTCCGCGCTCGCGGCGCACGGCATCGAGGTGGACAAGCGCCGGATCGAGCTTGCCGCGGCCATCCGCCAGCTTGGGGAATATGTCGTCGAAGTGCGGCCGCACGCCAAGGTGACGGCGCGCCTTCACGTCGTCGTCGGTCGGGAGTAGGCCGTGGCAACGCCTGAGGCTGCCGTAGGGCGCACACCGCCACAGAGCATCGAAGCCGAACGCGGCGTCCTGGGCTCGATGCTGATCGAGGCGGAGGCCATCCCCCAGGCTCTGACCATTCTCCAGCCGGATGACTTCTACAGGGACGCCAACCGTGCCATCTACGAGGCGATGCTGACGCTCTTCGAGCGCTCCGAACCGATCGACCTCGTGACCCTGTCGGAGGAGCTCAGGAAGTCGGGCCGGCTCGAGGCAGCGGGCGGCATCGCCTATCTCACGTCCCTTGCCGCAGGAGTGCCCACCGCCGCGCACGTCGAGCGCTACGCCCAGATGGTGCGCGATCGGTCGCTGGCGCGCCAGGTGATCCGGGCCGGCACCGAGATCGTCGCGCGGGGCTTCGACCCGCAGTTGCCTGCCGAGGAACTCCTGGACGAGGCCGAGGCGAAGATCTTCCAGATCGCGCAGAGCCGTTCCAGCCGCAGCTATGCCGCCCTCAAGGACGTCCTTCTCGAGACGATCGGCAAGATGAACACGATCTACCGCGAGGGCGGGGGCGTCACCGGCGTGCGCACCGGCTTCCCCAGGCTCGACGAACTGACCGCCGGGCTGCAGCCCGCCGATCTGATCATCGTCGCCGCGCGTCCGTCCATGGGCAAGACGGCCTTCGCCCTCAACCTCGCGCGCAACGCCGCGGTCGAGGGGGTGCCGGTGGCGGTGTTCTCGCTCGAGATGTCGCGCGAGCAGCTGGCGCTGCGCCTCGTGTGCTCCGAAGGCTTCATCAACCAGAACAACCTGCGAACCGGACGCATGAGCGACGCCGAGTGGAAGAACTTCGCGCTCGCCGTCGACCGCCTGTCGAACGCGTCGATCTTCATCGACGACACGCCCTCCCTGACCGCCTTGGACCTGCGCGCCAGGGCGCGGCGGCTCAAGGCGGAGCACCACATCGGCCTCATCCTGATCGACTACCTGCAGCTGATGGAGTCCCGCACGCGGACGGAGAACCGCCAGCAGGAGATCTCGGCCATCTCACGCTCCCTGAAGGCCCTCGCCCGCGAGCTGAGCGTGCCGGTAGTAGCCCTGTCGCAGCTCTCGCGGGCCGTGGAGGCGCGCCAGGACAAGCAGCCGATGCTCTCGGACCTCAGGGAATCTGGCGCGATCGAGCAGGATGCCGACGTCGTGGCCTTCATCTACCGCGACGACTACTACAACCAGGAGCTCCCGCCCGAACAGCAGAACGTCGCGCAGATCAACATTGCGAAGCAGCGCAACGGGCCGGTCGGGAAGGTCTACCTGCACTTTCAGAAGGAATATGGCCGCTTCGACCTGCGCGAGGTGGAAGAGCCGCACTGAGATTCCGCTGATGCCGCCCGTCACACGAGGCAGCCCCTTTGACACCGGTCGAGAGGCTCTGCTATCCTTGGCGCGGCCCGCTAAGGCCGAGTCGAGGAGGCGGTAGAGTGCCAGCCATCGCGGTGGTCGGCGCCCAGTTCGGCGACGAAGGCAAAGGGAAGGTCAGCCACTACCTCGCTCAGCGCGCGCACATGGTGGTCCGCACCCAGGGCGGGAACAACGCTGGTCACACGGTCGTGGTGGGCGGGAAGATCTTTCGCGTGCACATCGTCCCGTCTGGCGTGCTCTACCCGCAATGCAAGAGCGTCATCGGCAACGGCGTCGTCGTCGACCCCAAGGTGCTCCTGGAGGAGATCGACTACCTGGGGTCCGAGGGCATCGACACGAGCCGGCTCATCCTCTCGGACCGCGCACACATCATCATGCCGTACCACAGACTCCTTGACGGTCTCGACGAGGACCGCCGGGGGCTCAGGCGCATCGGCACGACCCGCCGGGGCATCGGTCCGGCGTACATGGACAAGAATGCACGCCTTGGCATCCGCGTCGCAGACCTTCTCGACCCTGAGGGACTACGTGACCTGATCGACGAGAATGTCGCCCTCAAGAACGACCTTCTGCAGAAGGTATACGGCCAGGAGCCGCTGTCCGCACCGGAGATCTACGAGGAGTACCTGGGATATGCGGAGCGGCTGCGGCCGTACGTCGCAGACACCGCGAGGCTCGTGAACGACGCCATCGACGCCGGCGAGCGCGTGCTGTTCGAGGGGGCGCAGGGTTCGCTGCTCGACGTGGACCACGGCAGCTACCCCTACGTGACCTCTTCCCACCCGATCGCAGGCGGCGTCACGATCGGCTCGGGCGTCGGCCCGACCAAGATCGACAAGGTCGTTGGGGTGCTGAAGGCGTACACCTCGCGCGTAGGCGACGGGCCTTTCCCCACGGAACTCCTGAACGAGCAGGGCGACACGATCCGCGAGCGGGGCAAGGAGTACGGCACGACGACCGGCAGACCGCGCCGCATCGGCTGGGTGGACGGCGTTCTGCTGGGCTACGCGGCCCGCATCAATGGTATGACCCACCTGGCGATCAACTCGGTGGATGTGCTGGCCGGTTTTGAGACCATCAAGATTGCGGTTGCCTACGAACTCGACGGCCGCCGCATCGAGGACCCGCCGGCCAACCTGAGGGACTTCGGACGCTGCAAGCCGATCTACGAGGAGCTGGAGGGCTGGGGCGAACTCGGGACGCCTGCGCATCGCAACGAGATCCCGCGGGCGCTCGAGGCGTATGTCCAGCGCATCGAAGAGATCACCCATGCGAAGGCGGCGGTGATCTCTGTCGGGCGTGACCAAGGTGAGACGATCTATGTCGAGGAACTGTTTACTGAAACCAACGTTTAGGCAATCCTAACTAGAGCGGCGCCCTGCAAATGCAGGTGCGCCGCTCTAGTTTTAGTCTGTCCTAATCGAAGATTTCGAGAATATAGTAGCAATGCAAGCGTGTCCGCCATAGACATTTAGGCGATACTAACTTGCAGCTTAGGAAGTGGACACAACGCATTTACTGCAGTTAACTCTTATAACCACGAAGGAAGCCCTTGTAGGTGTCGCGCTACCGGTTGCCCTTTTGCTCTTCGCTGTCGCGTATGTCGAGGCGGCAGGTTACCTGGACTTCGAGCGGCTGTTTGCAAAGGCGCGAGGGCTGCAGCCTGTCCTCGGCGCGGTGGCGTCCGCTGTGCCGGGCTGCGCAGGCAGCATCACACTTACGCGCCTCTATGGTCTCGGGGCCGTCACGGCCGGCACGCTCTACGCCGCGCACGTGGCCACCTTAGGGGACGCCGCGTTTGTGCTTTGGAGCCGGAAACCCTTGGAGACCCTGGCGCTTACGGCGATCGTGGCCGCGATCGGCGCCATCTTCGGCTACGTTGTCCAGTCCACCGCCGTGGGCCGGT
Organism: Bacillota bacterium; assembly: GCA_021845645.1. The sequence continues at coordinate 66,501 of JAJZVM010000020.1, forward strand.
TCCTGCGGCTGGAAGACGCGACCTTCAGCTGCCCGGTGCCGAACCGGCTGCCGCTTTGGGCTGCAGCCCTTTGGCCCGCCCTGCTGCTCCTGGGTCTCTTCGCTGCGTTGCTGATTCCGACACAGACGTTCCTCTCGGGCGGCATCGCACTCGGGCTCGCCGCACTCGGTGTGGTGATCCTCAGGCTGCCGCCGGCACCGGAACCGAAGAGGCCGCTTGTGCGGGCACTTCAATCCTCGGTGCGCGATGCGGCGGAGATCGTCGTCTGGGTGGTGGCCGCGGACGTCCTGTTCCAGGTCGCGAATGCCGTTTCGCACGGCCTCCTGGTGCAGATGCTGCACGGCGACGTGCTCGCTGACGTGCTGCTCGCCACCGCCGTTGGCCTCATTCCCGGCTGCGGACCGCAGATCGTGGTCGCGACGCTTTTCGTGAGCGGCGACCTCCCCTTTGCGGCACTCCTCGCCAATACCCTGAGCCAGCACGGCGACGCGATCTTCCCGCTGCTCAAGGCCCAGCGCAGACTCGCCGCGTATCTGACGCTCGCGGGCGGCGTCGTGGGCGCCGTGGTAGGCCTGATGTGGGCCGGCATCATGCCGTGACGCTTGCCGAGGCCCCGAGCAGTCGGTATAATGGCCTTTGCGCGGGAGTAGTTCAGCGGTAGAATATCGGCTTCCCAAGCCGAGGGTCGCGGGTTCGAATCCCGTCTCCCGCTCCAGTCTTTGCTGGTGTAGCTCAGTTGGTAGAGCAGCGCACTCGTAATGCGCAGGTCGTCAGTTCGAGTCTGACCACCAGCTCCAGAAAATCCAGCAACAAAGCGGACTACAAGACTCAACCCCCCAAGGGTATCGAGGGGTTGAGCGCGTTTTTGGGGCCATCTTGGGGCCGTGGCGCGGGCTGGACGCCAGTTCGCTCGGCGGACGTGGCTTTACTACACGGAGTCGTGCTTGTAGTCAGTACAACGGGAAAGTCGCAGCGTGCGCCGCGGCTAGGCTGGAACCCCGGAGACTCTGTCGGGGGCTACCCGAGTCGTGAGCACTCCCTCCTTAGTGCGCCTTGGCGGGTGCGAAGCGCTCGTGTCTCTGCTACCCAGCAAGATGGGCCTAGTTGGGCCTCTACTCGGCTGGGCTCCCGCCTTCAGGTTGAAGTGGGGGACCCTGCGTTTCGTCGGCTTCTAGCGAGAACCGATCCCTTAGGTCCGATGGTATCCACTCCGCGAACCAAGACGTCTGGGCGTAATCGTACACAAAGGTATATATCTCCCACATGTGAATTGGCTGGTTTCCTACGGCTACGACTATGCTAATCGCCTGACTTCGGTGCAGTATACGAGCGGCTCGCAGGTCAGTTCGGAGACGCGAACGCTCGACCCGTCCGGCAACACCACGAACATCGCGTTCTCCGTGCCGCAGTTCGGCGGCCAGGCGACGCAGGCCTGGAATATCGGGCACGTCTGGGATGCTGCCTCGCGCCTCAGCACCCTTACCGACACGCAGGGCTCGGCGGTGCATACCGCGCAATATCAGTACACCGCGAACGGCGACGTCTCGAGCATCACGGTCGGAACGGCGCAGGTCACCTACACGTACGACCCCGACGGCAGGGTGTTGCAGGTCATTGGTGAGAGCGGAGGCCATCAGCTACTCAACAAAACCAATACCTATGACGCGGACGGGAACCTGACGAACGTCCAGAACGGCGGCGTTTCGCAAACCTACGCCTACGACTCACAAGATCAACTGGTGTCCGCTGACGGCTGGACGTACGCGTACGACGCACTCGGCAATCGCACCTCGCAGGCAGAAGGCACAAGCAGTGACGGCACGGTGATGACCTATCAGTATGACGCCGAAGGCAATCGCCTGAACACCATTACGACGAAGGTCACCACCACGACCCTCGTAAACTGCCCGGGCGGCGTGATCGACCCCACGTGCTTGTGGAATCCGATCCTTCGAAAGATGGTGTGTGAGTGCACGCCCGAGACGACGACATCGACCGAGACGACCAACTTCACCTACGACGCTATCGGCAACCTGCTCTCAGACGGCACACGCACCTATACCTGGAACGCGGCTGACCAACTCTCGTCGGTCACTGAGAACGGCACCACGTACAACTACTCGTACGACGGTCTGGGCCGGCGAATCGGCGCCAACGGCGACGCGGTCTACTACTACGGCACCTCCAACCAGATCGCCTACGTGGCGGACGCGAACGACAACGTGCTCTTCCGCATCTCCTACGACCAGGGCGGCACACCGCAGTTCATCACGGTCTACGTAAATGGCAGTCCCCTCACCTATGCCTACGTCTACGACGGCCTCGGAAACGTCGTCGGCCTCATCGACGACAACGCCGCCGCCGCGACCTACGGACAGTACGTCGTGGCGTACAACTACGACGCCTGGGGAAATGTCACAGTCTCGTACGACACTAGCGGGATCGGCCTTGCCAAGACGAACCCCTTCACCTACAAGGGCTACTGGTTCGACTGGTCGACGGGTCTCTACTACCTGAACGCGCGGTACTACAACCCGGCCTGGGGCAGGTTCATCAGCCCGGACCCGGCGGGTCTGACGCCGGGAGATGCGTCTTCGTACAATGCCTACGAGTACGCGGCGAACAATCCCCTCACGGTTTCTGACCCAACCGGCGAGATGCACCAGGAAGGTGGCGGCCCCCGAGTTGGTGGGCCACCAAGCAGCGGCGGACAAAGCGGGAGCAATGGGAGCAACGGGAGCAATGGGAGCGGCGGTGGCGACAGCGGTGCGAGTGGGAGTGGCGCCAGCGGCGGCGGTAGCACAGCACAAGAGGTAAGCAATGCACTCTCTGGACTTTCGGTGCCAGCGTCAGGAGTGGCCGTTGGTTGTGGGGGGTGGGCACTTGTAACCGTAGCCGCTCCTGAGTCTGGCGCCCCAGAAGGCGCGACGGCTTGCGTAGCTGCTGCGGATGGGATCGCATTTGGTAGCGGTGTTGCGGTTTTTGGCATAGACGGCTACTTGGCGTATAGCGGGCATGGTTCATGGACGCAATTTGTAGCGGATGGTGTGGCCCTCGCTTTCGGAGGAGCAGGATGGGCAAAATTCAGGGGAGTGGATGAACAGGTGTTGCGCATACTGGCGCAGAAGGTAAGCCTAATTACATGGGGCTGGAACTTGAGCCATCGCTAGATGTGTCGTGCCTTTGGGGGAAGTGGCGATGCGAGATTTTGAG
>JAJZVM010000203.1 GCA_021845645.1 Bacillota bacterium
TCATCTTCGGTTGGTCGTGGGCGACGTAGGTGGTGTTCTTGCGGCCGAAGCCAGTCGAGTTGCCTAGGTAGGTGAAGCCTGCACCGAGGTAGACGGTGCCCTGAAAGTGCGCGGGGTCGACGAAGGTCTCGCACGCCAGGATGGGGTGGCCATGCACCCCTCGCCAGTCGTCGCTCAGGCGGCGTAGCACGAGTCCAAGCACATGCGAGCCCATGTTGGGCACGTTGTAGCCCGGCAGGATGACAAAGCGGGCGTTGTTGGCAATGTACTTCAGGCGCGCGATCTGATGCTCCGGCTGCCAGCCGATGAACTCGTCGCGCACGCTCACCTTGAGCGCTGCGCTCGAGAACCCCACCAGGGCTACCGGTTGCCCGTCCAGGGTCGCCATGTAGCGCATCGTCTCGCCCACGAGCCGTGACGGCCCCAGGTAGTGGTGGCGAGCCAAAAGCTCATCCCAGCGCTTGACCTCCACGGCATCGTCCACGCGGTGTACCTCGACATCGCGCACCATCGCAAACGCGGTTCGCACGTTCGGCGCCGACTGCGCCTTGGCAGATGTCTCTTCCATACCTCTGCACTACCACAAACTCGCCGTCGGCGCCACCCCCCTCCCGTAACCGTGCCCCCGCAACACTGCCACCGACTTTGCGTTGGCCCTGCCCGACGGTGCCCCGCCGCGGGGCATGGTGAACTTGTGCGGAGTGCCGGCTGCGATCCTGCGGTGCCCGATGAAGGAGCAACGATCCGGGCCGAGAAAGAGGTCGAGGGAGGAGTGGCAGGTGACGAAACGCGAACTCGCGGCCTTGATCGCGACTGATACCGGCCTCACGCAGCAAGTCGCGGCCGCCGCGCTCGATTCCGCGCTGCACGGCATCATGGCGGCCCTCATGCAGGGCGAGAGCGTGACGTTCAACGGCTTTGGCGTGTTCGAGGTCGAGGCCTATCGGGCGTCGGGCGGCGCGTGGACAGGCATCCGGCCCGCATTCCGGCCTGCCGCCGCTTTCAAGGACGTGGTGGGGTGGCGCGGGGCACCGTGATGCCGACGTGCCGTCTGGCGGGCGGGTTGCGGAGCCCAGGCGGCAGCGGATTCCGCTTCGCGCCTGTATCGCATGATCGCTGAGACAATCGGGGGGAGAACATGACCGACGCCAACCGGCCGGACGTGGCCCTTTCCCACACGAACGCCCGCGGCACCATGTACTACCTCTGCTCCGTCCCGGGCAAGACCGGCAAGAGCCGCCTCGTCGCATCCCGCAACCTGATCGGCACGCCGCTCCAGGCCATGCCGGCGGGCTACGAGTTCGCGGAGAACGTGAACGGCGTCGTCTCCGTACGCAAGGTGCGGGCAGAGGTGATCCGGCCGGACGAGCTCGAGACGGTGCGTGTGACCCTTGCCGCCTCGAAGGAGCGCAAGCCCTATCGGGTAGCCATCGAGCGCGATGAGATCGTCATCTACGAGCCGTCGGTCTGGCCTGCCGGGCTCGAGGAGCTGGCGGACGAATATCCCGGCGGCTGGCTGCCGGACGGATTCCTGCAGCGCATGCAGCAAGTCGCGTTCGCGCACGCCACCTACAGCCCGCTCGTGCGTTTCGTGCTGACCGACGCGGACGATCGCACCTTCCAAGTCGAGCGCCGCTTCTTCAGGGGCGACGGGGGCTGGCTTCCCGTCAGGGCAAGCCCTGTGCTCGCACAGGCGGCGCAGCACGCGGTACAGCACCTCGGACCGAAGGGGCCCAAGGACACGTTGTTCGAATGGTTCTGAAGGCTGGCCGCGGCGAAGGCCAGAACTCGGCGTGTCCCGCACTCCCCGCCCGGCAGGCAGGAGCCGGCTAGGATCCCTTGCGGCGGCCGCCCTCGCCCTGCCGTTTGGCACCCGCCTGCCCTGCGGGGGCGATGGCCTCGTCGCGGACCCGCCGCAGCCAGTTCAGGGCCCCCTGCGAGCGTTGCCAGAGGGCCCCGTCATTCTGCCAGTAGTAGTAGGCCTGGTCCGCGCCGCCTATGGTCTGATACCCGGGCCGCAGGCTCTCAGGCTTGTGGTGGCGTGCCTTGAGGAGCTCCGCGGCGACGAGCGGCAGGCGGTCCATGGCTCCGCGCAGCGCCGCCTCCGCCTCCGCCGCGCGCCCAAGCCGGAAGAAGGCCAAGGGCCGACCGTAGGCCGTCTCGGCCTCGAAGTCTTCGGGGTAAGCATCCGACAGCGAGAGCGCCTCCTCGTCGCGGCCGAGGCGGAGCAGCCAGGATAACGCCATTGAGCGGACGCCCTGGTCGTCCCGCGGGTTTAGGGCGAGCAGCTCCTTGGCGAGCTCGACCGCCTCGTCCATTTCGCCCATGGCATAGCGCCCAAGAAGCATGTACTCCTCCAGGCAGCGCAGGAACGGTCGGTTTTCAAGCCAGCTCCACTCAAGGAGGTCCCGCCCGAGCATGAAGGCCTGCGGTGGGAAGGCCGTGCGTCCGATCTCGACCGCCCGGGCCAGGACGGCCTGGGCCTCTTTGCGCCGGCCAGTGTGGAAGAGCACCTGCCCGAGAGCCTGCATCAGGTCGATGTGCTCGGGGGAGCGCCTGAAGCCGTCGCGCAGCAGGCCCTCGGCCTCGGCCTCCCGACCGTAGGCGGCGAGGTCCAGGGCGTGGTCTATCACGCGTGACGTGCGCTGGAAGCCCCTCGGCCAGCGGAATCGCCACTCGTTCGGACCGACCTGCTCCAATCTCTGCACAGCCGCACCTCCACCTCGTTCTCAGAACGTCCTTGCGGCGCGCAAAGGCGCCCTGCGAGGATCTTCGCGGACTTCGCCCCTTGACGCCCTCCCCACGGCTGAAGCCGGGGGATTCCTCGGTTGCCCGACGGTTGCCCGAGGTCGGTACTCCCTCACGGTTCCCCGCTAGTTCCTGTTTCACAGGGAGGCTAGTGCCCTATCCCT
>JAJZVM010000088.1 GCA_021845645.1 Bacillota bacterium
GGATGTCAACCGGGCGGTCGTACTTCTCCGCGAGCCTGAACGCGATCTTCACGGACTCCGCGCCCATGTCGCGCGTCAGCTCGTAATGCGGGATTCCCCCGACCACGTCGACGCCCATGCGCAGGGCCTCTGCAAGCAACTCCTCACCCTTGGGGTAGGAGAGGATCCCCTCCTGCGGGAAGGCGACCAGTTGGAGATCGACGAGGTCCCGCACCTGCTCCCTGACCCGGAGGAGGGCCTTGACGGCTGTCAAGTCAGGGTCGGTGGTGTCGACGTGGGAGCGGACGAAGAGGACGCCCTGCGCCGCCTGCCAGCGCAGCAGCTCCGTCGCCCTCTCTACGACGTCCGCCTCGGTCAGGGACTCCTTGCGCAGGGCCCATGTGGCGATGCCCTCGAACAAGGTGCCGCTCTCGTTCCACTTCGGCTCGCCTGCCGTCAGCGTCGTGTCCAGGTGCACGTGCGACTCGATCAGCGGCGGGGAGACCATGCGTCCCTCGGCGTCGATCTCCTCGCGCCCCTGGCCGAGCCCCTGGCCGATGGCAGCGATGCGGCCCCCCTCCACGGCCAGGTCGACAGCTTGTCCCTCAAGGCGCGCGTCCCGCAGCACGAGATCATAGATAGGCCATTTCCCCTTTTGCCCGAGATTCGACAGTATTCGGTGCTTGGGATTCTGCGGACCCGCCTGCAATCCTATCGGCCTCCCGTGCGATGCCAGCCCGCCTGACCCGCGGCGTGAGGGTGTGCAACTGCGGGAGCAGGCTTCCCAGCGCGATTCCCGGCTCTGCGCGCACCTCGGGTTCAGTGGGCATGGGTCGGTCGCATGTATAGCTCCGGTGAACGAGGTGATGGGCGGTGAACGGCATGAACATCCTGCGCCTGCGGGAGGTCAGGGAGGAGCGGAGAATCAGTCTAAGGCAGGTTGCCGCGGAGGTCGGGCTGTCTCCAGCTCTGATCAGCCAAGTTTGAACGGGGCCTGACAACCCCCAGCCTCGACACGCTGCGCAAACTCGCGCGGGCGCTCGACGAGCCCCTTTTCAACCTGCTCGACGAACCGGAGAAGACGCGCGTCGCCCTGGTCCGGCCAGAGCGGCACCTCAGCCTGGCGCCGCCCGGCGGCGACGTCGCCTATGCGCGCATCACTCGTGGCTTCGGCAGGCTTGAGTTGCTCGAAGGCGTCCTGCAGCCCGGCGACTCATCCGCCCAAGCGCCTTGGGCGCACCCGTCGGAGGAGTGTGCCGTTGTTCTCGAAGGCGAGCTTACGGCGGTCGTCGAGGAACAGGCCTACACTGGCGACAGCATCTACTTCGATTCCTAATTGCCGCACTTCTTCCGCAACGAAAGCGCCCACCGGGCGACTTGCATCGTCGCGGTGACACCGCCCAGCCACCAGCCCATCGCCGAAAGGGGACCAGGCCCAATGACCATGACAGCCGAGGAGTTCCGCAGTCACTTTCCGATCTTCGAAGAAAAGGCGCACCTCTGCAGTTGCAGTGAAGGGGCCCTGTCGGACCGCGTCATCGTCGCAATGTCGGAGTTCATGACGAGCTGGCGGGTGCACGGCGCGCCGTGGCACGCCTGGATGGAACACGTGGACCTGGCGCGCGGACTGTTCGCCCGCCTGATCCACGCGAGCCCCGAGAACGTGGCCGTCGTGTCCTGCGCGTCGGAAGCCGCCTACCATGTCGCCTCGACCCTGGACCTGCGTTCGAGCAGGCGGATTCTCACAAACGATCTCGAGTTCCCATCCGTCGCCCACGTCTGGCTTGCGCAGAAGTCGCGGGGCGCCCAGACGGACTTCATCGCGCACAAGGGCGGCGTCATCACCGCCGAGGACTACCTTGGGCGGATCCGAGGCGACCACGCGCTGGTCTCGGTGCCGCTCGTGTCGTACGCAAACGGCCTCCGCCTGCCCGTGCGCACGATTGCGGACGCCGCCCACGCCGTGGGGGCGAGGGTCTTCGTCGACGCGTACCAGGGCCTTGGCGTCGTTCCAGTGGACGTGCGTGAGCTCGATTGCGACTATCTGGCGTGCGGTACGCTCAAGTACCTCCTGGGCGCGCCTGGACTCGCGTTCCTGTACGTCCGTCCAGGGCTGGAATTCCGCGTCGAGCCACCTCTGACGGGGTGGTTCGCCAGGCAGGAACCGTTCGCGTTCGACCCTGGTCTCCTCGACTACGCGGACGACGCTCGCAGGTTCCAGACCGGCACCCCGGCCATTCCGGCCGCCTTCGCAGGCGTGGCGGGCATGTCGCTCGTCCTCGAGACCCAGCCTCAAGCGAATCTCGAACACGTGCTATCCCTCGGCGACTTCCTGCAGGACGAGTTGCTGCGAGCCGGCTTCTCCCTCTTCTCTCCGACGGACCGCTCGCTGCGCGGACCGCAGGTGTCCGTGCTGGCGCAGGATGCGGAGGGACTCGGCGCGTTCCTCGCCGACCGGGGCGTCCTTGTCTCGCCACGCGGGCAGGCGATCCGCATCAGCCTGCACTACTACAACAGCTTCGACGACGCACGCCGGGTGCTGCAGGGGGTGATCGACTACCGCCGCACGCAGCCGATGTGACTCCGGGTGTGTCCCGCTAGGAGCACTGAGCCATGGCATCGGACGATCTTGTCACGCGGAGGCAATCCGGGCTCCAGCGCAGCCTGAGCGAGCATCAACCGGCCATCTCGCTTGCATGCCCATCCGTCATCGTCTCGTACATCTTCGGTGCCGTCGTCGCCCTGATCATGACCTGCGCGCTAACTGGGATGAGCGTGGTGCATCCACGGCGGGATCCTTCGGCGGCTACGCCGAGGAGTACCCGAATCCGTACTCCGGCTTCCTCGTGCGCTGGACCTACTGGCTTGGGGCTGGAGACCGGGATCCCCTACACCGCCGTGATTTCGCTCATCTACCTGTTCGTGCGCAAACGCCACGGGGTGCCCGTGGTCGAAGGGATGCCGCCCGAAGTCGAGAACTGAAGGCCTGACGCCGTGGGCACTGCAGGCAGGGACCAAGGCGTCGCCATCTGCACGGGATGCCGACCCCGGGGCAGGGGATGGAGCCATGTTCCTCGCAGTGGCGCGGCTCGAGGAGGGGCTCCGCGCGACCGGGTGTTCCCCGACCCGGGTGGGGTGGAGCGCGTCGCAGCCAACCCGAGCCGACAGTCTGTGGCATCGCCCGCGCCGCCGTCGCGGTGGCCTTTTGGCGGTCCTTTTCCGGGTGAAGCGCCAGAGGCAGTACCGCGCTGCGTGCTGGCGACGCAGAAGGTCTCCGTGCGCCCTTGGCGGGTGGCAGGCCGATTCCATCGCTGCCCCCGGGGTCGTGCGCGTCATCGTGCGCGAGGGCGGTGAATCTCTCCAGGGGGCGAGGAGAACGGCGGAGAGCCCCACGCTTGCGTCCAAGGCGTGGTCGCGGAGGTGGACCTGATGCTGACTGCCTACGGTGCCACAGTCGTCTTCCTGATGATGGTGTTCTATGCCCTGGAGTCCCGCTCTCCGTGGTTCACATTTGCTTTTGGCATCGCGTGCTTGGGGTCGTCACTCTACGGGTGGCTCGCCGGGACATGGCCCTTCGGTGTCGTGGAGGCGGCATGGGCTGTAATTGCCTTTCGGAAGTGGGCTCTTCTGAGGCGTTCGGCGAACGCGGAACAGGTGTGAGCCTTGTAGCCACCACGGTCGGATGGTCAACGCCGATCCGCAGGAGACTCAGTCCACCAGGGCGCGCCACGCGCCTGGCCGCATCGGGTGGCGTTCCAGGGTCTGCCGCACGTAGACCTGGTGCTGGCCAGGCGCTGGTTAGGGTGTACGTGGCGATGCGGCTGGCGCCAGGCATGGCCGGCATCCGCGTCCCGTGCCACCATTTCAGCACGAGGGCCGACGCCGGGCGCAAGGCTCCCGACTACGCCGCGCTCGCCTGAAGCGGAGAGGCGGGGCGCCGGCCGTCCCCGGTCCTGCACCGGGAAGGAGGTCTAGGGCATGCCAACGCTCGTGCTTGCCCACAGAGAGGTCACCGAACTACTGGATATGGCGGGGCTCGTGCCCTTGATGCGCCGGACGCTCGTAGAACTGAGCCGTGGCGAGATCGCGATGCCGCCACGGCAGATGCTCCCGCACCCCGACCAGCCGGGCCTCATCGCCTGGATGCCGGCCGTTCTCAGGGGCGGCGACCCCTTCGGCAGCAAGGTGATCTCCGTCTATCCCGAGAACCGTCAGCGAGGCATGCACACGCACCAGGGGGTGGTGGTCCTGTTCAGGCCAAAGACGGGCGAGGTGCGGGCGATCGTCGACGCCGACGCGGTCACCGCGCGGCGCACGGCGGCCGTGAGCGCGGCCGCGACGGACCTCCTGGCTCAGCCGGACGCGGCCGACCTCGGCCTGATCGGCAGCGGCACGCTCGCCGAGACCCACCTCGAAGCCATGCTCGGCGTCCGGCCCATCCGTCGGGTGCGCGTCTACGCTCGCAGGCCAGACAGGCTGAGGGACTTCGCGGAGCGCATGTCCGTTCTGTTCGAGGTCGAGGTGCAACCCGCAGCGGACGCGCAAACGGCGGTGGTTGATGCAGACATCGTCTGCACCCTGACGGACGCGCGGAGCCCCGTTCTCGAAGGGGCATGGCTACACCCGGGTGCGCACGTCAACGCGGTGGGGGCATCGGTGGGGGGATTTCGCGAGCTGGACGACGAGACAGTGCGGCGCTCTCTGGTCTTTGTCGACTCCCTCCTGCACGCATTGCCGCAGGCGGACGACCTGCGCCTGCCGATCGAGGCCGGGGTGGTCGGGCCCGAGCATGTGCGGGGCGAGATCGGCGCCGTGGCGGACGGCAGGTTGCAGGGCCGTCGGCAGCCGGACGACGTCACGCTCTTCAAGTCGGTCGGACTTGCCGCCGAGGACATGGCCGCGGCGGCATACTGCGTCGAGCGCGCCGAGGCCCTGGGGCTGGGCACATGGATCGAGCTCGGGGCAGGGCGCTGACGGGCGTCAGGCCGGCCGCTCGATGAGCGTGGCCATGGCCGGGCCGCCGCCGGCACACTGCGTCGCGATGCCATAGCGGCCGCCCGAGCGCTGCAGCTCGTAGGCCAGGGTGAGGACGAGGCGGGCGCCGGTCGAACCGGGCGGGTGTCCGAGCGCGATGGCGCCGCCGTTGACGTTGAGGCGATCCTCCGGCATGCCGAGTTCCCGCTGGCAGGCCAGGACCTGTGCCGCGAAAGCCTCGTTCAGCTCGAGTAGATCGATGTCTGCGAGCTTGAGGGTGGTGCGGGCGAGCAGAGCCCTGACCGCGGGCACCGGCCCGATCCCCATCCGGCGTGGCTCGACCGCTACGGAGACCGAGTCGGTCAGGATGGCGAGCGGCTGGATGCCGCGCCGCATGGCAGTCTCCTCCGCCATCAGCACCATGGCCGTCGCGCCATCGTTGAGTCCCGAGGCATTGCCCGCTGTGGTGATGCCGTCCTGGGAGAAGGCGGGGGCGAGCGCCGCGAGCGCTTCGTACGTCGTTTCCTTGCGCGGATGCTCGTCCTGGCCCAGAGAGCCCTTCGGCAGGGGCACCGCCACGATCTCCGTGGCGAGTTTGCCGTCTGTCTGGGCCCTGGCGGCGCGCTGCTGCGAGAGCAGGGCGAAGCGGTCCGCCTCCGCGCGGGAGATGCCGTATTCCCTGGCGAGCAGATCGGACGTGACGCCCATGTGCTCGTCGAACGTCGGATCGACGAGCGCGTCCCAGAGCAGTCCGTCGCGGGCCGTCTCGTCGCCGAGCCGGCTGCCCCATCTCTGGCGCGGCAGGATATAGGGCACCTGGCTCATCGCATCCATGCCTCCGGTGAGGACGATATCGGCGCGCCCGAGCCGGATGAGGTCCGCGGCGATCTCGATGGCGCGCGAGCCGGATGAGCACTGCTGGTTGACGAGGGCTGCCGGCACCTCCACGGGCACTCCGGCGAGAAGAGCCGCCTGGCGGGCTGGATTGGCCCTGAAGCCGCCCTGGTACACCTGACCCAGGATCACGTGCTCGACTTCCCCGGGCATCACGCCGGCCCGAGCCATCGCCTCGCGCAGGGCGACCGCCGTGAACTCCCTGAGCGGCACACGGCTGAGGCTGCCGCCGAACCGGCCGATCGGCGTTCGGGCCCCTGCGGCGATCACGACCGACCTCGTCAATCCGACCCCTCCCCGCTTGCCGACGTGGCGGCAGTCAATAGCCCGCCTTCGCGCCGAACGACTTGCGCAAGGCGGTCTTCAACACCTTGCCCGAGGCGTTTCGCGGCAAGGACGGGACGAACTCGACCGAGCGCGGCTTCTTGTAGCGCGAGAGACGCTCCGCGCAGAACTCCATGAGTTCCTCCGCCGATGCCTCATGTTCGGGCTTCAGGGCGACGATGGCCTTGACCGCCTCGCCCCAGTGCTCGTCCGCCACCCCGATGACGGCCGCCTCGAGCACGGCGGGGTGCTGGAACAGGACTTCCTCGACCTCGCGCGGGAAGATGTTCTCGCCGCCGCTGATGATCATGTCGGTCTTGCGGTCCAGGACGTAGACGTAGCCCTCCTCGTCCTGGCGCACGATGTCGCCCGCGTGGAACCAGCCGCCCCGCATCGCCCTGGCCGTCGCCTCCGGCAGCTTGTAGTACTCCGTCATGATCGTGGGACCGCGGTAGACGATCTCACCCGGCGCGCCCTGCGGCACGTCGCGGTCCTCTTCGTCCAGGACCCGCACCTCGACCGTTGGGATGGGCAGCCCGACGCAGGCGGACTTGCGCAGCCCGTCCTCGTGCGGCAGGAGCGTCGTCACGGAGGCCGTCTCCGTCATGCCGAAGACGTCGTTGATCCGGGCATTCGGGAACGTGCGCATGATGCGTGCCCTGAGTTCCGTGGGGAGGATCGCCCCGCCGGAGTTCCAGATGCGCAGAGAGGAGAAGTCGTAGCCGGAAAAGCCGTCCTGGGCCAGGAAGCTGATCGCCATGGTCGGTACGAACCAGACCGTCGTCACCTTGTGGCGCTCGATCGCCTGGGCTGCGCCCGACGGGTCGAACGCCCGCATGATGACGACGGTGCCGCCGACCAGGATATGCGCCAGGAAGAAGCAGATGAAACCGACGTGGAAGAGCGGCACGGCGTTCAGGTAGACGTCGCCGCTGCGGAAGCCCGCGACCATCGGCATCGTGAGGGCGTTCGTGACGACGGCGAGATGGCTCAGCACGGCACCCTTCGGCTGGCCCGTGGTGCCGCTCGTGTAGAGGATGATCGCGGGCGCGAGCATGTCGACCGGGTGGACGGGCTCGCCGTCCGGCGCATGCAAGAGCTCCTCAAGCGGAAGCGAGCCTACTCCGAGGGATCCCTCGGCCAGGAGGAAGTGGCGCACCTTTGGCAGCTCGGGACGAATTTCCCTGAGCATCTCCGTGAACTCCGCTCCGGCCAGCACCGCGACGGCGTCCGACTGGTCGATGACGTAGACAGCGTCGCGCGCGTTGTAGCGGAAGTTGAGGGGCACCGCTGTGGCGCCGGCCTTCGTCACGGCGAACATGAGTGCGGTCAGCTCGATGCTGTTGTACATCCAGACTGCGACATGCTCGCCCGGCTTGATCCCGAGCGCGAGCAGGCCGTTCGCGTAGCGGTTGACGAGACGGTTGTAGTCGCCATAGGTGATCTGGCGCTCGCCCTCGATCAAGGCGACACGCCCGGGGAACTGCCTGCTGGTGCGGGCCAGCACCTCGCCCATCAGGAGACTCCTGTGCAGCAGATCCTCGCCTTCCACCTGCCCACCCCTCCCTGTGCACCGGGCCTGACCGGTGTGGCGAAGGCATTGGCCAGGCGGGAGCGGTTTCCTGCTGCGGATCGCAGGTGGTGGCCGAATTCCCCCCAGAGCATAGCCATGGCACATGGGAGGGGGACGGCAAGTGAGCGTTGATGTGCGCACACGTCTCGACGAGATGCGGCTCGGAGCGTTTCACCGGCGCCTGATCGTCGTAGGCGGCCTCGGCATCATGTTTGACGCCTTGGATGTCGGCATTCTCTCGTTCGTGCTGGCGGCGCTGATCCTCGCCTGGCACCTCGGCCCCGTGACGATCGGCGTCATGGGCAGCATCAATCTCGTCGGCATGGCCATCGGTGCCGCGGTCGCGGGCACCCTGGCAGACCGCTACGGCCGGCGCACCGTCTTCATGTGGACGCTGTTCCTCTACAGCATCGCCACGGGGATCGCGGGGTTCGCCACCTCGGCGCTGTTCCTCATCGTCATGCGCTTCATCGTTGGCCTCGGTCTGGGCGGTGAACTGCCCGTGACCACCACGCTCGTGGCGGAGTTCCTGCCCGCGGGCCAGCGCGGCAGGGGCGTAGTCTGGCTCGAGAGCTTCTGGGCACTCGGTTCGCTCGTCGCGGCGGTGATCGCCTACTTCCTGATTCCTGTCTTCACCTGGCGCATCGGCTTCTTCATTGGCGCCTTGCCCGCCCTCTACATCCTCTATCTGAGGCGCGGCATCCCCGAGTCTCCCCGCTACCTCTGGCAGGTTGGCGCGCGGGACGAGGCGGCGCGCGTCACGCGGATGGTCCGCGGCGAGCACCCGGCTTCAGCCAGTCGCTCGCCAGCCGCGGCGGGAGTGCCCCTGCGCGTCCTCCTCGCCAGGGCCCACCGCCGGACGACGATCTCGCTCTGGCTTCTCTGGCTGATGATGAACTTCGCCTATTACGGCATGTTCCTCTGGCTGCCGTCGGTGCTCGCCTTGCGCGGCATGGGCCTCGTGCACAGCTTCCTCTACGTCCTGCTCGTGACGGTGTGCGAGATCCCCGGCTACCTTTCCGCGGCGTGGCTCGTCGAGCGCTGGGGCAGGCGACCCGTCCTGCTCGTCTACCTGCTGCTCGCCGCCGGTGCGGCTACCGCCTTCGGCCTCGCCCAGACGCCCGGCCAGGTGCTGGGCTTCGGCATGCTGCTCGGCTTCATGAACCTCGGGGCCTGGGGCGCCACCTACGCCTACACGAGCGAGCAGTACCCCACACTCCTCCGGGCACGGGGCAACGGCTTCGCCATGGGGGTGGGACGGATCGGTGGCGTCGCCGGGCCGCTCCTGGTCGGCTATCTCCTGGCAGGCAAGGTGGGCACCACGGGCATCTTCGGGATCTTCGCGGCCGCCCAGCTCGTGGCCCTCGTCGCGTCGGCGCTGGTCGGCCGGGAGACGCGGGGCATGACTCTGGAGGAGATCGCGGACGAGTCTTGACGCACCTTGGGGCGCGTTCCCCTGAAGGCGTAGCGTCAGCGGTGTCGGCGACGTTTCGCCAGGGAGGTATCGTGGGTGCAGAAGGTGTTGTACGACGCGAGTCACGAGCCCGAGCGCATCGGCATCGTCACCTTGAACCATCCCCAGAAGCGCAACGCCCTGTCGACCGAGATGCTCTTGGACCTTGGCGAGGCTCTTGCGTCCGTCGCGGCCGGCGACAAGGTGAACGCCGTCGTGCTGCGCGGCGCCGGCCCGGTGTTCCGTTCCGGCCACGACCTGAGGGAGGTCCGGGAAGGCACCACTCCCGACATGCTCAAGCTGTTCGAGGTGTGCAAAGACGTCTTCCAAACCATGCGTCGCATGCCGCAGGTGGTGATCGCCGAGGTGCACGGCATCGCCACCGCGGCGGGCTGCCAACTGGTTGCTGGCGCAGACCTCGCGGTCGCCTCCATGGCGGCCAAGTTCGCTACGCCCGGCGTCAAGATCGGCCTGTTCTGCACGACGCCCGCCGTCTTCCTGAGCCGCGCCATCCCACGCAAGAAGGCTGCCGAGATGCTGTTCACCGGCGAGTACATGTCGGCGGCGGACGCCCAGCGGTTCGGGCTGGTCAACTGCGTGGTGGCGCCGGGGGAACTCGAGGGCGCGACGCTTGCCCTCGCCCGGCAGGTAGCCGCTTACAGCCTCGAGACGCTCGGCAGGGGCAAACAGGCCTTTTACCGCCAGCTTGGCATGGCGGACTTCCAGGCGCTCGCCTACGCGACGCAGGTGATGGTGGGCGAGGCGGGGCTGCCCGACGCGCAGGAGGGCATCGCGGCGTTCCTCGAAAAGCGGGAGCCGGTCTGGAGCGACCGCCGCTGATCTCCGGTGCCCGCCTGAGGCGTGCAGCTGCCCGCTACTGCGCCAGGTAGCCTCCGTCGATCACCACAGCCTGGCCCGTGACGCCGGCCGCGGCGTCCGAGCAGAGGAAGGCGGCGTACTCCGCGACCTCCCTCGGGTCCAGCAGCCTACGCTGCGGCACGAGAGGGTAGATCACCTCCTCGAGCACCCGCTCGAGCGATACGCCGCGCGTACGCGCGAGGTCCTCAAGCTGGCCGCGCACGAGCGGCGTGTCGACGTAGCCCGGGCAGATCGCGTTCACGGTGATGCCGTCGGCGGCGCACTCGAGAGCCGCCACTTTCGTGAGACCCACGAGACCGTGCTTGGCGGAATTGTAGGCCGCTTTGCCGGCGAAGCCGACGAGGCCGTTGATCGACGCCATGTGCAGGATGCGGCCGTGGCCTTGGGCGCGCATCAGGGGCAGGGCGTGCTTGAGCGCGAGGAAGGGCCCGACGAGCATCAGGTCGACGATGGCCCGGAAGGTGTCGACGGGGAAGTCCTCGATCATGGCGACGTGCTGCCTGCCGGCGTTCGAGACCAGGATGTCGAGCCCTCCGAAGAGCCGGGCAGTCTCGGCGATCGCATGGCGCACATGGTCCTCCACGGCGGCGTCTTCCTGTACGGCACGCACCTCGGCGCCCGTCGAGGCCGCGATCTGGTCGGCCGCGACCTGCGCCGCGTCGCCGCGCAGGTCGGCTACGACGACGCGGGCGCCGCGCTCGGCGAGGGCGAGCGCCACTGCGTAGCCGATCCCGCTCGCGGCTCCGCTGATCAGGGCGCGTCTCCCGGCCAGGGTTCTTTCGGGCATGATCCACCTGCCCCCCTTCTCGCCTGCGGATTCTCCGCGGCGAGGTGCCGTCCTGCCGAAGACGCCAAGGCGGCAGTCCCTGTGCGGAACTGCCGCCTTGGCGTCGCGGTTTCTAGTTTGCGCGGGCCGGTGCCTCGACTGTCCGGACGCCGGGAGCCGCGCCGTCCAGCGCGCTGTTGACGAAGCGGTGGACGCGGCCGGCAAGATGGCTTTGCACCCGCTTGGCCTGCTCCTGCGTCAGTTGGCCGGCCGCCACGGCGGCGGCGATGCGCCGCTCCGCGCTGGCCCTGAGCGCCTGTTCCAAGCCCTGGCCTGTCTTGCCCTGCGCCTGGGCGATCGCCGCAGGCGTCTCGCCTTGCCGCAGGCGGCCGATGAAGTCTTCGGGCGTGACGCCGAGATAGGCCGCGGCGTCCAGGACCAATCGGCTGCCCCAGATGTGGCCCCGGTGCCCACCGGGTACAGGGAACCTGTCTTCCTTGATCGCGCGCTCCATCTTCGCGGCTTGCTCCTGGGTGATCCTGCCCTGGCGCAGGAGCGTGCGCACTCTGTCGAGGCGCGCCTGTGTTAGCGCGCCCTTGAGCTTTTGCTCAGGGATGCCGAGATGCCGCGCCACATCGCTGATGAAACCCTCGGCTCCGGGATGTGGGGCCCTGGCAGCCAGCGCGGCAGCGGCGCCGCCCAGGAGCACCGGCAAGGCGAGCATCGCGCCGAGCCAGCGCAGACTGTGCTTCAAGACGGTTCCTCCCTCTCCGAGACCTCCGGTACAAGCAAAGCATGCCCGCCTGCGCGGATCCGTCTGCGCAGGCGGGGCAGGGGCGCTGCTTCGGTTCCTAGGAAGCGCTGTCCGCCTGCGGCGGAACGGCCTGCGGCCAGTGCACGGTCACGGTCGTCCCCTGGCCGGGGGCGGTCGTGAGCTCCACCGTGCCACCGCGCGACTCGACGAGGACGCGGACGAGCGCGAGGCCAAGGCCCAGTCCCCCCAGCCGGTCGCCGCGGTAGAAGCGGTCGAAGGCGTGAAGGGCCATCTCCTGCGTCATGCCGACGCCGTCGTCCTTCACCCAGGCCACGGCCGTCCCGGCGTCACGCCGCCAGCCGAGCTCGATCCGGGTCTCGGCTGGGTTGTGCCGCACGGCGTTGTCGACCAGGAGATCGAGCACCTGGCCGATTTCCGCGGTGGGCGCCTCCACCCAGGTCTCCTCAGGCCCCGCCTGCAGGACATGATCCCGGGCCGCGCGGCGCACCGCCTGTCCGAGGTTGGCACGGGATTCGCCCTCGTTTGCGTCCAGGTCGCGTATGCGAGCGGCCAGGCGGGCGGCCTCCCGCTGGGCGAGGGCGGCGGCTTCCAGGGCCTCGTCGCCCTGCAGGCGCCCGCCGGCGAGGAGTTCCAGCGTGCCCAGGACGGTGGAGAGCGGTGTGCGCAGGTCGTGCAGGGTCATCTCGCGCAAGGCCCGCTCGCGCTGCTCCGAGGCTTCGAGCGCGCTGAACGTCTGGCCGAGGCGCGTGAGCATCCTTCTGAGGGACTCCGCCAGGTCGCGGATCTCGAGCACGCCATGATCCTGCGGCAGACTGATTTCGAGGTCGCCCGTCTCGCTGATGCGCGCCGCCTGGGCCGAGAGCGCGGAGAGCGGAGCCGTCAGGCCGCGGGCGATGGCGAGGGCCATCAGTCCTGCGAGCAGTACGGCTGCAACCGTGACGAGGGCGAGCACGCCCTCCAGGGCATGCACTGGGCGTGTCACGCTGGCGAGGTTGACCTGTTCGAGGAAGTAGCCACCCGGCACAGGCACTGTGTAGCGCAGGCTGCGCGTCTCCTGGCTCACGCCCAGCGGAGGCGGTTTCTGCGGCACCGTGCCGACGGCGTAGGCGCGACGGCCGTTCTCGGTGTAGATCGCGATCGATTCGCCCAGCGGGAGGCGGGCGGGGACGGCTCCCGTATGCAGGTAGAAGCCGACCGTCGCGCGCGTCGACACCATGAGCTGCGCCCTCAGGTTGTGGATCAGCACGCTGCGCAGGAAGTAGACGGCGCCGAGATCGGCGAGGAGCAGGGAGGCCCCCACGAGCGCCACCATGGCCAAGAGCAGCCTGCGGCTCAAGCTTCGCGGTCGACCCTCACGCTTCGCCATGCTCGTCCAGGCGGTAGCCGAATCCGCGGACCGTATGGATGATGCGCGGTCCGAAGGCCTCGAGCTTGCGCCGCAGATAACTGATGTAGACGTCGAGCACGCCTTCGCCCACCTCGGCGTCGAAGCCCCAGACCCTCTCCAGGATCTGTTCGCGCGTCAGGACGCGCCGCTGGTTGCGCAGGAAGAAGCAGAGCAGGTCGTACTCGCGCCGCGTCAGGTCGAGGGGCTGCCCGGCGCGCAAGGCCTGCTGCCGCTCGAGATGCACCTCGACGTCGGCGAAGCTCAGGACAGGCAGCCTGTCCTCCGGCACAGGGCGCCGCGACACCGCGCGCATGCGCATGACGAGTTCCTCGAAGGCGAACGGCTTGGCGACATAGTCATCCGCGCCCAGTTCGAAGCCGTGCACGCGATCCGGAACGGACCCGCGCGCCGTCAACATGATCACCATGATGGCGCGGTCCTTCAGGCGGGGGACGAGCGCGAAGCCCGATCCGTCCGGCAGGTTGACGTCCACGAGCGCCAACTGGAAGGCGCTGTGCTCGAGCAGCTGCAGAGTCTCGGCGAGCGACCCTGTCACGGTGGGCTCGAAGCCCTCGGCTGTCAGACCCAGGCGCAGAGTCGCGCCGAGCGAGGGGTCGTCCTCCACCACCAGGACGCGCATCGCCGACCACCTCCGGCAGTTGTTCTGCACAACATTGTAGCGGAGCGCGGGGACGAGTTCACAGAAGCCGCCATGTTGCCGGCCAGTGGGCAGGAGAAGGGCCAGGTGGAAGGAATTCACCGAGTGATGAATTGTGTGCGTGTTCGGGAGGAGTGACTCTACCGTGTGGGCGATGGTCGTCAAGGAGTTCCTGCAGCTGAGGCGCGACCGGCGGACACTGGCGATGATGTTCGTGCTTCCCCTGATGTTGCTCGTCATCTTCGGCTATGCGGCGAGTTTTGACGTCTCCAGCATCTCCGCGGTCGTGGTTGGGCCCGGCGCGAAATCCTTCAGCCACCTCGTTAAGAAACCGTTCTCGCTTGTGGCCACGCATCCCCGGTCCGGCTCGGCGGCGGCCCGCCGTGACATCCAGGACGGCACGGCGGACGTCGCCTTCGTCACGAGCGCCAATGGGCAGGTGACGACGGTGCTGATCAACGGCGCCGACCTCTTCACCGCCAAGGCCGCGGAGACCGCCGTCGCCCACATGGCTCAGGGGGAGCCGGATCTTCGGCGCATCCAGGCCGAGCTCAAGCGCCTGATCCCCCCGGGGTACGGGGTGCCGGTGCTGACGTCGCCCGCGCCACCGAAACTGACGGTGCTCTACAATCCGGGACTCAAGACCGCGCTCGTCATGGTGCCGGGACTGGCGGGGGTCATCCTCGTCTTCGTGGGCACCCTGATCGCCAGTCTCGGCGTCGTGCGCGAGCGCCAGGCCGGAACGCTCGAGCAGCTGGCGGTGATGCCGCTCTCGCCGTGGGACGTCCTGATCGGCAAGGTGGCGCCGTACTTCATTGTGGCCGCGGTGGACCTGACGCTCGTGCTCGCCGTGGGCATGTGGCTCTTCGGGGTGCCGATGCACGGCTCATGGGCCGTCCTGATCCTGGGCGCCCTGCTCTTCCTCTTCGTTACCCTCAGCATCGGTGTCCTGATCTCAAGCGTCTCGCAGAACCAGGGCCAGGCGATCCAGCTGGCCATGCTCACCGTCCTGCCCCAGATCCTGCTCTCGGGCCTCATCTTCCCGCTCGCGTCGATGGCGGCCGGCGTGCGCTGGATCGCCTACATCCTGCCGCTCACATACTTTGTCCAGATCAGCCGCGGCGTGATGCTCGAGGGGCAGCCGATCGGCGACCTCTGGCAGCCGTTTCTCTACCTCGCCGTACTGGGGGTGGTCGTGGTGACGTTTGCGACTCTGCGCTTCCGCCGCCTGCTCAACCCTTCGCTCGGGCACAGTCGGCGCCGCCGCGGGCCGTCGGCAGAGGCAGGGGCATGAGCTGGGGCGTCAGCGGGGTCACGGTGCGCTACCGGACCCTCACAGCGCTGCAAGGGGTGGATCTGCAGCTCCAACCGGGCGAGGTGCGGGCGGTGGTGGGCGGCGACGGCGCCGGCAAGACCACACTGCTCAAGGTGGTCGCCGGGGCCCTGCAGCCTGAGACGGGCCTGGTGCGGCGCCCCGCCGCGGCACGCATCGGCTACCTGCCCGCGTCCTCGGGAGTGTATCCGGACCTCTCGGTCAAGGAGAACCTGGACTTTGCTGCCGCCGCATACGGTGCCAACGGCGAAGAGGTGGCCCTGCGCCGACGTCTGCTGCTCGAGCGCGCAGGGCTTGCCGACGTCACGCGCCGCCTGGGCGGCGAACTCTCGGGTGGCATGCGCCAAAAGCTCGGCGTCATCCGGGCCATGCTGCACCGCCCCGAACTCCTGGTCCTCGACGAACCAACGACGGGCGTCGACCCGATCAGCCGCCGGGAGCTCTGGTGGCTGATCGCGCACGCCGCGGCCGAGGGTGCGGCCGTCCTGGTCGCGACATCGTATCTGGATGAGGCGGAGCGGGCCGCGGAGCTGGTTCTGCTGGACGGCGGCAGGGTGCTCGCGTCGGGCACGGCGCAGTATGTGGCCACGGCCATGCCGGGGCGGCTCTACACGGGAGACCGTGCGCCGGGCACCGAAGATGCCCTACGGGCGTGGCGCCGCGGCAGGCGCTGGCGCCTGTGGCGCCCCGAAGGCTGCGGGGCTCCTGACGGGGCGTGGCTCGAGGTGGCTCAGGACCTTCAGGACGCGGTGACGGTCGCGCTGCTGCAACGCGAGATCGAAGCCCGGGCGGGGGGTGCGGCGTGATGGCTCTGGCGCTCGCGGAGGGCCGGCGCGTGACGCGACGGTTTGGCGGACACGTGGCGGTGCAAGAGGTCGACGTCGCCGTGCATCCTGGCGAGGTGCTGGGTCTTCTTGGCGCCAACGGGGCTGGCAAGACGACCTTGCTGAGAATGCTTCTCGGTCTCGTGCCACCGTCCGAAGGAGAGGTGAGGCTGTTCGGCGTGGCGCCGTCGCTCGCCGGCCGTCGCCGCATCGGCTACATGCCGCAAGGTCTCGGGCTCTACGAAGATCTGACGCCGAAGGAGAACCTCATGTTCGCGCGGTCCGTCTTCGGCGTCGCCGCGACTCCCGTGCGCGGGGAGTTCCCCGAGCGCGCGGTCGGGGAACTCCCCCTCGGTGTGCAGCGACGGGTCGCCTTCGCTGGGGTGCGAGGGTAGTAGGC
>JAJZVM010000089.1 GCA_021845645.1 Bacillota bacterium
CGCCTCCGCGACGATCGAGACTTCCGGGTCTTCGACCAGCATGGCCCGCAACCCCGACCGCAGCACAGTCGAGTCGGCGACAGTGAGCACCCGAATGGGTCCTAGTGCAGTCGGCACGGTGTTCGACCTCCCACTGGCGCGGCTCACCAGCCGCGCCAAGCTCCAAGGCCGCACTGAAGGGAACCCTCGGTGGTCCTCCACGTCGGAGCCTTCCGGGCGCATAAGACCTTGCGCGTCCTCAGCCGCGTGTCCCCGCTGAGATCCGGGCCGGTCGGAAGGCCCTCGCCATCCCACCGCCCCACCGCTCCTGTGCCTGCACTGCGGGGGGGAACCACCGCGCCTGCCTTCGCCGGAGGAGCTTGCGCTCCGCTTCACGAGCGAAGGCCCGGTCGTCGTGTCTGCCGCCCGAAGCGCACGCCGCTTGGTCTCCCACCCTGCGGCCACTATCGGAGACGGGTCGCCCGCTGAGGCTACCTTCTCCGCATACTCATTGACGCGCCGAACGCGCCAGCCGCGCAATCACCATTCGGTCGCGCAATGGGCGCAAGTATTAGCCTTCCCCTCAGACCTGCAGCGCTGGGCCGAGGACCACAGGGGGTGGCCATATGGCATGGGCTCTAAGTCGATCGGACCGCTTAAGGGTGCTTTGGTAGTAATGGTCGTGCTGGTCCTACCCGGCCGCCCGCGCACGTTGCACGGCCTGCCAGAACACTTCGCCACTATCGTCGGCCATCAGGCGCTGCAGGAGCCCGGCGCCCTCCTGGGCCGCCACCTGGGCGAAGCGCGCGAAGAGGTATCCCTTGAGCGCGATCGACCCCACCTCGCAGCTCGCCTGGGCAAGCCTGCCGGTCGGCAGCACCGTGACACCAGGCGCGGCGTAGTGGCGCCGGTAGTGTTCGGTGGCGAGCATGATGAACCGCTGCCCGCGGTTCGGGGCCAGAGGTGGCCGCATCGCGTCGAGGCAGCACTGTCCGACCAGGAAGATGGCGAGGTCGTAACCCGCCAGCAGTTCGCGCACGGCCGACGGCAACCCCAGGTGGTCCGCCCACTGATGGAGCTCGGCGCGGTCGAAGTCCGTGAGCGAGATGCTGTGCGGCGCGATCACGTCCTGTTCGCCGATGAGCCCGTAGCCGGGGGACATGATGCGCATGTCCACGTTGTCGCGGCCGAACGCCGCGCGCAGCGTCTCGACGCCGCTGCGCGTGAAGCGGAACTGGTCGCAGCAATAGAGCTCGGCGGCCGGGCGCAGGAAGGCTCTGAGCTCCGCCTCCCGCTCGCGCAGCCGCGCGGGATCGAGAAAGTCGTCCTTGTGGAGCTCATGCGGGTGGTGCACCGCCATGCGGCCGGTGCCGCTGGCGATGACTAGCAGTCGAGGGGCCTGCGCGCCGGCCGGTGCTGGAGCCGTCGGCAACGGCATCTCCCCCGCCGGCATGCGGTGGAAGGTGACGGTCTTGCGCCCAAGATGCACGGCGCGGCTGCGAAAGCCCGCAATCTGCCAGGGCTTGGGCGACTGGCTCGAGTTGGACCACCAGGGCCGGAAATTCCGCGCGGCGGCCGGCAACGGTGCGTCCAGGATCCGTTCCAGTTCCGCGAAGCTCAACTCGACCTCCCGCACGCCGTCGGCGCGCAGCTGATCGAGATAGAGCACCAAGCGTTCGTATTTCGCCGTCAACCGCAGCCACCTGCCTTGGTGCTCGCTACTGCGAGGGATAGTCGATCTTGCGCAGGTACTTCTTGATCAGGGCCGGGTAGAGAGGCAAGGACACCTCGGCGCGGATCACGCCCTGACGGTCGATGAAGAAGCTCGTGGGAATGGCCTGCACGCCGTAACGGTTGGCCACGCTGCCGCTCTGGTCGAGCAGCACGGGATACGCGATGCCGTACTGCTGGACGAAGGCGTCCACCTTGGCGATCGACGATTCCGACGCGGTCAGGTCGACGCCGATGAGGTCGAGGCCAGGGCTCTTCTTCGCCGTCTGGGCAAGATCATACGCCTCGGCATTGCATGGCGGGCACCACGAGGCGAAGAAATTGAGCCATACGGGCTTGCCGCGCAGCGACCAAAGGCGAACCGACCCCTTGCCGTTCAGACGTGACAGCGTGAAGTCCGGGGCGATCTGCCCAACCTGTGTACCGACGCTGAGGGGCGCCTTCGGCACGGGTCTCAGGCCCCAGTAGAGAAGGCCGATGACGACGATGATGGCGAAGAACGCGACGAGGGCCGTACCGTACCGAATGCGACGCATGACGAGTGCCTCCTATCCCACCCAGCCTGCCGCCAGGGCCACAGCGACCAGCAGCATCGCCAGCCCCGCGACGCGTCGAAGCCAGGGACTGGGCGCAACCCGACCGAGGATCAGATTCGCGACATGGCCCACCACCAGCAGGACGACAACCACACCGACCCCGACCAACGCCGCAAGGACGAAGCCTCCCGCGACATCGCCCGCGTCGCCGAGCGACGCCGCACGGGCGAGCGCCGTGGATCCGCCCAGCGTGGGCAACGCGAACGCGGACCCGAAACCAAGCAGCAGCCCGGCCAGCCAGTCGGTGGCGGGCTGCTCCAGGATGGCGCGCCTGCGCAGTCTGCTCCAAAGGCTTTCCACGCCGGCGAGGTAGATGCCCTCGAAGGCCAGGATCAGGGCCAGGGCCAGCGTGGCAGCCCCGGCGTGCCGCATCAGAATGACGGACAAGTTCGTGCCAAAGAGATGCAAGAGGAGAAAAGCGACGAGGAAGGCGAAGATGTAGCTGAGGGCAGGGACGCGGCCGCCCTGCGGCGCGGCCCCGGCGATGAGCGCCAGCAGCGTCAGCCACAGGGGCCAGGCGAACGGAGACAGGATGGCGACAACTCCTGCGAGAAGAACGGCATCGTAGCTCAGACGCCACCAACCCCCGTGCACCGTTGCCCTCATTGTAGCATCCCGCTCCGCCGGCCTGCGGCGGTGCATGAAAGAAGCTGCAGGATTGTCCAACGTCATCGAACGCCACCGCGAGTTCTACCTGCTGATGCTTTCCCGCGCGGTGCGCAGCTTCGGCATGGCCGTGATTTCCATCGTGCTGCCGCTGATCGTCGCGCATCAGGGTTACGGCGCGGGCGCGGCCGGTCTGATCTTCACGGCGGCGTCCGTTGGAGCCGCCGTGCTGCTGTTCAGCGCAGGGTTCGTCGGGGACCGCATCGGACGCAAGCCGGTGCTGGTCGCTCTGGCCGTGCTGGCCGCGATCACCACGGCCGGATTCGGGCTTGCGCGGAGCTATGCGCTGCTGATCGCCTTCGCCTTCTTCGGCGCCTTGGCGCGAGGCGGCGGCGCGGGCTCGGGCGGAGCCTGGGGGCCCTTCGCCCCCGTCGAGCAGCCGCTTATCGCGGAGGTGGTGCCGAGGTCCGCGAGAGCGGCGGTCCTGGGCCAGCTCAGCTTTGTCGGCGTGCTGGCGGGAGCTGTCGGCTCCCTTGCGGCCGCCCTGCCCGACGTGCTCCGCTCATCGATGCCGCTCCACGCCGCAGAAGCCCTGACCATGGTGCTGGCCGCCGTCATGCAGTTGGCGGCGGGCGTGCTGGTCCTTGGCGTGCGCGAGGCTCCCCTGCCGCCGCGCCTGCCGCATGAGACGCACCAGCTCTCCGACCGCGCGAAGTCCGCGATCTGGCGGCTCTCCCTGACCAACACGCTCAACGGTCTCGGCGTCGGGTTCCTCGGACCGTTCCTGACCTACTGGCTCGAGGTGCGCTACCACGTGGGCGCCGCCGCACTGGCGGGCCTCTACACCCTCGCGAACCTCGTCACCGCCCTGCCCTACCTGGGCGCCGCTCGGCTGGCCCAGCGCCTCGGCAGCGTGCCGGCAATCCTTTGGACGAGGCTCGTCGGAGCCTTCTTCACCGCCTGCCTGCCGCTGATGCCCACGTTCACGCTGGCGGGCCTCGTCTACATCCTGCGCATGATGTTCCAGACGGTCGCGAACCCCATCCGCCAGTCCTTCGTGCTGGACCTGGTGCCGCCCGAGGAGCGCGGCCGGCTCAACGCGGCCTCGTCCGTGCCGTCCCAGATCGCGACCGCCGTCAGCCCGACGGTCGGCGGATACCTGATGCAGGCGCTCGGCCTGATCGGACTGCCGCTCGAGCTGGCGGCGCTCTTCCAGGCCGCCAATGCGGTGCTGTTCAACTTCTTTTTCAGGCGGGCGCGCGATCCCGCGGCCATGGACCGCTCGCCGGCCTCGGGCGGCAATCAGGCGGACTAGCCCAGGTCCTCGAGGTAGGTCGCCTCCGCGGTGGCGAGCAGGCTTCCCTCCTCAGCCAGCGCCAAGGCGGAGGCGAAGTGGATGCGGCGGCCATGGCGTTCGATGCGCGGGACGGCCCGCAGCGGTCCGGGCCTGCCGGGCAGGAGGTAGCGGATCGAGAAGCTGCCGAGACGTCCGGGCGTGGCGCCATCCTTGCGCAGTCCGGCCCGCATCGCCTCGTCGAGGAACGCGGCCATCGCACCGCCGTGCATGACGCCATCAGGATTGAGGTGCCGGTGCTCGATCGCCAGGGCAAGGGCGCCGTCGGCGTCACGAGCGCCCAGGAGTTCCCGAAAACTCGCGAACCCTTCCGCGTCGTCCTGCGCTGGCGAAAGGTGCCGACCTGCGCCCGCTCCGCGCGCGAAGTAGCCCTGCGCCGTCGCGACCAGATTTCCGCTGGACGCGTACACGGCGCCCTCGGCCGCGCCCTCGCGCCAGTCCGAAGCGAGCGGTGCCGCGCTGGCCACTGCCGAAAGCGGCCCTGTGGGCCACGCGCTCCGCACCAGGATCTGCAGGCTCACGGTGGCGAACGACGAGGGCTCCGGCAGCCGCGAAGCGATGGCGTGGCCGAGCGCGATGTCGATGAGCGTCAGCAGGACGCCTGGCGCGATGCACCCGTCGTCGCCGAGACTGGCTGGGCTGGGGTCGGCGTCGACGCGCGCCTGGCCGGGACCGGGGAACGACACCCGCAGGCCGAGGGCCGAGCGGAAAGGGTTGAGGCGCGCCATGATCGCGGGCTCGGAGCTCTCTGACAACGCAAAACCACTCCTTGGGCGGGGTACGACAGGGTCAGCCATAGGCTCCATGTCCCGCTTGCATTATCCTAGCGCAACCTCCACGCAGAGCCTAAGGCGGACATTCCAGCCACGCTTTGCGGCCGCTTGTCGGCAAACCTTACAAATCCTATTGACCTTGGCGAAGGACGTGGTACGTTTTCGCAAAAGGGGGAGTACAGATGCGAGTGTTGCGCCCGCGCACCCTGATCGCTGTTGCCGGGGTCAGCCTGCTCCTGGCAGGGTGCGGGTCCGCCGCCAGTACGGGCGCGCCTGCCCACCACGCGAGCCATGCCAAGAAGACGTCGGCCAAGAAGGTGAAGTCTCCAAGCACCAAGACTGCCGCCGCCACGGGCGCATCGGCCCCCTTCATCACGAGCCAGGATCCAACCGCCAAGACCGTGACGCTGTCCATCGTCTCGGGGGCCACCATCGACAACTTCTACTACAACTTCGACGGCTACGACCAGGGCAACGCCACGATCACGGTGCCCCAGGGCTGGACGGTCAAGGTCGACTTCACGAACGAGAACGGCTCGAACAGCAGCGTCGTGATCGCCCCGAGCGTGTCGAACCTGACCCCCGCCTTCACCGGTGCGGCTTCCACCGACGTTTCGGTCGGGATGCAGGCAGGTCAGTCGCAGACGTTCCAGTTTGTCGCCAGCACCGCGGGCAACTACGTTCTCGCCTGCGGCGTGCCCGGTCAGGCGAGCCAGGACGGCATGTGGATCAAGTTCGTGGTGTCGGCCAGCGCGACGCAGGCCAGCAGCCAGCACTAGGGGTGACGTCGGCGCCACAGCGGGGCGCATGGTAGAATGCCAGGGACAGGGGGGCGCGCATGGCAGGCAAGGCCGTCGCGATCGTCGGTCCCGGGCGGGTTGGCACAGCCATGGCCCTCGCCCTGCGTGACCAGATGTCGATGCTTGGCGCCGCGGGCGGCTCGCAGGCCGCGCAGGACCTCTTCCGGCGACGCACCGGCCTCATGATCCACCCCTCGGCCCCGGAGCTCTGCCGGGCGGCCGACTGGGTCTTCCTGACGGTCCCCGACCGCGCCGTGCGGCCCCTTGCGGCCGAACTCGGCGAGGCCGGGGCCTTCCGTGCCGGACAGGTCGTCGTGCACACGGCGGGCGCCCTGCCGAGCGAGGCGCTCAGGGCGGCCCAGGCGCACGGTGCCGACATCCTCGCGCTGCACCCCATGCAGTCCTTCGCGGATCCCGAGCTTGGCCCCAGGCTCTTTGACGGCATCACCTGCACCCTCGAAGGGACGCCCGGCGGGCGTTCGGCCGGCGAGGGGCTGGCCTACGCGCTCGGCATGCGGCCGTGGCAGGTCGCGGCAGAGGACAAGCCCCGCCTGCACGCGGCATGCTCGCTCGCGAGCAACGCCCTTGTCGCCCTCTTGAGCGTCGCCGCCAGCACCGCTGCGGGATCGGACGATCCAGCTCGGCGGGCGGAAGCCCTGCAGGCGCTTTTGCCGCTCAGCCGCGGTAGCGTCGAGAACCTACTGCGGCTCGGCCTGCCGCAGGCCCTCACAGGTCCGGTCGAGCGCGGTGACCTCGGCACCGTGGAGGCGCACCTCGACCTGCTGCAAGGTCCGGCGGAGGAGATCTACCGCACGCTTGGGCTCGTGGCGGTCGCCCTGGCCCGCGAGAAGGGGAGTCTGCCGCCACCCGAGGCGGACCGTCTGAGCGCGATGTTGCGGAGGTGAACGAGATGGCCGCAAGAGTGACCACACGCACGTTCCTCGACATGAAGGCCCGCGGTGAGCGGATCACCATGTTGACCGCGTACGACTACCCCACGGCCCGGCTCTGCGACCTCGCCGGCGTCGATGCCCTCCTGATCGGCGACAGCCTCGGCATGGTCGTGCAGGGACAGTCCAACACGCTGGGCGTCACCATGGCGGACGCGGTCTACCATACGCGCATGGTGGCGCGGGCCGCGGAGCACGCTCTCGTCATCGCGGATATGCCCTTCCTCAGTTTTCAGCTGTCCCAGGACGACGCGGTGGCCAACGCCGGCAGGCTCCTCGCCGAAGGCGGTGCCCAGGCGGTGAAGCTCGAGGGTGGCGTGGAGATGCGGGAGACGGTGCGCCGCATGTGCCGCGTCGGCATCCCGGTTCTGGGCCACATCGGACTCACGCCCCAGTCGGTGCACGCCCTGGGCGGCTGGCGCGTCCAAGGGCGTACGGCCGAGGCCGCCCGCCGGCTGCTCGACGACGCGCTGGCCCTGGAAGACGCCGGTGCGTTCGGTGTCGTGCTGGAGCTGGTGCCGGTGGAGGTGGCGGAGGCGATTTCGCGCCGGCTGCGCATTCCCACGATCGGGATCGGGTCCGGTTCCGGCTGCGACGGGCAGGTGCTGGTGCTGCACGATCTCGTCGGACTCGCCGAGGGTCAGGGGCCGCGCCACGCGCGGCGCTACGCCGAGGTCGGGACGGCGATCCGCGAAGCGGCGGCCGCCTACTGCCGCGACGTACGCCAGGGCGAGTATCCCGGACCCGAGCACGCGACTAGCCTGGGCGCGGAGGCGACAAAGGTCGTTGCCGCCTTGGGCACCGGCGATCCCGCCCCGGGGGACACACCCGAAGGCGGCGATCCGGAACACGGATTGTACGGAGGAAAAGCCTGAGTGCAGGTCGTCACCCGCATCGCCGAGTTGCGGGCCCGGCTGGAACCACTCCGCCGGGCCTCTCGCAGCATCGGCTTCGTGCCTACCATGGGGTATCTGCATCGGGGCCATGAGGCCCTGGTACGCAGCGCGCGCGAGGAGTGCGACGTGGTCGTCGTGAGCGTCTTCGTGAACCCTCTGCAGTTCGCGCCGAACGAGGACTTCGAAAGCTATCCCCGCGACAGCGAGCGCGACCGGGCGATCCTGAGCGCGGCCGGCACGGACTTCCTCTTCCAGCCCGACGTGATGGAGATCTACCCACGGCCGCTCCTCACGGAAGTCGCCGTGCCGGAGCTTTCGCACACGCTCGAAGGCGGCACGCGACCGGGCCATTTCCAAGGCGTGGCGACGGTGGTGCTGAAGCTCTTCCACATCGTCTGGCCGGACAGGGCCTATTTCGGCCAGAAGGACGGGCAGCAGGTGGCGGTGGTGCGCCGGCTCTGCCAGGACCTCGACCTGCCGCTCGAGCTTCGGGTCGTGCCAACCGTTCGCGAGCCGGACGGACTCGCCCTCTCGTCCCGCAACGTCTATCTCTCGCCCGAGCAGCGCAAGGCGGCGCCCAGCCTGTACCTGGCGCTCGAGAAGGGCCGCGAGGCGGCGCTCGCGGGCATGGAAGGCTCCGCCGTCCAGGCGGAGATCGAGCGGCGCATCGCGGAGGAGCCGCTCGCCCGCCTGGACTACGCCGCCGTCGTGGATCCGGACACCATGAAGCCGAAGGCGGATCTCACGGGCCGGGTGATGCTCGCCGCCGCCGCCTACTTCGGCAAGACCCGCCTGATCGACAACCTGATCATCGACCTCTAGCCCTGACGCGCGTCGCCAGCGAGGAGCGAGGAAAGAAGGTTCCCCAGCTCCGCCCGCGGGACGATGCGCGTCTCTCCGTCGCTGCGTCTGCGCACCTCGACGCCGCCCTGGGCCAGGGAGCGACGACCCACGGTCAGCCGCCAGGGCAGGCCAAGCAGATCCGCGTCCTGGAACTTGACGCCCGCTGTCACGGAGCGGTCGTCCCAGAGAATTTGCCCGCCGCTGATGTTCTCGAGCTCGTCCGCGATCTCGAGCGCCTCGGCCTCCTCGCCGAGTGTCAGCAGATGCGCCGTATACGGGGCCGCCGCCCCTGGCCAGACGATGCCGCGTTCGTCGTGGTGGGCCTCGATCACGGCGGCCAGCAGCCGCGTGATGCCGATGCCGTACGATCCCATCCAGAGCGGCCGCGCCACGTTGTCCGAGCCCTGCACGACCAGGCCCAGGCGCTCCGGATAGCGCGTGCCGAGGCGAAAGATATGACCGAGCTCGAGGGAGCGCTCCACCGCGAGTGCGGCGCCGCAGTGCGGGCAGGCGTCCCCCGCCGCCACCTTGGCGATGTCCGCCACGACCTGCCAGGTGAAGTCCCGGCCCGGCCGCACGCCCGCGAGATGCCAGCCCTCGCGGTTGGCTCCGCAGACGAGCGTCTCTGCCCCACGAGCCTCCTCGTCCAGCACGAGGACGAGCGGGCCCGGCAACGTGAGCGCCACAGGCCCCGCATAGCCGACGACGAGACCCCGGGCAGCGGCCTCCTCGGCCCCGAGCGGCCGCAGCGGGCCACCCAGGGCGGCTTCGAGCTTTGCCTCCTCGACCTGGCGGTCCCCCGTCACGAGGGCCATCACCGTGGTGCCGGCGCGGTCGTAGAAGACGGCCTTGAGTGTATCCCTAGCCGTGCAGTCGAGGGCGGCCGCAAGAGCATCGATGCTCGTGGCGCCGGGCGTCTCGACGAAACGCAGCTCCTGCTCCACCTGACCCGCGGTGGCACGCGGCCGCCTTCGCGCCGCTTCCCGGTTCGCGAGATAGCCGCAGGCCGCGCAGGCGACGATCTCGTCCTCACCGGACGGGAGTGGCAGCTGGAACTCGATCGCACCGCTTCCGCCCATCATGCCGCTCGTCGCCGCCACCTCGCGTACGTCGATCTCGAGACGCCGGAAGATACGTCGATAGGCGGCGGCCACCCGCGCGAAGCTCTCATCCAATCCGTCCCGGTCGAGGTCGAAACTGTAGGCGTCCTGCATCGAGAACTCCCTCAGTCGCAAGAGCCCACCACGCGGGCGCAACTCGTCGCGGAATTTCGGGCCCGTCTGCGTCAGCAGCAGCGGCAGCTGGGAAGCCTGGACGCCCTGGCGCCGCACGAGCTCCGTCATCGCTTCCTCGGCGGTGAGGGCGAGGGCGAGTTCCTCGCCGCGGCGGTCCCTCAGCCGCACGAGTTCAGGCAGGTCCTGGTCGACCCGCCCGCTGCGCTGCCAAATCTCGAGCGGCTGCACGAACGGCAGGCGCACTTCCTGGGCCCCGGCCCGCCCGAGTTCCTCGCGGACCAGCCCCTCGATGCGCCGCTCCGCCATCAGCCCCAGCGGTGTCAGGGCATAGATGCCGCTTGCGAAGCGCTGGGCAAGACCGGCGCGCAGAAGAAGCCTGTGGCTCGGCAGGTCTGCGTCGGCCGGATCCTCGCGCAAGGTTCGCCAAAAGAGTGCCGTCTGTCGCATGCTGCCCACCTCCAAAGAAAAATCCCGCCCTGCAAAAGGGCGGGAGCAAACCCGCGGTACCACCTTTTTCGGCCTTGCGGCCACTCACGCGTCCCCATGGGACGCACCCGGGTCACGGCGGGTTGCCGGGCGGCTCGTCGCCGCCGCTCCAGGCTGGGAAGGACGCCATCCGTCCGGCTTGCACCTATCGCCGGCTCTCTGGGCGGTGCTGGCTGTCCCGGGTGCCTGTCATCGCATGTCTTTGGCCGAGTATAGGCTCCACGGACCGAGCGCGTCAACGCGGTGGCGTTCGAAGGAAACTGGATCTTGCCAAGGAAATCTCTTGTCACCCGAGATGGACGCGGCCGCGTCCTCGCCCCCAGGACGCGCGACAGCTGGAAGGAGGGTCATCCAGTGTCTTACGCCGGCTTCGACTGTCCGAATCTCGACATGGCCATCGCCGATCTCAGGCGGTTCGGCGACGGTCGTCAGCGTCGGCAGGCCCTATACCTTCATCTCGCGCTCGCGACCCTTTGCGTACCCGTGGCCTTTGTCTCGGACGCCATGCCGAGCGAAGCCCGCGCCTATACCTCCCGCAGCGCCTACGAAAACGGCCCGGACTGCGACAACCCCCTGCTCGAGATGCCGGCGAAGGACCTCCTGCTGCTCCTGGCGCGGGCAGGCTGCCAGCTGCTGCAGGTCGGGGCCGTACCCCTGCTCTCGCCGTCGGATGAGGCGCTCTCGGAACATCTGCACTGGGCATACGTGCCGGGCGACGACATCGCGGCCCTGGCGGAGGGCAGGCTGCCGGAGCCGGCAAGCTCCTGGCAGGTGCCGCTCGATCTCCTCGAGGATTGCCAGCGCACGGCGATCCGCCTGCCCGGCCTCGCGGCGCTCTGCCTGTACCGCGTCGGCGGCCACACGGCACGGGAGCTTCGCCTCGCGGCCTTCTTCCACTCCTCGTTCGGGTTCGCGCAACGCGACGACGCGCTGCATGCCCTGGCGCTCTATGCGCGCAACGTCATCGACGGCGCGGAGGCGGTGACGGTCGCGCAACGCCCCGCCGAAGACTTCTACAACGACCCCGACGCCTTCCGCCGCGTGCTCTATTGCAGCGCCGAATACCTCAGTTCCTGATCTCCTCAGCCTCGGCCTCGAGCGCCTCCTGCGCGGTCTGCCAGGCCGCGTAGCGGCGCTCGATCTCCTGTGTCAGCTCGTGGAGGCGCATCGCAAGCTCGGCTGCGCCGGTACCGGAGGCGGTCTGCAACTCCACCTCCACCGCTTTGCGTGCCTCCTCCGCTTCCGAGATCAGGCGTTCCTGCTCGGCTACCTCGGCGCGCAGCTGCGAACGTCTGGCGCGGCGCTGCTTCTGGGGCGCCGGTCTCGTGTCGCGGGCGGCGGCGGGACGCTCGGCCTCGGTCTCCGAGAGCCCGAGAAGCTCCTCGAAGTCCGCCGTGATCTGCCAGCGCCCATCTCCATGCAGCCAAAGCCAGCGATCTGTCACGCGCTGCAGCAGCGCGCGGTCGTGGGAGATCAGCAGGAGCGTACCGTGGAACGCCAGCAGGGCCTCCTCCAGTGCCTCCTGCGCCGGCAGGTCCAGATGGTTCGTCGGCTCGTCCAGCAGCAGCACGTTGGCGCCCTCCGCCACCAGCACGGCGAGCGCCAGGCGACTGCGCTCGCCTCCCGAAAGCTTCTCGAGCGGCGTCTCGATCTGCTGCGCCTGGAAAAGGTGTCGTGCCAGCAGCCTGCGCGCCGCGAAGACCGTCATACCGGGAAGGCGCAGCAGGGCGTCGAGCGGTGTCTCCCCCTGCACCGACACCTCCTGCGCCAGATAGCCGAGACGCGTGCCCGGCGCCCAGACGACTTCCCCGCCATCCGGCTTGAAGGTGCCGCGCATGGCCTCGAGCAGCGTCGTCTTGCCGCTGCCGTTGCGGCCGACGATGCCGAGTCGCCCCCCTTCCGCGAGGCTGAACTCGAGGTCCTGCCAGAGCTTGCGCCCGGGATAGGCATGCGTCAGGCCCCGGACCTGCAGGAAGAGCGTGCGCTCTCCGAGAGGACTGCCGTCGAAACTGAGCTGCAGCTTGCCCGCGCGGCGCATGGACGCGGCCGGTCCCAGGCGCTCGAGCTTGCGCTCGCGATCGTGGGCCTGTGTCGAGCGGTTGCCCGCCTTGTAGCGGCGGATGTAGGCCTGCAGTCGCTCGCGCTCCTCCTCGACCCTGCGAGTCTCCTCCTCCTGGCGCGCCAGCTGTCCCTTCAGGTGCAGCCGGTAGGCGTCGTAGCCGCCGCCAAAGGCCTGGAAGCCAAGCGGGCTGAAATCCCAGATGACGGTGGCGACATTGCGCAGAAACGCCCTGTCGTGCGAGGCGGCGATGATGCCGCCTGGATACTGGCGCAACGTCTCCTCAAGCCAGGCCATCGCCGGCAGGTCCAGGTGGTTCGTCGGCTCGTCCAGCAGCAGGATGTCCGGTGCCTCGAGCAGGAGCCGGGCCAGGGCCAGGCGCACCTTCTGGCCGCCCGAGAGTCCCGCGGCAGGCATCGATTCCTGCTCGGGAGTGAAGCCGAGACCGCGCAGGGTGCCGCGCACCCGGTTCTCCCAAAGGTAGCCGCCAAGCTGTTCGTAGGCCGTCAAGGCCTGCCCGTACGCCGCGAGCCTGCTCTGGTCCTCCGCAAGCTCGACCTCGAGGCGCCTCAGGCGCCGCTCGAGCTTCGCGATCTCGCCGTCGCCTGCGCCGAGGGCGTACTGCCAGAGGGTCACCGTGCCTTCGACGTCAAGCTCCTGCCGGAGGTAGCCGACACGCAGACCGCGCGACACCGACACGTCGCCTGCCGCGGGCTCGATCACGCCTGCGATGATGCGCAAGAGCGTCGTCTTGCCGATCCCGTTCGGTCCGGTCAGAGCGATGCGCTGCCCGGAATCGAGCCGTCCCGTGACGCCGGCGAAGAGGTCGCGTCCGGAAACCTCCGCCGCGACATCCCGCAACTCCAGCAGCATCGCCTGTCCCTCCCTCGCACGCGCAACCATACCACAGAGTGGGCTCAGGCACACCTCCGGCATCGGTGGGTGCCAGGCAGGGACCATCGTGGAAGTCGGGAGCGCGGCATCGCGCATGGGATCGTCCCACCTCCGCAGCCAGCTGGCGGCGCTCGTCCATGCGGCAAAACATCCCGTTGCAATGCGCCCGGCATCCTGCTATGGTATGTGCCAATACACGCAAGCGTTGAAGGGGCAAAGTAGCCCGGTCGTCGCCGCAGCAGAGAAGGGGGCCCCGGCTGCAAGCTCCCGCGGTGGAACCGAAGCGAAGTTCGCCCCGGAGCTGCCCGCTGAAGCCTTCGGGTTGTAGGCGCGGCCGGTCGCCCTCCGTGACAGGGGCTGGGTGTCGGACTGTTCGGTCCCGCACCGACGAGAGGGTCGCCCAAGGCGGCCAATGAGGGTGGTAACGCGGGTCAGGGACCCGTCCCGGCGAGGGACGGGTCCCTTTGCATACCCGAAGGTCCGAAAGGGAGGCGTGCGCGATGGCGGAGGAGCTCCTCGTCACGGCGGGGGCAGGGCAGACGCGGCAGGTGGTCGTGGGCTCGTTTGCGCGCTTCGGCGCCGCGGCGCCGGTCGTGATCGCGGGGCCCTGCTCGGTGGAGTCGGAGCGGCAGATCCATCAGACGGCGGAGGCGGTGGCGGCGGCGGGCGGACACATGCTGCGGGGCGGCGCCTTCAAGCCCCGCACGTCACCCTACGCCTTCCAGGGGCTCGGGGCCGAGGGGCTTTCGTACCTGCGGTCCGCCGGCAGGGCCGTGGGGCTCCCCGTGGTCACCGAGGTGCTGGACGCGCAGGACGTCGCGCTCGTCGCCGAACACGCGGACATGCTGCAGATCGGCGCGCGCAGCATGCAGAACTTCACCCTGTTGCGCGCGGCCGGGCGAAGCGGCCGCCCGGTCCTGCTGAAGCGCGCGGCCGGCGCGACCGTCGACGAGTGGATCCACGCGGCCGAATACATCCTGGCCGAAGGCAACGACCAGGTCGTGCTTTGCGAGCGGGGCATCCGCAGCTTCGAGCCGTGCACCCGCGCAACGCTGGACCTTGCTGGCGCGGCCGCCGCGCGCCAGCGCACCTCCTTGCCGGTGATCGCGGACCCCTCCCATGCCACGGGGCGCCGCGATCTCGTCGCGCCGATGGCCCGCGCCGCCATCGGGGCCGGACTCGACGGCGTCATCGTCGAGGTGCACCCGGATCCCGACCGCTCAGTGAGCGACGCCGCCCAGACCATTTCCACCGAGGACTTCGCGCGGCTGATGTTGAGTCTGCACCTGCCGCCCCGCAGTGCGGATCTCATCCAACTGCGCGACGCCGTGGACTCCCTCGACGAAGCGATCTTCGGACTGATCTCGCAGCGCATGGCGCTCTCATCCCGTATTGGCGACTTGAAGCGCAGGCACGGCATGCCCGTGCACCAGCCCGCACGCGAAGAGGACATTCTGCGCCGCCTGGCCGGGCGCGGGCAGGATCACCTGACGCCCGCCGCCGTGACCGCCATCTGGACCGCGATCCTGGCCGCATCCAGGACGCGGCAGGGGCACGCGGCTCAGGAGTCGAGGTGACGTCTCCCGCCCGCGTGGCGATCCAGGGCGAACGTGGCGCCTATAGCGAGCAGGCGGCGCTCAAGCTCTACGGGCCCGAAGCGCACATCGTCCCCTGCCGGACCCTCCAGGACGTTTTCGCGGCCCTGACGACCGGCGAGGCGGACGCCGCGGCCGTCCCCGTGGAAAACTCCCGGGCCGGCACGATCGTCGAAACGTACGATCTTCTCCTGGCCCACCGCTTTGCGGTGACGGGCGAGTACCGTCTGCGCGTCCGCCATTGTCTTCTTGGCCTTCAAGGTTGCCACCTCGACGGGATCCGCAGGGCCTTCTCCCACCCGCAGGCGCTCGCCCAGTGCCGGACCTTCCTGGACCGTCACGCCATAGCGGCCGAGAGCGCCTACGACACGGCCGGCAGCGCGCAGAACGTTGCGCGCCTTGGCGACCCCCGCGTCGCCGCCATCGCCTCGCGGCGAGCGGCGGAGCTCTTCGGCCTCGCCGTTCTGGCGGAGGGCATCGAAGATCGCGACGACAACGTGACGCGCTTTCTCGCCATCGGCCTCCCGCCCACCCTGGCCCAGGGCCCGGGAAGATCCCTCGTGGCGTTCACCGTGCCGAACGAGCCAGGCTCGCTCCACCGTTGCCTCGAGCCCTTTGCGCGGCACGGCTGCAACCTCTCCAAGCTCGAGTCGCGTCCGGACCAGGAAAGCCCGTTCGCGTACGTCTTCTATCTCGACGTCGATCGCCACGCGGAAGACCCCGAGCTGGCGGACGCCCTCGCGGAACTCTCCGCCGTGGCGAGCTCCGTCCGCATCCTAGGCAGTTTCGGGTGCTAGGCCGCCCCGCCTTGCCAAATTGCTACCCGCACGGTATATTGAACCTGTCGCTTTAGGAGTTGGTATGGATCCACGGCCGTACACGATGCCATGTCTCCGTGCACTTCCTGGCGAATACGGTTTCGAAAGGAGTGCAGAGACGTGCAGAAGACGATCTACGTCGGCAACCTGCCCTGGTCCGTCACCAGTGAGGACCTGCAGCAGGCGGTGTCACAGTATGCCGAAGTCCTGGCAGCGCGCATCGCGACTGACCGGGAGACCGGCCGTTCGCGTGGGTTCGGCTTCGTGGAGGTTCCCGCCGACAAGGCGGAAGCCGTCATCGAGGCGCTGAACGGCGCAGACTGGCAGGGTCGGCAGCTTACCGTGAACGAGGCGCGCCCCCGCGAGGAGCGCCCCCG
>JAJZVM010000090.1 GCA_021845645.1 Bacillota bacterium
CCAACCTCATGGCTGCAACGAGGGCGACGGAAGCCCTGTGGCCACCGCAACCGGGCAAGATAAGCCCTGCCCGCCTCTTTGGCAGCAAACCTCGCTTCGAACTCGAGTAGGTTGCGCGGGTAGTCCTACACGGCCCAACGCGATATGCAGCAGGTAATGGGTCAAGGGGATACCCAGATCGGGCGATTCCACCCGAGGTCACGCATCCCTGCCGCGGCGTTGCGTCGAGACTGCGGGCGGGGTAGCATACAGGGTAGAGTATTGACCGCGAGAACTGAGGAGGATGCGGGTTGTCGTTTGCGTACCGGGTGCAAACCCATAAGAGCGTCGATGACGCATTGACCGCGGTGCACGAGGCACTGCTCGAGCATCGCTTCAGCGCACTTTGGCAAAGCGACATGGGAGCCACGCTTGAGGCCAAGGGGTTCCCGGGTTATGGCGCGATGCACGTGCTCGAGGTGTGCAATGCCGCCCGCGCGGACGAACTCTTGCGCATCAACAGCGATGGCGCCTATTTCCTGCCGTGCCGCATTCTCGTGCGGGCAAGCGGCAGCGGCAGCGAGATCGGTATGTTGCGTCCAGAGCGGCTGATCAGCCTGGCAGACGAGGGACAGGGGCAGGAGCGCATGAAGCAGCTGGCCAGCGAGGTGGAGGGGGAGATACGTGCCATCATCGACGACGCCGCCCGCTGACGGGCCGCACCTGGACCCGGAGCAGCGCCAGGCGCTCATCGCGCGCATGCGCCGCATCGAGGGACAGGCGCGTGCGGTGGAGCGGATGATCACGGAGGACGACACCTGCGAGCGGGTCCTCCACCAGATCGCGGCGATGCGGGGTGCACTCAGCCGCGTCGGCGCCGAACTCGTCGCCTGCCAGGTCGCGCAGGAGATCACGGGCCTGCCCAAGGCGGACGCGCGCCGAACTCTTTCCTACTGGATGACCAGGATCGGTTTGTAGACCCAAGACACAAGACAAGGGCCGGGGGCGCCAAGACGGCGCCCCCGGCCTCGTGGCAAATACCCGGACTTTGGGCTACGGTCCCCGCCGCAGCGCACTGTGGGGGGCGTGCGCGCTGCCTGTCCTTAGGTAGGCGTAGGTGGCCGCGCTCAGGAAGACGAGGTAGACGCTCACCTGCAGCAGCGTGGGTGACTGGGCGTAGCCGAGCAGGCTGTGCAGGATGTCGCCGAGGGCGCTGCCTTCGTTCAGCAGCGCGGCGCTGTGCCAGACGACGCGCGTCAGGACGTGCAGCCAGCCGATGGACTGAAACGACTCGATCGCGTCGGCCAGCAGTCCGGCGCCGAAGAGCAGCAGAAGCACCCCGAGAACATTGAAGAAGAGGCCGAGCGGTGCGCGGCGCCCCAGACTGTAGACCCACGCGCTGACAGCGAGACCTGCGAAAAGGCCAAGAACCGCGCCGAGATAAAGCGGCAACCCATGCTGGCCCAGCGCGATGGCCAGTGTGAAGAAGGCCGTCTCGAGGCCTTCGCGGCCCACGGTGACCGCTGACAGAAGGATCAGCGCGCCCAGACTGCCGCGCGAAAGCGCCACCTCCACCTTGCGCTCCAGGTCGCCACGTATCTGCCTGGTCTGACCTTTCATCCAGAAACTCATGTACGTGAGCATGGCGGTTGCGACGAGGTACGTGCAGCCTTCGAGGATGGCCTGCACGCGGGAACCGTCGTAGTGATGGATCAGATGGTAACTGAAGAGCGCCACCGAGAGGTCCAGTATCAGGGCGGCCGCGACGCCGAGCCAGACGCTGAATGCGCGGTCGGTGCGCCCGATCCGGTGCAGGTACGCGAGGATGATGCCCACGACGAGGCTCGCCTCGAGCGTCTCGCGGAAAAAAATGATGAAGGTCGGTAGCAATGCCGTTCCTCCAGAAGATAAGTGCCGTAATCATCTTTTTGTACCGCGCGCGGCGCGCATCGTCAAGGGGACGGCAGGGGAGCAGCTGGCATTGACGAAACCTGACTACGACGTCAGGAGCGGCAAGGAGGGATCCGCGTGAAGGTCCGTGGGCTGAGGCGCAGCACTGCGCGACTGGAAACCTATGCGCGCGTAGCGGGGGATGAAGGCTCAGATCTTCTGGTGCTCGTGCACGGCAACGCGTCATCGTCCGTCTTTTTCGACGAGTTGATGGAGTCCCTCGCCGACAGGTACTTCGTGGTGGCGCCCGATCTGCGCGGCTATGGCGAAAGCCAGGCGCTGCCGATCGACGGCAGCCGGGGCATGCGGGACTTTTCGGACGACCTGCGTGCGCTGCTGGAGGCCCTCGGGTCGGGCCTGCGGCCGCACCTCCTCGGCTGGTCGATGGGCGCGGGCGTCGTCATGCAATACGCGATCGATCACCCGAGCGAAGTGCGCTCGCTCACCCTCGAAAGCCCCTTGCCGCCGTACGGCTTCGGCGGCACCAAGGATGTCGACGGCACGCTGTGCTGGCCCGATCGGGCCGGCAGTGGCGGCGGCGCTGCGAATCCGGAATACGTGCGGCGGCTCGCTGAGCGGGATCGCACGGAGGACAGCCCGTTCTCGCCGCGCAACGTGATGAATTCCTTCTACTTCAAACCTCCGTTCCGTGTGTCGCGGCCACGGGAGGAAGAGCTCGTCTCAGCCGTTCTGGCCATGCGGGTCGGCGAGGGATTCTATCCCGGTGGCGCCCGGCCTTCCGAGAACTGGCCCGGCGTCGCCCCCGCCGCGGACGGCATCAACAACGCCATGGCACCAGGCTACTGCGATCTCTCGGGAATTGCCGCCATCTCGCCGCACCCGCCGATCCTCTGGCTGCGCGGGCGCGATGACCAGATCGTCTCGGACGCGTCCCTGCTCGACTTTGGCACGCTCGGACAGCTTGGCGCGGTTCCGGGCTGGCCTGGCCCCGACGTCTTTCCGCCGCAGCCGATGGTGGGCCAGATGCGTCACGTGCTCGACCGCTACGCCCTGGCGGGCGGCCGCTACCGGGAGGTCGTCATCGATGGCAGCGGGCACTCGCCGCACCTGGAGCAGCCAGCGGCCTTCCTTGCGGCCCTGCTCGCTTTCCTCGCGCCGGACGAAGGCGCGTGAGCGAGATGCCAAGGCACCCGGCCCAAGCGGCCGGGTGCCTTGGCGAGGTCGAAATTTAGGGGGTCACCTGCTGCACGGCGACGGCGGAGATCACGCCGTGACCTGCGGGGATGCCGCGCACCGTGACCGCAGAACCGACCGAATAGTCGCTCGCCTGGGTTCCGCTCGGCAGCAGAACGCGGACAACCTCGCCGCCGACGCGCAGGTCGAGAGACTGCCTCGTTCGGCCGATAACGAAACCGGACCAGGTCGAAAGCTGCGACCAGGTTGGTCCGTCGCCCTGGACGCGCACACCCAGAACGAATTGCATCACGCTGCTCTGGCCGGTCGTGCGCGGTGGCTGCAGATCGCGGCCGAAGGCCGGATAGGCGAGGCACGCGACCAGGACGGCCGCGGCGGCGGCGGGCGCCGCGAAGGGCCGGGAGGTGCGTGGTGGCAGTGCATGAACGCCAGCGGGCAGCGGCATGGCGAAATGGGATTTGAGGTCCAGCGCGAGGCGTTGCTCGCCTTCAAGCCGGCCAAGGCAGTATGTGCATGCGGACAGATGGCGGTCGATCAGCCGGGCTTCCTCGCGCCCCACTTCGCCGTCGACATAGCGTCCGATGTCCCTGCTTGAGATGTGTACTACCACTGCCGGTGCCTGCCCTTCG
Source organism: Bacillota bacterium (assembly GCA_021845645.1). The sequence continues at coordinate 3,714 of JAJZVM010000090.1, forward strand.
GTTGGTCCATGGCTTTGCGGAGTCTTTCTTTTGCCCGGTAGAGCCAGGTTGCCACCGTTCCCTCGGTGGTGTGCAGCAAGGCCGCGATCTCGTGGTACGAGAGGTCCTGCTCGTAGCGAAGAGCCAGGATCCTGCGATCGTGCAGGCTCAGCGTTCCGAGCGCCTGAGCGATCTCCAGCTGGCGCTCCGCGCGCAGCAGCTGCTCGTCGGGTTGATCACCGGGGTCCGGACGATCGTGCAGCGCGTCGTCGAACGGCAACTGCGGCAGCTTGTGCCGACGCCACCCGTCGCGCAGGTGGTTCACGGCAATCTGTCGGAGCCAGCCGAAGAACCGTTCGCCGTCCCGCAGGTTGCGGACCGCCTCGAACGCCTTGACCCAGGTAATCTGGGCTAGTTCCTCGGCGGCGTCAGGGTCGGCGGTGAGAGCGGCACAGAGCCGGCGCACCTTGACCTCATACCGTGCGACGAGTACGGCGAACGCGCGTGCGTCCTGCTCCTGGGCGCGGCGCACGAGCTCGCGGTCGTCCAAGCCGGCGAGGTCCTCTCTGACCGACAGCCGCCTGTCCCTCCAGTGAGCCCGCTGCACATACTTAGACGAGAATTGCCTCAAGTTGTTTCACGGGCAATGCAATTTTGCGGTGATGACCGCAGGTGGGCGACATTCCATTCCTCCTTGCGCGGGACAATCCCTGCCCAATCCAGTCCGCGTCCCGGTGGCGGAATTTGCCGCCCTGGGAGCATCCGCAGCCGCAGCAAACCGCGGGGCGGCGCCTTGCGCACCGGGTCCTCGGACCCAGGCCGCCAAGCCGCTGCCTCGGGCATTGTTCTGCGCGTTATTCCTCTTCGTTCTCGTCTTCGGCAAATGCCTCTTCGCCGCGCTGCACGAGGCGCCGAACCATCTGGCCGCCCACTTTGCCCAACTGGCGTGCGGTCAGGTCGCCGTTGTCGCCATTCTCCTCGAGCGGCACGTCGACGTCGTCCGCCACGTCCATCTTCAGGTCGTCAAGCGCTTCCTCCGGCGTCTTCTTCTGGTCGCGCTCCGGCATCATGCGCCACCTCCTCGCGGGAAGTTTCCCCGCGGGCAGGCGATGCGATGAGACGGACATCTGGCACGTCCGCCAAGGTGTCAGGCCATCGCTCGCCAGGGCGGCGTCGACAGCGTATAATGCCGTTGTCGGCCCCATGGTCTAGAGGCCCAGGACACCACTCTTTCAAGGTGGGAACACGGGTTCGAATCCCGTTGGGGCCACCAGACTTCCGGCGCGAAGCGGCATACCACGCTGCCCGCGCCCTTTTTCATATCTTGACAGGCAAATGGCGTCAGGGGATAGTTAAGCGTCTAAACTTAATCGAGAAGGGTGGTTTCACTGTGGCCGAGCCGGACGTGGACGAGCTGATCACGCTGCTGTTCCAGACCCTTGCGTCGTTGCGCCGCCAGCGGCGCAGGGATGCCGGAACAGGGCTCGGGCCAAGTCACCACATGCTGCTCTGGCGACTCAAGTCGCCTGAGCACCCGGATGCGGACTGGCCCCATGGGCCCTCGCGCGTATCGGACCTCGCCAGGGCGCTTCAGTTGACACCCGCCGCCATCACGCAGCTCGTGGCGGAACTTGAGGGCCGCGGCTACGTCCGGCGCGAACGGAACCAGAGGGATGGGCGGGTCGTCTTCGTCAGTCTGACCGAGGCAGGTGAGGAGATTCTCATGGCTGATCGCGTCCGCCGTCGCGCCGAGATCCGCCGGCTCGTCTCAGCCCTCGATCCGGAGGACCGTGGGGCGCTCGTGCGTATCCTGCATCGGCTGCTCGAGGTCGGGCCCGAAGATGCCGAAGGCGGACGGTCGTCTTAGGAAATCTTGGCCGCAAGCTTATCTCCGCAAAAGGAAAGGCGCCCAAAATCAAGGACGCCGTGCAATTGGCAGACAGAGGGGGAACCCGAATGCGACGCGTCGTAACCACCGTCGCGGTGGTCGTAGTGGTGCTGGTCGTGGCCTTTTTCGGTGTTCGCGCGTTGCGTGCAGGGCAAAGGTCGAAGACGCCCAACGTTGCGGTGGCGACCGCCTACAACGGACCTTTGACTGTCAACGTGACGGGCAGTGGCACCGTGCAGGCCGCCACGTCCGTCAACGTGAACGCCCAGGAGCCGGGAACCGTGACCTCGGTTCCGGTCGAGGTGGGAAGCCGGGTGCAGGCGGGCCAGATCTTGGCCACCGTGGCGGACACCCAGGGGACGCTCTCGTCCAACCTGCTGTCGGCTGAGGCGCAGCTGGCCGCCGACGAAGCCAGCCTGACCCAGCTCGTGGCGCCCACGCCTCCGTCCGCGGATCAGGTCCAGGCCGACACTCAGCGCATCGCGGTCGACCGGCAGAACATCGCGAACGAGCAGCAGAAGATCGTCGCGGACCGGCAGAACATCCCGAACCAGAAGCAGAAGATCGCCAACGACAAGCTCAGGATCGCGAACGACCAACAGGCCATAGCGAACCAGCAGCAGACCATCGCGAACCAGCAGCAGAAGATCGCCAGCGACGAGCAGAACCTCCAGTATCTCGCAGTCAGCTCACCGGTCTCGGGCCTGATCTCCAGCGTCGGCGTGGGCGTCGGCCAGAACGTGGGCCAGGGAACGACCGTCTTCCAGGTCGTGCAGCCCACAGAGATTGACGTGCAGACCAGCGTTCCGGAGATCGACCTGCCCAACATCTACGTCGGCCAGGGCGTACAGGTCTGGACGCAGGATCAGGGAACCATGCAGGCCGTGGTGCAGACCATCGGCGTGACGTCGAGCGGATCCAACCGGCAGGGAGCCCTGTTCCCGGTCACGCTCAGCGTCGAAAATCCGCCGACGGGGCTCAGGGCAGGCATGAACGCCACTGCGGACTTCACGCAGGCCTATCTGACGGAAACGGGCACCATCGCCTTCGCCGGCACGCAAGCCGTGACGGCGCAGGTGTCAGGCACCGTGCTGACCGTCGCGCTGCAGGCTGGCCAGACGGTGCAAGCGGGTGAGACGGTTCTGACCCTTTCGAACCCTTCTCTGGACACGCAGCTCTCGTCCGACCAGGCGCAGCTCTCGTCCGACCAGGCACAGCTGTCGACCGAACAGACGCAGCTTGCGAGCGACCAGCTGCAGGTGAGTTCGGACGAGACCACACTGATTTCGGACGAGGCGGTGCCGAACTCGGACAAGGCGCAGCTCGGCTCGGATCAGGCTCAGCTCAGTTCTGACCAGGCGGCGCTGCAGCAACTGCTGCACCCGACCCCTCCCGCCGCGGAACAGGTAGCCTCGCAGAGGGCCAAGATCGCCGTGGACCAGCAGAGTGTCCAGCGTGCGAGGAACGCGCTGGCCGATCTCAACATCGCGAGCCCGATCGCCGGCATCGTCACGGCCGTCAATGTGCAACCCGGCGACACGGTCGCCCAGGGCAGCGGTGTCACCAGCGCCAACAGCGCATCGACCACGATGTCCGCTTCGACGGCTCCGTTCGCTGTCGAGGCGCCGAACTCGCTCCAGATCCTCGTGCCGATCAGCGAGGTGTCGATTGCGCAGGTGAGGGTCGGCCAGCGGGTCGTCGTCACATCCGACGCGCTGCCTGGCCGGACGTTCTTCGGCACGGTTGCCCTGATCTCGCCCGCCGGCACCAACTCGTCCGGTGTTGCGAACTTCAACGTCATCGTGACCGTAGCCAGGCCCGGCAGTCTGCTCGCCGGCATGTCCGCCAGCGTCACGATCGACGTCGCGTTCGTCCCAAGCGCACTGCTCGTGCCGGTGGAGGCGGTCAGCGGTACAGGCCGGGCGGCGACGGTGAAAGTCGTCAAGAACGGCCGGATCAGGGTGCAGAGGGTCGCGACGGGCCTGTCGAACGACGTTGCCGTTCAGATCCTGGCCGGACTTGCGGCGGGCGACAAGGTGGTCACCGCCACGGTGTCAACTTCGACCTCCACGCCAGGCTTCGGCGGCGGCCCTTTCCGCAGTCGCTCCGGTAGCCAGGGCGGGGGCTTCGGCGGTAACCAGGGCTCCAGCACTGGCAGCGGAGGCCAGTGAGATGGCGGACGTCATCCGCGTGGAGTCTCTCAAGCGGATCTATCGCATGGGGGACGTCGAAGTGGCAGCCCTCCAGGGCCTGGACTTCGCGATACCAGAGGGACAGATGGTAGCGATCATGGGTCCTTCGGGATCGGGAAAGTCGACGCTGCTCAATCTCCTTGGCTGCCTGGACCGACCCAGCGCGGGTCGTTACTTCCTGGGCGGCGAGGAGGTGGGGCGCAAATCCGACGACGCGCTCGCGGATGTGCGCAACAGGCGGATCGGCTTCGTCTTCCAGAACTACAATCTGCTGCCCCAGCTGACCGCGCTCGAGAATGTCGAACTGCCGCTCGTCTATCGCGGCCTCGGCCGCACCCAGCGCCGCAAGCGGGCGGAGGATGCCCTTGCGGCGGTCGGCCTCGCCGAGCGCCGCCACCATCGTCCACTCGAGCTCTCAGGCGGGCAGCAGCAGCGTGTGAGTGTGGCCCGCGCGCTGGCGGGCGAGCCCGATGTGATCCTGGCGGACGAGCCGACGGGCAACCTCGACTCGACATCGGGCGAAGAGGTGCTGCGCTTGTTTCTCGCGTTGCACAAGAGCGGACGCACCATCGTGATCGTCACCCACGACGAGGATGTGGCGCTGCATACCGAGCGGATCGTCCGCCTCCGCGACGGCCGCGTCGTTGCCGACGACCCTGTGCCGGCCTCGAGCAGGCATACCCTTGGGGAGGTGCAGGAGCTGTGATGATCCTCGAGAGCATGCGCATGGCCTGGCGCAGCCTGATGATGGGCAAGCTGCGCGCGTTCCTGACCATGCTGGGCATCATCATCGGCGTCGGCGCCGTGATCGCCCTGATCTCGATCGGCCAGGCAGCGACGGGCTCGGTCACGTCGCAGATCCAGGCCCTCGGCTCCAACCTGATCACGGTGACTCCCATGCGCTCCGCCGGCGCGGTCCTCTACTACCCGCAAGACGTGGCGTGGCTGAAGCAGGTGGTTCCGCAGATCAGCGCCGACGCGCCGCTGATGACCGGCCAGGTCACGTCGGACTACGGATCCCAAAGCTACGCGACGACCCTCATGGGCACATCGCCCGCGTCCTTGCAGATCCAGGGCCGCAAGCTCGCCGCGGGGCGGTACATCATCGCCTCCGACGTGACGTACCGGCGGGCAGTCGCCGTGATCGGACCGACCGTGGAGCAGCAGCTCTTCGGCGTGACGTCCGGACTGGGCAAGACCATCTACGTGAACGGTACCCCGCTTGCCGTGATCGGCGTCCTGCAAAGCGCGGGCGGCAGTTTCGGGGCGAACGCGGACGACGTGATCCTCACCCCTGTCACCACGGCCGAAGAGATCCTCGGTACCAATCAGGTCAGCTCGATCATCGCTGAGGCACGATCCTCGGACATTGCTCCACTTGCGGTGGCACAGATCGAGGCGGTCATGGATGCGCGTTTCGCCAGCCAGAACGCCGCAGTGGTCGTCTCGCAGGATCAGATCCTCTCGGCCCTCTCCACCATCACCAACACCCTGACCCTGATGCTGGGCGGCATCGCCGGCATTTCGCTGCTCGTCGGCGGCATCGGCATCATGAACATCATGCTGGTGACGGTGGCCGAACGTACGCGGGAGATCGGCCTGCGCAAGGCTATCGGCGCGCGTCGGGGCGCTATCCTGACGCAGTTCCTGGTCGAATCCGGCATTCTCAGTCTGGTCGGCGGGGCGATCGGTGCTCTGCTCGGCGGCCTCGGTGCCACGATCATGGCCAGGGCACTCGGCTGGAGCGGAGGCGTGGCGACCAACTCCATTGTCCTTGCCCTCGGCTTCTCGCTCGTCGTAGGCATCGTCTTCGGCATGTGGCCCGCCATGCGCGCCAGTCGCCTGGATCCGATCGAGGCCTTGCGCCAGGGCTAGCCTCCAGGTCGCCTGCAAGGATGCTATACTGCGTGGCGCAGGCAGGCCTTGGAGGTGCGCGGATGGGTCTTCGGACGTTGGTCGAGACAATGCTGCAGGAGGACGGCTGGCAGTATGCGCCCGTCGAAGGGCAGCCCACGCTGGCGATGGGCTTCCGCGGGCAGAATGGCAGCTGGATGTGCTACGCACACATCGACGAGGAGCGCAACGCGCTCATCATCTATTCGGTCGTGGCGCAGCAGGTTCCGGAACACGCCAGACAGCGCATGGCGGACTTCCTCACACGCGCGAACTTCGGTCTCGTCACCGGCAATTTCGAGATGGACCTGACTGATGGTGAAACCCGGTTCAAGACGAGCGTCGAACTCGGCCAGACCGTGGCGGACATCCCACTCGTGCGCCGGCTCCTGCATGTGAACGTGGCCAGCCTGGACAGGTACCTGCCTGGAATCGAAGCGGTTGCGGACGGACGCCTCGACCCACGAGAGGCGATCGCCCTCTGCGAGGTCTGAGCATCCGACACGGTCCCCCTGATCCCTATATAAGGTAGCGAGTCATCGTCGCCGCGGCACGCCCCGCAGATGCGGGCGGCCGCGGCGCCCAGCTTCGGCACAGCTACGGATCGTGTCGCACGGTGCTCGCCCACGTTCGTCACGAGCCGAGGCGGCGTGGCGCCTATACTTGCCGAGACAAACGACCTCAGCAGCGCATGGCGTTGCAGCCTGGGGGCGGTTTCTTGGCTGGTCGGCCGGGACGCGGTGATGCGCCTCTGGACCGCAGGCAGTGGCTGCACCTCGCCCTCGTGGGCGTACTCGGAATCGTCCTGGGACAAGCGTCGGTGGGCAACCCCGCCTGGCCGCTCGGCCTTGCCGCGGCCGGAGGTCTTGCGGAACTGCCTTTCGGGGCGCTTGGCGTCATCCTGGCCGCCTTGGGCACGCTGCTGCGGGGCGCGGATGGCGCCGTCCTGTCGGCCTTGCTGAGTTGCGTCCTGCTGCCGGTTGCGATCTCCGAGGGCCTGTGGCCCAAGCTTCGCCGCGGGATCGGGGGCCCGCTCGCGGCGGGTGGCCTGGCGCTGCCGCTCGCGCTAGCTCTGCCAGGGGATCTTTCCCGCATCCTTGTCGTGCCCGTCTCCGTCATCGGAGGCTGGACGATCTTCTTCGCGTGGCGTGCTCTGCAGGGGGAGCGACCGCACCAGCGGCGTCTGGCCGCGGGCCTCCTGGCGATGGCGGCGGTCTGGTCGCTGCAGTCGGCGCCGTTCCCGTTGCTTGATCCGGGCCTCCTGCTCGCCATCGGCCTGGTCTATCTCGCCCTGCGCTGCCGGCTTCAGGCGTCCGTGCTCGCCTTGGCCTTCGGCGCTTTGCTCACGCTGGGCGGCTTCGTAACTGCGGCGGCGGGGCTCTGGCTTGCGGTCGGCGGGGCCGCCGGCACCGCCTTGCGCCGGTTTGGGCCGTTTTGGAGCTGGTTCGGCCTGGCGGTCGCCCTCGCGCTCATGGTGCCGCTACTGCCGGCCAACGCAGGCGAGGCGGTTGTCGGGTTCGCCCTGCTCCTCCTGGTGCTCGGGCAGGCGATTCCGGAATCCCTGTTCAGTGCCGTGAAACGCGTTTTTGAGCCGCCGCCGCCACCGCCGCCGGCCGGACCCGAGGAACGGGTGCGGGGGGCGCTCGACCAGCTCGACAGCCTGATACGCGCGCTGGCGCCGGAGGCGGCGGCGACGGAGGCCGAGGAAGCCGACGTCGCACGCTTTCTCGGCAGCGTGCGGGAGCATGTCTGCAGCGGCTGCGCGCACGAACGCACCTGCTGGGACCAGGGCTTCTACCGCACCTACACCGGAGTGCGCCAGCTGATGCTGCACCAGGACGGCAATCCGGCAAGCGGCAAGGATCTGCCGGCGGAGCTGCGCCAGCGCTGCCCGAGACCTGACCAGGTGGCGACGGCCGTCTCGGTGGCCGGCGATCGCCTGCGCGCCGAGGCGAACGTGAGAAGGCTCCTTCAGGCGGAGCGCACCCTGACACACGACGTCCTCCTGGGCGTGCGCCAGATGCTCGGCTGGGCCTTCGCGCAATCGGTGGACCCGGTCCCGCCGAGACTCCACTACACCTGCGGCATCGCGCAGTTGGCCAAGGGCAAGAGCAGACTGAGCGGCGACAGCTATCTCGTGCGCGAACTCGACGAAGGGAGGCTCCTCATCGCCATCTCGGACGGCATGGGGACCGGCTATGCCGCGGCGGAACAGAGCGCCGGGGCACTCGACGCCCTCGAGGGTCTGGTCGCGGCGGGCATGGACCCGGTCCTCGCGGTGCGCAGCACGAACGCCGTGCGGCGCGCCATGGGAGGCGACAGCTACGCCACATTGGACGTCGCGCTTGTGGATCTTGCCGCGGGTGAACTGGCGTCCCTCAAGATCGGTGCCCCTGAGACATACCTTTGGCGCGGTGACGACGTGCAGGTGCTGCGCGGCGAAGCCTTGCCCCTGGGCGTTCTGCCCGAGGCCGAGGCGACAGTGCAGCACCTCGCTCTGCACGCTGGCGACAGGCTCGTCCTGGTCTCGGACGGGGTCCTCGAGACAATGCCAGGCCAGCGGGGCGCGTGGCTGGAGGCCGTGCTCAAGGCCCTGGGCGGCCGGGACCCGCAGTTCCTGGCGGAAGCCATCCTGGACGCCGCGCTGGGACAAAGGAACACGCCGCGGGACGATGCCACGGTTCTGGTGGCCGGGTTCTACCCCAGCCCAGGGGCAGACATCCAGCCGTGGCTCAGGCGCCCAGCCGTGGCCGGGATAGCCTTGGCCGCGCAGGGAAAGAATGCTGGTGGAAGGAGGCGTGTCCCATGGGCGAGGCGGTCGATAGACCGGTGATCTGGGGTGACGCGCACCGCTACCAGATCGGAGTCGCGCTGGGGGAGCGCACCTTCTGGGCCCTGGATGAGGCAGGCCGTGCCTGGGTGGTGGAGATCGGCCGCTCGGAGATCGTGCAGGCGCGCGCAGCGCTGGTGCGACGGCTACCGGCAGGGTTGTTGCCTCGCATGCGCGAGTGGGGGGAGATGCCCGGAGGACGGCTGTCCTATCTCGTCAGCGAATTTGTTGCGGGGTACACGCTGACGACCTTTCTCGAGGAGGGGCGACGCCTGGCGCCTGGCGAGCTGCGCGGTCTGGGCTTCGACGTCGGGCTGGCGCTGGACGTGCTCGCGAGGCATGCCGTGGAGCTTACGGCGATCGCGTCGGACGAGATCATTTGGAGCGCGCACGAGCGGCGTTGGCGCCTCCTTGCGCCTGGTCGCTGGCAGAACTGCGAGGGCGGCCCGCTCGATCTGGCCTGGCTGGCGACGGCCATGCTGGCCGCAGGCGGCAGTGTGCCCGGAGAGGAGCCGACGTGGGCGAGGGAGGATCGCCGGCTCTGGCGGCTGCTGCAGGAGGCGCAGGACGGGCGGTTCACGCCGCGGGGCTGGCTGCGGCGGGTCCGGCGGCTGCGCGATGTGGTGCGCGCGCTTGGCGCCGCAGCGCAGCCTTAGCGGCAGGATGGCGCAGCGGGATGTCGAAGCCGGGCGCCATGCAGGATTTGCAGGCGCTCGTGCGGATCGGGCTGGAAGAGACTGACCTCGTCGGCAGCCGCATTGTCGTCGCCGTGTCCGGCGGGCCGGATTCGGTGGCGCTGTTTCACATCCTTACGCGGGTGGCTGCGGAGGCGCGGATAGGGTTGCACCTGTGCCACATCGACCACGGCTGGCGGCCGGAGGCGGCCGAGGCGGAGGCCGCCATCTGCCGCGGGCTTGCCGAGCGGTCGAACGTGGGCTGGAGCGTCGTGCACCTGCCGCCGCCGCCGGTGCGAAGCGAGGAGAGCGCGCGGGACGTCAGGCGGTCCGTCCTGCTGAGAGTCATGCGGGCAGTCGGTGCGCAGGCGATCGCCCTCGGCCATCAGGCAGACGACCAGGCGGAGACCGTCATCATGCAGCTTGTCCGAGGCACCGGCGCCGCCGCGGGCATGCGGCGTTGGCGTCCTCCCTTCTGGCGGCCCCTGCTGCAGGTCGAGCGTTCGTCGCTGCAGGACTACTGCCGGGAGCACGGACTCGCGTTTGCCATCGATGCGACGAACCTGTCGGGCAAATACGGGCGCAATCGGGTCCGCATCGACCTGATGCCCCTTCTGCGCCGCGAGAATCCGCGCGCAGTGGAGGCCTTGGGTCGCTTCGCCGCGCTGCGGGGTGAGGAGGAGGATTGGCTCGAGCAGGAGGCCGCGACCATTGTCGCCGCCCTGCCGAGATGGCCAAGCGGTATCGATCTCAGGCCCCTGGCCAGGCAGCCGCTCCCTATGCAGCGTCGGGCCCTCAGGCGCGTTCTCGCCGAGCGTGGGGTGGCGCTTGGGGCCGCGCGGCTAGGCGAGGTGCACCAGGCGCTCGTGTCCGGCGGCCGCATTTCGCCGAGGGCGGACCTGCGCCTGGAGCACGGGCTCCTCTCTTGGCCTGAGGTGCCTTTGCCCTGGTCAGGCATCGTGCCGGGCGGACGTCTCCTTTGGGGAGATTTGCGCTTCGGGGTCGGCATGGCCCCCTCCGACGCGCTGTCGGCCGAGGTTGGCGAGGGTACCCTCTCGGTGCGGCCACGCCGACCCGGCGACCGGCTGAGGCTAGCGGGCGGCACACGCAAACTCCAGGACATCCTGGTCGATGCCCGCGTGCCCAGAGCCGTGCGCGACCGCCTGCCCGTCGTCTGCCGGGACGGGCGACCCGTGTGGCTGCCAGGGCATCCGTGCGGACTGGACGCGGGGTTCGGACGCACGGTCTGGGTCGGGTCAGCGGAAGTTGTTGCACAACTTTGGCGTGTGCTAGAATGAAGCGATTCGCGTGGCCCAGCCGCATGAGCCCGCGAAAGGAGGCCCGGCGTCGGTGAACAACAACATCTTCCGCCGCATCACGTTTCCACTCGTGATGCTCGTTCTGCTTCTCATGGTGCTCGAGTACGTGCACACCGCGCAGCCGGCCAACATCACCCAGCTGACCTACACCCAGATGGTCAGCGTGGTGCAAAAGCACGAGGTCAGGAGCGCGACGATCAGCGGCAACGTGCTGACAGGCAAGCTGACGACCGGCAAGCAGTTCGAGACGGTCATCTCCTCGTACTCGACCAGCAACCTGCAGGACCTGCTGTACAAAAACGGGGTCAACTTCAAGTACGCGAATGCGCAGGCCCCCTGGTACGACAGTCCGATCTTCAACACGCTTCTCTGGGTTGCACTGCTTGCAGCGGTCATGTTCTTCCTCATGCAGCAGACGCAAGGCGGCGGCAACCGCGTCATGCAGTTCGGCAAGAGCCGCGCGCGCCTGCATACCGACGACCGCAAGCGCGTCACCTTCGATGACGTCGCCGGCGTCGAGGAGGTCAAGGAGGAACTTGCCGAGGTCGTCGACTTCCTGAAACACCCCAAACGCTATGTCGAGCTGGGGGCGCGAATCCCGAAGGGCGTCCTGCTCTTCGGCGAACCCGGAACCGGCAAGACGCTCCTGGCGCGCGCCGTCGCCGGCGAGGCGGGGGTTCCGTTCTTCAGCATTTCCGGTTCCGACTTCGTCGAGATGTTCGTGGGCGTCGGTGCCTCCCGCGTGCGCGACCTCTTCGAGCAGGCGAAGAAAAACTCGCCCTGCATCGTGTTCATCGACGAAATCGACGCCGTCGGCCGCATGCGTGGTGCCGGCTACGGCGGCGGCCACGACGAGCGCGAGCAGACCCTCAACCAGCTGCTCGTCGAGATGGACGGCTTTGGCATCAATGAGGGCATCATCGTGATCGCCGCGACCAACCGGCCGGATGTCCTCGACCCGGCGCTCCTGCGTCCTGGCCGCTTCGACCGTCAGGTCGTGATCCATCGTCCGGATCTGCAGGGTCGCAAGGAGATCCTTGCAGTGCATGCGGCGAACAAGCCGCTCGAGACGGGGACGGATCTCGAGCAGGTGGCGAAGCGCACACCGGGCTTCACCGGAGCGGACCTTGCCAACACA
>JAJZVM010000091.1 GCA_021845645.1 Bacillota bacterium
CCTGGACCTGAACGGCGAGCACGCCCTGCGCGATACGATCCACGAGGCGCTGCCCGACCCGCGTCACGAACGCCCCCTGGCAAGACTTCTCCTGCACAGCCCCGGCGCCTATGCGGTGCGGGAGAACACGCTCCTTGTCACGCTCAGACGCCCGGACACCACGCGCTATGCCGACGCCGGCCGGCACCTCCTCGAACACCTCAACGCCCTCAACGCGCCCCACCCCGCGCTCCCACAGCTCACCCTCCGCTTCAACTTCGGCGACCTGTAAAGATGGGCGACATTTCCACAGCCCCTATTTCCGGAAGTCTGAGACTAAGACTAACACGTATTTTGCGATTTGTAGTGTTCTCTCATCGAGCAAGGCGCGGCGGATAGGTGTGGGCGGTCCAGATAGACGGGAATTGCGTGGTCGCCACCCTCATACTATACTAGTCATTAGACTAGTCAGTAGGACGTGAACAATATGCGTGTCGTTGGAACCTTCGACGCGAAGACCCATCTCAACGAGCTCCTGCGAGCGGTGGCTCAAGGAGAAACGATCACGATCACCAATCGGGGCAAGCCGGTTGCGCTGCTGACCCCCGTACGAGCGGCGGCGGACCGAGTAGGGACTTGGGAAGCGTTACGCCAGCTCCGTGCGGAACTGCCCCGCATTCCGTCGGAAGAGCTGCGTTCCTGGGTGGACGAGGGCCGTCGATGAGTCGCTAGGTGCTCGATGCGTCGGTGGCTCTCGCCTGGTGCTTCGCCGACGAGGAGACAGTCGACCCGCCCACGGACAGCCACGCCGTGGTGCCAAGCCTGTGGCCGCTCGAACTCGCGAACGGACTTCTCTCAGGCGAGCGACGGGGCCGCATCTCGCATGTCCAAGCCCGGCGCGTCTGGGACGCCTTGTGGGCAGCGCTCGGCGTGCAAGTGGACCAAAGCGATGGGATCTTCACGGCGGCGTGGTCGCTTGCACGCGATGAGGGCCTTTCCGTCTACGACGCCGCCTACCTCGAACTCGCCATGCGTGAAGGTGTGCCGCTGGCCACGCGGGATGCCACGCTCGCTCAGGCCGCACGGAAGCGGGACGTGGCGGTTCTGTCCTGAATCAGGTGGCAAGGGGATGCACCGCGTCTACAGCATCGTCGACCAAGACCACATCGTCGCGACGGACGGCAAGACCGGCTTCCGGACGGCCGACGGCGGCAGAACGTGGACGTCTCTCACGCCGGACAGGAGTCTCGAGGGCGTGACGCAACTGGATTTCGTCAGCCCTTCGCACGGCTTCGCCGTCGACCAGGGCATCATGCTGCGGACCAGCAACGGCGGCCGAACATGGGTCAAGGGAGGTTGAACGTCAGGCGGGGATGACGGGCCACCGGCTCAGACGTCCCTCCGCTCCAGGCTCACTTGCCCAGGGAGAGAAAGGCGAGCCGAAGGGCGATGGCTGTCATTTTGATGATTGTCTAATTCTCAAAACATGCACTCATGCGGCGCCGCTTGGGCATGGGATGGTCGACGACCTTCACAGTGTACAGGGAGACACTACTTCTTGACGTGGTGTGTCGTCTGATACATAGTATCATCATGATACTCGGTCTCATTTATGGGTGGTGATGAGGTGACGGGCGAACCGGAGCGCAGCAACCCGCTCGATCTGATGGAGAGCGCCCTGGCCCGGCAGGGCTTTCGCCACACGCTCCCGAGACGCACGATCCTGCAGGTGGTCGCATCGATCGGCCATCCGTTCACCCCGAGCGAGCTTACGGCGGAAGTCGCCAAGGCAGACCCGGGCATCGGCAGGGCGTCCGTGTTTCGGGTCCTGCAGCTCTTGCGCACCTGCGGGCTGGTCGAGCGCCTGCACGCTCCCGACGCGGAGGTCTACACGCTCTGCCTCACCGCGGGCCATCACCACCATGTGACGTGCCGCGTGTGCGGTCGCACCGAGGTCTTCAGCCTGGAAGACGACGGTGCGGTGGCACGTGCGGTGGAGCGCGTCGGCTACAGTATGGAAAATCACGTTCTGCAGGCGTTCGGCGTCTGCCCGGCCTGCCGGGGCGCATCCGGCCGCGGCAAGGATGTGCCGCCGCTATGAGATTGCGGCGCCTGATCATCGTAGGCGGCCTCGTCGTACTGCTGGCCGGGCTGGCCGTGGCGTTCGTCTTCGTCTTCGGTCAGCCCGCTGCGCAGGGGCCCGCGCAGGGGCGGGCCCTGCTCGTGGTCGGCGCCGAAAACGAGTACGCGAACGTGCTTGCGCAGATCGGGGGGCCTTACGTCCAGGCCGTCGGCATCATGGTGAACCCGAACACCGACCCGCACACCTTCGAGGCGAGCACCGTCGACGCGGAGGAAGTGGCGAAGGCGGCGCTGATCGTGCAGAACGGCCTCGGCTACGACAGCTTCATGCAGAGCCTCGAGGCCGCCTCGCCGAGCCCGGGACGCATCGTCCTGACCGCCGCGCAGATCGTTCGGACGCCGCAGGGCACGCCAAACCCGCACCTCTGGTACCGCCCCGGAACGATGCAGGCCGTCGCGGGTCGCATCGCCCAGGCGCTCGCGAAGCTCGAGCCGAGCCACAAGGACTACTTCAGGCAGCGCCTCGCCGCCTTCGACCGCTCCCTCGCGCCGTGGCGCCAGGCTGTCGCACGCCTCAGGGCCACTGCCGCGGGCGCGCGGGTGGCGCCGATGGAACCTGTCGCAGACTATCTCCTGAAGGCGGGCGACCTCCACATCGCGACGCCCTGGACCTTCGAGCTCGCGGTGATGAACGGCGAGGATCCGTCGCCGCAGGACGTCACGCACGTTGAGTCCCTCATCATCCACCGCCAGGTCTCTGCTCTCGTCTACAACTTCCAGGCGGTGGAGCCGACCACCGCGTCCATGCTGAAGCTGGCCCGCCAGCACGGCGTTCCGGTGGTCGGCGTCTACGAAACGATGCCGCGCGGCTACGACTACCAGCGCTGGATGCTCGCCGAGACGACCGCACTCGACGCCGCGATCACGAAACACAAGTCGGAGGTGCTGGCACCATGAGGAACCTTCAGCCGGTGGCGGGCCAGGCACAACCCGTGCTGGAGCTCGCGGGCGTTCGCGTGAGTCTCGGCGGCAGGCCGGTGCTGCAGGGCATCGACCTGAGCCTGCGTCCCGGTGAGCTCGTCGGCGTGATCGGACCGAACGGGGCCGGCAAGACGACCCTGCTCAAGATCATCCTGGGCCTGCTCAGGCCCGACCAGGGAAAGGTACGCATCGGCGGGCACGACGCGCAGGCGTCGCGCAGTCTGGTCGGCTATGTGCCGCAGAGCTACACGCCCGACCCGGACCTGCCCCTTACGGCCCGGGACCTCGTGGCGCTCGGTCTCGACGGCGCCCGCTGGGGCTTCTCGCTCGGCGGCAGGAACCGGCGGGCCAAAGTTGACGAGGCCCTGAACTGGGTCGGCGCGTCCAGCTACGCCGACCAGCCCGTCGGCCGCCTCTCGGGCGGCGAGCTGCAACGGCTCCTCGTGGCGCACGCCCTCATCTCGGAGCCGCGCGTCGTACTGCTCGACGAGCCGCTCGCGAACCTGGATCTGCGCAGCCAGGACGAAGTGGTTGCGCTCGTCGGCAGGGTGGCGCACGAGCGCGGCGTCACCGTCCTCCTCGTGACCCACGACATGAATCCCATCCTGGGCGTCATGGATCGTATCCTCTACCTGGCCCGCGGCCAGGCGGCCCTCGGCACGGTCGACGAGGTGGTGCGCCAGGACGTCCTCGGCCAGCTCTACGGCCACCACATCGACGTCGTGCGGGTGCACGGCCGCATCCTCGTCGTAGGCGGCCCGGACGTGGAGGCCCTGACCTGCACCACCTGCGACGCCTAGGAGAGATGCCATGGCCGCCTTCATCGCGAGTCTCCTGACCCTGGGCGCGACCCGCACGGCTCTCGTCATCGGCAGCCTCGTCGCCGCGACATCCGGGGCGGTCGGCGTCTTCGTCGTACTGCGGGGCCAGAGCTTCTCCGGCCACGCGCTCGGCGACATCGGCACCACCGGTGCCGCCGCTGCCTACCTCGGCGGCATCTCGCCCCTCTACGGCTTCATCGGCGTCGGCGTGCTGGGAGGCCTCGGCATCGAAACCCTGGGCGAACGTGCACGCGAACGCGACGTCGCGACAGGCATCGTCCTCTCGCTGATGCTGGGCATCGGCGCCCTCCTGCTCTATTTCATGACGCAACGGCCGAACCCGGGCAGCGGGCCGGTGGCGATCCTGTTCGGCTCGATCTTCACCGTGGACCCCGGCGTGACAGGCCCTGTCGCGCTCTTCTCCGTGCTCGTCCTGCTGCTGCTCGCCGTGCTCTACCGCCCGCTCGTCTTCACCACCGTGAACCCGCAGGTCGCGCGGGCGGCCGGCGTGCCCACCACCGCGGTGAGCCTCCTGTTCATGCTGGCCATCGCCGTTGCCGTCGAGGAGTCCGCGCTGGTGGCGGGTGCCCTCCTCAGCACGGCGCTCCTGATCGGGCCAGCCTCCGCCGCCGTCCGCTGGACGCGTCATGTCGGCGAGGCGGTTGCGCTCTCGGTGCTGCTCGGCCTTCTGGCCGTCGTGCTCGGCGTCGCCCTCGCCTACCAGAGCTACGCCTGGCCGCCGCTCGACCGCGGCTGGCCGGTCAGCTTCTTCATCGTCATGATCGTCCTGCTCGAATACCTGCTCTCGCGCATCGGCCGGCGAACCCGTCAAGAGCCCGCGACAAGGCAGGTGCCCTGATGCATCTCCTCCACGTGCTGTTTCCGTCAGGCCTCTTCACAGCAGACTTCATGGTCAACGCCTGGATCGCCGGCAGCGCCGTGGCGGTTCTCTCGGCGTCGGTGGGGTTCTTCGTCGTGCTGCGCGGCGCGTCGTTCGCGGCGCACGCCATCCCGCGCGCCAGCTTCGCGGGCGCGGCGGGAGCCGTACTGGCGGGGGGCGACACGCTCGTCGGCCTGGCCGTCTTCTCCGGCCTGAGCGCCCTCGGCATCGCATCGCTCTCATCGCGCCGGCACGAGAGCCAGACGACGGCGCTCGTGCTGACGGCGGCGCTCGGGCTGGGGGCGCTCTTCCTGTCGCTCGGCAACGCCTACGCACCGGAGGTCTACGCCCTGCTTTTCGGTCAGATCGTCGGGATCAGCCGCCCAGACGTGGTCGGCATCCTGCTGCTGCTCGCGCTCGCCCTGCTCGCGACCGCGATCCTCTACAGGCCACTGCTCTACGCTTCCGTCGCGCCGGATGTCGCCGAAGCGAAGGGTGTCCCGCGCCGCCGCATGGACATCCTCTTCCTGCTCCTCGTGGCCCTCGCGGCGACGGCCGCAGTGCCGGTGGTGGGGGCGCTTCTCAGCTTCAGCCTCATGGTGGGTCCCGCGGCGGCGGGTAGCTACTTCGGCCGCGGGCCCGCTCAGTCGCTGGGCATTGGAGTGGTCATCGGCCTGCTCAGCGTCTGGTTGTCGCTGGTCTTCGCGTACGACACCGGCATGCCGGTCGGGTTCTTCGTCGCCGCCGTCACGGCCGTCTTCTACGGTCTCGGCAGGCTGTGGTCCAGGCTCTCAGAGGGGGAAAACGCGGCACGGGTATCCCCCTGACTCGCGCGATCAAACAGGCGACCCACCATCGCCGCCATGGCACTGCGTCGCGCGGGCTGGTAGTCGGCTTACCTGCGGGACTTAGAGCTTTCGCTGAAAGCCATGGCATAGGCAGCCCAGAGCCGCCGACCAAATTCGGGAAGGCTGCAAGATGCCAATGATTGCTGACAGATGGGCTGAGACTCCAACGTGCAGCGAGCCCGCAGCAGGATTTGCGCGGGCCCGCGATACGGTAAAGGGTGCGGCTGAGGAAGTGGGGGAAGTGTCGGGCCTGGCGCGGCGAATGCGCGGAGCGTTCGCGGGTTTGTTGTCACGCGACGTCGGGCAGTGCCGCTCCCGCCGCACCTTTGCTATGCGTCCGCCCGTACGCGACGCCAGGGTGATGTTGCAGCCCTACTTCGTGGGAGATATACAGTTGACCGGGGTCCAGCCGATCACCTTGCCGTTGAAGTATAGGCCTGCCCAGTAATCGCCAGGCTTGTTGCGAACCCCTGAGGCGCTCACACGGAACCACTCTCCGTTGGTTGTCAGGTGCTGCTGCCCGAAGTCGTGCTGGTAAATCGGCTTGTGCGCATACGGCGACCACTCCTTGAACTGCAGGTCGCCCGTTGCCTTACCCGTGGAGTTCACATAACCCCCGAAAGAGATCGCGTACGCCTTTGTCGCTGTCAGCCACAAGTCATTGACGCCTTTGCAGGTAATGGTGGCCCCAGGGGTGTTCTGCGCGGATCCCTCTTGGCAAGATTCCGCCGGAAACACGGCTGCGGTCACGACGACACTACGCGGCGCCGCTGACGCCATCCCTGGCGTACCGGCCATCAGCACGGTCGCTACCAGAGCAGTTGAGACGAGAGACTTGCAAAAGTACGCAGGCCATGCAAGCGTCGAAACCATCCGAGCCCCCCCGTTTCGCATCGTTCCAATAGGACAAACCGCCACGGGTTCCTGTCGCCGCCGCCACCGGCCCGGCAGCCGGAGTTGTCGGGTCACCGGCCCCCCTCGGTGTCGAGACTTTGCCCGTCGGTCGAGCCCGCCGTCAGACGTTGCCGCCGATACATCCCAAGCGCCATCAATACGAGCGCAACGGCAAATACCTTTGGACCGAGCTCGCTGGCGAAGTTGTTCCAGATCGCGTAAAGGAGCAGCACCACCAGCGCTGCCGTCGGCAGCCACCGCCAGCCACCGAGCTGCGGTGTTTCAGAGCGTTCGCTGGCGAGCCAGACGAGGGCACCTGTAAGAAGCACCATAGGCAGAAGGTCAAGGCCGTGACTGTGCCCGCTCAGGCTGCCTGAGTAGTAGCTGCCTCCCACGATGTCCCCCATGCAGAATCCGGTTGTAGGGTCGCAGTTCGCGTACGGATCGTAGACGCCAGGGTTGAAGTCGACCCAGGTGGCCCAGTTTAGACCAAGACTGGCACCCGCGACGGCCGCCCCGATGGTCGCAAGGCGCGCAGCCCCTGTCTGCCAGAGTCTTCTCGGGTCGAGAGCATGGGGCAAATCCCCGGGGCGAAGCGCCAGGACGAGCGAAACAACGCCCGCGAGCCACAGGATGTAGGCGAGCGAGACTCCGCCCATGAGAAATGCTAGGGCGGCACTCAGGACGGCGGCAAGCAGCGGCACGACCGCTGTCCTCTGCTCGCCTGCAAGGCGGATCAACACCCCGGGCGCGAGTGTGCGCAACGCCCACGCCCCGTAGACGATCGCCCAAAGCAGCACCACGGCACCCTCGACAATCTCACCGGAGTGGAAGGCATAAACAAGCGCCGCAAGGACGGTAAAGCCGCTAAGAACCATCTCCGTCGTCCGCGCAACCCCGGGGCTGGAGGACGGTCGGCCACCGAAGCGGGATAGGACGAGGAACGTCACGACACCGATTGCTGCCACGACAATGAAACCGATAAAGGCAAACTCGCTCAGCGCTAGCGATGCCAGAAAGCAAGCAGATGCCCCGAGCCAGCCTCGCGGCTGCACTGCCTCGTCCAAGTCCCGGCCTCCCTTTGCACCTCTGACATGCCTGAGATCCCGGCCGCGCGTGACGCGAAGATGCTTGCTCCCCACCCCCAGATGGCCCATGCGGCCCCTGCCATGTAGCCACGAATGTACGCTCCGGCCAGCTCCCGTATAATCCATTCGACACCTTGCATTAGTGAAAGGCCATCACCCATACAGGTGATATACCGTTGCGCACGGATGTCACCCGCTGGCGCGGGCTTAGCTCTTGCACTGGACCTGGCTCAACCGCGAACTCTGTTCCTGGCGACGTATTCCCGGCGGCATCGTCCCCTGCCTATTGCGTAACGCTCACGGCTTCACGAAAGCCGTGAGCGGACATGGATGGCATGGAGCAGCGGGTGCAGGCGCGGCGGCGGGCAGCTAGTTCGGCCGCGGCCCCGCCAAGGCGCTGGGCATTGGAGTGGTCATCGGCCTCCTCAGCGTCTGGTTCTCGCTGGTCTTCGCGTACGACACCGGCATACCGGTCGGGTTCTGAGTCGCCGCCGTCACGGCCGTCTTCTACGGCCTCGGCAGGCTGTGGTCCCGGCTCCCGGAACTCGAGCGCCTGGAAGGAGCATCGACGGGACTCCAGCTGCCCCAGGCGTGGGCGGGCTCGGCGCAGGACAGGAGTTCGCTGCCGCGCGCAGAAGTTCCGCACGTCAACCTGCGAAGGCTGGCGCCCTACGATGTCGGCACACCCTGACGGGTGAGGAGTGTTTGCGTTGCCTGCAGGGTGGCACCTATCTGGTCGCAAGGGTCTTCTGCCACGTCCCCCACACCGGCCGCCAATTGCCGCGAGCCATGTCTGAGCAGTGGCCGTCCCTGGAGCGCCTGTTGCGCGGCAAGGCGCCAGGACTCTCGCCATCCCTCGCCCACACCGCCTTGTGGCTCGCCGAGCACCTGCCCGAGGTTGCCTGGCGGACCGTCGACGAGATCGCCGCTGCGGCGCGCGTGAGTCCGGCGTCCGTCGTGCGTTGCCTGCAGCAGGTCGGCTTCGACGGCTACAACGGATTCAGGCGGACCGTCCAGCAGGGCCTGCCGGCCAGCGAGCTCGTCTGGGAGCTTACCCGCGACCATGCCCCGGTTACGGCGCAGGCATCGGTGGTCGGGCGGGTCATTCAGCAAGAGGTCGAAAACCTGGGCAGGCTGGAGCAGCTCGCCGGCCAGGACATGCAAGACCTGGCCCGAGATCTGGCGGCCAGCAGGACCAGCGTGTTCCTCGGCAGCATCACGTCGGCCCCTTTTGCGGCCCACGCGGCGACGGAACTGAACATTCTGCTGGGCAAGGTGCGGCACTTCGATCCCGCGACGGGCGAGGCGTGGCTTTTCGTGCGGGACGCCCAGCCGGACGACGTCGTCGTGGGTATCTGCTTTCCCCGCTACGCCGAGGCGACATTGAAGCTGCTCCGCGCGGTCAAGAACAAGGTCCGTGGCGTCTGGCTGCTCACCGACGAGATCGGCCCGCGCGACAGCGAGGACATAGGTCGCCTGGTGCGGCTGCCGGTCACTTCGCACGGCTCCTTCGGTTCCAAGGCCTCCCTTGTCGCGCTCGTCGAGATCCTGACGGAGCTGTTGGCCGACCTGGCGCCCGATCCGGTGCTGGGCAACGTGGACGAAGCGGATGAGATCTGGCGTGGAGCGAAGTTCCTGAACATGCACGCGGCCAAGCCGCCACACGGGACAGGTCGCCCGGCCGCCGGCGGTCGGAGCGGGCCTCGGGACCGCCGACCGCCACCCAAAGGTGATCGAGACTCATAGACCCTCCAGCGGTCGTCCGGGTGCGACGCCTGCAGGGATTCGCAACCCCACTCCATCACCCGGACCAGAAAGACCCTGACGCCTGCAACACGCCGGCCCCAGGGCCTTTCTCCCCCGACCGGAGGCCCTCGCCATCGGGCACGGAAGCCGCACGCGGGCTAATGTCCCGCGGGCCCGCCTGACCTCCACCCGCCTGAGAGACGCTGGAAAACCAGCCAAAAGAAACTTTCCTTTCACGCTTTGACGCAGAGAAGGATTATTCATCATACAGACGAATCGCTGTCCGTTAATACCACCGTTCGGTTACGCCGCCCCGATGCCAAGGGAGGACTCGGTTTTCATGAAAGTAGTCGGCGTCGAGTTCATGCTTTGCGAGTTCCCGCTCAAGACCCCCTTTCGCATCGCCTACGCGCAGTGGGACAGGATGCCGTCCATCGTTGCCCGGGTGGTGACGGACAACGGCCTCGAAGGCCTCGGCGAAGGTGTGCCCGACCCCGAGGTGACCGGCGAAACGCCCGAGGGGACATTGGCGGTTCTCCTGGGCGAACTCGGTCCCGCACTCCTGGGTGCGGACCCGAGAGACATCGAACCTGCCCTGCAGGCCTTCCGCCGCCGCGTCCGCGGTGTGCCCACCGCGGTTGCAACGCTCGAGATCGCTCTCAACGACCTGATCGGAAAGGCCTACGGGATTCCCGCCTATCGCCTCTATGGCGGCAAGACCACCGAACAGCTCGAGCTCTACCATGTCGTCAGCCTCGGCGCGCCGCAGGAGATGGCCGAGAGCGCGGCGGACGCCGTGGCGGGCGGATACCGTGGTCTCAAGCTCAAGCTGGGCCAGGGCAGCGTCGCCGACGAGGTGGCGCGCGTAGGGGCCATCCGTTCCGCGGTGGGTCCGGCAATCCCGCTCAAGATCGACGCCAACCAGGGTTGGGGCACACCGTCGGAGGCCGTACGGCGCATCCGCGCTTTGGAACGGTTCGAGCCGGTCTGGATCGAACAGCCCGTCAGCCAATGGGATATCGCGGGTCTGGCCGAGGTGCGGGCAAGGGTCGGCGTGCCGATCATGGCGGACGAGGCCTTGCACGACGCCCACGACCTCATGTCCATCATCCGCCTGCGGGCCGCGGATCTGATCAACGTGAAGCTCATGAAGTGCGGCGGCATGTCGCCGGCGCTTCAGCTCATCCACATCGCGGGGAGCGCGGGGCTTCAGGTCCAGATCGGCTCGATGGTCGAGTCCGGCATCGCCAGCATGGCTGGAGCCCATATCGCCGCTGCACGTCCGGAGGTGGTGTCCCTCGAAACATCAGGCCCCTTGCTCTTTGCCAAGGACGGCGTGGACTCACCGATCCGAGCCCCGCTGTTCCGCGTCTCGGAGACTCCTGGACTCGGGGTTGGTCTTGCCGCGGATTTCCCGTCGCTGGTCAGAAGGCGGGTGTCCGTAGGCGAGTTGGCATAACCCGGCGGCTTCAAACTATGTCGGAGGAAAGCGGGGGAACATCTTGGCCCTGAACAAGGCCCGCATTATCGGCGGGCTGGTGTCCGCGGCGATGCTGGCGGCTCTGGCTGCCGGGGCGACGACAGCGTCCGCAGCCAGCGGTCCTCAGCGTGGTGGCACGCTGACGGTCGGCATCTCCCAGGAGACCAACAGCTTCGATGTCAACCAGACGATTTGGTCCGAGGGGCTTGAACTCAACTACCAGTCCCTGCTGACGCACAACTTCAAGTTCCAGTTCCAGCCCGCTCTGGCCACCAGCTGGAGCGAGTCGAAGAACGGGCTCGAGTGGACATTCCACCTGCGCAAGGGCGTGAAGTTCCAGGACGGCACCCCGTTCAACAGCTATGCGGTGAAACAGGACTTCCAGATCATGCTGAACCCGAAGTACCACTTCGCCGACGCGGCCTCCTACAACTTCATCGATCCGAACAAGATCCTCACGCCCAATCCCTACACCGTCACCTTTGTCCTCAAGGCGCCCTTCCCGGACATCCTGTTCGACATGGCGAACACCTACGGTGGGCTGCAGAGCCCGACCGCCTACCTCAAGTACGGGCCGATGGGCAACAACACCTATGGCACGCAGGTGGCGGTGGGCACCGGACCGTTCAAGCTCGTCCAGTGGGTTCCGCACGAGGAGTACGTGTTCCAGCGCTACGCAGGCTTCAACAGCGCTCCTCCCTACCTCTCGAACCACGGCCCGGCGTACGTGAGCAAGGTAATCGTGAAGATCATCCCGGATGACGCCACCCGCCTGACGCAGCTGCAGACTGGCGGAATCGGCATTCTCGTAGACCTGCCGGCGGCGGACGCCAAGGTGGCGGCCCGCTTCCCCAACATCAAGGTGCTCACGGCGCCCGGCGACAACCTCGGTTTCCTCGGCTTCAACACCGAGGCGAAGCCGTTCAACAACGTCCTCGTACGCCAGGCGATCAACCACGCGATCGACCGTGTGGGGATCGTCAAGGCGCTGTTCGCCGGAATGGCCACGCCCGCCTATGGCTACTTCCCGCCCACGACGCCTGGCTACTTCCAGGACAAGAAGGCCATGTCCTACAACGTGACGGAAGCCCGCCAGCTCCTGACCAAGGCCGGTTACCCGCACGGACTGCCAGGCACCTACACGCTCGCGACCAGCAACGACACGAACCTCACGCAGGTCGCCGAGGCAGTGCAGCCGATGCTGGCCAAGATCGGCATCCACACGCGGATCGAGACCTTCTCGACGGCGCGCTGGGTCGCCTACCTCAAGTCGGGCAAGCAGCAGCTCTTCGTCTACCACTACGAATGGTGGGACCCGAACATCCTGCAGTGGTTCCTGCAGTCGAACCAGATGCCCTACCCCAACTACTTCATGTGGAAGGACGCCGCCACCGACCGGATGATCAACGCCGCATACGCCGCGCCGAGCTGGAACGCCTACGTCCAGCGCTGGGACCAGCTCGCGCACTACCTGGTCGGCAAGGCCGTCTGGGCGCCGATCTACTACCCTGACCAGCTGCAGGCCGTCAACACGGCCTTGGTGCACGGCTACCGCATCCACCCGACCGACATCGTTCTGAACGACGTCTGGGTGAGTCAGAGCAAGTAGGGTCGATAACATGGCTGGGTTCGCCTTCCGCCGCGTACTCGTGCTCCTGCCCGAGTTGTTCGCCGTATCCCTGGGAGCGTTCCTGATCGTCCACCTGGCGCCGGGCAATCCTGCCCTGCTCCTGGCTGGACTGCACCCCACGCCGTCGCTGATCGCCGCGATCACGCGCGAATGGGGCCTGAATCTCCCATTGCCCGAGCAGTACGTCAGGTTCCTCCTGCAGCTCTTCCACGGGAACCTCGGCTACTCGATGATGGAGCAAAGGCCCGTCGCGTCCCTGATCGCGTCCGCCCTGCCGGTGACCCTCACCATCGGCGGAGGGGGAACGGTTCTCGCGCTCCTGCTCGGGATCCCGCTCGGCGTCGCGGCCGGAAGGCGGACCGGTTCCTTTCTGGACCGCCTGATCGTCCTGATCACGAGCGTCACCGTCTCGGTGCCGCTCTTCTGGCTAGGCATCCTTCTCGTGCTCGCGTTCTCTGTCAGGCTGGGCTGGCTGCCCAGCGCAGGCTGGGGCTCGTTCCGACAGATGATCCTGCCCTGGCTTGCGCTCGGCATCAACGGGCTCGCCATCTTCGCGCGCATGATGCGCAACCAGATCGCGGAGGTACTGGCCAACGACTATGTGCGAACGGCGCGGGCGAAGGGCGTCTCGTCCTCCGGCACCGTGTGGCGGCACGCCTTCCGCAACGCCGTGATACCCATCATCGCGCTGCTCGGCCTGCGCGTCGGCTACATCATCGCCGGATCGGTCGTGCTCGAGCTCGTGTTCCTGCTGCCCGGCATGGGCCAGTTGATGGTCCAAGCGATCCTGAACTCCGACTATACCGTCGTGCAGGGAACCATGCTGGTCCTCGGCATATCGGTGCTGCTTGCAAACTTCATTGCGGACCTCGCTTATGGTTGGGTCAATCCATCCATCCGTTACCAGTAGCCATTAGGGGAGTAGTGCATTGCTGCAACACGCACAGCAAGCCGAGAAGGTCCGGACAGGCTGGTGGCGCCGCAGGTTGAGGTTGCTCCTGGCCCTCGCCTTCGTCGCGCTCTTTGTCGCTCTGGCCCTGCTGGCTCCCTTGCTCTTCGCGCACGGATACAATCAGCAAAACCTGATGAGTTCCCTCATGCCGCCGTCCTCCGGCAACCCACTCGGCACGGACGAGTTCGGACGCAACGAACTGGCCCGCATCGTATGGGGCGCGCAGGTATCCCTCGAGGTGGGCTTCATCGCCGTTCTGGCCGGTGCCGCTTTCGGCGGCCTCCTCGGCATTGTTGCGGGACTGTTCGGCGGCGTCGTGGACACGCTGATCTCCGCCGTGGCCGACGTGATCTGGTCGTTCCCGATCATCCTTCTGGCAATCGGACTGGTCGCCATCCTGCGCCCTGGGGTCGAGAGCGCGATCGTCGCGATCGCCTTCGGCTTCTGGCCCCAGTACGCACGGGTCGTGCGCAGCAGCACGCTGGAACTGCGCGGGCGCAACTTCGTCGAGGCCGCCGTCGCCGTAGGTGCATCCCAGTGGCGCATCGCGCTGCGACACATCCTGCCCAACGTGCTGGGCCAGATCGTCGTCCTGGCCAGCGTCGGCGTGGCTGATGCGATCCTCGCGGAGGCCACCCTGAGCTTCCTGGGGTTGGGCGCGCAGCCGCCCCTGCCGGACTGGGGCGGCATGCTGTCGGCCGCCCAGACGTACGTGCTGCAGGCTCCCTGGCTCTCCCTGGCGCCGGGGGTAGCGATCACCCTCGTCGTCATCGCGTTCAACGAGCTTGGCGAAGCCCTTGCCGACGTCTTTGCCCCACAGCGTCGCAGCTTGGCTGGCTAGTTGCGTCAGAGCGGTAGGGAGATCGGAAGGAAAGGAAACTGCCACATGGACGAACAGGTCGACCTGCTTGAGCGAGCCATGGCCGAAGCCTCTCAGGTGGTGGCGTGGCGCCGCCACCTGCACCGGCACCCCGAACTCTCCTTTCAAGAGATCGAGACCGCGCAGTTTGTGGCGGAGATCCTTGGCACCCTGGAAGGCGTCGAGGTCTCCAGGCCAACTCCGACCAGTGTCCTCGGCCGGTTGCGAGGCGATCTGCCGGGACCGTGCCTCGGGCTCCGGGCGGACATGGACGCGTTGCCCGTCACCGAGGAGACAGGCCTACCATTCGCGTCCGAACGTCCCGGCGTGATGCATGCCTGCGGCCATGACGGACACACGGCGATGCTGCTGGGGGCGGCGAAGCTGCTTGCCGAGATGCGGCACCTGCTGCACGGGGAAGTGCGCTTCATCTTCCAGCATGCGGAGGAGCTTTCGCCCGGTGGCGCACAGGAGCTCGTCGGACTCCACCTGCTCGACGACGTGGACTTCTTCGTCGGCCAGCACCTCTGGGCGCCGCTCGAGGCCGGCAAGGTGGGTATCGCGGCAGGGCCCGTGACCGCGGCGCCGGACTCTTTAACCATCACGGTCACCGGACGCGGCGGGCATGCGGCGCAGCCCCATCTCACGATCGATCCGATCCCTGTCGTCGCGGAGATCGTACTCGCCCTGCAGCAGATCGTCTCGCGCAACATCGATCCGCTCCGGCCTGTCGTACTCAGCGTGACGCAAATACATGCCGGCACGGCCGACAATGTCCTGCCGAACGAGGCCACCATCGTGGGCACGGTGCGCACGCAAGACGTGTCGGTCCAGAAGCTCGTTGCCGAGCTCATGGAGCGCACCGTGCAGGGCATCGCGCACGCGCACGGGGCCGACGCTCGCGTGGACTACGAAAAGGGCTACCTCCCCGTCGTCAACGATCCGGCAACCACGCAAAGGGTTCGGACCGCCGTCGCGAACCTGCTTGGCGAGAACGCGGTGACGCAGACCGAGCCGT
Source organism: Bacillota bacterium (assembly GCA_021845645.1). The sequence continues at coordinate 15,259 of JAJZVM010000091.1, forward strand.
CCATGGTGGGAGAGGACTTCTCAGCGTACCAGCAGGTGGCCCCCGGCTGCTTCTTCTGGCTCGGCAGCCGAAACGAGGCAAATGGCATCGTTTTCCCGCATCATCATCCGCGCTTCGACATCGAGGAGGGCGCACTGCCCCTCGGCGCGGCGGCTCTCGCGGCTATCGCCCTCGAGTTCCTGGCAGGGTAGGCCGCTCGGTCTTCGACCACCGCTACCGCGGCCAGGCTCCCGGCCGGACTTTGCTATCCGCCAGGGAAGCGTAGGC
>JAJZVM010000021.1 GCA_021845645.1 Bacillota bacterium
AGCCGCCTCTTCATCCGCGTCCGCCAGCCCCTGCACTGGATCGCCGGCGTCCTCGTCCTCGGCATCGGCACCCTCATCGCCGCCCGCTGACCCGCGTCTGCGCCCGGGCACGCAGCGCCGCGACTCCTGGTCCGTCCAGTTCAGGGCGTGTCGCCACACGGCTCGGCGACCGCACGCGTCACTTGCGCCATGAAACCGCTGACTCCGAAGGGTCATGTTGAAGCGACAGCCGGACAGCGGAAGAACTGTAGGCGTGCGCGGTCGGGTGGGTGCTGGAGGAGGCTTCCGTCGGATGGCCCCATCACCACCAGCGAGGCCGGCCACCTTGTGTCCTCGGGCCCATCCCGTATCTCACGCCAATCCGACACCTGCCTGCCGCCCTTGGAGGTGCCTCTCCCCGATGCACCTGGCCGGACCTGCTCGCCGCGCACGCGGGAAACACCGCGCACGTGGCGTATCTGCCGCCTCCAGCACAGCGACGAAGCCTGTGCGCCTCGAGGGCGGCGGGTATCCACTGGAGCTACGCATCCGCGCAACCAGTGGATACCGTCTCGGTAACGAAGCCACCGAGCTGGCGTAGGGGCCATCGATCAGCCGCTGGTCACAGCCCACTGAAGCAGTTGGCGACACGTGTTCAGTTCTCGGTCGAAGAGCTGGTTGCAGGTTGGACAGCGCACAACCTCACATCCGGTTTGCGCGTGGCTTTCATCGCAGCGGAAATGCCGCCCCACCTGAAGGTCGCGGGGCGTCACGCAGCGTCCTCGGCCCGCTTTGGCAAAGGCCTGCTCTATGGCCTTCTGGAGCGAAAAGAGCGCGGCCATTTGCGTCAGTCTCCTCGACGACATCTGCCGCGGACTGTCCCTGGTCTCGGCCATCGGCCTCTCCCGCAGGTGCTGCAGCACCGGCTTGTGGATCACCACGCGGTCGTGGCCGCTGGCCATCTGATGGGCAAACGTCCGGTAAAGATCCTCTCGGAACCCGAGGCACTTCTCCCACAGGTTTGCCTGCCACTCAAGTAGCCGCTTGTCCCGCTTGCGCCAAGCTTCCAGCCTTGGGAAGGCTGTCTCGTCCCCGAGAAACCGATGCAGGCGCCAATGCTCGGCAAGGGCCCGAAGTGTCTCGGACGCGTTGGACGTCGGGCTGCGCAGGCCTTCGTCAAGCCAGGCGGGCACGAGGGGCTGGTGGGCACCGCACCACGCCTCCATCTCCTGTACCGCCGCGCGGTGCCCTCGCGATCGAAGCGAAGCCAACTGGTCGAGCGTATGGAAGCGCGCGAGGAGGCGGTTGGGCAGCACGAGTTCCTGGCGGGCGCCATCCGATCCCAGACAGACCGCGACCCGCAGACCGTCTCGCCGCGGTTCGCACCCGAGGGCCACGGCGAGCGTGTTGCCATGCGCAAAGGTGATCTCCGTACGGTCTTCGGTGTGCACGGTGAGCGCGAGTGCGTACGCGACGTGGGATCCGACACGCCGTCGCGTGATTTCGGCAGCCTTGACGACACCCTCCTCGGGCAGCGGGCGATGCATCACCATCGGCAGCTCGAGCCAAATCGGCGCGCGTCCCACCGAGGCGACGCGGATCCGCACCCGGGTTCGGGAGCGGCTTCTCCGCTCGCAGCGGGGAAGATGCGCCCAGTCGGAGAAGTCTACGGGATCGATCTGCAGCATGCGACTCCATTTAGCGTCCTTGGAGAACAGCCGCCGCATGGTACATGGTGCCTTTGCGTCCCTCGCTTCGTGCTGCAACCGCACCGCCCAGAAGCCCGTCCCGTCGCAAGCCCGCGGGTGAAGCTCCGCCGGTCTGCCGCTCTTTGTCCGGGCGCGCTCCGTACGACGTCTGGCGGCCTCGTAGCGATCCCGAACGAGCTGCGCGTTCCCCCAGTACAGCCCTCGCCTGGAGAATGCGCCGTACGTCGCCCTCGCCGTCTCCCGCCGCCAGAAGCCCAACGCCGCCATGCCTGCGCTGGCGGCCTGCCAATGGGCACTCTTCGCCGCATTCAGGCGCCGTTGAAGCTCCCGTCGCCGCTTCTCGAGTGTCTGTGCCTGCGCCTGCCACGCGCTGTCGCCGACTTGCCCACCGCGCCTTGCCTCTGCGATCAGCGTCCTGATCCGATCGAGTTCTCCCAGCGTCCCCTCGAGCGCCTCGGCAATCTCCTCGACCGCTCCGATGGTGCGCCAAACCATGCGCTCACGCTGCCGGTATTCATGCTCGATGGCAACGAGCGCGTTCCAGTACTCCGCCTCTAGTTGCAATTGCAGCTCCGCCTCTGCCGGCACCTGCGCCGGCTGCCCGCAGCCGAACTTGTAGATCCGTGTCGTACCGCCCTCTGATCCCTGCACGCCCACGCGCCTCCTGCCACGCCAATCGGAACGGGCCGTCGGTCCAGGCAGGAGTCATCAGCCATGCGGCGGTTAAAGGCGGAACTCCATCGCCTTGCGGATCACAGGAGGCCGGACAGCTTGAGCCAGATCAACCCTCCCAACAGCACGAACGTGATGTATCCGAGATAGTGACTTAGATGACCTGACTGAAGGCCCTGGATCGCCTGCGCGGTGCGGCGCGCAGCCTGGAGGAGCGGTTTGAAGACATTCACGAGCAGGCGGTCGGCGGCGTCCACCTGCACCTCCACGGCGCCTTCCCCCTCTGTGCGCGTGTGCCGGTGACGGATCACAGGAGCGAACGCGAGTCGCAAAGGCTGCGCGATCCCGTCCGCCGTCCAGCCGTACGCGGGGGAGTACGCTTCGCCACCACTCCAGGGCTCCAGGGATACGGCCCGGCGCGGAAAGCGCCTCAGCCACAGCCAGCGCAGCAGTGCCACAAGCCCCGTCATCGCTCCGCCAAACCAGAATAGATCCCAGGGGGACGTCGCCGTGAAGCCGCCGACTGGGAACAGGATGACGCCTTGCGCGCCTGGAAGCCCCGTGAAGAGGCGGCCCCCCAGCGTATCCAGGAGTGTCGTCGCGCCCGGATGCGTGAACGTGGGAGCGACGAGGTCGCCGGCTTTGAGCGCACGTGGCGATACGGCCGCAATCCACGGCACGATCCAGGTCGTGCCGATGCCCGCGAGCCATGCGATCAAGGCCCCCGCCGCCATGCCGACCGTCTCGCTGAGCCTCGGTCGGGCGTGTGCCGCAGAGCGCTGCGGGCCCAGGAAGATCGCCGCATACCAGCGGAGGATGGCCGTCGCCCCGCCGGCGGTGACGAGCGCGACGACCAGCACCACGGCCAGGAGCGCTGGGCGCAGGCTGCCGGACGCACCCATGAAGATGCTTTCCGCCGCCATCCACTCCGCCACGTACCCGCCGGTCGGAGGCATCGCCATGAGTCCTGCCCCGGCGAGCAGCGTGAGGCCGGCGACGAGCGGTGCGGCCCTGAAGAGGCCGCCCAGCTGGTTGAGGTTGCGCGATCCGGTCGCGCGTTCCACCCAGCCTGACGCCAGGAAGGCCGCAAACTTCGCCCCCATGTGCATGAGAAGAAGCGTGTACGCACTACTCAGGGCAAGGGCCGCCGCCGCTCCCTGCCCTGCGTGCTGCAGAACGTAGGAGAGTCCGAGGCTGGCGATGGCGAGCCCGATCCACTCGACGGTGGAATAGGCCAGCACCCGCTTGTGGTCATGGTCCACGATGGCGTGGATCACGGCGTGCAAGGCCCCGGCGAGGCCGACGACCACCATTCCCCACGCGACCGGTGCCGGTGGCGGCGCCCAGGCGAGCCAGCGCACCAGCCCCACCGCGGCCACGGTGGTGGTGACGCCGGACAGTGCGGCCGCCGCCACGCCTGGCGCCTCCGGCTCGGCGAGGGGCAGCCAGATCTGGAACGGGAAGAGACCGGCCTTCGACCCCAGGCCGAGGATCCCCAGGACCGCGATCAGGCCACCGAGCCCATGCAGGCCGTCTCCAAGGGGCGGCGACAGCAGCAGGGCACCTAGCAGCAGGGCCGCGGCGCCCGCCTCGCTCATGACAAGCATTGCCCACCCGGCTGTCACCGTCCTACCGCCCGTGGCCTGGGCCACCACCATCCCGTAGACGGCAAGTGCGAGCACACCCCACGCGACCACCATCGCCAGCGGGGACGAGGCTTCGAGAAATGCCGCGACGGCGACCACAAGCCATGTGAGCGAGAGCCACTGTCCCTTGCCGTACTCCTTCGACCGCAACACGAGTCCGACCGTGAGCAGGAGGCCCTCGCAGATGACGCCCCAGAACCCGGCCCAAGGCGTGAGGGCATACGTCAGGGAGCCCGCGACCGTCTCCAGGGCGAGGGCCGCGGTTCCCCTGCCGGCCAGCGCTCCGGCCAGCTGGAGGAGCAGAAGTCCCATCGCGGCGAACGCGAACGCGGGCATGAGGCGCCGATGGCCGCTCCATGCGACAAGGCTCGCCACCACCGCCAGCACCAGCGCGGCCGAAAGCAGGACCGTCATCCGACATCACCCGCCGCGCGGGCGCCGCGACCGACGAGGGACAGGAGACCGTGGAGGAGGTCGTCCGGTGCGGGAGGGCATCCCGGAATCCACGCGTCCACCGGGACGATGTCCCTAAGGCTGCCGACGACTCCAGGCGCTCCGCGGAACACGCAGCCGTCGATCGCGCAGCTGCCAGCCGCGACGACGAGCTTCGGGCCCGGCATCGCGTCGTAGGTGGCGCGAATCACGGGTACCATCGCCTGCGTCACGACTCCCGTGATCAGGAGCAGGTCGGCGTGCCGCGGCGAGGGGGTGAAGGAGAAACCGAAGCGCGAGAGGTCGTAGACAGGGCTTCCCAGGAGTCCGATCTCAGACTCGCAGCCGTTGCAGGAACCCGCGTCGAGATGGCGGATCGCAAGCGACCGGGCGAAGAGCCGTGAAGGCATGGCCGCCCTCGTGCCGCGCGACGCCGCCTTGCGTCGCCGCACCGAGGGGCCCTTGACCAGGTTCGTGATCCAACGCGGGTAGAACACGGGCAATCCCTCCTAGAGGTCGAGCGAAGCGACGGCCAGGTTGAAGGACGCGTCGATGATCGGAAAGTCCTGCAGGATGTTGCGGTTCGCCATGGCGAGCGGCACCGCGACCCAGTTGATGTTGGACGCCGTCCGCATCCTGCACGTCTCGACGCGACCGTCGCGCAGCGCAACCCGGTAGAACAGGCGTCCGCGCGGCGCTTCGACGAGTCCGTAGCCGACACCGCCCGCAGGATCCGCGGGCCACGGCGACGCCGCGGAGGCAGCTCCTCCTGCCCCGCGCAGCATGGCGACCGACTGCAAGACCTCTTCGCAGCGCACGAAGTAGCGTCCGAATGCATCGCCCGAAGCGAGCCCGGCGGGACGGCGTCGGTGTGTGAGCTCCGGGTACCAGGCGTAGGGACGATCCCATCGCACGTCTTCGCGCGAACCTGCCGATCGGCCGACGACCCCGACGAGATCCAGCGACTCCGCCGGGATGCGACCTGCTCCGTGCAAGCGGTCGAGGAACGAGTTCGCGCGGTCAAGCGCACGCCGCACGGCGAGGAACTCGCGCTCCACGTCGTCGAGGACGAACGGCAGCTCGCCGCTGACGTCCCGGACGGCGAGGCGCCAGCCGCCCGGTGCGATTGCGCCGCGCAGGTAGCGGTGCCCAGTCCAGTGCGCACCGAAGCGCAGCACCTTCTCGCGCAGGCGGTAGAGGTCGGCGGCTGCGACGACTGTCCCGGTCGAAGCTGCCAATGACGCGAGATCCCCAAGGTGGCTATGCAGGCGTTCCAGTTCCGCCATTGCGCTCCGCAGAACGGACGTGCGCTCGCCGACAGGGAGACCGTACGCATCCTCCACGGCGAGGCTGAACGCCAGCGCGTGCGCCACGTTCGATGTGCCCGTCACGCGCTCTGCGATCGCCAGCGCCGAAGCGGCCGTCGCCCCCTGCATCAGCCGGGCGACGCCGCGGCGCTTGTAGCCGTGCCGCAGCGTGAGACCGTGGATCTCGTCGCCGATGACGTTCATCTCGTAGCGGAGGGACTCTGCGACGTCGGCACGCACCGGCCCGAGCGGCACGACGTGCATCCCCTCGCCGACCACGTCGGATTCCGCGGGTGCCTGCAGGAAGTCTTCGGGAGCGAAGTCCTGCTCCTCGGCGAAGCGCAGGCTTGGAAATCCGTTGCGACTCGGCCGCCCATGCGGGCCGGGTCCCACCCCGATCTCGGCGATGCCCGGGTCGTCCTTGCGCCAAAGGGCCAGGCGCGCGCTGCCATGGTCCGGGAAGATATGAAGTACCTTGTGCCCCTCCTGAACAGCCTGCCGGCAGGCGGACAGCAGGGAGGTCTCCATGCGCTCACGCGTGTCCTGCATGGTCTCCACCCCCTAATGCGGCAGCTGCCAGTGCAGTATCCAGGGAACCGCGAAGCCGGACACCAGCAGCAGCACCGAGAGCAGCACCGTCGGTGCGGCTTCGGGCGCGCCTTCCGGAGAAAGGCGAGCCCCGGGCATGGGTTGGTACCAAAGGCGGGGCGTGCGATAGGCGATGGCGATGAATCCGAAGGCGAGCAGCACCAGCATCAGGATCGCGGGAGCAATGGTGGCGGGGTTCGCCAGACCCGCCGTCGCGACGAGCCATTCGCTGAAAAAGGGCCCGAGAGGTGGAACTCCGGCCAGCGCCGCGAGTCCGAGCAAGAGGCCGCCGCTGCCCCAGGGCATGCCTTGATGCAGTCTGCCGATCTTCTCCCCGTCGACCGTACCGTATCTGGTCTGGATCGCCCCGCTGACGAAGAAGCACTGGCTCTTCGCGAGCCCGTGGGTGATCACGTGCAGGAGTGCGCCCAGAAGCCCGACGCCGCCGAATCCCATCCCCAGTGCGATGACCCCCATGTGCTCGACCGAGGAGTAGGCGAGGAGCCGCTTGAGGTTGCGCTGCCCCGCCATCGCTCCGACGCCGACGACGAGGGACAGGATCCCCAGCCCGATCAGCAGGTCGGTCGGCCAGGTGGCACCTTGGAGGAGGAGTCTTGCCTTGTGCAGCCCGTCCTGCAGCACCCAGAGGATACCGGCGAGCTCGGCGCCCGAAAGCAGTGCCGAGACAGGCGCAGGGGCCTGCGCATGGGCATCCGGAAGCCACGCGTGCAGTGGCACGAGCCCCGCCTTGGCACCGAATCCGACTAGCAGCAGGATCGCGCCGGCGGCGACCGTCGCGGGCGATCCGCCGTCGACGAGGATCACGCCCGCAAGGGCTATGAGCCCGCCCATCCCGGCGAGCATGAGGTACTTCCATGCCGCCTCGAACGGGCGGGCACCCGGCTTGAGCCCGACGAGCGCCACCGAGCTCAGCGTCGTCGCCTCGACAGCCACCCAGAGAGCGAGCAGCGACCACGTTTCGCCAAGCGCGAAGAGGCTTGCCGTGAAGAGGCCGAGGAGGACGAAGTAGGCAGCCTGCAGTCGCTGCGGCCAGGCATCCTCGATCCCACCGGACAGATAGCTGTGCGAGGTCCAGAACGCGACCGCTGCAAGAACCGCAACGAGGGCTTGGTAGGCGTCGCTCCAGTTGCGGGTGGCGTACGCCTGCCAGATGAAGGCTGCCGCAAGGGCCGCAAGCACGAGGGACCCGACGCTGCCGCCGGCCCTCGGCCGCCAGGCGGCGAAGGGACCGAGGATCATCGCGATCGCGATCGCGGCGAGTCCGAGGTGATGGCTGACGGCTGTGATGATGACCCTTACCCCCTAAGGTTTGTCAGGTGGTCCACCGTCGGAGACGTGGCGAACTCTTCCGTACCCCGGCGCTGGAGCCACGCGAGCAGGGCTCCGAGCATCAGCAGTTCCACGACAGTCAGCACTTCAGGCAGCCCTGGGGCGGTGGGGTACTGCAGGGTGAGAAGACTTACCCCAAGCTCCGCACCGATCAGCAGGAGCGCCTGTACCCAGACCTCCCGCCGCATCATCACAAGCCATAGTGTCGTGCCGAGCACGGCGACGGGCAGGCCCGCCCGGCCAAGGGCCCACCAGGCGAGGGCGAGCACCAGCACCGCACCGAGCACGAGGGAGGGGGTCCCCCTCGTCGCCACGCCGTACTCCGCGTGCGGCAGCCGGCGTGAGAGCAGCACCGGCACCGCGAAGACCTTCACGACCAGCCAGAGGAGCGCCAGTAGGAGCCAGGCGGTGTCCGACCGCCCAATGTAGACCGCGGCCGCTACTTCTGCGAGGGCGGCGATGCGATACCAACCCACCGCGCTGTGGCTCCTTCGAGAGATCGCCAGCAGCACCAGGGAGAGCCATGCGATCAGGGCCAGGACGACAAGGCTGCCCGTGGACATCGACACATCCTCCTCAGGAGATCGCAATGGCGAGCGCTGCCAGGGCGGCGACCGCCACGGAGACAGTGAGGTACTCGGCAATGCGAAGCAGGCGGAGCTTCGCGAACGAAAGCTCCACGAGCACCACGAGGAGCCCGAGAAGCGTCAGCTTCGCAGCCGTGGCGAGAATCGCCGCGCCGATCGCGGCAGGTGCGAGCGAACCCGCGAGTCCAAAGGGCGTTGCGAGGACGTTCACGAGGATGATCCCGAGCACCGTGAACTTCATCCAGCCGCCCCATTCGGCGAGGGCAAGATCCGTGCCGCTGACCTCGAACGTGCGGTTGGGATCGATCAGGGAGAGTTCTTGGCTCGAATCCGGGTTGTCCACCGGCAGGCGCCCGGCTTCGGCAAGGATCAACAGCACCCAGGCTGCGACGAGCAGGGCGTGGCTGGGCGTGAGAAGCGCCGGCCCACCGAGCGCCTGGTTCACGGCGTACGGAATCGTCGCATGGCCTACGGCCGCGGCGGTGAAGAGCGCCGTCAGCGTCAGGGGCTCCGCAAGCGTGCCGATGAAGCGCACTCGGCTGACTGCGATGCCGGCGAAGGGACTGCCCGTGTCTGCCGCCGCCAGCAGCAGCATCAGCCCGCCTGCGCCAAGGATCATCCCGCCTCCGAGCATGTCGGCCATGAAGGCGAGCGGCAACGGGAATCTGGTGAGCACCGGGATCAGCACCGCCACGATCAGCGGCGCCGAAAAATACAACACGGGCGCAATCGAGCGGAAAGCGGTGGTCTCCGCGTTCCAGAGTGGTTCCTTGTGGAACCATTTATAGAGGTTGCGGTAAGGTTGCAATATTGGAGGGCCCACACGGCGCATCCCACGTGCCTTGAACCGATCCATGATTCCTTTGAGGAGAGGCGCGAAGAGAAGGACGAACAGGACTTGGAGGCACTGCGCTATAATATCTACAAGAATGCCCCCTTTACACAGGGGCACAAAAACACCCCTGTCGATAACGACAGGAGTCATTAGCCGTGGTTGGCGGTTTGGGTATGTCCCAGGCGGATCTCCATCGCCTACTGGTATCATACGAGACGCCTATGCAGGTGTCAACGAGGTTTTACGAGGCTACGCGGAAAGACATGAGCGGCGAGGCTGACCCGTCCCTCGGCCGAGGGGACGCCACAGGGAACCTTGCCCTGGTCCGCCCGGAACCTGGAGCACTTCGCGCGACCGGCGAAGAAGCTCCACTCAGGAACCGGGCGGCTTCGTGCATGCTGACCATCCTCTGCTGCATTGGAGCGAAAAAGGCGCCATTGCCTCATGAGTTGCTCAAGCCTTGCGCTGCGCGGGAATGTCGACGCAGAACCGACCGAGGTCACGAGGTTCGATGTGGAGTGCTTCATGGATCTGAACGATGCGGACGCTGTGACAGGCGTCGCAACGATCATGGTCACAGGACCTGGAAACCCGAGGACCTTCACCGGGCGGGCGAGACCTCCTGGTTTTGGGTGTGCACGGCACTCTCGGGTTTATGCATTTCTGGCCTCCTATTAGGAACGGATCGCAGGGACGCGTGCCCGAAGTCATAGAAGAGAGCCGGGATCAGCGAAATCGCTGAACCCGGCTCATTACTCCTAGCTTTAGTACCGGCGCGGGCGCTCTTCGCGCGGCCGAGCTTCGTTGACGGTCAGCTGGCGGTCTTCCCACGTCGAGCCGTTCAGCGCCTCGATGACGGCTTCGGCCTTGTCGGCCGGAACCTCCACAAACCCGAAGCCACGTGAACGCCCCGTCTCCCGGTCGGTGGCGATGCGAGCCGTCAGGACTTCAGCGTACTGTGAAACAGCCTTCTGCAAGTCCTCGTTCGTAACCGACCACGGAAGGTTACCGACGTAGATGGTTTTCTGCAACTCTATGCACTCCCTTCGAAACCACGTTCGCCTGGAAGTGCACGGAGGCATCCGCTTTTCAGCGCGTGAATCCATCACAATCCCTAGTACGACACTGCTAGGGTACCACATCGTGGAAGCCAATGCAAGTAGGTTCGTTAGGGGTCAGATCCACAGCGTACAAACGCGCCCTTGCCTCCAGGCGACCATATTGTTCCCTGACACAAGGTCGACAGCCATCCGATCCGCGGCATCGCCGGTGGAACTTACCGTGCGCCGGTGCACGCTGCCGCCAGCAGGAGCCAATCGGCGGCAATCTGCGTGGCCCTCGCAGCTCCCAACGGCCTCCCGCGTTCCAACGTCCCTAAACGCAGGAGCGCGCAGCTGGCATACCTTCCGCTGGCGAGAGAGACTTGTTCGAAGGCGGCGTTGGCGTACGGATTCGCGTAGACCTCAGTGGTCGCGCCGCTCGTCCATGAGGTAGTCGATCACATCCTTCGCCGAGTACGAGGCATGGTCCCCGAGCAACTCACCGATACGCTGGATCTCGTCGCCGCTTGTCACGATCGGTTGCTCCACTGCTTTGTCCTTCTGACGCTGCGGCACACCCGCCGAGGCCATCAGACCGTTGCACAGACACTTGCGCCCTAGCGTCTGCGCGGCGGTGCCCCCCTTCGCAACGTAGTCGTCGATCGGCTCCGCTGGGCAGCGGTAGCCTACGCGCCCGCTCTCCTCCCGGTAGGCCTCGCGCAGGTAGCCGAGATCACAGACACGGTGGCGGTCGGCGTAGACCTCGGCTTGCGAGAGCGTTTGCTCAAGCTCCACAACCTTGAACGGAAATCCGGTAGGGGACGCCAAGGGGTCGGTACGAACAGCCAGATGCCCCTCTTTGACCGCGGTGATGACTTGCTTGCGGATGCCAGGTGTCAGTCCGGACTCCTCGCAAAAGGCGAAGAGCGTGCCGACCTGGACTCCTGCCGCCCCCTGCTCCTGCGCCTGCGCAACGCTGCCGCGAAAGCCGAATCCGCCGGCGAGCCAGTACGGATAGCCGAGTTTCGCAACCTCATCGAGATCGACGACGTCGCGCTCACCGTAGACCGGCTGGCCCGTCTGATCGAGGCGTACCGGACCGCGGGGAGGCGCGTTATGGCCGCCAGCGGTCGGTCCCTCGATCACAAACCCCTGGATCGAGCCACTTGCCTTCTTGGCCATCATGTTCGCCAAGCTGTGCGCCGCCACGATCGGGAAGAAGGCAGGACGCACCAGAGGATCCGTCACGGTGGATTCATAGGCAACCGGCTCAAAGCGCATCCACTGCTCAGGGTCGTCGTCGCGGGCGCCGGCGATATCGATTCTCAGTGCCGCCGTCTCGTGCTGCGCCATGCGGTCGAGGGCTCCAGGGATATCGCGTGGGATTCCAGCGCCCATCAGCACGACGTCGACACCGGCATGCATCGCACCATACAACACGGCGAGGTTGGGAAACGGCACCTTGGTCAGGAGGTTGATGCCGACACGACCCCCGTGACCGTGCTTCGCCAGCCAGACCTCCACGTATCCGGACAACATCGCGACAGCCTTGCGCCAATGGTTCGACGTGAGCGTCCACATCGGCAGCCGGGCATAGGGTTGGCCAGAAGATCGCCCGTCCGGGCAGAAATAGCGCGCTAGAAACTGTTCAGCGAGCGCAGACCACGGGCTGGCGGCGAGGGCCCGACGAACGTGCCCGCCGATGTCGCCGTCCTGCATGCGTCGCACCACAACCGTGTCAATGCCGGTTCCGGAAACCACGCCGAGCTGTCCTGCCATGGAAACCGCACGCGCGAGAGGCCAGTGCGAAACCGCGACGCCCATTCCTCCCTGGATGATGGCTGGCCAGCCAGGTCCGGCAGGAACGGTGCTGCGCGTGAAATCCTTGCTAAACCGAAGGTACGGCATATGACCACGTCCTCTTTCGGGGTGAGTCCGGCATGCCGGCTCAGTCGGAACACCCGCTGCCGCGACGACAATAGAACCTAGACAGGCGGGGCGTGGACGAAATCGTCCACGCCCCATGGCTACCGAACGCTTCTTTCAGTTTACCATGTCCGCATGCACAAGCAGATCCCCGGAAACTGCCAAAGGGATTGGTGCGCGCGGTAGGGCTCGAACCTACGACCCGCTGATTAGGAGTCACGGGCCGACCAGTGGCTCGCAACCCCCTTTATCACGCGGGTTTCCGAGTTTGCTCGATGCGATCTCCAAGGAGAGATCAGCGTCTCTAGCTCATGATTTTCTGGGCAGAAATAAATTCTCCATAATCATTCATTCTATACGTGGAGACCCAGGGTCCTGTCGACGGGTGTCCACGAAAACGAGGCGGGCCCATTCATACGGCCACCAGGCCTGCTCGCTGCGCCGGCGCGGCTCGAGGAAGCTCGGGAAGTACGCTCCCTTACGGAGCTTCGGAATCCGCAGGCGCACCGTCCCGAGGCGCGTGTTCCAGTCCGTCGGCCGCCTGCCGTTGCGGTACGTAGTGCGCTCGTCCGTCCGCTCGTGGCGCGTCGCACCGATCTGCGCCGCCACCTCCGCCTCGATCAGCTCCTGCAGGAACGCCTGCAGGCCCACACGCATGAACTCCGGCTGGTCCACCCCAGCGTTGCGCAGCATCTCAAGCAATGCGATCTTAGTCTCAGCCATCGTCGGGTACCTCCTGTTGTCTTGAGCAACCACAGGAAACCCGATGGTGGCGATCTTTGTCCAGGAAGAACCTGGGGATCGCCAGGGGACTACGTCCCCTGGGCCTCCGGCCCTCCTCCCGTCAGATCACCTCCCTCGTTTACACCACTCTAGGGGACTCAGGCCGACCAAGCAATGGCAAATCCCTTTGCGGTGCGAGTTCCCGGGTTTGCAGCGCGTGATCTCGCTAGAGAGATCAGCGTGTGCTGTTGGGCGGGTTTTGACCTCCTGATTTTGGGGCATGAGTAGGATGCCCCTAGATATGCATCGTCGTACTTCCTCCTTGAGAGGGACGGACCCCCGCCCAGTCCGTGGTGCAAAGCAACGTGGGGTTCATCTAGATCACTCTAGGAAGTCATGAGGCGTCACAACCCGCACGCTTCCGCGGAACTCCTCCGGGAAGTGCCGGATGTTGCCTGTAATCACCACTGCTGACGGCTCCAGGGCGGAGGCCACTTCAAGGAACTTGAGGTTATCAACATCGGGCAGAGAGAGATTCCACCTCAGTGCGGCGACCACAATCCCATCGCGTTCAATGGCTTCCAGCACGAGGTCTACACGAGTCGGATCGAACCCGAACTTCTTCCTCAACAAAACGTCGCGATATTCCGTGAGTATGCGCGCATCGAACGCAATCCTCAGATCTCCGCGCAGGACGGCCGCAAGGAGTCGCGCCGGCGGACTGTCCGCTTTCAGTAACGCTGATACGACGACGTTAGTGTCGAGAACGACGATCGGCATCGCGTTAGCCGACCTCATTCAGTTCGCTTCCGATCCCTGCGGGCTGACTCAATTTCGGACTCAATCTCCGCATCGGGTAGCCGGTCCAGCCCGCGTCGCGCTGCTCCGCTCTGCAGTTCAGCTATCGCGAGCGCAGCCCTAGCTTGGCGCTGGGCCCTCAGTACGATGTCAACGGATTCCGCAGTCACCGGTGTGAGGATGGCAACCGGTGCGCCGTTTGAAGTTACAACAACCTCGCTGCGATCGAGTTCTCCCAGAATCCTCGCCGACTGACTACGCAGCTCGCGCACAGACACAAACCGCATACGAGACACCTCCGTGTACACGTATGATACTACATTTTGACCTTGCGTGCTCACCGCCGGAAGGATCCCGCTTACACTCTTGCCGGTGCACTGGTAGACGCCTCGCGAGCGTCGGCGGCACCCTCTTGTTTGGGGGTCTCTAAGGGCCGGACCGTCAGCACGGTCTCCCATCGGAGGCGAAGCGGCTCGCGGCTCGTGACGAGGATCTGATGGCCGTCGAAGGCGCCGCGGTGATCCTGCTGCTGCGCCCGCTCTATGCGGAGATCGTGGCCTACAACCGTGCGGAGCATTACGTGCATGCCGACGAGACGGGCTGGCCGGTCTTCGACGAGTCTGGCCGGCGCTTCTGGCTTTGGGCCTTCGTCGGGAAGAAGACGGCGGTCTTCATGATCACGCCGACGCGCGCTGGCGCCGTGGTGCGGGGATATCTGGCCCCCGTGGGCGGCGCCAACGAGGGCGAGGGCCACACCCTGATCAGCGACTTCTACGCCGGCTGCAACGGGATGCGTAAGGAGGGGTTCACGCTCGCTGGCTGCTGGGTGCACGCCAGGCGACCCATCCTGCGCGTCGCCCAGGCGTTGCCCGCGGCGGCGGAGTGGGGCGCGAGATGGCAGCAGCGCGTGGCGACGTGTACCGTCTGCACCAGGCCTGGCTCGCGGAGAAGGTGGGCACGCCAGCCTACGAAGCCGCCAGGGTGCAGGTGATCGCGCACATCGAGGAGATCCGCCACGTCCTGCTTGCCGAACTGACCGATCCCGAACTCCAAGCGCAGGCGCGCAAGGCGCTCTCTCTCATGGCCAAAGGCTGGCCAAGACTGACCCGCTTCCTCGCGGATCCCAAGATTCCCCTCGACAACAACACCGCCGAGCGTGCCCTGCGCACGCCCGTCGTCGGGCGCAAGAACTTCTACGGCAGCGGTGCGGCCTGGTCCGCCGAACTCGCGGCGGTAACCTTCACGATCGCCGAGACGGCCAGGAAGAACGGCGTCGAGCCGCTGCACTTCTTGGAGGACTATCTGCAGGCCTGCGCCGAACAGGGAGGCAAACCGCCGTGCGGCGAGGCCCTGGCTCCCTTCCGGTTCTGGTTGGGGCCTGCCGTGCAGCAAGGAGAGAACACCTCCTGAGCACTGTGCGCTACTGCGGCCGCCTGTTCACGGACCAAGACCTCGAGCTCCTGCAAGGACTGCTCGCCGACCGAGAATCCTATCCCACCCGCGCGGCGATCGCGCGGGCCCTGTGCGAGACCCTCGACTGGCGGCAGGGAAACGGCCGCCTCAAGGACATGTCCGCCCGCCAGGCACTCCTGCACATGCAGAGCGACGGACTCATCGTGCTACCAGCGGCCGCTCACGCGGGCGGTGGCAGCGCACCCAAGACTCCCGCCTTCACGGCAGCTTCCGAGCCCCAGGACCCGATTACCGGCTCCCGACGCGATCTCAGAGATCTGCGTCTCGAGCTCGTCGTGCGTCGCAGCGACATGCTGCTCTGGCGCGAGCTGATCGCACGCTAGGTAGGGTCATAAAGAAATCCTTTAGGCGCACGCAAAACGCGCGAGTAGGGTAGCCTCGCGAGCGAGTTCGTGGCTATGCGGAGGCGACCCCCATTCTGGCGCACTCAGGTGACACTCCACTCGCAGCAGAAGTTCCCGAGAATCCGGCACGGATCTCCTCGGATCGGCACAACAAACGCGTCTTCCCGTAACTGGTTTGTGGGTACGAGATAGATCCTATGGCACGGACGCCACGTCGCAGATTATCGATCCCTAACGGCCCTTCCCTATGTCGACAATACCATGCTCGCCAAAGTCGGACTCAACGCTTCACGGACACCATCCTGGCGTAGAAAGCTGCTATGACGCGCCATCACGGAGATTTTCGCTAATGCAAGTGCAGACTTTCGCCTACGGAAGTTTGTACGCAATGCATACGTTTGACGTCGCCAGCGATGGGAATTCCGAGCCCGGAGGTATGTAACTATCCTGTGGGTAGACGCAGTACACTCACGGCAACGAATGCATTATCATGACTAGCACCCTGGGAGAATCACGACGTTGAGGAAAGGAGGTGTGTTGGATGCAGACCCTTACAGCTACGGAACTCCGGTTCGTAGGAGGAGACGGGCAGTCAGCGCTCGGTACCGCCACTGAAGTGGCGACTGGCGCCATGATCGGCGCGCTAGCAATCCCCGGCTTGGACGTGGTGGCAGCAATCACCCTCGTTAGCCTGGCATTCTGGGGCGGATATGCCTCGGCAGATGGCTTCTCATCCTGGTAATACCCTAGAGGGGAAGGGGCAGCCGCTCCTTCCCCCGCAATTCTCCCTCATCCTTCACCGAACCAGCATCCTCATTCCTATGCTAATCAATCCGATACTCAGTTGGACCAAGTACAAGTCCAGAGGTGACAGCCTTGTCGCTATTCCTAATTGGGTTCTTGCTGCTGATTGCCGTTTATGAAGCCATGTCCCTACTCGGTTACGTTTCTAACAGGAGTCCGCGTGAACTTCAGGCGTCTCTCTTGGCACTCGCCACGCTCGAAGCCGTTGGCGCAATCATTGGGTACCTTCGTGGCTTTACTTGGGTTCTGGATGCCTATCTGATCGCAGTCTTCTTTGGCGTTTTAATAGCTGGCGGTGTTTACGGACGTAGCACATTTCCCAAATCCTATTTTATGTATGCGCTTGCTCTTTCCGCGACTATTGGCGTTGGCGTTTACTTTGTATCGAGATGAGCGTCAAACGCATGCTAAAAGGTCCAGTTCCACTACAGCGTCGCCCCCAATACCCCTTCCGCTTCCAGTCTTCACTCAACGACTGTGGACCATCGTGTGCCGCTTCGATTGCGGAGTATTATCACCTGGATGTTGACCTTCAGCAGTTAAGAGAACGTTTACTTGGGCCAGACGGACAGGGCACTACTGTCGCGTCATTCACCGCGCTAGAAGATATCTTCGAAGTCGAACTCGGGAAGCTTGTAGATATATCTACATTACCTGCTGTCACTCCTTTGATAGCTTACCTGCCCAACGAGAGACACTACGTAGTACTCTGGGAGTGGAACAAGAAGGCAGCCATCATTGGGGACCCTTCTGGCGGGATTCAGGTTATAGACCAAGCCGGATTTCGTGAACGGTGGACCGGTATAGCGATCATCTTGCGCCCCAGGAATTCAGCAACCGTCAAGACCAAAGCAGCTCGCTCTCACGTACGAATCGTGTCGGATCTGTTCGCCGCACACAAGAATGAGGGCATGGTTTTGGCAGTCTTAACATCGCTATTGGGACTGCTCCACACGATTTTCGCTATTGTCTTTCCCCGCTACCTTACGGCACTCCATTCGTTGCTTATAATCACACTGATTTATACGGTATTGTCTTTCGGACTTGTAGCAATGTTGTCGTGGGGGACGGCTGTGACCCGCAAGCGGATGTCGCTATCACTCGGAAATCGGATATACAGCGCGATGCCCACCCTGCCGAAATCACTCTATACCCCTGGGGATGTCTATACAAGGTTTTCTGATGGCCAAACAGTTGCGGAGATACTCTTGCAGTTGATCAAGGATGTTCCCTATACTGCGGTAATTGGACTCGGAGCATTTGTGTATCTTCTTTCATTGAACTGGGTGTGGGGGCTTAGTCTTTTTGCGGGTGGAGTACTCATCGCATGGCGACTGTTCCCATTTGTCAAGAAAGCTCGTACGTATGTTTACCAGAATCGTTTGAAGGCAAGCTCACTTAACAACCAAATACGAGAATGGTGGTTTAGCGGTGAACTGCCGGCGATCGATACTTACAACGAGGTAATTAATAGCCTGTTTCTACAGGCTATGTGGAGCATCCCCGTATCCATAGTGGTTGGTTTATCAAGCAGTTTTGGGCTTCTTGCGGTCATATTCCTCTTCATTATTGATAAGAGATTTCCGGGTGTCGCTCCTATCTTGAGCGCCATAACGGTGACGAACTACTTCGCCTTTGCGGCTTACTCCTTATACGACAAAGTTACCCGTTGGCAGATGGCACAACCGTCGATTCAAAGACTTGGGGAAATGGTAAGCGGAAAGTGAGGAAGTAGAGTGCACAGACGTTTATTTCCGATCTACGTCGTCGCTATGGTTATTGGCCTACTCGCTGTCGTCGTCAGGGTTTACGTTTCTCCCGTGGCGAACTCCGTAACGTCAGTTGTGTTTGATGCAGCGTTGGCCCTCGTCACTGGTTGGGCCGCTGTACACGCCAAGAGGGGGTTGAGTCGACCGGTCCTTCGGGCCTCGGTTGTTGGTGTGATTTATGGCGGAATCGGAGGTTTAGGAATAGTTATAGTTCCACCTCTTGATGCAACCGTTAGAGCCGAAGTCTTGGCGGCGGACCCGACAGTAACGCAATCCTTGCTAAGCCAAGTCGTTCACTACGCCAGTTCTCCGCTAATGCACGTTGTTCAAGCTTGCGTTGCCATTATCTTTGCTTGGCTGCTGAGCTTGTTTTTTGCTTGGATCGTTTCGGCATTTGTTGAAATTCCTGCGCAGCGTTCAGTTTAGCTATACCCCCCTTCCCATGCGCTAAGATGGCGCACTGCCATCTTGGTGTGACCGTTCATTGGATGGCGGTGCCGGCGTATGGCAGTGGAGCCTGTAAGGCTGCGCCTGCGGTGTGGGCTCAGCAGCCATCCCGCAAGCCCGCGGCCATGAGGCACCGGCACCGGTTCAGTCGCTCGCTGCCAGCATCCTCCTGTTCCCGTGCCAGGAGCGGGTCTGGCGCAGTGGGTGCAGCAGCAGGCGCTGCCTATGCTAGGTGGCGTCTTCACGTGGATCCGGTCTCACGTCGAGAATCTCTTACTCGGTTTGGGGCTCAGCGTGGGGCTGGCATACGCTGTTGGCACGGTCATCGGCGCCTTCGGAACCGCCGCTGTCGGCGTCGGCGCCGTCGCAGCGGCGGCATAGCTGTACAGTGCCTTCAGACACGATGGCGGCCGGGCAAGATCGATTTGCCCGGCCGCAGCATTGCGTGCGTGCTCCCGTAATGCTAGGCGTGGTGTTACGCGCCTTGCGCCCCCTGGTCCTGGTCGAGGAGCCGCCGGATCTCGCTCTCAGAGATCAGCACGCGACGCGCTGGCTTCACTGCCCGGATCCTACCTTCCTCGATCATTTTGTAGAGCCCGCGGCGTGTCATGTGCAATACTGCCGCCGCCTTGTCTGCAGTTAGCATCGGTTCGATCGCCACTTCGTTCTTTACCCCTAATAGACATTCTTACAGTTTGACAGTCTACCCCGTATTCGACCGCATTTTGTCGGTCGCGATCCTTTATGCACATTGTATGCGTCCAGTGCCCACTTTTCCATATCTATGCACCGCGACAACTTCGTCATCCGCCGTCTCTGCGGCCATGAGATTGTATGTCTGTTTGACTTTCATCAGCACACACACCAGATTCGCAACCAAGTTTGCGTCAAGTTTGCGTCAGAAATGACGAATCGCCTCCCGCTCGTTGGGGGGCGATCCTCGAAAACCGCTCTGTAAAGCCTTAATTCTGGTGCGCGCGGTAGGGCTCGAACCTACGACCCGCTGATTAAGAGTCAGCTGCTCTTCCAACTGAGCTACGCGCGCAAACTAAATTTGGTAGCGGCGGCTGGACTCGAACCAGCGACACTACGGGTATGAACCGTATGCTCTGACCAACTGAGCTACGCCGCCGAACCACAAAACTTGGTTGCGGGGGCAGGATTTGAACCTGCGACCTCCGGGTTATGAGCCCGACGAGCTACCAGACTGCTCTACCCCGCGACTTCACCAGCACAAGTGATTATAGGGCCGACGACTCGAAGCGTCAAGACGCACTTGCCACGACCGCCGGTCATGGGACTAGTAGGACCGCAGCGCTGCCAGCAAGCGGCGCCGGATCGCCGCGGCGTCGACATCCACCGCGACGTCGCAGTTGCACCGGTCCAAAGCGGCACGGTCGTCGACGACGGTCATGCCGTAGGTCAAGGCGCTGCCGGTTTCGACATCCACAAATGCCGGGCGCGTCTCCAGGAGATCCGGCGAGATCGCGCCGAGCAGCGCGACCACGTCGTGCAGCTTGGGCTCACCCCAGTCACCTTCCAGATACACGTTGCGATAGTACGCGAGCATCACGCGCGCCGCGCGCCCCACCGGCGTCTCGATTGCGGCGGCGGCGGCGAAATCCTCGTCACCCATGCCTACCATGTGCGTGACGTTGAGACCGACCATCACGGGCCTTATGCCTGAAGCAAGCACCGCGCGCCAAGATTCCGCATCGACGTGCACGTTGAACTCCGCGGCAGGGGTGACGTTTCCGCGCAGGGTGCTGCCGCCCATGACGACCAGCCTCTGCACCTTGCGCGCGAGCCCCGGGTCGAGGCGCAAGGCCAGGGCGACGTTGGTCAGCGGCCCCGTCGCCACCCATGTCACGGGCTCGCTTGCCTCGTCAAGCAGACGCGCGACGGCCGTTGCGGCATGCTCCTTCCGCACAGGCGCGGGGCTTGGCGGAAGCTCCGCACCGCCGAGGCCGTCCTCGCCATGCACCATCGGGTCGAAGACGTAGTCGCGTACGAGCGGCAGCTGCGCACCCCGGAAGATCGGAATATCGTCACGCCCCGCCAGGGCAGCCAGGTCGCGCAGGTTGCGAAATCCGGTATCCACAGGCACGTTGCCGACGACCGCACTCATGGCGAGCACGTCGACGGGCTCACGCAACAGCGTCAGGATGGCAAGAGCATCGTCGATGCCCGGGTCTCCGTCGAAGAGGATCTGCACCGTTCATACGGCCCCCTTGTCTCGGTCAGGGGCTCTCTTCGTCGGGGACAGTTCGCTATCCTGGCTGCGCAGGCTCTCCCGGGCCGCCCGGAGTGCCCGGCGCAGCCCGGGGTCCCGCCGGGCTGCCGCCTGGATCTCGCCGGCGCCGGCCAAAACTGTGTACGACGGCAAGGCTGCGAGAATGTCCTGGATCTCCTGTGGGCCCAGCGCCTCACCGCCCAATTGCGCGAATTGCCGGCGAAGTGCCTCCTCGTCGGCGCACTGGATCGCGTACACCCAGCGCACCCGTGACTCGTCTGATCTCAGTGCCGCAGAGCCCAGACGCAGGACGAACACCTGCGGAGCAGGCTTCTCTACCACCTCGACGCCTCCTCTCCTCGAGACTACGGGGTGGACGAGTGACGGAGCCACGGCGAACCGCGGCAGACCTGCCAAGTGCTTCCGGGACGAGTCGCCCGGCTTCGCCCGACTGCGGGAAGGGGCCAGGCCGCGTACGTCGAAGGCAGGCTCAGCGACCTGAAAGGGCGGCGACCGCCATGGACCTTCCTCCCGCTGCCGGGGCGCCATGCGCGGGCTTGCCGTCGGCGATGCACTTGGAGCGAGCATCGCGTTCAGCCGCTATCAGGACGTTGCCCCTGTCTTTGAGATGCGCGGCGGCGGGCCGCACGGCCTGCTGTCCGGCCAGTTCACCAACCATGCGTCGATGGCGCTCTGCCTTGCGGCCTCACTGCCCGCAAAGCGCGGCTTCGGCGGTGAAGACCAGCATCGCCGCTGCGCCTCCTGGTGGCGTGGACAACGGCTCGATCGTGCGCCTAGCCCCCGCGCCTCTGTTCTTTCGCCAGGATCCAGAGGCCGCCACCCTCTGCGCGGCGAAGAGTCCAAGATCACTTGCAGCGCCACGGCAGCCGTCGACGGCTGCCGCTACCTGGCAGCGCTCTTCCTCGCGTTCCTTGCGGGGACCTTGAAGGCGGATCGCCTTGCCCTCGGCTTCACCCTGGTGCCTGACCTGTGGCGCCGAGAGCCGCTCTGTCCGGGCATCGCTCAGGTGGCAAACGCGGCGACGACAAGCGCCGGCGCCCGCCTGAGATCCACGGCGGCTACGTCGTCTCGTCGCTCGCCTCGGCGCTTTGGGCGTTTTACCACGACGACAGCTTTCCCGGAGGAAACTACCTCGCCGTGAACCGCGGCAACGATGCCGACACCACGGGAGCCGTCTACGGTCAGCTGGCCGGCGCCTACCATGGCGAGGCCGCGATCACGGCCGACTGGCGGTAGGCGGCGGAGCGCCGGGCAGCCATCGGGGACGTCGCAGACATGCTCCTTGCCGCCTCGATGCAGCATTGAGAGGAGAGTGCCGCGGTTGGCACAGATCGAAGGGATCCGGCTGATCGCCCCGGACGGAAGCACCACCCTGGCCGCATCGGTCGACGAGGCCGTCGCCAGGCCAGGCGGCCACCACGTCGAACTGACCTACCGCTACCGCCCCGATCTCCTGCCCGGGCCTGAGGATGGACAGGGACTCTGGCGCTACCACCGCCTCCTGCCGCTCGCTCCTGAAGCCTTCCGCTATCCCCTGCAGGTGGGCGGGACTCCCCTCGTGCCCGCGGCGGCCCTTGGGCGGGAGCTTGGTCTCACGCATCTCCACCTGAAGGACGAGACCCGCGGACCGAGCGGTTCGAACAAGGACCGTGCCACGGCCCTCGTGCTCGAGTACGGCCTGAGGGAAGGACGCAAGGTCGTCACCTGTGCCTCCACCGGCAACGTGGCGTCGTCGCTCGCGATCGGAGCGGCGGCGGCCGGCATGACGGCCGTCATCTGCGTTCCAGCAGGCACGAGTCCGATGAAGCTGCGGCTGATGCTGGCGGCAGGCGCAGACGTCGTGGAGGTGGCGGAAGGCTACACCGCGGCCTTCGACCTCTCACGCAGCGCAGCGCGCAAGTACGGCTGGCTTGACCGCAACACCGGCGTCAATCCCCTCACCACGGAAGCCAAGAAGACGGTGGCCTTCGAGATCTGGGAGCAGCTCGGCAGGACCATGCCGGACGTCGTCGTCGCCCCCGTCGGCGACGGGCCGACCATCGCAGCGCTCGCGAAGGGATTCCGTGAGCTTCTGCTCTGCGGCGTCCGCGGCGCCATGCCGCGTCTCATCGGCGTGCAGTCCGCGGGACTAGACCCGCTGGTGCGCAAACTGCACGGGCGTCCGCCTCTCGGTTCCGGCGAAGGCGGCACCGTCGCGGAAGGCATCGCCGTGCCGGACCCCGTCAGCGCGGCCGTCGTCCTGCGCGATGTACAGGAGAGCCATGGAACGCTTCTGGCCGTGGCCGACGAGGACATCCTGCGGGCGGGCGGCCTGCTGCTGACCCGTGCCGGCATCTGTGCGGAACCGGCCGGCGCCGCCGCTCTCGCGGGGCTCATCGAGGCCCAGAGGCAAGGCTTCGTCGACAGGGACGAGCATGTGGTCGCGCTCGTCACAGGCAGCGGCCTCAAGACGCCCGAGGTCCTGAGGAGCACGCGCCAGGTCCATCGGATCCATGCCGACCTCGACGCCCTGCGCGAGGCGCTGGATGCGGTTCCCTAGCGGCGTCGCGAGGGCCGCAGGGATAGGCGCCGGGAGGGCGTAGCGTGGCCTTTGTGCTGGGCATCCTGCTCTTTATCTACTGGCTCTTCGTGCCGACCCTGCTGAGCGCCGTACTCCCCCCTGCGGGGAAGCTTGGGCGCGACGGCACGGCCGTGCTGCTCGCCATCGCCTCGTGGGCCGTCCTCTGGTTCTTCGTGCCGATCAAGGTCTGGCCACCCCGCCCGCTGGCGCTGCCGCTCGGTCCGACCGTGCTGATCGCGCTCGCCGCGCTCTACCTCGCGCTGTTCGCGGCAGGTCTCAGACCTCGCACGGACAAGACGCGCGATGCGGAGACTGGAGGATCCGCCGTCACCATCGCGTTGCTCTCGCCAGTCTCGGAGGAGCTGCTGTTTCGCGGGTTCCTCCTGGCCATCGCGCTACCGCCGCTCGGCGGCTACGGTGCCGTCGCGTTCAGTGCCCTGCTGTTTCTCGCGGCCCACGAGGTCGGGAGGATCGGCGGGGCCCGCCGCAGTTTGCGCGAAGCGCTGGCAGACCTCGTGTTCGCCCTCCTGGCGGGCGTGCTCTTCCTGGTGTCAGGCACGATCCTCGCGCCGCTCGTTCTGCACATCCTGGTCAACGGGCTCTACGCCTACGGCGCCCGCCGCGGCAGCTCCTGAGGAAAGGCAATCGCGATCTCGCCCTATGCGTCGCGCATCATGCGGTAGAGCTCCTCCATGCGTGCGAAGAGACTCGCACTGCACTGCGTCAGCTCTTGCGCCGCCTGTCCCCACGCAGGCTCCTCGTCCCCGTCTTGAAGGTTCCAGACGCGCTCCATCGCGATGTGCAACTCGCGATGCAGCGCTTCGATCTCTTCGAACAGCCGCAGACCCGCGAACTGCTCGCGGCCGGGGCCAAGACACCAGGCCCCGAGCCGGCAGCGGTCGGCCGGGCGTGGCGCATGCCTGCGCGCCAAGACATCCTGGACAAGGCGAGACTCCTCGTCCTGCCAGCCGGCCAGCAGCAGAAGGTAATCCCAGCGGCGCCGATTGACCGCCGTGCGCGTCCAGGCAACCGGCGGTCGCCAACTGGCGCGCCATGCGTCCAGTTCCGCGGCCGGAAGCGGCGGAGAAATCGCATAGCCCTGGCCGATCCTGCAGCCGAGGTCCAGCAGCACCGAGCCCTGCCGCACATCCTCGACGCCCTCGGCCACAAGCACGCGGCCGAGCGGCAGCACGGCGGCGGCGAGTCCGTTGAGGACGGACAGGCTCGCGATGTCATCCAGGGCGGCGCGCGTGAAGCTCTGATCCATCTTCACCTCATCCACCGGCAGGCGCTGCAGGTGCGTGAGGGAGCTGAACCCCGTGCCGAAATCGTCCAGGGCCCAGCGCACGCCAAGACGCCGCACCGCGTTCATCTGGCGGACGGTTGCCGCAAGGTCGTCGAGGGCCGCGCTTTCCACGATCTCGAGCACCAGGCAGTGCGGGTCCACCTCGGGGTACTTGCGCAGGGCGCTCTCGACCGTCGCGGCAAAGTCGTCATTGGCGAGCTGCACGGCTGCCACGTTCACGTTCACCTGCGGACGCTGGTCCGCGCGGCGCCAGTGGGCCATCTGCGCCAGTGCGGACTCGAGAACCCAGGTGCCGAGCTCGCGCATCAGCGGGTGCCCCTCGATCGCGGGCAGGAAGCTGCCGGGCGGCATGAGACCCCGCTCGGGGTGGGCCCAGCGCACCAGGGCCTCGTACGCCACCACACGGCCGCTCTGCATCTCCACCTGCGGCTGGTAGTGCAGCACGAGCTCGCCCTCCGCGATCGCCCGTGCAATCTCCTCCCGCAAGGTCTGAACCTCCAGGATGCCCGCCGCGATGGCCTCGGAGAAGTGGACGACACCGTGCGCTCCCACCAGCGCGCGGGCATTCGCCATGTGGGATCGCCGCAGCAGCTCTTCGGCGCTGTAGCGGACGGCGGGATCGCTGCCGGCCACGCCGATCGCTACCTCGGGCGACAGGCGCCCGTGCGGAGCGTCGATGGGCGCCTCGACCTGCCTGCGCAGGTTCTCCACGAATCGCTCGCACTCCGCAGGTCCCTCGAGTCCCGCGACGACGATCGTGAACTCGGCAGGCCCAACCCGGGCGACAAGGCCGTCTGGACCCGCCGCGCCGCTGAGGCGCTCAGCGACCGTGCGCAGCAGCGCGTCGCCCACTTCATAGCCGAAGACGTCGTTCGCCTGGGCAAAATCCTTCAGCGTGAGGTGCAGGACGGTGAGACACTTGTGGTCGCGTTCGGCGCGCGCGAGCATCGGTCCGATGTCCGCGCGCAGGGCCACCTGGTTGTTCAGCCCCGTCAGCGGGTCATGCCGCGCCAGACGGTCTGCCGCATCCAGCGCCCGACGCCTCTCCACCGCCAGCGCCGCGTTGTCCGCCAGGCGCGCCAGGAGAGAGCACATCTCGATGTCATGGAAGTAATCCTCGGCCTCGGCGTGCACGGTGAGCACGCCGAATGTCTCTGATGCGCGCCGCAGCGGCACGCTGAACGCACTGCGCCCAGCCTGTGCAGCCAGCACCCGCAGGAGGTAGGCAGCATCGCCTGCCAGACCGCTGCCCGCTGTCCAGACGTGGGGATTGCCGCTCGCGGCACATGGGCCGGCCGGTCCGAAGCGAGGGTCCGCGACGCTGCCCGCCGCAAGGCCGTGCAGGAGACCCACCGCCGGCCCCGCCTTGGCCGCCACCTGCAGGTGGTCCCCCCTGACGGCCGCGATCCAGGCAAGCCGCAGACCCCGGCAGCCGCCGAGTGCCTTTGCGACCTCCGCAAAGATCTCCGCCTCGGGGGACGACCGCGCAAGCTGGCCACTTACGGCCAGGAGTGCGCGGTGGATCTCCTCCCGTCGTGCGTCCCGCACCTGCGCCTCCTGCAGCTGACCGAGGAGTTCCTGGCGGTGCAGGGCGTGGCCGATCTCCTCCGCGATGGCGTGCAGGATCTGGGCCCGCACGCCGGTGGGTTCCACAACCGGATGCTGCCAGCCCATGCTGAGCACGCCGGTGTACTGTTCCCCGACGGTGAGCGGCACGTGGTAGACCGACTGCACGCCCGCCGCGCGCAATGCCGGATGCGCGAGGGGACTCCGCTGGTACTCGGGGACGAAGACGGGTGCGCGCGCCCGCAGGGCCAGCATGGCCCCAGGGGACGTGCGGGTATCGAGCACGGCTTCGCGCACATGGGCCGGGAAGCCCGAGAATTCGACGAACTGGATGTCCTCGCCGCCGCTCAGCACCGAGAGCGCGGCGTTGTCGGCCGCGGCGAGCTCTTGGCAGGCGGCCACCGCCACCCGCAGGAACGCGCCAGCCGTCTCGCCGCGCAGGTATCCGACCAGCGCGCCGAGGTCGTAGGTTCTGCGGTCGTCGAGGCTCTCTGCCATGCACGTCCTCCACAGCGGGCCGTGTCGAACGAACGTCGCCCTACCACTATGCCCAGCATAGCGGTAGATCGGCGAGCAAGCCAGTGCCTCCCAGTCCTAGGAATGGTCGATGCCGCGCCAGAAGAGCGAGACCAGCGCGCGCGCCGTCCGCTCCCGGTCCGGGAAGAGGGGAAGGCCCGCCGGTGTGCAGTCCTGCCCGACACCCAGCGCGGCGACAAAGCCGTGCGCCAGCAGAAGCGGATCGTCGGCATGGATCTCGCCCGCTGCGACCGCTTGCAAGATCGTTTCCTCGAGGGGCTGCGTCACCGACGCCTCCGCCTCGCGCAAAGCCGTGATCTGGCCTTGCGTCAACTCTGCCTGGGCTTCGTGCATGAGAGCACCAAAGGCGACAAATGGCTGCGGCAGCCCGAGAACGACCCGCGCCAGTTCCTCCATCCGCTCGGTCAAGGGCTTGGGTTGCGCCAGGATCGCATGCGTGGCGGTTTGCGCCGCCGCGAAGGTGCGCTGCATGGCCGCGACCACGAGCGATGCCTTGTCGTGGAAGTGATAGTAAACCGCCGCCTTGGTCAGCCCGGCCGCGTCGGCCACCATCTCCATGGTGACGCCGCGATAGCCGTATTCCATGAAGAGCTGGGCTGCGGCGCGCAGTATCCCGACGTCGGTCGGCTCGGCCAGATCGATGCGCCGAGGCCTTCCGGGCGGTCTACGGCCGGTGGGCAAGGACACGCCTCCTTCGGAACGCGGGCAGGTTCAGCCCGCGGGAGATCGGGAACCGCCCGGGATCCAGGCAGCCGCGATGGCCCTGCGGCACGCCATCCCCGCGACAAGCCCTGCGGAACGAACCCGTGCCATGTGCTTTCCTGCCGGGCGAGCCCGCCGCTCGCGCCGGCCTTGAGCGCCGTGGATGCGCGCGAATCCTGTCGCAGGATCACAATGAGGTTCCACGATGCTGACAAGACTTCCTCCCGCTGTATGTCTCTTGTCGGCATCTGGCTGCGCCGGCGGCAAAGGAAGACGTCCGCCGTCGCATGCGGTGGGTCGTCGTCGGTATTCGGCGCCTCACGGCGGCACGGCCGCCTACTTCGGTTCCGCAAAGACGGCCGGGCGCTTCTCGGCGAAGGCCCTCGCCCCTTCGACGGCGTCGCCCGACGCGACGGCCGAGCGCCAGGCCTTGAGCTCCGCCCGGTACGACGTCGCAAATCCGGCCGGCGCCGTCTGCAGGAGGCGCCGCAACGACCGCACGGCGGCGGGCGACGCCTTCGCGATCTCTTCGGCGATCGCCAGCGCGCGTGCGTCCGGGTCGTCGTCGACGAACGTGACAAGTCCCAGCCGCTCCGCCGTCATGGCGTCCAGCGCCGCCCCGGTGTAGAGCAGGTAGGCTGCCATCCCATGCGGCAGGCGACGTCGCAAGAACTGCGGTCCGCCCATGCCGGGCACAAGGCCGCGCAACGCCTCGGGCTGGCCGAAGCGGGCCCCGGGGGCCGCGACGACGATGTCGCAGCCGAAGGCCAGTTCCGCCCCGCCACCCAGCGCCCAGCCCCTCACCGCCGCGATCGTCGGCTGCGCCACGTCCTGGAGCGCCTCGGCCAGCCGCTCGAAGACGGCATGATGCTCCGGCCACTCTTCGGGGGCAAGGCCGGCGCGTTCCTTGAGGTCCGCGCCGACGCAGAAGTTCTCGCCGCCCTGGAGCACGACGGCCCGCACCTGCGGCAGGGCCTGCACCTGCCCAAGAGCCTCAAGGATGTCGCGGGCCATCGCAGAGGAGATGCGGTTGCCTACATCCTCGCCACGCAGCGTCACCACGCCCGCCATCCCGCGGCGCCCGACCTCGACGAGCCCCATCCGGATCCCTCCCGCACGTGTCCGAAATTCACCCGAGCCCGGCTCGCATCTGCCGCTCGGAATCCCCCAGGTTGTGCAGCGACGCTCTCTGCGCGAACCTTCGCGCCTTGAGCCCGCAGTCCGGATCGACCCAGAGCTGCCCTGTGGCAAGCCAGCGCCCAACGCAGTTCGCCCACCATCTCCTCATAGCTCGGCACGCGCGGCGAGTGGATGTCGCAGGCCCCGGACCGAAGCCCAGATCATGCCTTGGAAGCCCGCCGAGCACCGCCCAATGTCTCACGTCTGCGCCAGCACCTGCAATCCCGCCTGCAGGCGCGACGCCGCCTCGGTCACATAGTTGATGCGTCCGTACCCGTCAGGCATGCCGTAGATCCGGCCAGGAGCGTAGACGACCCCCGCCGCGACCGCGCGCTCGAGTCGCGCCCGGTCGGTTTCTTGCCTCTCCCACTGGAACCAGGCGAAGAGACCGCCTGCGGGCAGGGACATGGTGAAGCTCCCTGGCGCGATGGAAGCCAGCGCGGCGGCGAGAGCGTCGCGGCGGCTCCTGAGGGACGTCCGCACGAACGTCCGGTGCTGCGGCCAAGCCGGGGAGGTCAGGAAGCTTGCGGCCCATGCCTGCGTCAGCCCTGCGTCGCCCAGATCGACCTGGCTGCGGACGTCCGATAGCCGCTCCAGCACGGGTCGCGGCGCCAGGATCCAGCCGATGCGCAGACCCGGAGCGAGAATCTTGGATAGCGTGCTGACGTGGATCACCCGCTGCGTCTGGTCCAGGATCTTGAGCGGTGGAGGAGGGTCCTTATCCACGCCCAGATTGCCGTACGCGTCGTCTTCGAGCACGGGGACATTCCAGCGGTGGCAGACCGACAGCACCTCCCGGCGGCGCAGGAGGCCCATCGTCGTCGACGTGGGGTTGTGGAAGGTGGGGTTCAGCCACACCATGGCCGGGCGGTGCCGCTCCATGACAGCGTCCAGCGCATCCGGCAGAACACCCTCGCCATCCATGGCCACAGGCAGCATGCGAATGCCTGCCGACTGCAGGAGCTCAAGGGAGTAGTAGAACGACGGGTGCTCGAGTGCCACCGCGTCCCCTGGTCGCAGAAGGGCCCGTGCGACGAGATAGAGGGCCTGCTGCGCACCGTGGGTCAAGAAGACGTCGTCGGGCTCCACCGCCATCCCGTACTCCTGCCGATACTGCACGGCGATGGCAGCGCGCAGGGCAGGCAATCCGAACGGATCGGCATATCCAAGCGCTGCAGGGATCGCGTCTTCCAGGCCGGAAAGCGACAAGCGCGGCCAAAGTTCCGGCCCAAGGTCGGAGCGCGTCAGATCGATGATCCCGGGGCGCAGGCGCACCTCGCGCATGCGCCTGCGCAGAGGCTCCGTCGGACGGAATCCGCCCTCTGCGAGATAGCGGGGCCAGTCCGGCGTCAGACCCCAGAGATCCCCGTGCACATAGGTGCCGCTTCCCTGGCGGCGATCTACGAGGCCCATCGCCCGCAGCTCGTCATACGCCAAGGCGACTGTGCTCCGATGCACGCCCACCTTTGCCGCCAAGGTGCGTTCCGGTGGCAGGCGGCTGCCGGGCGGCCAGATGCCTGCATGAATCTCAGCCGCGAGCTGGCGAACCAATGGGGCCATGCCCCTGCCCTCGATCGTCGACATCCGATGCCCCTTCCCGCACAAATTGGCGGCAATATGACCAGTCAATTGGCTGTTGTGGTTACGTCCATTTGTGCCTATCATAGCGCACAGCGGTGAAAGCCGGCCAGAGCGGCGCAATTCAGTAGACGAAGGCATCCGGTCTGTCCACGCGTGCGAGGACGGTGTACATCGGCTGCAAAGGGCTCGACCAACGGCGCGCGGGGGCGAGAGACGGAAGAGGAGATGTCAGCCTGTGCCGAGAGTCGTCCGTTCAGGCCGAAACGGGACCTGGGGCGCCTACCTCCTTGCGGTGGCATCATCCCTCGGCTACGCCACGCTTGGCATCTTCGCCCTCTTCGGCTATAGGCACCATCTCTCGACCGTCACCATGCTCACGTGGCGCTTCGCGGGCGCCGCGCTCGTCCTGTTTCTCTGGGCGGCCATGACGCGGCAGCGCTGGCCGAACTGGACGGACCTTCTCGTGCTCTCCTGTATGGGCGCGGTCGGTTACACGGTCATGTCCTGGCTCTTCGTCGAGGGCAACCGGCTTGCGCCTGTCGGACTTGTCTCTGCCGCCCTTTACACCTACCCCGCCCTCGTGACCATCGTCCTCGCCGCGCTCGGATGGGAGCCCCTGACCCGGCGCAAGCTCACTGCCCTCGTCGGCACCGGCGCGGGAGCAGCCCTCGTCGTGCTCTTCGGGCGAGGCGATCTCGCAGGCGGCGGTGTCCATCTGCTGCTCGGCATCACCGCCGGTTTCGCCACAGCGGTCGTCTACGTCGCCTACATCGTCGTGGGCACACCGGTCCTGCGGCGGGTCTCGGCACCGGCGGCGAGCGCCATCGTCACGGGCACCGCGGCAGTGGCGCTCCTCCTGACCGGACTCGGCACGGGTGGCCTCCAGCCGCTGGCGTATGCGGACAGCTGGATCATCCTCGGGCTCGTCGGCCCGGCGACCGTGCTTGCGGTGGTGGGATTCTTCGTGGCGATGCAGGGCATCGGCTCAGGTCAGGCTGCCATCGTGAGCAATGTCGAGCCGGTGGGGGCCGTGATCCTCGGCTGGCTCATCTTTGGGCAGGCCCTGAGCCCCGGCCAGATCCTTGGCGTAGGGCTCGTGATCAGCAGTGCCGTTCTGCTGCGCTGGGAGACGCCCGCCGCCTCCCAGCGCCGGGCGTCCCGCAGCCAGGCGCTCTAGGCCTGTTCGAGGCGAAGGGATCTCGCCGCCTCCACCATGTTGCGCAGGGCCGGCACGACCTCCTCGTACCGTCTCGTCTTCAGCCCGCAGTCCGGATTGACCCAGAGCTGGCCCTCCGCAAGGCAAGCCAGGGCCGCCCGCAGTTCGCCCGCCATCTCCTCAGAGCTCGGCACGCGCGGCGAGTGGATGTCGTAGACGCCCGGGCCGATCTCGTTCGGGTAGTGGAAGTCCTGGAACGCCTGCAGGAGCGCCATGCCGGAGCGCGATGCCTCGATCGAGATCACGTCTGCGTCGAGTTGCGCGATCGCGTCCACGATGTCGTTGAACTCGGAGTAGCACATGTGGCTGTGGATCTGGGTGCCGTCCGAGACGCCCGCCGTCGCGAGGCGGAAGCACTGGACGGCCCATTCGAGATACTCCGCGCGGTCAGCCTGCCGCATGGGCAGGCCCTCGCGGAACGCCGGCTCGTCGATCTGGATCGCAGGGAGTCCTGCAGCCTCCAGATCCAGCACCTCGTCGCGTAAGGCCAGCGCGATCTGCCGGCAGGTGTCCCGCCGCGGCTGGTCGTCGCGCACGAACGACCACTGCAGGATGGTGACGGGTCCGGTGAGCATGCCCTTCACGGGACGGTCGGTCAGGGACTGTGCGTAGCTGAGCCACCGCACCGTCATCGGCCTCGCCCGCACGACGTCGCCATAGATGATCGGCGGCTTGACGCAGCGGGTGCCGTAGCTCTGCACCCAGCCCTGCTGCGTTGCGGCAAAGCCCTCGAGCTGCTCGCCGAAGTACTCCACCATGTCATTGCGCTCCGCCTCCCCGTGCACCAGCACGTCGAGGCCGATCTCTTCCTGCAGTCGGATCACCCGGGCGATCTCGCTGCGGATCCCCTCTTCGTATCCTTCATGGCTCACCTCGCCGCGCCGGCGCGCGGCGCGCAGCTGGCGCAGCTCGGCGGTCTGCGGGAATGAGCCGATCGTGGTCGTCGGCAGCAGAGGCAGCCGCAGCCTCTCGGCCTGCACGGCCCGCCGCTCCCTGTGCGGGCTCGAGCGGGTGAAGTCCCGGGGTGCGAGCGCCTGCAGCCGGCGCTGCACGTCCGGCCGCGTCCGCCGCGCGGACGCCTGGCGCGACCCCAGCGCCGCGCTGTTCGGGGCGAAGAGCTCCGCCGCCCGCTGCTCGTCCTCGAGCGCCTCCCGCAGCACACGCACCTCGCCGAGCTTCTCGCCGGCGAAGGCGAGCCAGCTGCGCAGCTCGGCGTCGAGTGCCCTCTCGCGAGCCAGGCTGATCGGCACGTGCAGCAGCGAGCAGGAGGGCGCAACGAGGATGCGCTCCTGTCCCACTGCCTGCGATGCGACCTTGAGCGGCTCGAGCGCCCGCACGAGATCGGTGCGCCAGACGTTGCGGCCGTCCACGACGCCCAGGGAGAGCGACAGGCTCTGCGGCACCCCGAGCGCCAGAAGTGCCGGCAGGTCCTGCGGCGCGCGCACGAGGTCGAGGTGCAGCGCCGCGATCGGCAGGTCGCGCACCATGCCCAGCTGCTCGCCCAGGCTGCCGAAGTAGCTCGCCAGCAGGATGCCGGCCCCGCCCACCGCCTCCCGGAGCGCTGCGTAGGTCCGCGGGAAGAGCTGCGCCACCTCCGGTGGCAGGTCTCCCGCCAGGATCGGCTCGTCGATCTGGACGAGGGTGGCCCCTTCTGCGGCCAGAGCCTCGAGCAAGGCCTGGTAGGCGGGAAGCAGATGCGGCAGGAGCTCGATCGGGTCGAACGCGCCATCCTCGGCGCGGCTGAGCCGCAGCAGGCTGAGCGGTCCCAGCACCACGGGCCGCGCGGGGATGCCGAGCTCCCTGGCCTCGCGGTATTCCGCAAGCACCTTCGGCCAGGCAAGGGAGAACCGCATGGCGCGGCTCAGTTCAGGCACGATGTAGTGGTAGTTCGTGTCGAACCATTTCGTCATCTCGAGCGGTGCGATGCCCGCCTGGCCCGCCACGCCGCGGGCCATGGCGAAGTAGCTCTGGAAGCCCCCGGGCGGGCCGTACGAAAGATAGCGCCCTGGCACCGCCCCGAACATGGTGGCGGTGTCGAGCACGTGGTCGTAGAAGGAGAAGTCCCCCACGGGCACCGTCGCGATGCCGGCGGCCACCTGCAGGCGCCAGTGCTCGGCGCGTAGCTGTCTGCCGACGGCGACGAGATCCTCTGCGCTCGACGCCCCCTGCCAGTACGATTCCGTCTGCCGCTTGAGTTCGCGATCCTTGCCGATGCGCGGAAAGCCGAGGTTCAATGCGATTGCCACTCTGCCTGACACAACCTTTCCAGGAATCCGTTCGATGCGTACCAGTTCAGCCCTGGGCGGCCTCAAGCCTCGAGCGCCGCAGGAGGGCGGCGATCGGCGCCACCTTGCCGAACGATGGCACAAGGTAGACGCCATGCACCGCGGGTCTCAACCGCTCGAGCAGCTCCTCCGCCAGGGCGAGCCCCACCTCGAGCCCGTGCTCGCCCGCCTTGCGCATGGCCTCGCGCACCTCCTCGGGGATCGAGATCCCCGGCACCTCCGCGTGCAGGTAGAGGGCATGCCGGTAGCTGTAGAGCGGCATCAGGCCGAGGAGAATCGGCACGGGAGGTGGTCCGTGCATCCGGTCGAGGAGGCGCAGCAGAGGTTCCTGCGCGTAGAGCGGCTGGGTCATGATGAACGCCGCTCCGGCCGCGAGCTTGCGGCCAAGTCGCTCGAACTCGTGCTCCAGGTCGTCTGAGCCGGGGTCGAAGGCGCACCCGGCCAGAAAGCGGGTTGGTTGGCCGATCGCGTCGCCGCCGCGGTCATGCCCCCGGTTGAGGCCGTCGATGACCTGTAGGAGCCCGATCGAGTCCCCTTCGAAGACACCGTGGCCCCCGGCCTGAGGCCGGTCGCCCGTCAGGGCGAGGATGTGATGCAGCCCCAGGGCGTGCGCCGACAGGAGGTCCGCCTGCAAAGCCGCGAGGTTCCGATCGCGGGTGGTCATGTGGAGGATGGCCTCGATCCCCATCTCCCGCTGCAGCAGGTGTGCGGCAGCCAGCGCCCCCATGCGCACCCGCGCCATGGGGCTGTCGCCGACGTTGACGAAGTCCGCGCCAGCCTCGCGCACAGCCTCCGCATCGGTGAGGAACTTCGTCACCGTGCTTCCCTTCGGGGGGTCCAGCTCGACGCCGCAGAGGAACTCCCGGCCAAGCCGGGATGCGAGTCCGGTCTCGGGAAGCGCCGGATGTACGGGCTCCTCGCTGCGAGGTCGGAGCGTTACGCTGCGATGCGACTCCAGGGGCGCGAGAGCCCCTCCCGCGCCCGCAAGTCCGCCCCGCGCCACGTTCAGAGCCCGCACGTAGGCCGCGTCGGTACCGCAGCAGCCTCCGACCATTCTCGCACCGAGGGCGGCCATCTCGGGCAGCAGGCTTGCAAACTTCTCCGGGGTGCCGAGGTAGTCGATGTGCCCGCCCACCCGCATCGGCGGGCCAGCGTTCGGCGCGACCGCGAAGGGACCTTCGAGGCCTGCTCGCCGCAGCCGCCGCAGGATGCGCAGCGTATGCGACGGACCGAGTCCGCAGTTGACCCCGAGGAGGTCTGGAGGCTCCACCTGCACGTCCCGCAGGCCACGCACGACCTGTGCGACGGAATAGCCGGACAGGGTGCGGTCGCCCTCTGCGAACGAGAAGTTCAGGATCGCCGGCAGCCCCGAACTGTCGCGGACGGCGGCGAGGGCGACCGCCGCCTCCGCGGGGTCGGACTGCGTCTCGATCAGGAAGAGGTCGACGCCTCCGGCGAGCAGCGCCGCCACCTGCTCCTCGTAGGCGGCGCGCATCTCCGCCCGCGAGAGGCGCAGGGCGCCGCCTGCCGTCACGCCGAGCGGTCCCAGGGAACCCGCGACCAGCACGGGCCTGCCCGCCGTCTCACGGGCACGTCGGGCCACCTTCGCAGCCTGCACGTTCAGTTCATGCACGCGGTCCGCCATGCCGAACGACGCAAGCTGCACCCGGTTCGCGGCGTAACTGTTGGTCTGCACGATGTCGGCGCCGGCGCGGATGTACCTGAGGTGTAGCTCCTCCACCTGCCGTGGCTCGCTGAGGCAGAGCGCCTCGACGAGTCCACCACCGGCCTCTTCTGCCAGGGCGGTGCCATAGGCGCCGTCGCCGATCAGGATGCCTGACGCGAGCCGTTCGCGCAGCTGGTCGCGCTCGCTCATGCCGAGCGCCCGTGCCGGCAGGTCTTCTCCCCATTCCCGCCCTGAAGGCGCATGACGTCCCCCCTTGCGGCGCACGCTCCCAGCCGGGGACAAGAGGAAAGACCCTTTCGAGAGAAAGGGTCTACGTATGCGTGGCGTACGTAGCTCCCATCTCCCAGGGGCATGCCCCTGCAGGAATTGGCACCAAGCGGCTACGCCGCCGGTTGCCGGGCTTCATTGGGCCAGTCCCTCCGCCACTCTGGATAAGAGCGTGTGCAGTTGTTGGACCGCATCATAGGGCGCGCGGCCACCCGCTGTCAATGGCCTAAGCCGTCTTTGTCAGCGGTATTGGATGCGCGGGTCGGCGAGGAGGTAGAGGAGGTCGGCGACGAGGCTGCCGAGCACGGTCACCGCGCCGATGACGAAGACGAGGTCCACCGCCGTGCCGTAGTCGAACGAGGTGAGCGCGTCGATCAGACCGGACCCCAGGCCGCGCATGGTGAACAGCCACTCGATGGCAATCACGTTGTTGAAGAGACCGGGGAGCGACATGCCAGCCGTGGTGATCAATGGCAGCAACACATTGCGCAGCACATGCCGGCGGAACACCGCGCCTTCCGACGCCCCCTTCGCCCTGGCCGTGCGCACGTAGTCCGAGAGCAGCGCCTCCTCGACGGCGACGCGTACGCTGGTCGACCAGGTCGCGATCGTCGTGAGCGCGAGCGTCACCACCGGCAGGATCATGTAGAGCAGCCACTGATGCTGGGAGACCGGGTTGAGCGACGGGCCCTGGGCCGGCAGCCAGAGCAGGTCGATCGCGAAGAAGTAGATGAGGATGAACCCTACCCAGAACGACGGCAAGGTGAAGAGCACGAACGCGATGGACGCCGAGGCGCGGTCGAGGAGCGAACCCTGAAATCGCACCTGCACGAACGCGAGCCCCAGCGCGACGAGCAGCGCAAGGCCGCTGCCGAGGGCGAGAAGTTCGAGCGTCGGGAGGGATTGGCCGGCGGCCACGGCGAGCCCCCCTGCAGCGAGCTGCTGCAGCCAGCGCAGGAACTGCAGCGGCAGCGGCAGGTTCTGGCCGATCGCCGCCGCCACCTGCGCCACCTGGGCCGGCGATGCCGCCGGCCCGGCGAGGATCGCCGCGACGTTATAGGGCATGAGATGCAGGAGCAGGAAGGCTGCAAAGCCGACGACAACCAGCGTGAGGGCTGCTTCCCCCACGCGGCGCACGATGTAGAGCGGGATCACTGCCGCGCCTCGCTGGCCTGCTGCGGGTTCAGCGACTGCCGCAGCGCCTCGCCCAGGTAGAACACGGAGAGCAGCAGGATGGAGAAGGCGATGCCCGGCGGAAAGACGGTCCACCACTGACCGCCGAACACGCCGTCCATGTTGGCCGCGAACATCGTCGCCCAGTTCCAGGGCGGCGGCAGCCCGAGGCCGACGAATGTCGTGATCGCCATGACCAGCACCACGCGGGCGAACAGGTTTGCGGCCGCCATGATGACGTCGTCCAGCATGTTCGGCAGCAGGTGCCGGAGGAGGATGCGCGGCCATGTCGCGCCATCCGCCCTTGCGGCCTCCATAAACGGCAGGTGCCGCACCGCGAGGGTGCGAGCGCGCACGATGCGTGCCATGGCCGGCCAGGACGTGAGGGCTACGACGAGCACAAGGACGTCCGTGCTGGCCTGGAAGAGCGAGTCCAGGAGAAGGATCGGCACCACCTGCGGGATGCTGAGGAACATGTCCGTCAAGCGCATCAGGGTGGAGTCCAGGAAGTCACCGGCAAGGCCCGACACGATGCCGATACCGAGACCCAGGAGCGATGCGATGAACGTCGCGACGAAGCCGGTGACGATGGGGGCCTGACCGCCGATCATCATCTGGGCCAGCTCGTCCTGGCCGAGCACGTTCGTGCCGAGCGGATGCAGGCGGCTTGGCGGCAGGAACTGCTGTGCGACGTCGATGGCAGTCTCGCCCGCATGGTACGAGAAGAGCAGCGGTCCCGCAAACGAGAAGGCGAGAAGCAAGGCGAGCATCCCGCCGCCCAGCCAGAACAGCGGATGCCGCAAGAGTCTTCGCACCATCCGCCCGGGCCGGCGCGGCAAACGGTCTTGGGCCGCCTCGGCGGGATGATTCGGCACGGTCAGCGTGGCCAGGACCTCCAGAAGGTTGCAAGAGGACGCATCGGACACCTCGATGGTACACGATCGTCGAGGTCTGGAGCGATGCGAGGCAGGCTTCGCCGGGCAAGGCCGCGCGGCGGCATGCGGGCGGCACGCATGGATACCCGCCGGCAGCGGCCTAAAGTGCGTCCTAAGGCGTTTCTTCAGAGCATCTCAATCTGCACCGCTACACTTGACCGGTGGAATCGGCGGGCCGATCCACGCCGGCCTTGTTCGCATGTGCGCATCACGCGATTTGCAAAAGCGAGTGATGAGGATGCAAGGATACCAGACGGATCGGCATCGGGGCATGACCCCTCTGGTGGCCTCGATCGGCATCGGATTCCTGATGATGGCAGCCATCGTCGTACTCTCGTCGCCGCCGCCGTTCGCGCTGCCGATCGCGGCGATCGCCGCGATCGGTGCGGTCGCACTCGCGCAGCTTGCCCGTCCCGGCGGCCGCAGCCCTGCCGCCGCGATCACCGTGGCCTGGTACGCCTCCGCCGCGGTGGCCAGTCTCCTCATGCTGCTGGACGCGACAAGCGGCTTGGCGTTCTACGCCTACATGGCACTGCTGCTCCTCGGTTGGCTGGAGGTGACGGCGCTGTCGCGCCGCAGCGGCAGGTCCGCCGACGGCCTGCCCGACTGGCTGCGACGCCACGCCATGCCACTCGCGACGCTGGCGGCCTTGGTGCTGGCCTGGGTTCCGTTCTGGCTCAGCTACTTCCCAGGCATCATGTCCCCCGACTCCCTCAGCGCGTGGAGCCAGGCCGCCTCGTTTCATCTCAGTGACTACAGCCCCGCGATCTACACCCTCTTGATCCGGCTGACCGGTACGCCACTGCAGAGCCCTGCAGCGGTCAGCCTGCTCCAGATCCTCCTCACCGCCGGTTCGATCGCCGCTCTCTATGCCTACCTCGACCGCCAGGGCGCGCAGCGCTGGCTGATGGCCGTCGGCCTCGGCCTCTACCTGGGCCTGCCCATCTTCGGCACCTTCACCGTCACGCTGTGGCACGACGTCCTCTACTCGCTGCTCGTGCTCTGGGTGACACACGCCATGTATGCGATGTATGGCTCAAAGGGCCTCTGGCTCGCCTCCCGCGGGCGCAGCTGGGCTCTTGGCGCCGCACTGCTGCTGATCCCTCTCTTCGCCCACAACGGTCTCAGCGTGGTGTTCGGCGTCCTCGTCGGATCCTTCCTGGTGCTACGCGCCCACCGCAGACGCATCGTCGCGATCGGGGCGGGCGTGCTCGCCGCGTTTCTGGGCGTGCAGCTCCTGATCTACCCCATGCTCGGCGTCCAGCCATACTCCAAGGCCTTCGCCAGCGAGGCGCTGATCCACCAGATCAGCGCCGCAATCGCACAGCACGGCACGACCGGCCTCACGGCCAGCCAGAAGCGGTACCTGCAGACCATCATGCCGCTGCGGGACTGGGTGCAGAAGTACAATCCCTACACGCCGCAGTACCTCGTATCCCTGCGCTACAACCCGGCGTACCGAGAAGCCCCGATCGACCGGCATTACACGGAGTTCCTCAAGGTCTGGGCAGAGATCGGTCTCCGCTATCCCGGCTCCTACCTCGGGGAGCGCATCACCGAGAACGCACTCGTGCTGCGGCCGACGGGCAGCTACAAGATCGCTCTGAGCTCCCTCAACATCGCCGCCAACCGTCTTGGCCTCAAGACGCACAGCGCAGCGCAGCCCCTGCTCGACACCTTGCGGCGCATCGCCGGCTTCACGACCGCGTACATGCTCTGGCTCTGGCGCCCGTTCTGGGTGATGTGGCTGCTCCTCGGCCTCACGCTCGCAGGCACGTTCCTGCGCGGTCGGATCGTGCTGTTCACCGCGATCCCCTGGCTGTTTCAGGTGCTCGGTCTCGCCATCTCCATCCAGGGGCAGTCGGTGCGCTACTACTACAGCCTGTTCCTGATCCTGCCCTACCTCGTGGCGATCGTCTTCGTGGCACCGCCCGGCCTCATGTCCTCTGCGAAGGAGCGACTCGCCAGGCGGTTCGGCCGGCGCGGCACCGATGCTTCATCCGGCTTGTTGGCCGACCGTTCTGCGATCATGGACGAATATTCCCAGGCAACGTCCTGATCGCTTCCTGCTTCAGCGATCGCTGAACGTCATGACTAGGCTTGTCACATCTGGCTATCTATCTCGCAAGTAGTTGATCGTCCGGATTCTTCCGCCACCACGATCAGCCAGCTCACGGCGCCCGGCACAGCCAGCAGTGTGCTTTTTGCCCTGCAGGGTCGCCGGGAGGCGCGGCCGGCTCAGGGCCTTCTCAATATGTCAACTGATCCCACGCTCCAGCCGCGACACGGACATCCTGCGATCCCACGGCTCGGACATGCGAAATGTGTGTCGGATGGGCATCGTCCGGTCCGCTCGGCGTCTTGGGCTGCCCTGGCGCCGCCCCGGGCAGGAACGCCTTGTCGCGCATCAACTGCCCGAGGAGCCCTGCAGCAATGTCCGGGCGCGCCACGCCACAGCGGGGACACGCACGGGAGCGCCTCGGAATGTTGAGCCAGAAGCCGTCCACGTACGGACGCACGGCGAGGGCGTCGCGCCGGAGCTGGGCCGCGGGGACGCCTCGCCCACCCGGGTTCGTGCTCAGACCGGCGATCACGGCGACATGCGGGTTGGCGTCGCGCGCCTGGTCCGCAGCGGCCTGCACGAATTGCCTGTAGAGCGATGTCGACCGCTCGAATCCCTGCGCCTGCACCTCGACGATAGCGGCCGTTCTCGCCACCCGACCGATCAGACCGCTCCTGAGAAACGCTGTGAACCCGGGCGCCGAGGGACTGCTGCGGCCCCGCACCAGGTTCGCGGACGGCGTCGCCAGCAGCAGGAATCCCTTGCGCCTGGCCGTGCGGGACGCGAGCCTATAATACCTGGCGGGGTGCCGCTGCTCGATGCGCGGCGTCAAGGGCCAGTGCTCGAGGTCCAGGACGAGGAGGCGGGTGCCCGAGCCGTCCGGCAGGCGTCGGGCGAGCGCCACCCTGAGGG
Source organism: Bacillota bacterium (assembly GCA_021845645.1). The sequence goes on from JAJZVM010000021.1 coordinate 40,652, forward strand.
TCTGGTAGCTTCCGAATGCGGGTGAGCGCTTGGCATGCAGCGCCGGAAGGGAGCCGTGCGCGCCGCCGACGAGGATGGAGTAGCGGCCGGCCGAGAAGAACGTCCGGATGAGTGCCTGGCTGTCCGGTACCGCACGCAGGCGCTGGAGCGAGTGCAGGCCGATGATCCAGACCAGGCCGGCACGCGGCGGCGCGGGCTGCCGCGCAGCGGCGGGCACGCCTTGCAGGACCATGCCGATGCCGGCCGCCGCAGCCACGAACGCTTGCAAGACGCGATGCCCGGTTCGCCGCGCGTCTCGCACCGTCACGCCTCCTCGCGTCCGATCTCCTCTAGCGTTTCCCGCAGGGGGCGCCGAAGACTAGCCGCAAGCGTAGCACGACATCTGCAGCGTGGGAAGCCGGCGAAAGCACCCGACACGACCCGTGCCGGGTGCGACGAACGCCGAGAGCTATTCCTGCACGACCAGCCATGAACTCAGGTCGCGGTGGATGAGTGCGCTCGTGTGGAGGATGTCCTCACGGAAGTTTTCGGTCAGCTGGCGACGCAGATCGGGCTCGAGGCGGGGCCGCTGCAGGCTGTGGTGCAGAAGCCATGATCGCACCGCCTTGCGCTGGCGCTCGCTCAGGACGCTGCGCAGGGCCCGGCGCACCGGGTTCGGATGCGTGAGCAGCACGTGGACGAGGCGATTCTTCGGTATGCCGGAGTTTTCGTTGATGCGCGGCGGCAGGACGGGAATGATGCCGGGGTGGACTCCGAGAAAGCTGAAGATCTGCTGGTAGACGCCCGTCCTGTCCCGTGCCAGATCCTCGAACAGAAGCACCAGCAACTGCTCGCGTGGGAATGTGGCAACGTAGCGCGCGAGCTGCTCGCCGTAGAACCCGAGACCGGTATATGCCCAGGACGGCGCCCAGTGGCGGCGAAGTCGTGCCGATTCGGCCTGCACGGCGCGCCGGAAGTCGAGTTCGGTCTCACGGCCCTCCTGCACATGCTCGAGGAAGTTCGAGTAGGCGCGGTCGACCGGATTGCGCAGGATGCAGATAAGGCGTGCCTCCGGCAGGAACTCCCTGATGCGCTGCGGTGCCTCGGGCGCCGCCAGATAGAGCGTCGACGCCTCGCCGACCGCCTTGGCTCCTCCCGCACCGGCGAAGAGGCGCTCGTACTCTTCCCAGGAGGCGACAGGCTGCCCGTCACGCGGTCCGAGCCAAGGCCCGTGCTCGCCCGTCAGCTCGCTGAACCAGGGCTCCTTGCGAGGGCTCATGTAGATCTCGGGATGCTGCGTGAGTCCCTCGTAGAGAGTCGTCGTGCCGCTGCGCGGCGCCCCGATGATCAGGAAGTTCGGTCTCATGCTCCAGTGTCCACGCCTGCCGAAGACAACCTTGACACGCCTTTCCTGCCTAGTTGGCCACCACGCCGCGGTAGCCGTCGGCCAGTACCTCCGCAACCTCCGGGCGCATGAACTCCCCCGGCGGGAATTCTCCTGCCTGAAGCATCTGGCGCACTCTCGTGCCGCTGAGGCTGATGCGCTCGTCGGCACCGTGCGGGCAGGTCTTCTCTGTCGCCATACCGGCGCAGGCGCGGCAGTAGAACGCATTGTCGAACCTCAGCACCTCGATGCCGATCTCTTCCTGGAGCGAGGACACGAGCTCCTGCGCGTCGTAGGTGCCATAGTAGCCGCCTACGCCAGCGTGGTCGCGGCCGACGATGAAGTGCGTGCAGCCGTAGTTGCGGCGCGCGATGGCGTGGAAGACCGCTTCGCGCGGGCCGGCGTACCGCATCGCAGCCGGGAAGCCGGAGAGCTGGATGCGCTGTTCCGGGAAGTAGTTTGCGAGAAGGGCTTCGTAACTCCGCATGCGCGTTGCGGCCGGCACATCGTCAGACTTCGTCGCCCCTACGAGGGGATGCAGGAGCGCTCCGTCCAAGGTCTCGAGAGCCACCTTGATCATGTACTCGTGCGCGCGGTGCAGGGCGTTGCGAGTCTGGAACGCGACGACCGTCCGCCAGCCGCGTGCCGCGAACGCCGCGCGCAGCTCCTGCGGCGTGAGGGCGAGTCCGCCGCCCTGCGCCGAGGGGTGGTCGAGCAGCCACGTCGGGCCGCCCAGCAGCGTGTCGCCCTGGGCGTACAGCTGCGCTACGCCGGGATGCGCCTCGTCGGTCGTGCCGTATACCAGGGCCGCCTCCTTGCGCTTGTCCCGGCTGAACCGGTCGTGCACGCGCATGATGCCGACGATGCGGCCGGTCGGGTCGGTGAGCGCCACCTCGGCGCCCTCCGGCAGGGAGCTGTGCTCCGGTCCGACCGCGAGCGTCACCGGCAGCGGCCAGAGCGTGCCGTCGGTCAGCCGCATGGCTTCGACGACCGTCTCGTAGTCCTTGCGCAGCATGAACCCGTCGAGCGGGCTCAGGGCCCCGATCCCGACAAGGCCGAGGTCCCAGTAGGCGCGTTCGTCGAGCGCCACCTGCGGCAGCGTCCTGGCGCGCTCCAGGGCGTCTTGCAGGGCCCGGCCGCGCAGTTGCCGGTCGACGAGCAGCCCGCCGTGCGCGGGCAGAAGGTCCTGCGTCTCGTCGGATGTCGCCTTGACCCTGGCCTGCGCCGGTACGTGGCGCTGCTCCGCGGGCGTGATGTATCCCCTCTCGGCCAGCAGGTCCATCACTGCCTGCGCGCACACCTCGACGCTCTTCTTGTCGGTTTCGAGCACGAGGTCGGGATCGGCCGGCACCTCGAACGGGTCGTTCACGCCGGTGAAGTTGGGGATCTCGCCGCGCATCGCCTTGCGGTAGAGTCCCTTGGTATCGCGTTCCACCAGCACGTCGAGCGGTGCCGTCACGAAGACCTCCAGGAATTCCCCGATCTCGCGCCGAGCCAGCGCACGCAGCTCCTCGAACGGTGAGATGAACGCTGCGAGGCAGACGACGCCGTTGCGCGTCAGGAGCTTCGCGACGAAGCTGGCCCGCTCGATGTTCTTGCGCCGGTCGTCGGCCGAGAAGCCGAGATCACGAGTCAGGCCCTGACGCACCACATCGCCGTCGAGACGCTCCACTGGGACGCCGGCCTCACGCAAAAGCTCCGCGACACGGAGCGTGATGGTCGTCTTGCCCGCGGCAGAAAGTCCTGTGAACCATACGGTGACTCCGCCCACTGCATTCCCTCCACGCAGTTCTCTCCCGCCTGGAAGCGGCAGGGCGCCAGCAGCGGTGACAAGAAATCACCGGGCCCCTGGGCTCTGTAGCAGGGTGCCCTCTGCTTGCGCAAACACATCTTCGAATATTCTAGAGTTGGCGCTAGCATAACAAAACCCTGCTGATGGCTCTCCTTTCGGGATCACGAAGGTCGTCGCGGCCCTTGCGGATGACACTCGCGCAAGGGATCGTGCGTCAAGTTGCTGAAGAGAAATGTTACTCCTGACGCCTCAACGTCAGCGAAGAAGTTTCTAAGGAACTCTTTGATTCGCTGATCTGCTGCCGTCAGGCCTGCGTGCAGGCGGGCTATGTGGCGAGGAAGCATGCCGCAGCAGCGAGACGCCTGCTTGGCACCAAAAGGTGCCGAGTGTATGCGCCACCTGCGCTTTTTCGTTCACCTGAAGGAGCGCCGCCTGGACCCTTGCACCTGCGGCTCGCAACGACGCAGGCCGGCCGTCTGGCCTGCAGGCTTCGTAGCCCATCAAACCACGGTGGCTCCATCACGGTCTTTACGGCCGTGCTGGGCTTCATCCTGGGAAGCTTGAGGAGTGGCCCGCGCCCTCATGCGCAGCCTGTACACCGCCATGCCGAAGATGAGCCAGAAGACCAGGATCACCGGGTGCGTCTCAAGAAGCGAGGCGAAGAACGACTGAACGTAGAGACCGACGGTGCCCGCCGCGAGCGCAAGGCCGATAGCGCGCCAGAAAGGGTCGTCGTCCTCCCTAAAGAGCTTGAGTCCGGTGCGCACTGCGGCGAGTCCCAGCCATAGGTAGGCGATGTAGCCCAAAACGCCCAGCTCGGCCAAGGTCTGCACATGCTGCGAGTCGATGATCGGCTTCTCACCCAACCGCAAGAGGTAGTAGACGGGGGAGCCAAAAAGGTGCGCGACACTACCACCGAAACGCCCCGGTCCCCATCCGAGAAGCGGCTTTGCGAGGAAGGCCTGGATGCCACGCTCCCAGAACAGGAGGCGGCCGTAGGAACTGCTGACTCGGATGTAATTCCCGTTCAGGGCGATGGCGAAGCGGGACACGATATGCGGATCGAGAATAGGAACGGCTAAGGCTCCCAGGATCAGGGGCACCAGCAGGCGGCGGTCAGCGGCGACGGCGACGAACAAAGCGGTTACTGCGGCCGCAACAAGGGCTTCGCGCGACAAGGTGAAGAAGAGCGCAGGAAGCGCGATGGCCATCCCGAGCAGGGCTAGAAGCCTGATACCGCCGCGCACCGGGACGACGAGCAGCGCCATGAGCAGCGAAAGCAGCCATACGAGAAAGGCGCCAAACGTGTTCGGGTTGCCCATCGTGCCGAAGGCGCGCGTCGTGGCCGCCTCGAGCGTTGAGAGCCATGCGCGAGGCGTTGCGACGTGCAGGATGGTCTGGGCATCGCCGAACAGGGCGATCGCAACCCCCAGCGCGAGGAACCAGAGTAGAAGCGCCCGGCGCTCGTGGTCGGGCCAGGGCAGGTAGGCCACGACGAGGTAGAGTGCGAAGTACTCGAGGTAGGCACGCAAGCCGAAGACGGCGATGTGCATGGGAACCGAGTTCCACACCGTCGAGAGGATCCCCGTAGCGAGGAGAATGGCCACCGGCAGGTCCGCAGGTGTGCGTCTCAGCGGCCAGCCAGCCTGCTGAAGACGGAACAGGGACCCAAGCAAGAGCAGGATGAGCGCAAGGTCGCCGAGGTACTTCGTGGTCAGCGGTAGGAAAGTGATGAGCCAGATCTCTACCGGAACAAAGAAGACGACAAAGTAGAGGAGAAACTTCTCCACACGCGTCGCCCGAAAGAGCTCCTGTTCGGCACCGATCTCTCGGCGTAGCCGTCGCGCTAGTACGGACGGCTGCGAAACGACCGACACGGTGAGCAGCGAGCCAACGAAGCTATGGCGCATCCAGGCCGCGAACGCTTCCACGACGGTGGCGACGGCAGACCGACGCCAAAGTTCCCGAAGGCTCTGCTGGAGCGCTCTAGCCACCGTCGAACCATCCCAAAGCCGCCAAAGTCCACGGTTCAGCGCGCGGAAGACCGCGTAAACCGCGCTGCCTTCGACCCACCCGAAAAGCCCGTCCACCGCTCAGCGGACCTGCTCGTCGGTAATGACGCCGTCGAACTCCGAACCGCCCTCGTGGAATACGGCATGCTGGTCGACATAAAAGGCGTTGCCGTTGATGGTCACAGTCTTCTGGTTGACGACTGCCTTCGCGGCAACGATTAGCCGTAGGACACCTTCAGTCGGGTCCGACGTGACGACCATCACCCCGATACCGTTGTTTACGGTGAAGGTGTCCGGATGCTCGCTGACGCTCTGCAGCGTGCCCAGCGGCACAAAGTTCCCGCCGGCCTGCACGCTCACCTGCCCGCCGACCTGCATGTGCGACATCACCGACTGTGCATACTGCGTCGGCATCGTCGTGATGGAGAAGACGACGGTGCGGGGTGTGGGTCCCAACCCTGCCGTCGCAGCCACGGACGCATGTTTCAACTCGCTATGCACCAAAAGGGCAGCCAAAGCCACGATGAACACGAGTACGAGAGCGTCGAAGCCATTGAAACGAAGCCGCACTGTGCACGCCTCCCGGCAAAAACATGCAGCTTTGCATGGCCTTCCACACGCCTCGCACGTTCGCCCGGAGAGAAGACGGAGCCCTGCATACGGGCCCCTATGCCCGAGCGTGCGGCCCATGTCACTTATGACTGCAGCCCAAAGATTCGGTGGTCTCTGTCCTGCCCCTTCCGTGAAGTGAAGCAACATGCAATTAACGTCTGCGCATGCTCGCTCCGGGAAGCTGGGATGGCGCGGGTGGATCGACCGGCAACCCTGGCCCACAAGGGCCCTGCTGCGCTCGGAGATCTTCTCGTTCATCGAAGGCTTCTACAACCGCTTCCGCCTACACTCCGGCCTCCCCGGTAGAGTTCGAGAGGAGGCGGTTTGCCACGGCAAACGATCACCAATCACGCGCTTCGTAGCCAAGCCCCCGGACTGCCCACGAAAGCGGGGCAACTCCGCCTGGGCATCCTCGCGACCCACGTGCTCCTCGACGCCGTCCTGCACGACCAAGAGCTCGTCGAGAAGCCAAGTGTCCGTCGCGCCATCGCCGATGTCGAAGACTGAACGAGGACAACCAATCGATGGCGGATCTCTTCTTCCCACGCCACACGGCCCATGTCGCCAGTGTCGATGTGGGCCCAGTTTGCAGATGTGTTGCACAGCCCCTCCCGTGCACATACTGGCAGCGGGAGGTTGACGTGTGTGGCAAAGCGCCGTACATTGAAGGAGCTAGGTGGCGGAAGGAGGAGACGCGACATGCCCCCTGGAGCTCTTAAGACGGAACGCATCGAGGCTAGAGTGCGCCCGAACGATAAGGCGTTCATCGAGGAGGCTGCTGAGCACCTTGGGATCAGCGTCGCTGACTTCCTAGTCTCCAGCGCCCGCGAGCGTGCCGAGGAGATCATACGGCGTCGGGATCAAATCATCCTGAGCCATCGTGATCAGCAAGCCTTTGTAGAAGCCCTGCTCAATCCGCCGTCTCCGAATGATGCGCTGAAGGCGGCTGTTGATCTGTACAGGTCATCGGTTGAGCACTGAGAAGTACCGGGTTGAACTACTGAGTAGCGCACATGATCGTGCATCCTTCTCTTGTGGGGAGGATGCACTTGATCGTTACCTAAAAGAAACTGCTGGTCAAGACATGCGGCGCGGGCTCGCCGCGGTGCATGTCCTAGTAGACATAGCTACGCCCAACACAATTGCTGGGTTCTATACACTATCTGCATCCAGCATCCCACTTGACGACTTCCCGGACGAGATCGTGAGGCGGCTTCCCAAGTACCCGAGTGTCCCTGTTTCTCTGATCGGTCGACTTGCGACAGATTTGCAATACCAGGGCCAGCAGTGCGGATCTCGCCTGGTAGTCGACGCCCTGGTGCGATCCTGCACGATAAGCGCGCAAGCGATGGGCGTACATGCCGTTGTCGTGGAAGCGAAGAATCAGAACCTAGTGCCCTTCTATAAGCGTTTCGGGTTTACCCAGTTCAAGGACAGCCCTTTGCGTCTGTCTATCCCGATCAAAACGGCTAGGGAGGCCGTGCGCCCGTTGCTGTCGGAGGGGTGGCCGTGAACAACTCGATAGGAAGTCGCGTTCGGCATCTGCGAGAAGACCTGGGCGTGTCGAGAGCCCAGCGAATGGTGTCTTCCCAGGCAGGGTGCCCCTCTATCAGCCCCTTGCGGATCCTCTCCGCTAGATCGTCGGGGGTGGCTACTCGGTAGGTCTGTCTGAATCCGGCGATGGTCTCCTCAACATTAGTCAGTTGCCGCACCACCCAAGCGCGAGCGGCGTCCGTTTCGAGTTGCTCGATCGGCCTGTAGACAGTGGAAAATCCCCAATAGTAACGGAATGAAAGTCCCCACCCCGAAAGGGGTGACGAAGACAACCGCTTCAACACTCTCGGTTCGTCGGTGGAGGTCATTCCCAGTTGATGGAGAACCCACCTCTCGGATCGCGTGGTCGCCTTTAGAGGTGAAGCAGCAGGGTGCCACCACCCAAGCGCCAAAGCAGGTGGCTGCAGGAGACCAGGCCAGCGCTCGCGGCTCGGGGAAGCGCGCCCAGACAACGCGACGTACCGCATGAGCCTCGCGACTTCATGCGAACCGGCAACAGCAAGGCACGAGGCTGATTGGAGGTCGCACGATGGGCCGTTCCGTTGTTGGCGTCGTACTCGGGTCGCCCGGCGGGCGCCGCGCCGTCTTCTTGGCCTCGCTCTGCGGCCTGCTTCTCACAGGTTGCGGCACCGTCCCCGCGAGCGTGCCTGCAGGATCTGTGCACAAGACGCATGCCAGCCGGACCGTCACCCTGGGATCTGTGACGGGCGTGCCCGACGGCCCACCGCATCCCGAGGCGCAAGGTACGACGACGGTCACGCTCCCGGTGACGAAGTTGTCTGAGGAGTTTGCTTTTACCGAGGCCAAGGCAAGCCCGCCGACACTGTCCGTCACCATCCCGATTGCCTGGAAGGGTTCCGTCGGCGCCTACTGGGCGGGATTCCTCTTCATTGGCCCAGTTGGCTGGGAAGGTGAGGGCATCTTCGGCACGGATGGCAGCGGCGGCGTTACCCTCTACCCGCCTGGTGCCAATCCGACCAACGGACCATACCACGGGCCGGAGATCACCATCAGCACGGCCGGCGGATGCCTTGGCTGCGGCAATGAGGCCGCCGCGGAGTTCTTCCCCTACGTGCGCCGACACTGGAAGATCTTCCAGGTGATCGCCGGACCAGCACCAAAGCCCGCGCAAGTACTCTCGCAGGTGACGCTCTCGCAGGACGTCGTCGCCTACCGCCTGCCCGACACCCCTACCGGGTGCGAGGTCACTGGTGTCGTATACTCCCAACTTCCAAGCGGCGGCGGATTGCCTTTTGAGCAGATGGAAACCGTGCTTCCCGCGAAGGACCGCGGCCTGGCGACGGTGGTCCTCGACTACTTCCTTGCACACGACCTTACGAGTCTACCATGACACCAGGAGCCATCTGACCTAGTCACGCATGTCATACATTTGTCATACACGCGGCCTGGATTCCGCTCCAGGAGTGGGTTCCGGGCGAAGGGCGCCATGCCGTCGTGCATTGTCACCACGGTTGGTGCCGGTGCATCGTGGGTCCTAAGTGATCCCGACTCGGGGTAGTACGCGCAGTTAACACGAAGTACCCGCGCGGTCATCCACCTCAACGTGAGGGGTGCGCGACCGCGTAGAGGAACGCAGCCCGCACGCTCGGATAGTCTTCAAACTCAATCTGTCCCACGCGCACCAAACAGCCCACCTCGATCGTCACCGGAATCGCTGGCCCGGACTCAGCGTGGAAGACGAGTTCTGCTGTCTGCGTGAAGTTCGGGCAGCTAATCATGCCGACATCAAGCCTCTGCAGCCGGTTGATCGCCGAGACGAGGCGCGCGATGGCCGGGGGATCAGAGATATCTACCTGTTGCGTCCGCGCGGTGGCGTCGCCGGTGGTGACAAGTTTGCCCGTCACCCTGCGGTTTCCAAGCGGCAGGTAGCTGCTCCGCGGCCTGGGCGGCTGGACCACCTTGGTCGCCCAGATGCCGACGAGCGCAGACCTTGCCGTGAGGGCGTAGAACCAGATGTTGACATTCTCCTGGTTAATCGCCGTGGCGAAGCCGGGCGGCGCGAAGCCGAGATTGTCCTCGGTCATCCCGGTGCGCAGGCTGCCACCCGATCCGCTACCTTGCAGGTCCCATCCTGATCGTTTCATCTGCTGGTGGTACCACGCCTCGACTTCTGACTCGGAGGCGCCAGCTTGGAACTTCGCCCCCTCGGCCCTCAGGTAAGGGGTCATCGGAGTGGGGCTCTCGTAGCTCCCCAGCGGAAACTGTTGACGGGTGCGAAAGGCACCCGGATAGAGCGGTACCGTGATGTGGGTCACTCCGGGAATGCGCGGAACCTGAACGGCCGCAGCAGATACGTACCGAAGTGTCAGTGTCACGTTGCTCCCTGGCAGCGCCGCCGCAGGCAGTCCCTCTGGCAAGACGGCGAAGAGAGCAAGAGCCGCGGCCAGCACGGCCACTGCGACCCACCTGCGCATGGCACGCTCCTCCAGCACTCCCCAGGCTCTCAGCAGGAGATACCGCGGTGGCGCCTGGAATTCCTCTGCCAGCAGCGACTTGGAGTTCGCTACACGGTTGGTACCGGTGTACCGCAGATCCTGAGCGCAGTTAACGTGCGGTACGGGCATCGGTAAAGGGGACGTGATCGTCATGTTGGGCATGCGAGCTCTCGTGCTGGCGGCCGCCGCTACGATCGTCCTGTCCGGCTGTTCGAATGCCTCCGCTCCACGCACGCCTCCGAATCCCCTGCGGCCGATCACGGCCACGTTCCTCAACTCCCACGGCGCGCCCTCGGTCACGGCCGTGCAGTTCCTGGACCCGCTGCACGGCTGGATCGGCGTCACGGACACGCCCTACTCCAAGGGGCAGAAGGGGCTGTCCGGCGGCGTGCTCCTGCGTACGGTCGACGGCGGCCACCGCTGGAAGGTCATGGCGCGTACGAAGTTTCCGATCCTGGCGATCGACTTTGCGTCGCCGCAGAACGGCTTCGTGCTGGCTGGCGGCGAGTGGGTCGGGATCCCGCAGTTCACCCTCTACCGCGGCACGGACGGCGGCGGACCGCTCCAGGAGCTCTCCCACCCCCGGCCCGACGCGGGGGTGGCCGTGATGCACTTCTCCTCCCCGACGCAAGGGTTCATCGTCAGCCAGAACACGCTGGACGTGACGACGGACGGCGGTCGAACATGGCAGGCGTCCTCCGCCCAGCCGAGGCCCGGTTTCTTCGGCGGCCCCATGTCGTACGCGCCCGCCTTCCTCTCGGCGAGCACCGGCTTCACCGCCCTGGGAAACGGCATTATGCGCACGACGGACGGCGGCCGGTCCTGGCAGAGCGTCTACGCCCTGCCGAATGGCAACGGTGCCGACGGACCCGTGACCTTCGCGACGCCAGAGGTCGGCTACGCCGCAGTCTGGGTGACCTCGACGCCTCCGCCTTACCAGTTCAGCAGCGTCATTCTGCGTACTGATGACGGCGGCACGTCCTGGCACGTTGTATCAGGGGGGCCGCCCGGCGGAACGCAGATCGGCTCGCCTCCGCCGATCGGCGCCGAAGTGCTGGCCGCCTGGGGGAAGGAGAACGTCGCCGTCCGAGTGCAGGGAAGGCTCTACATCAGCCGAGACGGCGGCGCCACCTGGAAGTCCGTCGCCGGGTCGCATCTCGACGAACAGATAGCGGCGGGCGTCTTTACCTACGCCCCAGGCGTCGGGCTCCTCGCGGACAGTGTCGATGGCGGCCTGATGCGCCTCGCCGCAAACGACGTGTGGCAGCCCGTGTGGCCGAATCGCAAGGATTCGGCCTCGCGCGCGAACAGGGACAGTTACGCCTCGTGCGGACGGCGGACGGCGGCCGGACCTGGAGCGCCGTCCCGGTGCCGGGTGGGAGCGCACCGACAGATCTCACGTTTGCGGGTGCCCGGCCCGGCTGGGTCCTGCGGGGCGCGGGCGCGCGACCTCTAGCGGCGGCCAACGGCGGGAAGACATTTCGTCCGATTGGCGCACGTGCTCTCCGCACAGCTCTTCCCAGGCGTCAGCGGCTTCCTCCTCGCCCAGCCGGACGTCGCGAAGCCGCCCATCCTACTCGCCACGTCGGATGGCGGCGAGCGCTTCATGCGGCGGTTCCTACCACGGAAGCGGACGGTCGACGGCACCGTTCGCTTCGCCTCGCCGCAGGTCGGCTTTGCGGCGTGGGACGAAGCCGTCAGGCTGGCGGACGACGGCAGGCGGCACTGGCGCTTCGTCCCGATGCCCACGTGTCTCTACGCCTTTGTGCCCATCGCATCGATGGGGACCGATCCTTCGGGCGATCTCTGGCTTTTCGTCGCCAACAACCGGGCTGGCGGCAGCACGACGCCGCAGGAGATCTGGATCCGTCATCCGGACGGCGCCTGGGAGGAGGAGCGCTCGCCGGGGGTCGCGCTGCCCTTCGATACGACAGGGGAACCGCTCGATGTCTACTTCCTACGCCGAGCGTGGCTTGTACCTCGGTGATCTGCGCCGCCTGCCTGGTGCGCTCCGTGTAGCGTGACCCCCACGTCTCAGAGGACGACCCGTATCAAACGTCCTCCTTCAGCGAGCGAGCGGCAGGGGCCAGCTCCCAGTCGGTGAGATCCGTCCAACGCGTCTCCGGTCCGTTCGGCCCCGCCTGGAGGACTCCGACCGCGACCTCCTTCCCGACCCCCCCTGAGATGTGGCGCGAGAGAATGGCGCGCGTCGCCGCGGACGAAGGAAGCTCCAGGACACCTTGGCGCGGGATCCAGGCGAGGTCGCCCTCGGGTGACACCTGCGGCCCATCGCGCGACGCGCTGCCGAAGTAGACGTACTGCTGGCGGATCTCGACGCCCGCAAGCCGCAGCACGATCGCCTTCAGCTGCAAGTCCTTGATCTCTGCGGCTGTGAGCGTCGTCTCCTCGGAGATCTCGCGCAGAATTGCAGCTTCTGGATCGTTAAGCTCCGCAGGCTCGACGTGGCCCCCGACGCCGGCCCACATACCAGGGAAGAGCCTCGCCTCCTCGGATCGGTGAAGCAGCAGAATGCTCGACGACCGCTCAAGGAATACCACCACCATGTGACGCGCACGCACGGCAGATCACCCCTTGGGCGCCACGTCAGAGCCCCTGTGGCAATCTGCACGCTGGCGCCAGACATGCCGGATACTGGCGGCACCTTCAACGGAAAGCACCGCAATCCTTGCCTTCGGCGTCCCCACTATGCGTCGCCGGGGAGGATGCAAGAGACGCCCGAATCCATGGCGGCGCGGCGCCGGACCTGTCTCCGGCCACGGTGGACGGGCTTCGTGGCCCACTGCCCCTGGGCGGCGTCCGCTCCGATCCGGAACAGCGACCACCTGCGAGGGAACGGACTTCCCCACAATCCAGGTGGATTACAATCGGCCACGACACCGCGAACGTCCCTTGGCCCGTGGGAGCGCTTGCGGAGGTATCGGATCGGAGAACGGGATCGCGCTGATCTGATCGAACGAGAAGACAAGTGGATGGTGCAGGGCAGGTAAGTGCGCTGTGCTTAGTAGGACGAGGCATCCATCTGACCTCGGCACGCCTGTCATACGTTTGTCATACGCATAGCCCGGATGCCGCTCTGGGAGCGCGTTCCGGGCGAGGGCACGTAGCGGTCGTGAACCGTACAACAGTTGGTAACGGTGCATTATGGATCCTAAGCAACCCCGACTCGGGGAAGTACGCGCAGTTAACACGAAGCCGTGATGACCCGTCGGCGCCGACGAGCAGACGCAGCAGCGGCATGCCGGCGAGGCGGAGGATGCGGGCCTTGAGCTCGTCGGCCGCAGGGGTCTTCTCAGCACCGTGCTGCCGACCGTCCGGCCGGAAGGGAACGGCCTTAGGGCATAGACGCCTTCAGGCCGATGCTGGCCGTCATCAGGGTGTCGACCCATCTTTCGTAGGTCCTATTCCAGTTTGGCGATCGCTGGTAGCCGGCGACGGGCTTGGCTGGGCTCAGGGTCGCGGCGACGAACGTGTACAACCGCGCCGGCCCGCCCCAAGTGGCCCACAGGGCCACGCCGTAAACGGTCCCGCCGTCCTGCCCTTCCTTGAAGAGGCGCGCGTGCCCGCCGTCCCACAGGCTGAGCAGGACCAGGCCGGGCGGGTTCCATGCTGGGTATCCTAGAGTCTCCATCAGCTTCGTGACCTGCGTGAGATGTGGAAAGTAGGTGTGGACGTTGGGGAGGGTGCATCCTTGGCAGGCCCCGTTTGTGAAGAAGGCGAGGCGTCCTCCCTTGCCGTCGAAGGTAACCCCGCCGCTGCCGTCCGCTCCCACGCTAACCGTGGCTGCGTTCATCGTGTAGCCGTGCGGCACTAGGAACACCAGTCCGCTCAGGTAGTACGCATCCGGGACCGGCCCGGCCGGAAGCGGGTAGATGCTGCGCAGGTGTACCTGCCGCTCGGGTGCGGTCGTCAACTGCCCAGCGCCAGTGGGCGTAATGATCGCGTAGCCCGGCAGGTCGAAGGTCCTCCCGCCCGCGCGAAGGATCACCGGTTTCATCTTCGTGACCTTTGGGGGCGCCTGCGCAGGCCGCGGCGCGTCCTCGCGCGCGAGCCGCGCGCAGGCAGCATCGAAGTCCGAACGCGTGGCGGGTGTGAGCGTGACGGTGGAGATCGAACCGTTCGGGTTCAGATTCATTCTGATCTGTCTCCTGCCCCAGACGCAGAAGATGTTCTTCTCGCCGCCTATGGTCCACCCGTCCTGCAAGGTGATGTTGCAGCTCGCCCCGGTGACGGTGCCCTTGAACGGGATCACGCTGCGCTGCAGCTTGACCGTCCCGTAGGTGCCTTGCACATCATACAGGGTCCCGGTGAGCGACGACCCCATGCGCACGGCCTGCACGAAGAAGATCGACTGACCTGCGGCGTACAGGAACGACAGGTCCGCCAAGGCGGCAGCGGACGCCGCGATGCCGAGGGCAAACACCGCCAGGCACGTCACGCTCAGCAGACTAGCCAGGAATGCTCGCATGAGTGCTCTCCTCCGTTGTCCGTCAGCGGGAGCGCTGTGGTACGTTCCTTGGCCAGCCCGTCCTCTATTCGGGCGTCATGCCGGGTGACGCGGACACCGTCGTGGTTCTAGACTGGTACTGGCGCAATCGACGGAGAGGTAGGCGGGTGGACTTCAACGTGATAGACGTGCCACCGAGCAGCGCGCCTTGCGCGGGCAGGGGCCGCGAAGCCACCAGCGCGGAGCCGGTCCAACGGAAGACAATATATGCCTGCTGACCGTCAAGGCCTACGTCACCGGTCCAGACCGTGATGGCATCCGGTGCGGCATCCGTGATGCGCGCCGCGTAAAAGTTGAAGGTCCGCACTTCGCGAGTGCTGATCCAGAACACGAAGCGGTAGAGCTGATCGTTACTCGGACTGACTCCCTCTGCGGCGCCGAGCGTGCCGCCGTGCCCGTCCGTAGTGTGCATGTACGTGACATACCGATAGGGGTTCAGTGCAGCCAAGACGCGGCTATGCGTGAGCGTTGCCTGCGCACCCGCAGTCCCAGGAGCCAAGCAGACAGCCGCGAGAAGAGACCCGGCCAGCGGCAGTCCCCACTTGCGCACAGCACCCACCTACCCCGTGACCTTCCAAGATAACGTTACCACGATACCCTACACGGCTAACAGCATCTGGCGCCAGTCAGCGTGCAGCAGCCGGCCGAGCGTCACAATGCCGGTCCGCGCGGCAAAACGCGAGGGCGCCGCCGCGTTCGGGGAGGGCCCACGTAGCGGTCGCGAATCCGTACAACGGTTGGTAGCGGTGCATTATGGATCCTAAGCAACCCCGACTCGGGCAAGTACGCATTCGCCAAACTCTCCGATCGACCCACCCCAACATGACAGCGAGGCTCCACGATCTCTTCCTGATATGCACCACCGCCAACCAGCAACGTCCATAACGCATCGCCGCCGACAGCCACACCCCCGGCAGCCACGACACCTGAAGCCCAGTCCTCAAGCTCTTGCGGACTTCCGTTGACCGGGCAGAAGTTGATGTTCCCAAATCTCGCCTGCTGTGCGATGCTTCCGGCACAGAAGTGCATCCCCGTCGGATCCACCCAGAGGATCGGGTCGTCCTCGACGTAGACATACCCGTTCTCGCTGCTGGGGTCCCCAAGCGTCCCGGGGTAGGTGTCCGCCGTTGTTAACCGACCAACGGTGGGGTCGTAGAGCCGCTGACCGAGCGGGTAGGCACCGAGATCCGCGTTGTAGTACTCCCCGGCGTAGAGCAGGTGCTGCCATGTCGGCGGACTCCCTGTCCCGCCTGGGCCCGTGCTTGAGATCAGGTTGCCAAACGCGTCGTATGCGTAGGTCCCGCCCACCGCTCCGTTCGGATCGCTCAGGCCCACGACGCTGCCGAGAGCGTCTGTGCTGTAGTAGTACGCAGCCTGACCGCTCGTCCCCTGCTGCAACGTGGAGAGCGGAAGACCCCCCTGGATCGCGCAGGTAGAAGCTCTGCAGGTCGCCATCGCTGCCGAAGGTTCCGATGACGTAGGACCCGTCGTAGAGGTAGTAGACCGCCGCCGTCACGGTACCGTTCTCGGAAGTGTCGCTCCAGGCGAGATGTCCGAGCCCGTCGTAGCCTTGGTCTACCACGGTCCCGCCGGGCAGGTCGGCTTCGGTCATCTGGTCAAGGCCGTTGTATTGGTAGGTGGACGTACCCGCGGGTCCGCTGACGCCGGTCTGGTTGCCGTCCTGGTCGTAGCTGTAGGTGCTGGTCCCGCTCCCGTCCGTCGCGGATGTAAGCTCGCTGTCCGCGTTGTAGGCGTAGGTCGTCGTCTGGCCGCCCGCCGAGAGCGACACCCGGTTACCGTCCGCATCGTAGGTGTAGCCCTGCGTCGACCCGCCAGGGTTCGTCACCGAGGTGAGGCGCCCTAGCGCGTCGTAGGCGTACTGCTGGGTGCCCTGCGGCGTGGTCTCCGAGAGGCGGTTTCCGTCGGCGTCGTACGTGTAGCTATACTGCGCCTGCGTGCCGCCGCCGTAGGCGATCTCCTCCGACGTGAGCTGCCCGTCGGCGTCGTAACCGTACGTGGTGACCGTGTCGCCCGGCTGGCTCATCGACGTGCGCTCGCCCACGCTGTTGTACTGGAAGCTCGTCGTCCCCGAGGCGAGTTTGCGCTGCAGTTTTATGAAAGCCGCTCTGGGAGCGGGATTTCTGGGTCATGGAGAAGGCCTTGGCACTACACCTTCTCCTAACCTATGGATCTCGAGCGGCTGCCGGTGCGCGCATCTCGTCAGTCGATTTCGGACGGCCGTTGCCGCAGGTGTGAGAGGTTGGTGACGGGCCTGCAACCGCCGTGATCCATGCAGTTCGCGTTGCGATCATCAAAGCGTTCTTCCTCCATGTCGTCGAGCGCCGCAGCCACAACTGGCTCTTGAAGGAGGAGTTGCGCAGCAGTGACTTGGCGGAGGGGTTCTCCCCCAACTGCCGGCGCAGCCTGGCGACAATCTCCCGGCGCCGGTCCCGATCATGTTCGGCCTCGGCGGGGTTGTAGCAGACGATGTACGTCTCGCCGTCGTCGCCCATCGGCTTGATCCGGATGTTGATCTTCTCGACCGGCTGCCAGTTGGCCCCCGTATAGGAGAGCGCCTCCTCGACGGCCAGGCTTGGCCTGGCGCCGACGATGTACTCTACGCCGTCCCCGCGCAACTCCTTCAGGATCTTGTCGCTGACCATGCCGCGATCGGCGCAGATGATCACCCGCCGGATCTGGAAGCGCGTCTTTAGGGCGCCGCGCATCGCGCGGAACGCCTCAACGTCGCTCGTGTTGCCGGGGAAGACCTCGTAGCCGATCGGCACGCCCTGCTTCGTGGCCAAGAGGCCAATCGAAACCGGGCGGCGATCGTAGCGCTTCTCCTTCGACTTGCCGTACTTGCCAGCGTGCCGAGCGTGGGCCCCGTGAAATAGGTGTTCGTCGTGTCCATCAGGACAAGATCGATTTGGGGCAATTGGAAGTACCCCGACGAAAGTGGTGCCGTGGCCGGCTTCCTCCGAGCAGATCGCCCTAGCCACCGCGGCCCCCGAGGATCTGCGCTCACAGTGAGCGCCGTCACCACCGGCTGTTTTGTAGCTAGAGGACAGCGTTATACAACGTACGCTCGGAGGCGCCCCACTTGTTCTTGGAGGGTCGGGGGCTCAATCAATCTGTACTCCGCTATATCCGTCAGCCTAAAATAGCAGCCCACACCGTCTATGTTGCTTCGAAAACTCGAGTGTTTACGTAGTGAGGTCTCGACTTCCGGGGCACGCTGGAGCACATCTGCGCTATAAAACGCCTTGTCGACTGGAAGCGAGCATTCTCCCCGACGCACACACTCCAACCCATCGGCATGCCTTTCTACACCGATGCACCCAAACACCGGGTGTAGGTTTCCAAAGGTTGAAAGGGCGAGATGTTCAACCAGTCTAAACCCGTTGTTGGATGGTTGCGCGGACACTGTCTCATAACTGCACACGATCAAGACCTCATATGAGCTTTCGTCCAAGAACTGGACGGCTAGTCTGAACGGGATGTCCCGCCAGACAAACTCCACATCTGACAAGAACAGCTCATCAATCCGCGACCAATCGAGTGTCTTGAACTGCTTTGCTCCAACGCCATTCCATACTACGGAAAATGAAGCCTCCTTCGGAGACAACTCCAGAAAGGCTCCCTCTCCAAAACTAACACCTAACTGCTTCAATTCCGACAGGGTCTCCTTAACTCGGTCGTGATGGTATGGTAACTGGTTACACGTGCTAATGACGATGTATTCGCCATCACCTATTGACACTCATCCACCTCCCTATTTCAACCCAAACTTGACTAGTTGGGCTGCACTCAGCTTAACCACTGTGGCTACTAGCCCCTTATAGGGTCCATCGTTGTAAACGTAAACGGCAACGGGGTTTCCGTTCGCCACCTTGTAGTACCCCGTGACGTTATATTCTCCCAGCATATTGCTGAATGACTCTGTGTAGGAGCCAAGAATGTTTGCGATGTAGCTCCTCCATTCAGCAGCCGCAGACGCATTCCAGTTGCCAAACCCAAGGTCCGTAGCATGCGTGAAGGCATGTTGCAAACGACTTTGGTTGCTCACCGCAAAGTCGATTTCATCGCTGCTCAGGCCTGCCTCGGCGTCCTCTTCGATTTCGACAGCTTCCTGCGATCCTCCACCTCCCACAGTAACGGTCGTAACAGCCGCGCTCGGTGTCAGCAGAACCGCGCCCGCCCCGACCACGACGGCGGTCCCGACGCCTAGCAGCCAGCCCTCAAGCTCTTGCGGACTTCCGTTGACCGGGCAGAAGTTGATGTTCCCGAATCTCACCTGCTGTGCGATGCTGCCGGCACAGTAGTACATCCCCGTCGGGTCCACCCAGAGGATCGGGTCGTCCTCGACGTAGACATACCCGTTCTCGCTGCCGGGGTCCGTAAGCGTCCCGGGGTAGGTGTCCGCCGTTGTGAACCGACCGACGGTGGGGTCGTAGAGCCGCTGACCCAGCGCGTAGAGACCGAGATCCTGGTTGTAGTACTCCCCTGCGTAGAGCAGGTCCTGCCATGTCGGCGGACTCCCTGTCCCGCCTGGGCCCGTGCTTGAGATCAGGTTGCCAAACGCGTCGTATGCGTAGGTCCCGTCCATCGCTCCGTTCGGATCGCTCAGGCCCACGACGCTGCCGAGAGCGTCTGTGCTGTAGTAGTACGCAGCCTGACCGCTTGTCCCCTGCTGCAGCGTGGAGAGCGGAAGCCCCCCCGGATCGCGCAGGTAGAAGCTCTGCAGGTCGCCATCGCTGCCGAAGGTTCCGATGACGTAGGACCCGTCGTACACGTAGTAGACCGACGACGTGACCGTGCCATTTACAGCGGAGTTGCTCCAGGCGAGCTGTCCCGTTCCGCCGTAACCTTGCTGCACCACGGTCCCACCGGGCAGGTCGGCTTCGGTCATCTGATCAAGGCCGTTGTACTGGTAGGTGGACGTACCCGCGGGTCCGCTGACGCCGGTCTGGTTGCCGTCCTGGTCGTAGCTGTAGGTGCTGCTCCCGCTGCCGTCCGCCTGGGACGTAAGCTCGCTGTCCGCGTTGTAGGCGTAGGTCGTCGTCTGGCCGCCCGCCGAGAGCGACACCCGGTTACCGTCCGCATCGTAGGTGTAGCCCTGCGTCGACCCGCTCGGGTTCGTCACCGAGGTGAGGCGCCCTAGCGCGTCGTAGGCGTATTGGTAGGTGCCCTGCGGCGTGGTCTCCGAAAGGCGGTTTCCGTCGGCGTCGTACGTGTAGCTATACTGCGCCTGCGTGCCGCCGCCGTAGGCGATCTCCTCCGACGTGAGCTGCCCGTCTGCGTCGTAACCGTACGTGGTGACCGTGTCGCCCGGCTGGCTCATCGACGTGCGCTCGCCCACGCTGTTGTACTGGAAGCTCGTCGTCCCCGAGGCGTCCGCCTCGCTGGTCAACTGTCCGGCAGAATCGTACGTGTAGGTGATCTGATCGCTCCAGACGGACTGTCCGTACACGCTGTCTGTGACGGTCAGCGACGTGCGGTTGCCGTCCGGGTCATAGCCATACGTCAGCATTTGAATCTTGCCCGAGGTTGAGCCCTCTGGCTCGGTCTCCGTCAGTAGGCGGTTCAGGCTGTCGTAGGTGTACGTGGTCGTCCCTCGCGAGTCCGTCACGGAGGTCAGGTTTCCGTTCGGATCGTACGCGTAGGTGATGGGGTGATACTGGGGCACCGTCAGCGTACCGTTACCGCCACCATACTTGACACTAGGCAGCACATACACACCTAACACCGACGATCCGCTAAGGGTAGAGAAATTGAACACTGTCGAGGAACCCTCATAAAGCGCATAATTTACCGTGCTACTTCCTGTATTGTCCAGATACATGTCTATCTCGACTTGATCACCAATGGCGCCCGCCACGTTGGTATCGCCGATATCGTCATGCGGATCGCCCGCCGCAAACGTCTAACTCTGCGACTCGTGGTTCGTCAAGTCTTTCAACGTAATAGTCTGCTCAGCCGGAACCTCATTTGTCACCGTAAGGTTAGACAGATCCGGAGTACCCAACCAGTAGTTGTTGTTCGTCCCCCCAGCCATAGACGGGTACTCAATATCCTGCAAGTAATCTCCCGACCCTGGTCCAAATGCCGTGTTTCCAACGGTGAACACCCATGACATCACCTGCACCTGCGCACCAGCTGGCAAACTCGACACCAGATACTTGTCCGTCAACATGCCGCTGCTGCCGGTCAACTGATACTCCGTATAGCCAAGAGACGTGTTCTGGTAGGATTCTGCCACCCGTCGGTTCAAGCTGTCGTAAGCGTAGTAGGTCGTCAGCCCGCGGGCGTCCGTCTTCGATGTCTCGTTGCCGACAGCGTCATATGCAAAGCGGGTGGTCTCCCCGAGTGGAGTGGTCTCGGAGATCTTCCGGTTTAGCGCGTCATAGGTGTAGGTCGTGGTGTCGCCTCTCGCGTCCGTCTTCGATATGAGGTCGCCGTCCTGGTCGTACTTGTAGGAGGTCATGCCACCGAGAGCGTCAGTGACGCTTGTCAGTTCGCCAATGGCGTCGTAGCCATACTTGGTGGTGTAGCCGTCCGGGTCGGTCACGGAGATCTTCTCGCCGTCCGGGTCGTACGAAGTGGTGGTCGTCTCTCCCAGCGGCGTCGTCTTGGAGGTCACCCGGCCCACCGCATCGTACGCCCACGTGGTCACGTCTCCCGCGGGGTCGGTTTCCGTGAGCCTGTTGCCCGTCGGGTCGTAGGTGTACGTGGTTGTCCGGCCGAGCGGGTCCGTCTTGCCGATCAGTTCCCCGAGGAGATTGTAAGCGTAGCTGGTGGTGGCTCCGTCGGGGTCGGTCATGGACGTCTTGTCCCCGTCTGCGTCATAGGTGTAGAGGGTCTTGCCTCCGGCGGTGTCGATGACCTCGGTCAGCCGGTTATCCTGGTCGTACAGATAGGTGGTGGCGTTGCCACGCCGATCCACAACCTTGATCTTGTTGCCGACCGGGTCGTACTCGTAGCTCGTCACGTAGCCCGCCGCATCGGTCTCGCTGAGGAGGTTCCCCGCGGCGTCCCACGTGTAGCTCGTGGTGCGTCCGAGGGCGTCCGTCTCGCTCAGCTTGTGCCCGAGGGCGTCGAAGCTGTAGGTGGTCGTTCCGCCAAGGGCGTCCGTGGTCGTCGCCGGGTAGCCGTAGGCGTCATAGGTCCTGGTGGTCGTGTAGCCAAGGGGATCGGTGGTGGCGACGAGCTCTCCTTGGGAGTTGTAGGAGTAAGTCGTGGTGCGCTGGAGGGCGTCGGTCGTCGAGATGAGGTTCCCGTGACTGTCGTAGGTCATGGCCGTCGTGTTGCCGTCGAAGTCGGTCGCGCTGGTGGGATCCGAGTAGGTGTCGTATGCAGTCGACTCGGTGGCCCCCAAGGCGTTGGTCTCGGAGGTCTGGTTCCCGAACTCGTCGTACGTGTACTCAGTTGTGTGCCCCAGCGGGTCGACGGCCTCAGTGACGTTGAAGTCCGGGTCGTAGGCGTAGGTGGTCGTGTCCCCGAGGGCGTCTACCTCCTGCGTCACGAGGCCGAGAGAATTGTATCGTAGGTCGTGACGCCGCCAAGCGCATCCGTGACCGTGGTTTCCTGCGCCCCGTAGGCGAAGGTCGTCGTGTTGCCGAGCGCGTCCGAGATGGTCGCGACGTGGCCTGCCAGGGGGGGGCGCAAGGTCCCAGGTCAGCTGCACGACCTCGTGATTATTCGCGTCCGTGATGCCCGTCAGGTATCCAGCCGTATTGTAGGTGTATGTGGTCATGTACCCTCGAACGTCCGTGAAGCTCACGAGGTACCCGTTCGCACCGTAGGAGTAGGTCAGTTGGACGCCCAGGGGCTCCGCGATCTGAGTGATCTCCCCACCAGGACTCCAGTTGATTGTGTAGTTGCGCCCGGCGGCGTCGGTGATGCCCGTGAGTTCTCCCGAGGCGTTGTACGTCATCGTTGTGGCATGGCCGTTGCGATCGGTGATGCTCAGGAGTCTGCCGGTCGTGCCGAAGGTGTAGATGGTTCTATCCCTCTGGGTCAGGGTGAAGCCGCCGCCCGGGATGCCGGCAAGCACGTCGTAGTCCCCCGGCGGCGCCACGAAGCTACCGTCACCCTGCTGGACGTACGTCGCCTCTTGGCCGTCACCGTAGGTGACCATGGCGTAGACCGCGCCGTCGACCGTCTGTGCCGCCACATTCATGCCGTAGGAGAAGGACCAGCCCGGTCCAAAAGGACCCGGAGTCTGCGGGGCGGAGTCGGCGGAGTTATACGTGCGCGCGAACTCGGTCGAAACCCCGAGACCGCCAACCGCAAGATCAGTGAAAGTTGGTGTGAAGTTTCCCGAAGCCACGTTGACATCGCTGACGTAGCTCGACCACGACTCGGTGCCGAGTTGTTCGGCCGACCCAAAGTTGTTGGGATTGCCAAGCGCAAGATACTGGCCGCTCAGGTCAGTCAGGTCTGGCGTTGTCGTGGCGTTGATGGTGACGGCCATGCAGCCCGAGTTCGCGTCATAGGTCTCGTTCGAGACGGTTTGCCAGCCGGATCCGCTCCACCAGTAGGCGGCAGAGGTTGCGCTCGCGCCACAGAGGTCCAGCGTGACGCTGCTGAACGTGCTGCCCGGGGAAAGGTTCGCATCGTGATACGCGCCTGGAACCCCTCCCGGCGCCGGGAGACTCACCGGATCGCCGTCGTAGTCGGCGAGGGTCATGGTGCCGGTGCCCGCTCCGGTGGCAGCCGACATGTCCGGAGTGCTGCTCCCGCTGCCGCCAACCGAGAGCGGTGCAACGCTCAGGCTTGTCGCGCTCGTTGCGGCGGATACGCTGATCCCCGCCGGCAGGACGAACAGCGCAAGGTTCTGGGACGCCGTCTGATACACCGCGTCCGTCACCGTCACGCTGAAGTCATAGGTGCCTGCTGCCTGTGGCGTGCCGGTGAGCGCACCGGTGGCGGGATCAACTGACAACCAGGACGGCAGATTGGAGCCGGACCACGTGTAGGGCGTGGCGCCGCCCGTAGCCGTCAGCGTCTGGCTGTAGGGCGTCCCGACCATGTCGGAAGCCAGCACGCTCGTACTGACCTGCGGAGGTGGCACATAGGTGAACTGGTCGGCGCTGCTCGTCGCGCTCGTGCCCTTCGGCGTCGTCACGGTCACGTCCACCGTGCCCGTTCCCGGCGGCGAGGTCACCACGATCTGCATGTCGGTCACGCTATACACGGATGCGCTTACGGTCCCGAAGTCCACCGCGGTCGCGCCGGTGAAGTTCTCACCGCTGATCGTCACGGTGGTGCCGCCCGCCAGCGGCCCGCCAGGCAGCCAGATGCCCGTGACAATAGGCGCCGAGGTGTAGGTGAAGTGGTCGGCCCCGCTCGTCGCGCTCGTGCCGTAAGGAGAGGTCACGGTCACGTCCACCGTGCCCGTCCCCGGCGGCGAGGTCACCACGATCTGCGTGTCCGTCACGCTATACACGGCCGCGCTTACGGTCCCGAAGTCCACCGCGGTCGCGCCGGTGAAGTTCTCACCGCCGATCGTGACGCTGGTGCCGCCGGCAAGCGGCCCCGCAGGCGGCCAGATGTCCGTGACCATAGGCGCCGGACTGTAAGTGAAGTGGTCGGCGCCGCTCGTCGCGCTTGTTCCCTTCTGCGTCGTCACGGTTACGTCCACCGTGCCCGTTCCTGGCGGCGAGGTCACCACGATCTGCGTGTCCGTCACACTATACACGGAGGCGCTTACGGTCCCGAAGTCCACAGCGGTCGCGCCGGTGAGATTTTCGCCGCCGATCGTCACGGTGCTGCCGCCCGCCAGCGGCCCGGCAGACGGGCTGACGTCCGTGACAATGGGCGCTGTGGTGTAGGTGAAGTGGTCCGCGCCGCTCGTTGCGCTCGTTCCCTGCGGCGTCGTCACGGTCACGTCCACCGTGCCCGCTCCCGCTGGCGGGCTCACCACGATCTGCGTGTCCGTCACGCTGTACACGGACGCGCTTACAGTACCAGACGGCGGTGCCAACGCTACATCATATTGTTGCTGGATTGTACTCTGAGATAAAGCCTGGGAGAAG
>JAJZVM010000092.1 GCA_021845645.1 Bacillota bacterium
GGTGGAGCACGCCGCCGCCGAGGGGCTCGAGGAGCATTTCATGGGCTACGGGCGCGACCGCGTGCGTTTTCTGGGGCATGGCATCGGCCTCGAACTGGACGAGATGCCGGTGCTGACACCGAACGCTTCGGGTGTGCTCGAGGCGGGCATGGTGGTGGCGATCGAGCCGAAGTTCGTCTTCCCCGGCGTCGGCGCGGTCGGGGTGGAAGACTCCTTCGTGGTGCGCCAGGGCGCTCCGGAGGTGCTGACGGACTACCCGCGCGGGCCGATCCTGCTGGAGCGGAAGGGATAGGGGATGGCAAACGCCCGACGCGGACGGCCTTACCGCAGCTTCGCGCGCCCCCCTGCGCAGGGTGGTCTCTTTGCGCTGGGCCCGCAGGTCCAGGGCGAGGTGCTGCGCACCACCTACCGGGACGAGGAAAGCGGCTTCAGCGTCGTCAAGGTGAAGACGGCGCACGGAGAGGTGACGCTGGTCGGGGCCTTGCCCGCCCTGGCCTCGGGCGAGCGGATCTCCGCCAAGGGCAAGCCCAAGACGCATCCGAGCTACGGGCCGCAGCTCGAAGTGGAGGAGATCGAGCGGCTGCTGCCCGTCACGCCGGAGGGCATCGTCGCCTACCTTGGCTCGGGCCTGATCCCCGGCATCGGTCCGAAGCTCGCGCAGCGCATCTATGAGCACTTCGGTTCGGAGAGCCTCGAGGTGGTGAGGCGGGAACCGCGGCGGCTCGCCGAGGTGCCGGGCATCGGCCATCGGCGGATCGTCGAGGCAAACCGCACGGCGAAGGCCCAAGTGCGGCTCGAGCGGCTGGTCGTGGCCCTGCGCCCGTACCAGGTGCCGCTGCATGTGGCGCGCAAGATCGAGGCCCGCTACGGCGACGAGGCCGAGCAGATCGTGGCGCACGAGCCTTACCGGCTATGGCGCGACGTGGGAGGCATCGGCTTCCTCACGGCCGACCGCGTCGCGCGCGCCATGGGCATCGCGGAGGATGCGCCGGAGCGCATGGAGGCGCTCGTGCTCTACCTCCTGCAGACGGCGATGGACGAAGGTCACGTCTGCCTTCCCGAGGACGAACTGGTGCAGAGGGCCGTCCGCCTCGGTGGTACGGCGGAGCGCACGGAAGGCGCGCTGCGGGGCCTCGCCGAGGGTGGCCTTGTGGTGCTCGAGGATGACCTCGCCTACCTTACGCGCAACCACCAGATGGAGAAGCGGGTGGCGCGGGCGGTGGCGCGGCATCTCGAGGCGCGCCCGGTGCCGGTGGCGTTGAGAAACCGCGGCACCCTGTCGCCTGCCCAGGCGGCGGCCGCACAGGCGGCCCTCGGGCGCGGGCTCGTCGTCCTCACCGGCGGCCCGGGTACCGGCAAGACGACCACGGTCCAGGCCATCGCCCGCTCGGCCATCGGCCACGGACTGCGCCTCGAGCTCGCCGCGCCGACCGGGCGTGCGGCCAAGCGCATGCAGGAGGCGAGCGGGCTGCGCGCCCAGACCCTGCACCGTCTGCTGGGCCTGCGGGGTCCCCAGAGCGATGTGCATGAGATCGTGGCGGATCTGGTGATCGTGGACGAGGCGTCCATGATCGACCTCTGGCTCTTCGACCGCCTGCTCGACGCCCTGCCCCTGACGGCGCGGCTCGTGCTCGTGGGCGATCCCGACCAGCTGCCGCCGGTGGGT
Source organism: Bacillota bacterium (assembly GCA_021845645.1). The sequence continues at coordinate 1,667 of JAJZVM010000092.1, forward strand.
GCCGGCCAGCCCTTTGCGGACCTTCTCGCCCGGCGCGAGGTGCCGCGGGCGGAACTGACCGAGATCTTCCGCCAGGCGGCGCAGAGCGGCATCGTGCAGGCGGCGCACCGCATCCGCCAGGGCTACCTGCCGCAGCAGGCCGAGGACTTCGTCTGGCTGCAGGCGGAGGCGCCGCTCGAACTGCAGCGCCTGGCCTTGCAGGCGGCCACGGAGACCCTGCCGAGGCTGGGCATCGAGCCCGACGAGATCCAGGTGCTGTCGGCGGGACACAAGCACGAGAGCGGCGTGCAGGCCCTGAACGCCGCCCTCCAGGCCAAGCTCAACCCGCCAAGGGGACAGGCCGAACTAAGGCACGGCGATCGCATCTTCCGCCTGGGCGATCGGGTGGTGCAACTGCGCAACGACTATCAGCGCGGAGCCCTGAACGGCGAGGTGGGACGGATCACGCGGCTGGGAGCCAAGGATCGTGGCCTTGCCGTCGCGTTCCCCGACGCGTCGGGCGAGCGCGAAGTGGAGTACGAGCCCGACGCGTTGCGCCAGCTCCAGCTCGGCTACGCGACGACCGTGCACAAGGCGCAGGGCAGCGAGTATCGCGGGGTGGTGCTGGTGCTGTCGCCACAGCACTGGATGCTCTTGCAGCGCAATCTGCTCTACACCGCGGTCACCCGGGCGCGCGAGCGCATCGTCGTGGTGGCGCCCGCGCGCGCCCTGCGCCAGGCCCTGCGGGCCGAGGGGCGTGATGTCCGCCATGGGCGGCTCGGGGCCCGCATCGTGGCGGCGCTCACCGCGCGGTCCGATTCCTGAGGTCCCCCGCGAAGCCCCTATTGGCCCTCAGAGTTGCAACGAGATGCCCTGGCGCTGGAACCAAGCCTGGATCAGCGCCTGCTCGTCTCCACCATAGGGCGAGTGGCCGCCGGGGAAGAGCTTGAACTCCACGTTCTGGCCGCAGCCTTTCAGGTTGGCCGCCATGGTGGCGAGCATGGCTTGCGGCACGATGTCGTCCTCAGTGCCGCCGACGATCAGGAGCGGCATGTGGACGTCCTGGCAGCCGTAGGAGTTGCGGCGATACCAGCGGTTGGCCGTGTTGGAACCCTCGTACCGCGTCAGGATCTTGTAGCCCAGGAGCTCATCCCGATTCAGGTGAAAGTAGTTGGTCTGATACCAGCCCAGAGACATGCGCCCTCCCGGCCATGGGCTGTCGAGCGCCACGGCCCGCACCTGGCGGTCTTGCCCTGCCAGAAGCATGCCGACGGCGCCACCGAGGGAGAAGCCCAGAAGGTAGGTCGCGTTGCGCTCGAGGCGCATGCCGCGAATCTGTGCGAGGGCCTGCAAGCCGTTCTCGACGTCCTGCGTGTCCTCGGAGGCGTCACCGACCTTGCCGCCGCTCGGCCCGTAGCCCACGTAGTTGGGCAGGAACGCGACGGCGTGCGCCTGGGCGTTGACGATGGCCTCTTCCCGGGTCCAGTAGACGTCGTCCGAGTGACCAGGTTCCGCGATGTAGTAGCCGCCGTGCAGGTCGATGAACAGGGGATTCGGCTTGCGGCCGGCTGGAACGGTCAGGTAAGCCTGGGCCCGCTCGCCGCGACTCCAGTAGGTGAGGCTGTAGACGTGGCCGCCTGGTGGCACGTAGATCGTGGCCATGGATCCGGGACGTACCAGGGTCAAGGAAATGGGCAGCCCGTTCACAGGCGTCGACGACCGGACCTCGAGGGAGAGCCCCCCTGGCAGCGGTGCAAGGGCGGGTGCCGTCTTGCTGCCGCCGCAGCCTGCGGCGGCAGCCAAGGCGAGAAGGGCGAGCAGAGCCGCAATGCGGCGTGCGGGAATTTGCCTTCGCACTAGATGGTCACCTCCGTGTGGCGCGTTTGCGCCCTTCAGCGCAGATGCAGCCCATAGCGCGCAAGGAAGTCCACCTCGGCGCTATCGACCCCTGGCGATTGCGGCCCGTGTCCGCCCGGGAAGAAGCGCAGCGTGACGGTCCGGTCATGGCGGCGCAACGCCGCAAAAAGGGACCGCAGCATCCCCGGCGCGACGATCGGGTCGTGGGAGCCGCCGATCAGAAGGAGCGGGATGTGGATGCGCGCGAGATCCGGGGAGTTCATCCGGTACCAGGTCGTGTCCGCGTTGTAGCCTTGCAGGTCCACGAGGTTGTTGTAGCCCGTGACGTCGTCCTGGGTCAGGTGCGGGAACGTGGCTGCGAACCAGTGCAGAGCCAGGACTGCCCCGGGCCAAGGGCTCACGAGGATAGCCGCGCGCGCGCCAGGATCGCGCTCCGCCAGCATCAGGGCGATGGCGCCGCCGAGGGAGGCTCCCGCGAGATAGGTGGAGTTGGGAGCGAGGTGCAGGCCCCGGACGTGCCGCAAGGCCTTGAGACCGTTCACGGTGTCGATGAGGTCGTCCCGCGTGTCGCCGACCGTCCCCTGGCTGGGTCCGTAGCCGCCATAGTTCGGCGCGAACACGATGCCGTCGGCCTGCGCGCTTCCCGCCGCGGCCACGGCAGACTCGTACACCTGCGCGTCGTGGTAGGGAAGGCCGAGGGGGAAACCGCCGTGCAGGACGACCAGAAGGGGTAGGAGATCCCTTGTGGACGGCACCACGAGGTAGGCCTGGCAGCGCAGGCCGCGGCTCCAGTACAGGAGGCTCCAGATGCCTGTGCCGGCCGGGATCTCGAAGCCCGGCGGCGGTGTGACGGCAACGGGCGTCAGGGAAATGGGCAAGCCGGCCTTTGGCAAGGTGGCGCCGCCGACGAGAGACAGGGCGGTGGAGGGAGCGAAGGGGACCCTCGTCAGGGAGGGCGCCAGGGAGGCCACAAGAAGCGATAAGGCGGCGAGGGCCGTGAAGGCGCGGCGACCCCCCGGAACGGATCGGTTCGACGGCTGCGCATCCCTGCCGGTCATGGCATGTTCCACCCGTGCGCCAGGTACCAGGCATGCTCGAAGGCCCCGGCCGCCGCGGTCATGGGGGCGTGCCCGCCGGGCACGATGCGCAGTTCGACGTGCTTGTTGAACCGACGGAGATCTTTAGCCATGGCCTGCAACATGCCGGGGGGGTTCTTCGGATCTTGCGCGCCACCCACGATCAGCACGGGCACCTTGATGTTCTGGTAGGCCACCGAGTTTTGCCGGCACCACCCCGATTGGAGGCCGGTGCTGCACGTCTCGGACAACGAGATAGCGTAGAGCTGATCGTCGGTGGTGAGCTTGGCCGTCGACTGGGACTTGAGCCAGGATGCCATCTCCTCGGCGCCGGGCCAGGGACTGATCAGGACGATGCCGCGCACCTCGGGATCGTGGGCAGCCGTCAGCAGGGCCACGATGCCGCCGAGCGACGCTCCGGACAGGATGGTGTCCTTTCGCCGCACGTGCAGTCCCGTGATCTCCTTCAGGGCCCTGAAGCCGTTCATCACGTCGACGTAGTCGTCATAGCCGTCCCCGATATCGCCTTGGCTAGGGCCGTATCCGCCGTAGTTCGGCAGGAAGGTGATCGCGTCGGGTTCGGCTGTCCCCGCGGCGAAGGAAGGGGTCATGACGGGGAAGCCGTTATAGTGGCCGGGCTCTGCCCAGATGTCCCCGCCGTGCAACAAGACCCAAAGCGGGTAGGCGCGTCCGCCGCTCGGAACGTCGAGATAAGCCTGGCAACGCAGGCCGCGGCTCCAGTAGGTCAGGCTGTAGATGCGCACGCCCGTAGGTACGTGAGAGCGGACGGACTTCGAAAGACGCACCGGCTCGAGCGCAATCGGCGTGCCATTGGACCTGCTCTGCTTGGCCGTCTGGATGGACAGCGCGGGGGAAGCCGGCGAACCTTGGCCCATGGAGCACCCTGCAAGGAGCGGCAGCAAACCGAGCACCAAGGGAAAGATCAGGCGATGTCGGTGGGAGTGACGGCACATAGGCACCGATCCTTTCGGGATGAACGTCACATGCAGAAAGTGACATTCCATCCAGAGGATCGGTGCTCCTGCGCGTCCCTGAAGGTACCCGAACATAGGGCCGATCGGACTCCGCCGATCAAGGCGGTGCCGTGAACACCACGGTCACGGACTGCCCAGACTTCAGTGCCGTGCCGGGGCCGGGCTTCTGATGCGCCGCCACCCCGGAGCCGCTGGGCACCATGCGGTAGCCGCGCGAGGCAAGGGCTCTATCCGCCTGCTGCACGGTCAGGCCGAGCACGTCCGGTACACCCGTGGTTCCCTTGGAGCCGCCGAGCTGCACGGTCACCGTCGTGTTGGGCACGACTTCGGTGCCGGACGCCGGCGTCTGCGACGTCACCTTGGTCCCGCTGCCCTGGCTCTGCATCAGGAGACCGAGCCCATCCAGACGGAGCGCGGCTTCGGCGTAGGTGAGGCCCGCGAGATCCGGCACGGCCACGTGCTGGGCCTGCAGTGCGGCCGTGCTCGTGGGCACGCCCATGTAGTCCATGATCTGGCCGAAGAGCTGCGAGAAGACCGGCGCGGAGACGTCGCCTCCGTAGAAGAGACCCTTCGGGTCGTCGAGCTGGACGAGGATCAGGACCTTGGGGTTCGGCAACGGCCCGTAGCCGATGAAGGACGCGAGGAAATCGCCGGTCTTGAACTTTCCGGCCTTGCCCACGACGTTGGCCGTTCCGGTCTTACCTGCCACCTCGTATCCCTTGACCTGCGCCAGATTGCCGGTGCCCTTGGTCACGACCTTGATCATCGCCGTCCGCACCTCGCTCGCAACGAGGGGCGTGATCACGCGCTGCGAGGGGAAGGTGAGAACCTTCTTCCTGCCGTCGGGGAGCAGCAGGGCCTTGCCGATGTGCGGCGTGTGCCAGATCCCGCCGTCGGCCACGGCGGAGACGGCCGCGGCGAGCTGGATGGGGGAGATGGCGATCGTCTGCCCGAAGCCCATCTCGCCGAGGTCGAGTTTCGTGGCCTGGTTTTCGGGCGGGATGAGTCCCGGCGTCTCGCCGGGTAGATCGACGCCGGTCAGCCTGTCCAAGTGGAAGAGATCGTAGAAGTGGTAGAGCGCCGACGCGCCCATGTCGATCGCCAGCGTGGCGAAGCCCACGTCCGACGACACCTCCATGATGCCGTCGAAGGTCAGCCGCCCGAACCCGGTCGGGATCCAGTCGAAGATGCGTATGCCGTCGATGACTATGGAACCCTTGTCCACAATCGACCAGTTCGGGGTCGCGACACCGGTTGTGAGGGCCGCCGAGGCGGTCACGGGCTTGATCGTGGACCCGGGCTCGAAGGCGTACTGGATGGGCTCGTCCGCCCACTCGGTCTGCGGGTAGTTCTGCCAATTCGCGGGACTTGGCTCCGGGTACTGGGCGATGGCGAGAATCGCGCCCGTATTCGGGTTGAGCACGAGGATGCGCCCGCCTTTGGCATGCCGCAGCTTGACCGCCGCCGCCAGATCCTGCTGGGCGAAGGCCTGGATCGAGAGGTCCAGGGTCGTCTCGAGGCCGTCACCCGGCACCGCGGGCGTCAGGTGCACGCCGTACTGCGGCAGCGGATTGCCGAGCGCGTCCACCTTGACGACCTCCATGCCGGGCTTCCCGCTGAGCTGCTTGTTGTAACTGAGCTCGACACCGGCCAGCCCCGTCTGGTCGACGCCGACAAACCCGATGGCCGCGCCCGCCAGGTCGCCTTGCGGATAGATACGCCAGGAAACTGGCTGCAGGCCGAGCCCGTCGTAGGTGCCCAGGGCCTGGATGCGGGCAGCCTGCCTGACCGTGACGTGATAGGACAGCCAGACGAAGGCCTGGCGGGACGCGAGCACCTTCTCGAGCTTCGCGGAGTTTTCCCCGAGGATCGGTCCCAGCTGCTTCGCCATGGTACGGGGGTCGTGGATCGAGCGGGGCATGGCCCAGAGCGCTTCCCCTGGCGTTTCGAGGGCCAGTACGCGTCCGTTGCGATCGGTGATCGTGCCGCGCACGGGCGGCAGCGGCAGGTGCGCATACTGTTCGGCGAGCGCGGCCTGCCCGTAGATCGATCCCGCGATGACCTGCAGGTAGATCAGGCGAACGACCAAGCCCAAGGCCAGCACGCTGAGGATGGCGAGCACAGCGACGGTGCGCCGGACGACGAGGCGGCGGTAGCTTGGCTGCACCTAACCCCCCCCACTCCACTCGGACAGGCGGCGGCGATTGGCTACAGGTAGGTTTCGCCGTAGTTGCGCAGGGAGTCCAGCACAGGCAGAAGGCCGAGGCCCTTCGGGGTCAGCTCATAGGTCACGCGCACAGGGGCGCCGCGATGCTCGCTGCGTCGCACGACGCCCTGGCGCTCCAAGGTCTTGAGACGGTCTGACAGGGTCTTTGGCGAGATTCCCGCCAGGGATGACTGAAGTTCGCCGAACCGCCTGGTGCCTTCGCTGAGATCGCGCAGGATGAGCAGCGTCCAGCGATTGCCTACGATGGAGGCGGCGCGTGCAAGTGGGCAGGGGGCCTGCTGCGGCAAGACGTACCCACCTTTCTGCTGGGACGCTAGCACATGGCTTGGCGGGGTGTAAAGGGCGTCGCGTCGCCCATCGCAAGGTTCGAATGCTATGCTCGGACAAGGGGAAGGGGTATCCGCGGCCGCGACGGCTCCGTGGCGCGTGCCTGCGCTGGTACCTTCGGCCGGTCGCCCGGAAATTTCCTGTGGGGAGGGGCTGGAGGGAATGGAGGAGACCGTGATCTACCACGGTGCGGACGTCGCGGGACAAGACGCCGTGGCCGTGGGCGGAGGGCGCATTCTGGCGCTTGGTCCCGGCGATCGGCTGCACAGGCAGTTCCCCTGGGCCACCGTGCGCAGCGTTGCCGGACGGTTCCTGCCGGGTTTCCTGGATGGTCATCTGCACCTCCTATCGTATGGTCGCGCCTTGGGTGAGCTCGACCTTGCGGGGCTTGCCGCGCCCGACGCGCGCCAAGCGCTCCTCGCCGCGCGTGGCGCCCAGGACGGGTGGCTGCGCGGTCGGGGCGCCAGCACCAGCCTGCTGGTCGAGCTGGCCAGGGACCAGAACCTCCTTGGCCGCCTCGCGCCACTGCGCATCTGGGCGCACGACCTGCACACCCTGCTCAGCGATCCTGGCAGCGTGCGGGCCCTGGGCCTGGACCGTCAGGTGCCGCCCGGTGGCGCCGTGGAACGGGGACCTGACGGTCTGCCCACAGGGCTCTTGCGCGAGGCTGCCGCGCTGCCGCTGGCCGCGGCGGCGGACCAGGACCAGGGCGGCGCGGAGGCCGCCGTGGAGCGGGCCATTCGCGATCTCTGGCGGCGCGGCATCGTGGGCGCGGTGACCTTCGAGACCCCGGAGGGCGTCGCGGCGGTCGCCTCCGCCACAGGCCGGCTGCCGTTCCAGGCGTACGTGTACCAGACGGCGGCCAGCATCGGCCGGGGCCAGCGGCCCCGGCGGCTGGGGCGACGGGCGGCGCTCGTTGGGGCAAAGTTCTTTCTCGACGGCACGCTCGGCTCACGCACGGCCTGGCTGCTGGCGCCGTATGCCGATGCCCCCGGCACGGGCCTGCCGCGGCACGATCCGGAAGAGCTGCGCGGCTCCATGCGCAGCCTTGCGCGCCGCGGCTTCTCCCTTGCGGTGCACGCGATAGGGGACGCCGCCGCGCAGGCAGCCCTGGGACTCCTCGAGTCCTTGTCGCCGGCCGACGCGCCGCACCGCATCGAGCACCTGCAGCTGGTGCCCGAGGGATTCGCCGAGCGACTCGCGGCGGCCGACGTCACCGCTTCCATCCAGCCGTGCCACCTCGAGCAGGATCTCGCGGACGCGCGCAGGGCATGGGCGGACCGCCTTGCCCGGGCGTACCCTTACCGCGCCTTCGGCGACGCCGGCGCGCGCATCGCTCTCGGGTCGGATGCGCCCGTCGAAAGCCCCTCGCCGGCGCTCAACCTCAAGTGGGCACTCGGCGCCGACGCGGTTGGCGGTGGTGCGCGCCATGGCTTGGATCTTGACCTGGCACTGCGAGGGTACCGGGACGGGGTTTACCAGAGCGTCGGCGTTCGTAGCCAGGACATCGCGCCCGGAGCCCGCGCCGACCTCGTGCTCTATCGGCAGGGACCCGAGCATGGCGATGACCCGCTGCTGGTGCTGAGCGAGGGTCAGGAGGTATTCAGGGCCGCCGGAGCGTACGTGGAAGAATAGTCGGTAGCGCCGGCACCAGCGGTGTACCTTCGTCACTGAAGTGAGGCGAAGCCTTTGGCCAGTCTCTTGCAGGAACGCATGGGCAACGTCGTGCTCCTCACGTTCAACCGCCCCGAGGTCCGCAACGCGGTCGACGAGGAGCTCTCGCATCGATTCGCGCGGGCCGTCCGCCAGGCGATCGGGGAGGCTTCCGCCATCTGCCTGCGCGGCGCGGGGCCTGTCTTCTGCGCCGGCGGTGACCTCGCCGCGCTCAAGGACGACGACGACCTGGCCCTCGGGGTGATGACCGAGATGCGCGCCACCCTTGCGGTGCTGAGGGCGGCGCCGATCCCGGTGATCGCTTACGTGGAGGGTCTCGCCGTGGGCGGAGGGGCCGAGATCGTCGCCTCGTCGGACGTGGTGTGCGCGACGCCCGGCGCCGCCTTTCAGTTCGTCCAGGCGAACGTGGGCCTCAGTCCGGGCTGGGGCGGCGGCGTGGCCCTGGCGGAGCGCGTCGGCCGGGGCAGGGCACTCGATCTTCTGCTCACGGCGCGCCGGGTCGGCGTCGCGGAGGCCCGCGGCCTCGGCCTCGTCGATCGCGTGCTCATTCCCGCGGATCTACCGGCCTATCTGCGGCAGGCCGCGTTTCAGGACCGCCAACTGGCCGCCGCGGTGGTTTCGTCGCTGCGCGGCGACGAGGAGGGCGCCGAGCGGGCGAAGCGTGAGTTCGAGAAACTCTGGCGCGGCGCTGGCCATCATGCGTCGGTGCGGCGCTTTCTGGACGGCAGGTAGCGGAGGGGAGTGCAAGATCCTTGGCCTTGGCGCAAAGGATGATCGAGACGGCCGCGGGTTCACTGGCCGCCTACGGTGAGGTGGGCGGACCCTGTCTCCTGGTGCACGGCGCGGGAGAGGACGCGTCCATCTACGCCGAGCAGCTCGAGGCCGTGCCGGGTACCTGGGCGATTGACCTTCCGGGTCATGGGCGATCGCTCGGCCAAGGTTTCCGCGACGTGCCCTCGTACGCCGGGCTTGTCCTGGATGTCGCTCGCCGCTTGAGGCCGGGGGGGCTCTGTCTTGGCGGCCACTCCATGGGAGGGGCCATCGTGCTGGAGGCCGCCCTGGCGCAGCCGCAGATGGTGAAGGGACTCGTCCTGATCGCCACCGGCGGCCGTCTGCGGGTGCATCCGGACCTGCTTGCGGCCTTAGCGGCAGGGGAAGCGATGCCGCAGGCGTTCGTGGACTTCATGTTCGCTCCCGACGTGTCGCCCGAGGCCCGCAGCCGCCTGCCCGAGGCCGACCGTCACGTGCAGTACGGCGACTTTCTCGCGTGCGACGCGTTCGATGTGCTCGGGCGGCTCGGGGAGATCCGCCAGAGGGCCCTCGTGCTGGTCGGCGACCGTGACCGGATGACGCCCGAGAAATATGCGCGGACGTTGGCCGCGGCACTCTCCGCGGAACTTGAGGTCATTCCGGGCGCGGGGCATATGCTGACGCTTGAGGCGCCGCAGGAGCTGAGCCGCAGCCTTGACCGATTCATGACAGGAGGTGTCCGTTAGCGGTGGAGTACCGAGGTGTGCTGGCCATCGACCTCGACGGCACCTTGGTGCACCGTGGGCTCGAGATCCTGAGAAGCGATCTGCAGGCGATCCGTGAGGCGCGCGACGCCGGTCTCCTGCCAGTGGTGGCGACAGGGCGCCGCGTGGCCACCAGCCGCCGCTTCGCGCGCGATCTCGGCCTGACGGACTGTCCACTCATCGCCTGCGATGGCGCCCTCGTCCTAGACCCCGAGGATGGGGCGCCGTGGCGCGCGACGGAGGTGCCGCGGCCGGCGGTGGCCAAGGTGGCGGAGCTTTGCCGCAAGCATGGCGTCAGCGTGGGCTTCTCCACACGCCAGGGCCTGTTCGTGCAGGCGGGTGCGGTCGCGCTGCACCCGTGGCGCCATCTTTGGCGGCGCGGAGCGCTGCGCTCCCCCGGCCGCCTGCGGCGTGCTCTCTGGGACCTGAGCGAACGCCGCGTGGTGCAGGGCCGCTACGAGCAGGCTCCCGGCATGCCCGTCTACAAGATCGACCTTTTCGGCCCAGGCTCCGCCGAGGCCAGGACGTGGCTCGAAGGCGAGATCGAGGGCGTCGAGGAGACCGCCCCGGTGGGGCCGCTCGAACTGGTGGCCACCGGCGTCGACAAGGCCAGCGGGGTCGAGGTGGTGCTCGACCGGCTCGGCCTCGACTGGTCGCGGGTGATCGCGATCGGCAACGACTGGAACGATCGCGAGATGATCGCAAGGGCTGGGTTCGGCGTCGCCATGGCCGATGCGCCACGGCCCGTGCGCGAAGTGGCGCGCTATGTGACGGGAGGGGTCCGGGAGGGCGGCGCGGGCGCAGCCATCGAGACCTACCTCGGCCTGCTGACGACCTGACGCCAGGCGTTATAATCGCCTTGGCGTGTTTTGGTCGGAGGAGGGTCAGTTCTTGCAGGTTGTCGTGCTGGTAAAGCAGGTTGCGGACACCGCTGCGCGCATCAAGCTTGCGGATGGAAAGCAGGACATCGACCGGCAGAGCGCCAGCCTGATCGTCAACCCCTATGACGAAATGGCCGTGGAAGAGGCTCTGCGCATCAAGGAAAAGCACGGTGCCACCGTCTGTGTCGTGACGCTCGGCGAAGCGAAGGCGGAGGAAGCCTTGCGCACCACCCTGGCCATGGGAGCGGACGAGGCGGCACGCGTCACGGCGCCCGCCAGCGATCCTTTGACCGTGGCGAAGGCGCTCGCGCAGGCCGTGCGGGAACTGGGGGCCGACATCGTCATCGCCGGACGCTCCGCGGCCGATGACGAGCAGGGCCAGGTCGGCGCGCTGGTGGCGACCGAGCTCGGCTGGCCCCATGTGACCGAGGTGACAAAGCTCGAACTTTCGGGTGACGCAGGCGTCGCCGAGCGCGAGGTGGAGGGCGGCGTCGAGGTGCTCGACTTCAGCCTGCCGGTCGTTGTGACGGCGCAGGAAGGGCTCAATACGCCACGCTACGCGTCGCTGCCCGGCATCATGAAGGCCAAGCGCAAGGAGATCCGCCAGATCGCTGTCGATGGCGCCACGCTGGGACAACCCGTGCTGGAGACGCGCTCGCTGGAGCTGCCACCGGCCAGGGCTCAAGGCAAGATCCTTTCCGGACTCGAACCGGCCGCGGCAGCCAAGGAGCTCGTCCGCATCCTGCACGAGGAAGCCAAGCTGATCTAGGGAGGCGTCATCCGGTGATTCTTGCGGTCTTGGAACAAAGTGACGGGTCGCTCAAGAAGATCTCGGCCGAACTCGCCGCGGCCGCCCGCAAGGCCCAGGCCCTCCTGGGAGCGGACGGCGTCGCGCTGCTGCTGGTTGGCGCGGATCCGACGACGGTGGACGCAGCCACGGCGCTCGACTGCGATCTCTGCTTGACCGTGCAGGGCGAAGCCTTTGCGACGTATGCCGCCGAAGCCTGGGCTGTGGCGGTCGTCCAGGCGGCGAAGGAAGTGTCGGCGCCGCTCGTTCTCCTCGGCTCCACGTCGTTCGGCCGGGACCTCGCGCCGCGTGTGGCGGGCATCATGCAGGCCGGCCTCCTTGCCGACCTCGGCGACCTGACCGTCGAGGACGGCCGTCTGATCGCCGAACGCAGCGTCTACTCGGGCAAGGTGATCGCCAAGGTGGCGAGCCTCAGCGACGTGACCGTCGCCACGGTGCGTCCGAACGCCTTCTCTCCCGCCGGGGCGGAGGCGTCGCCCTGCCAGCGGCGCGAGCTCGAGGTCGCGGTCGATCCCGCGTCGGTGCACTGCCGCGTACGGGAAGTGCGCCGCCAGGCCGCGACGCGCCCCGAACTGACCGAAGCCAGCGTCGTCGTGGCAGGCGGTCGCGGTCTCAAGGATCCGGAGAACTTCCATCTCGTCGAGGAACTGGCGGATCTCCTCGGTGCGGCGGTGGGCACGACGCGCGCCACGGTCGATGCCGGCTGGCGCCCGCACAGCGAGCAGATCGGCCAGACCGGGAAGAACATCGCGCCCGCGCTCTACATCAACGTCGGGATCTCGGGGGCCGTACAGCACATCTCCGGCGTGCTGGGCAGCCGTACGATCGTCTCGATCAACCGGGACGCCGAGGCGCCTATCTTCAAGATCTCGGACTACGGCCTCGTTGGCGACGCGCTCGAGATCCTGCCGCATCTCATCGACGAGGTGCGCCGGCTCGGCTGACCCTGACGCGCAGGCGGCCGCGCCCTGATCGGGCGCGGCCGCCTGCGTTCCGGTCAGGGCAGAAGCCGTGCCAGCGAGCGCTGGGCGGCGCGCGCGATGTCCGCCGGACTCGCGCTCGACCCATCGGCGGCGGCTTCCACCAGGATGCCGTCGGGCGGATCACCTCGGCGGTTGCCACAGATGATGGCGAGGGGTTTGCCGGCGCGGAGAGCCATGCGGCTCAGCACGCCAGGGCCCTTCCCTTGCCACGTGGTGGTGTCCACCTGCCCTTCCGACGTGAGCACGGCATCGGCCTGTGCAAGGGCCGTCTGGACCTCCAGCAATTCGAAGATGCAGTCGGCCCCGGGGCGCAGTGCCGCGCCGACCGCGCGGGCCGCCGCTCCGGCTCCGCCTGCGGCGCCCGCTCCGGGCACCTCCGCCTCTAGCCCGCTCGCCGCTTGCAGCAGCTCGCCGTAGCGTCGGAGCCCCTCGTCCAGGCGGTTCAGGTCTTCCGGCGGGAAGTGCTTTTGCAGGGCGAACCCGAAGGCGCTGCCCCGAGGGCCCGACAGCAGGTGCTCCACGTCGTGCGCCGCTTCGAAGCGAATGCCGGCGAACTGCCGGCGGGCAGGGCCGAGGTTGAGCGCGGTGAGCGCCAGGAGGTCGCGGGCGGAGGCGAAACGCCCCTCGGGCGCTGGAGTCAGGCGGGCGCCCAGGGCCTGCAGGATGCCCAGCCCGCCGTCCTGCGTGGCGGAACCGCCCAGGAGGAGCAGGATGCGCTTCGGCCGTAGACGTCGGGCGGCGAGCAGCAGCTCCCCTACGCCGTGGCTGGTGGCGGTCCAGGGATCGTAGCCGACTCCCTCCACCCGCCAAAGGCCGGCCGCCTCCGCAAACTCCACGGCCGCGACGCGATCGCGGCTGCGAAACGCGATGCGGCCTTGCACAGGCCGGCCGAGGGCGTCGTGTGTCTCCGCCCTGCGCGGCCGGAAGCCGGCCGCCTCGAGCGCGAGCAACGATCCATCGCCCCCGTCCGCGATGGGCAGGGGCAGCGGCACATGGCCTGCGCGCCGCACACCCTGCGCCAAGGCGCGGGTGGCGGCGCGACAGTCCATGGTACCTTTGAGCGCTGCGCCGGCGACGAGGACGACGGCCAAGAGATCACTCCCGCCGATGCCATTCGCGCTGGGCGGGCGCCCTCCTGCGTCGCTGGCTCAGGAGTAGCCGTATCGGTGAAAGCAGTCGCGGCAGAGCAGCATGTCGCAATAGAGACGCAGCTTGCGTCGCAGGGTGAGACGCTGGCAGATGTCGCATGCGCGCAGTTCGACGAGCTTGCCCATGTTGGGTCGCCTCCAAGCGCTGCTAGCCTGCGCGTGC
>JAJZVM010000204.1 GCA_021845645.1 Bacillota bacterium
GCAAAGCCTCGGCAGTTGCGGTATCGCGGAGGGCATCCGGCAGGGCGTTGGCCCATGCGGCGTAATCGACCTGCAAGGCGAGCAGCTCGGCGACGGCATCGTGCCAGCGCTGCGGCCGAGTTCTGCGATCGACGGGGCGACGATAGCGGATGGCTGGGCCGGCCTGTTCGGCCCGGCGGGCGCGGTAGCGGGCCTGGCGTTCAGCATTGCTGAGCGGATGCGCATCGCCCTCGGGTGGGTCTGTCGGCATGTTTTGATCCCCGTTACGTAACGCTTGGCAAGCGAGGGCTGCCGGAACGCCTTTGCTTAGCCGGCATTCGGGGTGCTGGCGGCTGCCTTGGGCGGTCTACCCCGCCGTTTGGGCTGGGCCTCCGGGAGGGAAGTGGGGGGCTGGACCGGCGGCAACAGGTCGGCGTGCTGGCGCATGCGGTAGCTGGAGCCTTCGATGTGGACGACGACGGCATGATGCAGCAGCCGGTCGAGCAGGGCCGTGGCGATGACGGGATCGCCGAAGACCTGGCCCCATTCGGCGAAGCCGCGGTTGGAGGTCAGGATCATGGCGCCGCGCTCGTAGCGCGCGTTGACCAGCTGAAAGAACAGGTTGCCGGCGGCGGCCCCGAGCGTGACGTAGCCGATCTCGTCGATGATCAGCAGCTGGGTGCGGCAGAGATAGCGGATGCGCTCGCGCAGGCGTCCTTCCCGATCGGCCTTGGCCAGGCTGTCGATGATGTCGGCCAGGGGGCAGAAGTAGACGCTGCGCCCGGCCCGGATGGCCTCGACGCCGAGGGCGATGGCCAGGTGCGACTTTCCCGTGCCGGACTGGCCGATGAAATGGACGACCTCGCGCTTGTCGACGAAGTCGAGACTGGCGAGGGCCATGATGCGGTTGCGGTCGAGCGAAGGCTGGAAGGAGAAGTCGAAGCCGGTCAGCGTCTTGATGGTGGCGAGCCGGGCCATTTGCAGCGCGGCCTTGATGCGGCGCCCCTCGCGCACGGCGATCTCCTCGGCGAGCAGGGTGTCGATCGCCTCGATGGCGCTGACCTGGCCGCGCTCGAGTTGCTGGATGATGGCCTCGAGCGCTTCCAGGGCGCGAGGCATGCGCAGGCCGACGAGGTTGCGCCGGATGCGCTCGACCGGGTTGTCCGCCAGGGCGCCGGCGATCATACGCCCGCCCCGTCAGCCGCCAGGCGTTTGCCGACGGCGTCGTAGAATGCCAACGAACGGAGTGCCACGACCTCACCGGACCGGCCGGACGGCGGACCGTGGCGGCAGGTCTGGCTGTTGGTCGGCGCGGGGGCGGTGCGATGGCCGGCGATGATGCGGCGCTGGCCGCGTCCATCCATGACAGGGTGGACTGCGACGATCCGGCCCTCCTCAATGATGCGGACCTCGCTGGCGGTGCTGTGCACTTCGACCGGCCGGCGCCGGGTCGTGTTGGGCACGCTGTAGAGATTGCCGTCGACGGACACCATGCCGTCCTTGGTGATGCGGCGTTCCAGCCGCAGCACGGCCTGGAACGGTCCGGCCGGCAGACGCTGGAGGCTGGGGCGCTCCTCGGCGAAGTGCTCGCTGACAACCCGGCGCGTGGTGGCGTGGGTGCGGACGTTGGCGACCTCGTCGAGCCATTGGCGGAATTGGACGTTCAGATCGTCGCGATTGCGGAAGCTGCGGCCGAGGAAGAAGTCCTCCCGGATATAGTGGAACGGTCGCTCGACCTTTCCCTTGGTCTTCGCCCGGTAGGCCTTGCAGGCTTTCGGGAGGTAGCCGTAGTGGCGCGCGAACTCGACGAGGGTGCGGTTGTAGACGATGTGACCTGTTGCAGGTCCGGCCTCGGGATCCTCGCGGTCGAACACGGTTTTCATGCGGTCGTAGAGGATCTCGGCTGGTGCCCCGCCAAGGGCCTCGAATGCGGCGGTGTGGCAGCGCAGCACGGTCTGCATGTCCTGATGTGGGACGAAGCGGCCCCACAGCATGCGGCTGTGGCCGAGCACGAACGAGAACAGCCAGATCACCCGCTCTATGCCGGGTTCATCGGTGAACACGGTGCGGAAGTGGGCGAAGTCGACCTGGGCCTGCCGACCTGGCGGCGTCTCGAAGCGCACCTCGAAGCCGGCTGCCGGGCGAGGCCGGATCTCGCGGAGGAAGTCCTTTACCCTCGTGTAGCCCCCACCATAGCCGAGATCGCGCAGCTCGCGGTGCAAGCGGCTGGCGGTCAGCTCGGGATAGGCCGCGACCCGCTCGCGCAGATAGGTCTGGAATGGCGAGAGTTTGTTGGCCCGGGCGGCACGTGGCTGATAGGCGGGCGGCTCAAGACCTCGCTCGACGTATCGGCGCACGGTCTTTCGGTCGAACCCAGTTTGCCGTGCGATGGCGGACACGCTCAGCCCTTGCCGGTGCAGATCCAGAATCACGACGAGTTCTCCAAGTCTGACCACCACGGCTCTCCCCCGAACTGTCGAGGGGATGGTGGACTACGGCGGGGCAGCGCCCCACAGCGCATGGCTCAGAGACAAGCCGCAACGAAGTGGGGAATTTTCAACCGCCCGATCTGGGGAGAATACGAGCGCCACTGACACCCTGGGCGATCGCGGTCTCCAGATCCTCGAGGCCGAGTTGCAGCTGCTC
>JAJZVM010000205.1 GCA_021845645.1 Bacillota bacterium
TGCCACTTGCGCGCACCCTCACGTTCGCGACGCTCGTCATGAGCCAGCTCTTCCACTCGTTCGACTGCCGCTCGGAGACGCGGTCGATCTTCGAGATGGGCTTCACCTCGAATCCCTACCTGCTCGTGGCCGTGCTGAGCTCGGTCGGGCTCCTCCTCGCGGCCATCTACCCGTCGTGGGCGGCGGCGACGTTCGGCACCGTCCCTCTGGATCTTGCGAACTGGCTGGCTGTCGTGGCAGTCTCAGGATTGGGATCGTTCAGCATCGCGCTGCGCCGGCGGCTGTTGCGCCGCGCGCGCACTCGCGCGTCCTGGGAGGCTGCCCTGTGGAAGTCCCGTTCCTGAAGCTGCACGGTCTCGGCAACGACTACGTCTACCTGGACCTCGTCCGCCAGCCCGAACTGGCGGGAGTGGATTTCGCGGCGTTCGCCCGCTTCGTCTCCGCCCGGCACACAGGCGTGGGCAGCGACGGCGTCATCCTGATCCTGGCCGGGGACGGCGAGGCCGACCTCGGCATGCGCATCTTCAACGCCGACGGCTCCGAGGGGGAGATGTGCGGCAACGGCGTGCGCTGCCTGATGCGTTACGGCCATGGGCAGGGCTATGCGCCGCGGGTCCTCGGCGTCCGCACCCGCGCCGGCCTGATCCGTGGCGAGGTGCTGGCGGGCGGCGACGTCCGTGTCGACATGGGCAGTCCGCGGTTTGAGCAGTCCGAGATCGGCTTCCTTGGTGACGGGCTGTTGCGCGACCGGCGGATCGAGGTGCAGGGGCGCGAGCTCTTGTGCAGCGCCGTTTCGATGGGCAACCCACACCTCGTCTGCTTCCCAGAACCGGATCAGGACCTGAGGGCGCTCGCCCTGGCCGCGGGGCCTGAACTCGAGTGCGCGCCCTTCGCGCCGCAGCGCACCAACGTCGAGTTCGTGCAGGTGCTCGGACCGGATCACCTGGCGATGGAGGTATGGGAACGCGGCTCCGGCCGCACGCAGGCCTGCGGCACAGGGGCCTGCGCCTCGCTCGTCGCCGCGGCCTGGACAGGTCGCGGCGGCCGCAGGGCCGCTGTGGACCTCGCAGGCGGCCGCCTGCACGTCGAGTGGTCCGAAGAGGACGGCCACGTCTACATGACAGGGCCGGCTTCATTCAGCTTTCGCGGCAGCGTCGCGTGGCCTCCAGGAAAGGGTGCTGAACCATGGTGAAGCTTGCATCTCGCATGGATACGCTGCCGCCATACCTATTCGCCGCTCTCGACGCGCGGCGCAGGGCCGTCGAGGCGCGTGGCGTCGAGGTCATCTCGCTCGGCATCGGCGACCCCGACCTGCCCGCCTCGCCCGTCGTCGTCGAGACGGTTCAACGGGAGGCCGCGCGGGCGGCCAACCACCGCTACCCGCGCTACGACGGGTTGCCCGCCTTCCGCAATGCGGTCGCCGCATACTACGCCCGCCGCTTTGGCGTCTCCCTCGACCCGGATCGCGAGGTCCTGACCGTGATCGGCTCCAAGGAAGGTCTGGCGCACCTGATCTGGGCTTACGTGGAGCCCGGCGACATCGTGCTCTCGCCCGACCCGTCCTATCCGGTCTACCACGCGCACACGGGGCTGGCAGGCGGCGAGGTCTACGCCCTGCCCCTCGTGGCAGAGCGCGGCTTCCTGCCGGACCTCGCGGCGATCCCGGAGGACGTGCTCACGCGGGCGAAGCTGCTGTTCATCAACTATCCCAACAACCCGACCGCAGGCGTCGCCGACAGGACCTTCCTGGCCGAGGCGGTGGAACTCTGCCGCCGCCACGACATCCTGCTCGTCAGCGACGCGGCCTACGTCGAAATGACCTTGGCGGGAGAGCCCGCGCCCAGCGTGCTCGAGATTCCCGGCGCCAAGGATGTGGCGATCGAGTTCTACTCGCTGTCGAAGCCGTTCAACATGACAGGGTTCCGCCTCGGCGCCGCCGTGGGCAACGCGGCGGCGGTGGCCGCTCTCGGCAGAATGAAGAACAACTCCGACTCGGGTCAGTGGAACGCGATCCAGTATGCGGGTGCGGCGGCACTGGAGCGGGCGCCCGAGGCCTTTTTCGCCCGCATGAACGAGATCTACCGCAAGCGTCGCGACAAGCTCTGCCTGGGCCTCAGGGAACTGGGCTGGGATGTGCCGCTGCCCACAGCTACATTTTATGTGTGGGCCGAGGTGCCGGGCGGAGACGACAAGGCGTTCGCGTCGCAGCTGCTCGAGGCGGGCGTTGTGGTGGTGCCCGGCTCGGGCTACGGACGGCACGGCCAGGGCTATGTACGACTCTGTCTGACGGTTTCGGAGGAGGACATCGCACGGGTGCTGGAGCGCCTGGGCAACCTGAGCCCGTCACCGTTCACCATCCCCACCGCACGGAAGCCCCTGCTTTAGCCATGGGGAGGAAGTGCGGTGCGCTGCATAGTTCCATACTTGGCACATTCTGAGGTACTATAGATTCATGCGGAGTACGCAATCGGTGAGCGTAAAGATCCTGGCGCCTACGCGTCGCAAGCAAGCGTGGCTGGATGCTACCGCTGAGCGATTTGCTCAAGCGGTATCCTTCGGACTTGCTCAGGCACGCTCGACACAGGCCGCTAACCGCGCCCGGTTG
>JAJZVM010000206.1 GCA_021845645.1 Bacillota bacterium
ATCACGGGGCTGCGCATGATGGCTAAGGCCGATCCCCAAATGAGCCGCGTGTATCTACGGTTTCTGAAATACGGCAAGTACTACGCAGCGCGTTCACGCCCCTTCCGTTCGGAATAGATCATGCTCGCCGTCAAGCCGTTCCGCGACAAGGCCAAAGCCCTTCCTGATCTCCTGAATTGGGCCGCCCTGATTGATGACGGGATTGCCCAGGGCAAGGACGGTTCGCTGATGGCAGGCTATTTTTATGCCGGCCCTGACCTCGCGAGCTCGACGCCAGCGCAGATGAATTACCTTACCGAGCGCGTCAACGCGGCTCTTGCACGCCTCGGAAGCGGGTGGGTGACCTGGCATGAAGCCGTGCGGATGCCGACGACGGGCTACCCGCCGCGGGCGGCGAGTGCGTTCCCCGACCCGATCAGCGGCCTTGTCGATGAGGAACGTCGGCGCGGGTTCGAGGCAGAAGGCGCGCACTACGAAACTGAATATGCACTGATCCTCTATTACACGCCCCCGCTGCGGGCCAAGAGCCGACTGGCGGATATGGTCTATGACGACGACGGGGTTTCCAAGGTCTCCCTCGGGGACCGCATTCTCTCTGGTTTCAAGACGGCTCTCGGTGACCTGGAGGACACGCTCGGCGGCGTGGTGCGGCTACGCCGCATGTCCGGCTTCACAGTCACGGATGACTACGGCCGCGAACACCTGCGCGACGATCTGCTCAACTTCCTCAATTTCTGCCTGACGGGCGAGCGGCTGTCGCTCAACGTGCCGGATCACGGCATGTATCTCGATGCCCTGCTCGGCGGGCGCGAGCTCTGGCCGGGCGACACGCCCAAGCTCGGCGCGCGGTTCATCGCCGCGGTGGCGATCGAGGGTTTCCCGGGTGAGTCCTACCCCGGCATCCTCGATATGCTGAACCGCCTCCCGATCAGCTATCGCTGGTCGACGCGCATGATCTATCTCGATCAGCATGAGGCGCTGAGCGAGCTACGGAAGTATCGCCGCAAGTGGCGCCAGCGGGTGCGCGGCTTCTGGACGCAGATATTCAGGACGCAAGGCGGCATCGTCAACGAGGACGCGCTCCTGATGGCGACGGAAACCGAGGCCGCCATGACAGAGGCGAGCTCGGCCCTCGTCACCTTCGGCTACTACACGCCGGTGATCGTGCTGATGGACACCGATCGCGATGCGCTCGCCGAGAACGCGCGCATGGTGGTTCGCGAGGTCCAGCGCGGGGGCTTCAACTGCCGGATAGAGACGGTCAACACCATGGAGGCATGGCTCGGCTCTATCCCGGGTCATCCTCTTCCGAACATCCGCCGCCCGCTCGTGCACACCCTGAACCTGGCCGATCTGCTGCCGCTGTCGAGCGTGTGGGTAGGGCGGGAGGAAAGCCCGTGCCCCTTCTACCCGGAGGGCTCGCCGCCGTTGCTGTACGCCGCAACCCACGGCGCGACGCCGTTCCGGCTCAACCTCCATGTCGGCGATGTCGGGCACACGCTCGTTTTCGGGCCGACCGGTGCCGGCAAGTCGGTCCTGCTTGCCACGGCTGCCATCCAGTTCCGGCGCTACCCGCGCGCTACGATCTGCGCCTTCGATAAGGGTCGGTCGATGTGGGCCACGGTGGAAGCGTGCGGCGGCCGATTCTATGACGTGGGGGTGGCGGCATCCGGGCCGGCTTTCTGCCCGCTCTCCGACCTGGCGACCGAAGGCGATCTCGCGTGGACCGAGGAATGGATTGCCACCTGCTTCCAACTCCAGGCGGCCCGACCGCCGACGCCCACGCAGCGGGCGGCGATACACAGGGCGATGACCCTCCTGCGCGACACTCCGGCCCGGTCGCTCACGGATTTCCTGGCGAACGTGCAGGACAACGAAATCCGGGACGCCCTTGCCCACTACACCATCTCCGGGACCCTTGGGCATCTGCTCGATGCCACCGAGGATGGCATCCACGAGGCTGATTTCACCGTCTATGAGCTCGAAGAGCTGATGGCGATGGGCGAGGCAAACGCTCTCCCGGTGCTGCTCTACCTGTTTCGCCGCTTCGAGAAGTCCCTCAAGGGCCAACCGGCCTTGCTGGTGCTCGACGAAGCATGGTTGATGCTATCGCATCCTGTGTTTCGTGAGAAAATCCGGGAATGGCTCAAGGTCCTTCGGCGGGCCAATTGTGCGGTCGTGCTCGCGACTCAATCCCTCTCCGACGCCCAACGCTCCGGCATTCTTGACGTCCTGATTGAACAGTGCCCGACCAAGATCCTGCTGCCAAACGAGGAGGCGGACAAAGCGGGCAGCGGGGGCACGCTCGGCCCTCGGGACTTCTACGTCCTGTTCGGCCTCAACGACCGCGAAATCGACATCGTGCGCACGGCAGTCAAGAAGCGCCAGTACTACTACTCGTCCCCCGAGGGACGGCGCCTCTTTGAACTCGGCCTTGGGCCGATCGCCCTTGCCTTCGTAGGCGCGAACGACAAGGACACGCTGGCCGAGCTCCGCGCGCTCAAGACCAGGCACGGCCGGTCCTGGCCGATGGAATGGCTCCATCAACAGGGGGTGAGCGATGTTCCTGCGGCTGTATGAGCGTGCGGG
>JAJZVM010000093.1 GCA_021845645.1 Bacillota bacterium
GCGAGATTGGCGAGATCCGCCGTGAACCCGTTCAAGTCGGTGGACGAGACGCCAGCTTTGCCGTAGGTGTTCTCCAGCACCGCCCAGCTTGCCTCCGCAGCCTGCATCTCGCTCGACGCGAGCTGCCAGTCCTGCCCGCGCGCGGCCAGCTGGGTGGACTGCAATTCCTGGGCGAGTGCCTGAGCCTGCGGCGGTCCGGCCGACGTGGTCTGCGGCGGCGTGTTCGTCGTCGCGGTGACGGCGGGCTGGCCGGACAGATAGGTTTCGAGTTGCGAGAGCAGCACGCCGCTCTCATGCGTATGGTAGAGGAGACCCAGAGCCAGGAGCACAACGAGTCCGCCGATCAGCTGACCGCGCCAGCGTGGACCTGATGAAGACGTGGAGACGGATCGTGAAGAAGCCCTGGGAGCCGGGCGCGCCCTTTCTTGGCGCACGGGCTGCCCCCAGGGAATGCGTCGTGTCCGCACCGCCGCACCTCCCGCACCTCAGGCTGTCTCTCGATGCGTATGGGCGCGCCAGGACGGATAGAACGGGCGGGAGGACCCGCCCGTTCCCGTTTCACTGCTCTTCGGACTGCTCTTGCGGCGCCGTGCCGCCACTGCTTTTGCGCAGGTCGGCGGCGATTTCGTTCGCGACTTCCTGCGCGAACTGCTGCGGGTCGATCTGGAGCCTCGGCTTCTCCGCGTGCGTCTGTGCCAACGGGCCCACCTCCCCGACGTTATGGTGACCCCTCGCGCAAGCGCTCTTGCGGGCAGATGTCGGCAAAAACGCCATCGCTTCTCGATTGCATGCCGCTGGGCGGGCGCGGGCATGCTCGAGGCGGAGGCGAACTGCCTTTGCCCCTGCTGATCGAGGCGGCACGCCGCCTGGGCCCCGGCCGCCACCACTTGGTCGCGGGTAGCGGCGCGGTCGGCGTGCCCTCAGCGCCGCTCTGGGTCCTCGTGCTCCTCGTCGCGGTTTTGATCGCGGCTGTCGGACTGTACTGGAGTTCCACGCGAAGCCGCACCTGATGCGAGGTCCCGCGTAGTATGGCCGGGGGGTGCGACGGTGTTCTGGGCGTTCCTCGAGGTCACCGTCCTGGGTGTCTGCTGGCTCGTGGTGATCGGCATCCTGTTCCTGCGCCACGCGTTGCGTCAACCGGACTGAGGGCTGGAGGGTCGAACTTGTCCGAACGGAAGAAGGGTCGGGGCTACCGCCGCACGGGCGCGGCTTTGCAGGCAGTCATCGGCGGCCTGCTCGTGCTGGCGGCCCCTGTGCTCGCGCAGGCCGCCCCGGCCCAGGGGGCCACCCGGGTGCTGAGCCAGCGCCTGCCGGTGGACAGGCATGAGGTGGCGCTCACCTTCGATGACGGCCCTGGCGTCTCGACGGCGAAGATCCTCGCGCTTTTGCGGCGCCATCACGCCCACGCCACCTTCTTCGTGCTCGGCAGCGAGCTCGAGCGCCATCCAGGACTCGCCGTCGCGGCAAACGGCGCAGGCGACGAGATCGAGGACCACGGCATGACCCACCACGCCCTGCCAAAGCTCGGCAGGGCCCGCCTGCTCTACGAACTCAGGGCCGCCGCCGACCTGATCCAGGAACTCACCGGCAGGCGCCCGGTGTTCGTGCGACCGCCCTACGGCAGCACAGACGGGCGGGTCATCGCCGCGGCGCGCAGTCTCGGCATGCAGGTCGTGCTCTGGACGGTCGACACGCGGGACTGGCAGAACCCCGGAGCAGCCGCCATCGCGCGCCGCGTGCTCAACAACGTCCAGCCGGGCGAGATCGTGCTGATGCACGATGGCGGCGGACCACGCACGCAGACGGTGAAAGCGGTGCAGGCGATCCTCGACGGACTCGACGCCAAGGGCTACACGGCGGTGACACTCTCGCGGCTGGTGCGGGACGCGGCGCCCCCGACGGTGAAGGCGCCTTCGGCGCCCGCCCTGCACAGGCTGCCTAGAAGCCTGCAGGTCCGGGTATATGGAGGTCCGTGCGGAGCCTGAGGTGGAACGCCTCGGCCGCATCGCAGCCGGCCGCCGCCCCCTGGCGGCGGATCTGCTCGTCGAGCCGCGTCAGATAAGGATCGCCGGCACCGAACTGGGAGCGATGGCAGGCGATCGCCTCGCGACGCGCCGCCTGGTCCCGCCTTGAGAGCGGAATCAGCACATCCGCGTCCTGCGGGAAGTAGAAGAGGACGCCTTGCACCGCCCAGGGCCCGCGATCGCCTGGGGCGTAGTGGACGAGTCCGGACAGGAGCGCCGCCTCGCTGACCGCGAGGCCGACGGCCCTGTGGTCCGAGTGCGCCTCATACCGCAGCCAGGGGTCGCAGACGAAGATGTAGTCGGGCCGCCAGGCGCGGATCGACCGCACCGCGCGGTCGCGCAGGTCGTAATGGTTCAAGGGCCCGCCATCGGGCAGGCCGAACATCTCGAGTTCGACGCCGAGGATGGCCGCCGCGCGGCTGGCCTCCTCCTTGCGCAGGCTGGCGAGCGTCTCGGGCGAAAGCGTCGGGTCCCGCGTACCGAGCCGTCCGTCGGTGACGACCGTCAGGAGCACGTCGGCGCCTCGCCGGGCCAGTTGGTGGAGCGTGCCGCCGCAACCCAGTTCGGCATCGTCCGGATGGGGCGAGAAGGCCAGGTAGCGGCTGGCCGCGTGCCACTCCAGCAAACCCAATGCTCCTTTCGCCTTCCCGGGATCAGAGGGTCAGGGATGCCTCGAGCGGCAGCACGAAGACAACGGTGCCACTCTCCCATTCGCCCCGGGCCTGAGGCTCCGCCGGACCCGCGCTCTGGCGCAGGTCGCGCACAATGTCATCCACCTCATCCTGCGGCGTCACCAGGATGAGCACGGCGCTGCCCCGGCGCAGGAAGCCGCCCTGGGCCAGCAGACGGGTGAAACGGCGCTGACGATGGCGCAGGAAGGTCTCCACCTTGCCAAGTCTGGCCTCGGGCACCACGGTCAGCACTAGCCGCAGTTGCCGATGTCGGCTCGCGTCCGGCACGGCCATCCCTCCTGCTCATGTTCCGCTCCATTCTAACCGTAGACCGAGGTCAGGCTCAAAGAGTTCCTCCGCACGCACCGTGACGCCACGCCCGCGGCGCTGCACCCGGCCCAGGACGCCGAGGAGGGGCGGCCGCCTCCCGAACAGCAGGTCCCCCTGGCGATGGTAGACATCTTCCATCGCGACAAGATCCAGCAGGCCGGTCTCATCCTCGAGCATGAAGAACGCGACCACGGTGCCGCTGCGCGTCGGTGGCCGGTGCGGCCTGTACGGGACGCCCGCGACGCGGACCGTCTCGCCATGGCGCAGGCGCTTCACGCTGCCGAGGCTGAGGATGCCCTGGCCCTTCAAGGCGGTCCTGGCCGCCGCCGCGAGGCGGGCGGGCCCGCGCAGGCCGAGCACGGCCTCCTGGCGCCAGAAGCGCTGCCAGGGCGCAAAATCGGGCATGTCGGCGGGTGGCGGCTGGAAGAGAACGCCCCGCTCCCTCCGCGCGCCGATCTGCCAGAGCAGGCGCCGCCGATTGCGGTCGAAGCCGTCGAGGGCGCCGCCGTCGCAGAGGGCCGCAAGCTCGTCCGCCTTGAGCCCTGCGCGCAGGGCAAGGTCCTCGAGGCCCGTGAAGGGCCGCTCCCGGCGCGCCTCGATAATCCGCCCGCGCTGCGCCGCGCCGAGTCCGCGCACGGCGCACAGACCCACGCGCACCGCGCCGTCCGCCTCCACCGTATAGGAGGGCTCGGAGCGCCTGATGTCGAGCGGCCTGAAGCGCACGCCGCGACGCATGGCCTCGCCCACCAGAATGTGGGGTGGATAGTAGCCCATCGGCTGCTGCGAGAGCAGCCCCGCGAAGAGGGCCTGCGGCCGCCGCGCGGAGAGCTGGGCGGTACGCAGGGCGGTATGCGCGAAGGCGGCGGCATGCGCCTCGGGAAATCCGTAGCTCGCGTAACCCTGCAGCATGGCGAAGATCTCGCGCGCCACGGCGGGATCGCTGCCGTTCTCCTCCGCCTTCGCGCAAAAGAGCTCCCCGATGTTCTCCATCTCGGCGACCGAGCGCGCGTGCGTCATCACGCGGCGCAACTGGTCCGACTCGCCCGGCGTGAACCCGCCGATCGCGGTCGCGATTTCGATCACCTGCTCCTGGAACAGCACGACGCCGTACGTCTTCTCGAGGATCGGCCTGAGACGCGGGTCGAGGTAGGTGACCTCCTCCCTCCCGGCGCGGCGCCTGAGGTATGGCGTGACCATGTTGCCCTTGATCGGCCCTGGCCGGATGATCGCGAGCGCATGCACGATGTCCTCGAAGCCCTGCGCCGCCATCTGCCCCTGCAAGGCGCGCTGCGCCGGACTCTCCAGCTGAAAGAGCCCGATCGTCTCCCCGGAGGCGACAAGGGCCATCGCCGCGGGGTCCTCCGCGGCCCTGGCCTCGGCAAGGTCCGGGGCGGCCCTGTACGCCTCGTCCAGCACGGCGAGCGTGCGCAGGCTCAAAAGGTCGAACTTGAGAAAGCCGAGATCCTCGACGTCCACCTTGTCGAACGGCACGATCGCCACGCCCTTGGCGGAGATCTGGCGAGGCGCGACCTCGCTCACAGGCTGGCGGCTGACGATCAGCCCGCCGAGGTGCGTGCCGAGATGGCGCGGCAGTCCGGCCACCGCCGCCGCGGCGCGCAGCAGCAGGGCGAGACGCTCGAAGGCGCCGGTCACGGCCTTGAGCTCCGGGAAGAGGTCCCGGCGCCGTAGGATGGCGTCGGCCGGCATGTGCGGCAGCCGGCCTTGCAGCTGTGCGACCTCGTCCGCGGGAAAGCCGAGGGCCTTGCCCAGGTCGCGCACGGCCGAGCGCCCCTGGAACGTCTGGTAGGTCGCGACGCCGGCGACGTGCTCCTCGCCATAGCGGCGGAAGAGGTAGTCCGCGACGCGGTCGCGCGCACGGTGGTCGAAATCGAGGTCGATGTCGGGCCGCTCGGCCCGCTCGCGGCTCAGGAAGCGCTCGAACAGGAGACGCCGCGCGATCGGGTCGACCTCTGTCAGGTCGAGGCAGTAGGCGACGGCGGAGTCGGCGGCGGAGCCGCGTCCCGCGACGCGGATGCCCTCCGACCGCGCGTAGCGCACGACATCCCAGACCAGCAGGAAGTACTCGGCGAAGCCGAGCTCCGCGATCGTGCCGAGCTCATGTCCCAGACGCCGCCCAACCTCCCCCTGCAGCGTGCCGTAGCGGCGCTCGGCGCCGTCGCGTACCAGCTGCTCGAGCATCCCCTGCGCCGTGCGGCCCGGCGGCAGCGGGTAAGCGGGATAGAGGCGCACCCCCGGCGTGATCGGCGCCTCGCAACGTCCCGCGATTTCGTCGCTGGCCACAAGGAGTTCAGGCCGGTCGGCGAAGCGCTCCGACATCTCCTCCCCCGACAGGAGATAGCGCTCGCCGTTCAGGGGGCGCCCTGGGCACACCTCGTCGACGCTGCAGCCGAGCCGCACGCACGTCAGCAGGTCGTGCACCCAGAAGTCCTCGCGTCTCAGATGGTGCGCGCCCACCGTCGCCACCTCGGGCAGGCCGAAGCGGCTGGCGAGCTCGCGCAGGCCCCCTTCGAGGGCCTGGTCCCCTGGCAGGGCGCTGCGCTGCACCTCGACATAGAGCCGGCCCGGGAACATCTCCCGCAGGCGCCTCAGGACCTCCTCGGCCCGATCCGGACGCCTTGCGAGCAGGGCCTTGCCGAGTGGACCGCTGCGGCCGCCCGTGAGGGCGATCAGCCCCTCCTCGTCCGCCAAGGCCGGATAGGGCAGGCGCGGCTCGCCCCGCGGCGAGCCGAGATGCGCCTTCGTCAGCAGTCGGCACAGCCCCGCGTAGCCATCCGGACCCGTCGCGATCAGGGTCAGCCTCGCGCCGTCCGCCATGGTCAGCTCGCTGCCGGCGATCGGCAGGACGCCGAGACGCCGAGACGCGCGACAGAGGGACGGCACGCCGCTCACGCTGTCATGGTCCGTGATGGCGATGGCCCTTTGGCCGAGTTCCGCCGCACGCGCGGCAATGGCCTCGGGCATCGCCGTGCCGTCGAGCAGCGAGAAGGCGGAGTGCACGTGCAGGTGCACCATGCTGCATACGTCCTTTCCGGGCGGAGAGCGGAACATGAGCCGCGAGCTGCGGCAGGATCCGCACGCCGGTCCGCAAAACAGCCCGGTAGAAAGGAGGCGGCGCCATGCCCCGGCTGGCCTTCCGCCCACTCGCGCCCAGCGACCTGCCGCTCCTCGGGGGCTGGCTCGCCGAGGATCCGGCCCTGCGCTGGTACGCGGGCGGCAGGGCGCCGACAGGGGCGGAACTCGAGACGAAGTACCTGCCGCGCATCCTCGGCGAGGTGCCGGTCTCCTGCTGGATCCTGCTGCGCGACGGGCATGCCGCCGGCTTTTGCCAGACCTACCGCCTACGGGACTTTCCGGACCACCCGGCCGGTGCGAGGCCGGACGCCGCCGGCCTCGACTATCTGCTCAGTCCTGCCGAAACCGGCCACGGCCTCGCGGCCCCTGCGCTGCTCGCCTTCCTGCGGCAGGTCGTGTTCAGGGCGCCGGACATCCTGATCTGCTATGCGGATCCGCATCCGGATAACCTCGCGGCGGTGCGCTCGCTGCTCCGTGCGGGCTTCTCGCCCGCCCCGCTCCCGCCACCGGCTGCCGACGTCCTGTTGCTCGCCCGCAGGCGCCCCCTTCAGTCATAGTTGCGCGTCAGGGTCCAATCGCGCCGCTCGAGGTCGAAGAGGAGTTCGAACACACCCCCGCCCTCCGTTTCGACGCGGTACACCTGCCGCTCGCCGTGCCCCTCCCACCACTCGCCGGCCTCCCGCCAGGCCTCAAGCACCCGCGCGACACGGTGCCGACCGCGGAAGGAGAAGGCGAGCGGCGCTCCGTTCCTGCGCGCCGCCACCGGTACCGGCCGGTTCACGAGTCTCGACATCGCATTCTCCTCGCTTTCGCCGTCACGTCCGCGCCTGTGCCTCGCCGCGCCGGTAGGGATCGTAATAGGCGAGGCGCTGCTCGCGCCCGGGCAGGTGCTCCAGCGGCGGCGGTCCCGTCCTCCGCCGCTTCGGAGCGCTCGCGACCGGATAGAAAAGACCGCGTTCCTGGCTTGCCAAGGTCTCCGCCGTCGCCGGCACAAGGCGCAGACAGATCTCGCGCACGCCGCCGCCGACGGCGGTGATGGCCATGCCGAGCAGGGCCGCCTCCAGCCGGCGCCGCTCACGTGTCGGTCGCAGCAACGCGCGCCGCGTCGTCCTGCGGCAGGCCGCCATGTCCTCGACCACCAGTTCGAGGGCGCCGATCGACGGCAGGTGCCGCTCCCCGGACGTGAGCGCGGAGAGCCCTTCCGCCACCGCCTGGGCGATCTCGATCCGGTCCGTGCAGGCCGACTCGGGATAGCTCCGCCGCCAGGAAAGGTCCTGAGGCGGCTGCAAGGGCCTGTAGCCGGTAGGCTCCTCTGCCTGTGCGAACTGCCAGAGTTCCCGCCCGACCGGCCCCACCTGCTGCCAGAGGGCCGCTGGGCCGAGCGGCAGGACATCTTCCACCCGTTCGAGGCCAAGTCCCGCGAGGCGGCGCTGCGCCGCGGCAGGCAGCCACTTTAGCGCCGCAAGCGGCAGATCGGTCCGCTCGCCCGTGCAAAGGATACCGCCGGGCACCTCCATCCGCCGCCCGCCGCGCACCAGGGCCTGCGCGAGGCGCAGGCTCCGGCCCGTCGCCGCGCGCACCCGCCAGCCAATGCCGCCGCATGCCGCGAGGGCGGCAGGGATGTCGTCCGCCGACCAGAGCTCGAGCGCCATCTCGCCGATGCCGCATTCCATCACGCCGCGTCCCACCGTGAAGAGGCGCTGGCGCAGTTCCGCCTGCAGTTCGGCGCAGGCCGCGTCACCGGGATCCCGACGCCAAAGGAGGCCCAGGGCGACCAGCGCGGCCGGTGACAGCTCCTGCCCGGAGGCGAGTCCGCTCTCGGACGCCTGTGCCGAGAGATCCCGCAGACGCCTGCCCGCGAGCACGGCGAGAGGCCTTGCGCCAAGCTCCGGTTCGCGCTGTTGCAGAACCTGTGCCCTCAGGCCGTCGACCTCCATGTAGAGCAGCATGCCGGCGTCCCTCTTTCTAGAACATTTGTTCTGTTTGCAGTATAGGCAGCCCCAAGAGTCGGCGTCAAGCCGGCGGAGATGGGAAACGGTGCATAAAAAGACACCGTCCCCCTGCAAACTGCAAAGGAACGGCGCTGACGGAGGCGGATCAGGCGATCATGCTATAAATCCACAGGAAGACGGCGACCGTGATCACGCCGACGAGCACAGCGTCCATGTCCACCACGGCACCTTGCACGGCGCTCCCAGCGGCGAACGCAACTTGCGAGAGCATCATCGCGCCGGAGAGCACGCCGAGGAACAGCCAACGACGCAAGATCGCCACCTCCCATGCCTACCGCCGCACATTGTAGCACGAGTCCGCCACATGTTCATGGTCGTATGGCCGGTAGTATGGTCCGACAGGACAGCATCACGCAGGCGCGTGACCGAAAGAGCCCCAGGACCGCCAAGTCACCGCAGGGGCAGGAGCGGCCGGGGAACCCAGAGAATGCACCTGTACGGATCTCCAACGCATTTAGTAAAATGCACGGAAAGGATCGCCGGCCCATCTTTTCCGGCGACCCCGGATCCGCGGCACAGTGGGAGGTGTTCCGCATGGCCCACCGGTTGTTCACGGTGTCCGAGGCGAACGCTCTCGTGCCATTCCTGGAAGGCCATCTTCGACGCCTTCAGGAGCTGCAGCGGCAGGCACAGTCCCACTTCGAGGAGATGGAGCGCGTCAAGGCGGTCGGCTACAAGCCGGACGGCAAGCTCATCCTCCAGCGCGACTTCCAGGACACCCGCGATGCATTCGACCGTTCCGTCGCCGAAGCCAACGCACGCATCGCCGACATCAACCGGACCGGCTGCCAGCTCAAGAGCGTCGAATCTGGGCTGGTGGACTTCCCGAGCATTCTGGAAGAGCGGGAGGTCCTGCTCTGCTGGAAGCTGGGCGAGGACGTGCTGCACCACTACCACTCACCGCTCGAGGGCTTTGACGGACGCCGCCCGCTGCCCGACTGGGCCTTGCCGCAGGAGTCCGGAGACCCGAACGCAAACGCGAGCTAAAGACCTTCTGGCAAAGACGGCGGACCACCGCAAGGTGGTCCGCCGTCCTGTCTTATTGCCGGGATGCCCCTCCGCTCACTCAGGTCCCGGTAGCCGCGAAGAGAATATGCCCTCCCGCGTCGGGATTGCGCCTGCAGGCGTCGAACTCGGCCTTGAGCAAGGCGCTGTAGACCTCCGGTCGGGCGGCGAGCGCCTCGAGTTGCGGCTTCGGCAGCGAGAGCAGGCAGTTGGTCGCGGAGAGGTCCAGCGCCTGCAGACCGCTTCGCTTGAGCACGGCCCTAAGCTCCTCGGCGTGCAGCATCTTTGCGCGATGTTCCGAGAAGCGGTCCGTCAGCATGCCGCTGCGGTACACGGCGAGCAGCTCCTCGCCCGTAATCTCCGGCTCCGGCAGCCAGCCGACGCCGAGCGACTGCGCGAGAGCGCCGACGGTGCTCATGACGCTGCCGACGATGCGGCCGCCAGGTTTCAGCAGACCCCGCAACAGCCTGAGTGCCGCCTCCATCTCGTCCGGGTAGTAGTTCAGCGCGCCGCCGAGCACCAGCACCAGATCGAACGGGGCAAGACCGTTGCCGGCAAGATCGAAGAGGCTCTGATGCAGGTAGCCGTCCGCCGTGAGTTCGTGCAGGGCGAACCGCTCCCTGGCGGCGCCGAGCATCGCCGCGGAGATGTCGAGAAGCGTCACGCGGGCGCCCTGGCGCGCGAGCCAGAGCGCGAACCGGCCGGGCCCGCTCCCGACGTCGAGCACCCTTCCCGCCGGCAGTCCCCAGCGCCGCAGGAACTCGGTGATGACCGCAAGCCGCACCTGGCCGATCGGCGTCTCGAAACGTCCCCACTCGCGCGCAGGGCCGTACCGGTCGTAGAATTTCTCTATCCTCGCCTCGCGGCGGGACAGGTCTTCGCCTCCCGGGACTCCGTTTGTCAACTACCAGATGGTGTACGATACGGTGTTGTCCAAAACGGTTTTCTCGGGATGGTCTCAGAGGTCGAGGTCGTCCTTCGCCTTCTGCAGGGCGGTGATGACGTTCTGGATGTGCTCGTCGAGCGGCACACCGAGCTCCTCCGCCCCCTGCACGATATCCTCCCGGTTCACGCCGCGCGCAAACGCCTTGTCCTTCATCTTCTTGCGCACAGACTTCGCCTCGAGCCCGTCGAGCCGGTCTGGCCTGACGAGCGCAACCGCCACAACGAGACCAGACAGCTCGTCCACCGCAAAGAGGGTCTTCGCCATGTCGGTCGTGCGGGCGACGCCCGTGTGGTTGCCGTGGCCAAGGATGGCTTGCAGCATGTCCTCCGGGTACCCCTCGCGGCGCAGGATCTCGACGCCCTTGTACGGGTGGTCGTCAAGGCTCTGGTAGATCTCGTAGTCCATGTCGTGCAAGAGCCCTGTGATGCCCCAGTACTCCGCATCCCCGCCCCTGAGACCGGCGTAGTGGCGCATCGACGCCTCAACGGCAAGCGCGTGCTTGATCAGTTGTGGCGATTTCGTGTACTCGCCGAGCAGCGCGAAGGCCTCGGCGCGCGTCTTCTCCAATTCGGGCTAATCCCCCTTGATCTCCATGTCCGACGGAACGCGAAGGAAGGTCCCTGACGCCTGCGCGACGATCTCGCCGCCGCAGCGGAGCGTGGCTTCGGTCTTGGCGAAGCGCCCGGTCAGGCGCGTGCACTGCGCGTCCACGCGGAACGGCTCGCCTGTCGGCAGGGGACGGCGGTAGCGCACCGAGATCTCGCCCGTCGCCACGCCTGGCATCCCCTGCATCGCCACGGCATAGTACATCGCCTCGTCGAGGATGGCGCAGACGATGCCGCCATGGCTGCGCCGCGCGAAGCCCTGCAGGTGGTCGGGCACGACGCCCTCGGCACTGGCGCCCTGCGGTGCCGGCACGAAGCTCAGGTGCAGCCCGTGCTCGTTCTCGGGGCCGCAGACCAGGCAGCGTCCGTCGTCGCGCCACGTGGTCTGCCCGCTCAATGCGAGCCACCCCGCCAGAAGCCGGAGTAGACGCGCGGGAAGTATCGCTCGTAAAGCGCGGGATTCAGCTGCAGCGGCTGCTCCTCGCGCAATCGGCGCAGGGCGGCCACATCCAGGTCGGCGACAACCAGCGCCTCACCCTCGGGGCGTTCCGAAACCGCAAGCCTGCCGTCCCCGCGCTCGGTGAGGGCAAGCGGGGCGTAGATGCCGGCATGGCCGGTGAGCCGCATGCCGAGCGCCTCGCCGACGAGCGCTCCCTGCACGCCGAAGACCTGCGACTCCTGAACGCGTGGCCAGATGCCGCGCAGGGCCTTCCACGGGCTGTAGGGGTACTCGGGGTCCGCCATAGGCAGGACGACGATCTCCGCGCCGAGCTGGCGCAGGATGCGGAAGGTTTCGAAGAATGTGGCGTCCATGCACACGGGCAGGCCGATGCGGCCGATGCCCGTGTCGAAGACCTCGAGATCCTCTCCGGCCGTCAGGCCCCACTCCTCCTCGAGCGGGATGAGGTGGCACTTGGCCTGGCGCAGTATGCGGCCCTCCGGAGTGAACAGGTGGCCGACGTTGAGCACGCGCTGGTCCGGCAACGGCAGCAGGGCGGAGCCCGCGGCGATGTGGACGCCGTAGCCCCGCGCCAGCGTCGCAAAGGTTGTCTCGTAGATGCGCCGCGTCGCCCCACCCATCAGGCGGAAGAGTTCCGCGACCTGAACGTCCTCGCCGATCTGGCGCACGGCCTCGTCGACCGTCAGGTTGCGCAGCATGGGGCCGAGGCCCGGCATGACCCCGACGAGCAGCGTCGCGGTGTCCTCCGGGAACGCGACCAGTTCCGCCCCCTGGGCCACCGCCTCGCGGACGTTGTCATAGACGAGGTCGGCAAACTCCTCGGCCGTCTCGCAGAGGCGCCATTCGAGCTGGACGGCGGCCGCCCGCACGACCCCCACTTCGGGGGTGCGCACTCTGTGGCGGAAGCCGCGGCGCTGCAGGCGGCGCACGACGCGCGCCGGGCGCGAGCGCATGCGCAACATGAATTGGAGGGTGATGTCGCGCAGATTCATGGCTGTCTCCTGTATATCAGCGGCAGATACTTGCGGTAGAGCCCGGGGTTGAGGTGCCGGAGAAGCGGGTAGTCGCGACGCACCTTCTGCAGGTCGTCGACGCGCAGCGTCGCCACCTGCGCGCCCGTTCCGACAAAGTAGCCGGGACGCGGCAGGAAACCGGCTTCGTCCTCCGTCATCTCGCAAGGGGCCAGGATCGCGGCACGGCCGGCGTACACCCGCTCGCCCATCACGCCGAACAGCCCCGACTCGACGCCGAAGACCTGGTTCTGCTGAACCTCCTGCCAGAGACCCCAGAGCGCCTCTTCGGACGAATATGGTGTACCGGGCGCGAGTGGCGCCAACAGGATGTCGGCGCCCTGAAGCGACAGGATGCGACTGACTTCCGGGTACCATGCGTCGCGGCCGAGCAGCAGCCCAACCTTGACGCCCGCGTCGACCGCGATCGGTGAGATCTCGTCCGCCGTCGCCTGCACCGTGCCGTCCTTGTGCGTCTGGAGTTGCTCACCGACCAGGTTGCCTTGGCGATCGAACACCGCCGCGTATTGCTGGACGCGGTCCTGTGGCGTCACAAGGTAGATCGTGCCCGGCACGACGACAGCTCCGAGCGTGCGCGCCGCATAGCTGCCCGCGGCAAGGTAGGCGTCCTTGAGCGAACCGTCCGCGAGTGCCACTGCCTTGGGGTCTGCGAGATCGAGCTGCGGGACGAGGCCGAGCGCGAGCAGGCCTGGGAACAGGTAGAGGTCGGCCGGGGTGCGCTGGGCAGTAGACTCCGCCGCCTGCACCAGCGCGCGGCCAAAGGATGCGGCGTCGGGCGCGGCGAACGGTGGGAGGCGAAATGTCGCTACGATAAAGTCGCGCTCCAGCGTTGCCCCTCCTTGCACGAATCTTCAGCCCGCATGAGGCATTTCCGACATATCTCGGCAAACTCCTGCAGAAGGGGATGCAGCATCATCGAACACTTATCCGGTCCAGGCCTTTCCGCATGGGAGGCCGCCTTTCCACCGGGGGCCTGGGCAGCAGGAGAAGACTACCTTCTCGGCGACCACGTGCTCGACCTGCGCCGCGACCGCGGCGCCCTGGCAGGCCGGGTGCGGGGCGCGCACGACGACTACTGGGTGCGGGTCGGTCTCGACCTGCCGGCCGTGTCCGCCTGCGACTGCGGCCGGCCGCGCTGCCGGCACGCCGCAGCGGTCATCCAGGCGTATCATGCCCGGAGGCTGCCGGTCGTCGACGTCGCCCGCCTCGTGGAAAGGTTCCTCGCGCATCCGTCGCGGGCGCCCCTGTCCGCCGCCGCCATGGGAGTAGATTTCGTCAGCGCCATGGACCTGCCACCGGAGGACGTCGCCGACATCTGGGCGTTGCCGGACGACCGGCGCCTTCTCGCGCTGGACGCCGCCCTGCGCTTTGCGACAGACCGGCTGCCGCTGCTGCTGCGGGCCATGCGGGAGGCCTCGAGCGATGCGGCCATGCAGGCGCTTCTGGCCGCCGCTCTCACGGAGCATCGGCCCACCCCTGCGGAATGGGCCTCCTTGCTGCGCGCGGCGCCCGAGCCGCTCGCCGGACTGCTCGCGGAGCTTCGGCCGCCTGACATCTCACGCCATCTCGTGCTCAGTGCCCTGTGGCAGGCGACGGCAGACAACGATCTGACCTCGCTCGCGAGGCTTGCGCCGCACGCGGTCTCCCTGGCGCCTACCGCGGCGTACCATGCGCTCGAGGACCTGTTGCCGACGCTTCGAGGAGCCCTGCCGGCCTATCTGGACGCTGCGCGCGCCGCGGGGCGCCTGAGCCGGGCGGTGGTCCGCCTGCTGACGGAGGCCGACCAAATGGCCCCGGAGGAGGCGGAGGCGATCGAGTCCGCCATCGCCACGTCGGGCGATCTGCCGAAAACCCTCCAGGTGCGACTCCGCCTGCGCGCAGCCGCGCGATCCGGCGGCGCGCCCCAGCTCCTGGCCGCGCGGCGCGCGGCCGTGGCCCAGGGCCTCTGGCCGGAATCGCGGGCGGCCACCCTCAGGCGCATCAGGCAGCGTCCCGACGGACCGCTCCTCGAAACACAGCTTCTGCTCGCCGAAGACAACCTCGAGGAGGCCCTGCAAGTCGCCGGCCGCTGCCGCAGCTCGCCTCTGCCGGAACGCCTCGTGGCCGAGGCACTGCGCCGCGTCGATCCCGGGCGGGCGCGCGTGCACGAACTCCGGGCACAGGCGATCGCCGAGCAGCTCACGGGCACGACTGAAGGCCGGCAGGGCAGGTTCGGCCACAATGGAGGAAGAAATGCGAGGCGACAGAGGTGACGCCGATGGACCTGCACAAGCGGTTGCGACCGGCCCTGAGCGACGAGGAGTGGCAGGAACTCGTGCGACTCATGCCAGACGGTCAGCCTCTGCCCTTCGAGCACCCGGAACGGCTCGACGACCTGATCGCCGCCGCCGACGACAAGGTTGTGGAGTTGCTCATCAAGTGCCAGGCGCTGCTCGAGGTGGACCTGCCGCTCGCGACGCCGGCTGTGCGCACCGACCAGAGGCTCGTGTTCACGTTCGAGCCCGCTTCAAGGGAACTCGAGCACTTTCTCGGTTCACTGCGCCGCAACGGCTTCACCGCGACGTTGCTCGAGGGACCCGAGGCCACGGTGCACGTCTACCTTGACGGCGTCACGGACCAGGAGTTTTTCCACCTTAAGGAGACGGTGCGTTCGCTCTACGAATTCACGCGCATGGCACTCGGACACAACCCGAAGGGCCGGCGTCTACACACGTCTTGAGGCAGGCAGGCGCAAGGCGCACAATACTTTGTGTCGTGAGAACTGAACCCGGGCGGGAGGGAACGCCGTGCGGCGGCTTCGTCCAGACGTCGGTCTGAATGTCAGAATGCTCTT
>JAJZVM010000094.1 GCA_021845645.1 Bacillota bacterium
CGGCGTTCGAGGAAACGATAACGACCAAGGGAGGTGAACAGAATGGCGCAGGGATCGAACACAAGCAACCGCGTGCTCGTCAAGGGCGCCGCACAGCAGCTTGACCAGTTCAAGTACGAAATCGCCTCGGAGCTCGGCGTGAACCCTCAGGGCGGCTACTGGGGCGACCTGCCGGCCCGTCAGTGCGGCGCGGTCGGAGGGCAGATGGTCCGTCGCATGATCGAGATCGCGGAGCAGCAGCTCGCTGGTGGCCGGCACTAATCCCGCCTCTCTTTACGGAAGCGTCGTCGGAGCACAAACTCGGCGACGCTTCCGTATGTGTTGCGACTCATGAGTTGTCACACCGTATTGCCGGACACGGATTATTCGGTCGGAGCTTGGCGCTTCCCAACTTGGCCTCGGGTGCTCACAATAGGACACGATGTTCAATCCAAGACTTCAAAGCGCCCCGACTGAGGAGCGGCAGGCATGACAGCGTACCAGATCGGTGGAGGACGGCGCCTCGAGGGCGCGGTGCCCGTGAGCGGTGCGAAGAACGCCGCCCTGCCCGTTATCGTTGCCTCCGCCCTGGCCGCCGAAGGCGAGTCTGTGATCGAGAACGTCCCACTGCACACCGATGCGCGCGACCTCGTCACGATCCTCAAGGCGCTTGGCGCGCAAGCGGAATTTAGCGGCAAGGTCCTCCGAGTGCGCGCCGAGCGCCTAGGCGCCCACGTGGCGCCCTATGCCGCGGCTGCGCGCCTGCGCGCCTCGACGTATATCACCGGCCTCCTGCTCGCTCGCGTCGGCCAGGCCGAGGTGGCGCTTCCCGGTGGCGACGCCATTGGCGCGCGTCCTGTCGACTTCCACCTGCGGGGTCTGGCGGCGCTCGGGGCACACGTCACGGTGGCGCGGGGCGCCATTCTCGCAAAGACCCAAGGGCTGCGTGGCGCGCGCTTCTTCGTCGACCGGCAGTCTGTCGGCACCACCTGCAACATGATGATCGCTGCGTCGCTGGCCGAGGGCGTGACGGTGCTCGAGAATCCAGCCCAAGAACCAGAGGTGATCGATCTCGCCACCTTCCTCACGGCGATGGGCGGGCGGGTGCATGGCGCGGGCACCAATCTCATCCGGATCGAGGGTGTCTCGCGGTTGCACGGCGCGAGGCACGAGCTCATCCCGGACCGCATCGAGGCGGGCACGTTCCTGCTCGCCGCCGCCGCGACGCAGGGCGTCGTGACGGTGCACGCCGTCATCCCCGAGCACCTTCGCCCGCTTACGGCGAAACTCGCCCTGGCGGGCGCGCGCATCCGCACGACCGCGGATTCGGTGACGATCGAGGCGCCGCGCCGCCTGAGTCCGATCGAGGCGCGCACGGAGCCGTACCCCGGCTTCCCGACCGATCTGCAGCCGCTGCTTGTCGCGGCTCTCAGCCGTGCCGACGGCGTGTCGGTCGTGGAAGAGACCGTGTTCGAAAACCGCTTCGGCTACACGAACGAGCTTGTGCGCCTTGGCGCCCTGCTCCGCATCGTCGGGCAGGATACCGCGGTCGTCACGGGCGTGGACCGCCTGAGCGGTGCTCCCGTGACCGCCGCGGACATCCGGGCCGGCGCCGCACTGGTGGTCGCCGGATTGATGGCTGAGGGAACGACCCACGTGCTCGACGTCCAGCACATCGCGCGAGGCTACGAGCAGTTTGAGGACAAGCTCAGGCACCTCGGCGCGGAGATCCGCCTCGTGCGGGATGACCGAACCTAGCTCACGAGTACGGCCCGAGCTCGCCGATCTCGATTCCCGATTGCAGGTCCCCGCCCAGCGCGCCTGCGATCAGCAGCCGGGAAGTCCGTCGCACCTTGGAAGCGAGCGCCGCGGGCCCCGCGCCGGGCAGCCCACTGCTCTGCCGCTGGTTCGCGGTTTCCTCGGCGGATTGCGCCTCGGCATGCGCACTCGCCTATCGGGCTCCAAAGACACGCCTGCACACGTCTACGGGGGTGCTGTGCCGATGATCTCGCTGGAGAAGGCACGCGCCCACCTCGAACACCTTGGTCTTGTCCAGTCTGCCGCCGTTCTCGACAGCCGGCTACAGGACGCAGCACAACGGCAACTGTCCTATGCCGGCTTCCTGGACGAGTGCTCGATGTGGAGGTGACCGCACGGCGCGAACGCTACCTGATCACCCGCACCCGCCTTCCCCTGCCTCTGCCGCACTTTCACCAAGCCAACCCTTCCTCGGCTTGGCAGATCTCTCGCACACCATCACCTGCAGCCAATCCCCCGCAGACTTAGCCTTCTGGGGGCTCAACTTCCTGCCTTACCTCGCATGGCACTCAAGAAGAGCCGCACCCCAATGATTTTGACATAGGCCCAGACAGCGGTCTGCGCGTCTGAATCAGCCGTAGTGACACGGGTAGGAGCAGACGGCAACGCCCGGCCGAGTCCGTAGCAGGGCCGTGTCGAAACGGAGCGAGGGGCTACCGGAGGACGACAGGATGTCGAAGGGTTGGCACGCAGTCCGGGAGCTAGGTGAAGGTAATCGCCTCGATGGCCGTGCGGACCCGGCGAAGCCAACGCACGTTGGATTCTACCATCGGGTGGCTGGAGTCGGCAGTGTGGAGGAGGAGGAGCAGGAGCGCAGCCATAAAGGCCGCAAATCAAGCGGGCGTTGGCGGCCTGCTCATTGCGGATCGTGAGGCGAGCGCCGACGAACTGCTTGACGAAGCGGAAGAGGATTTCCACCCGCCCAGCGCTCGTGGTAGAGATCCGCGATGTCCGTGGCGGGGAGCGTGAAGAGGTTCGTAGCCAGAAGGTAGAGGTGGCCCTTGAGGTCCTGGAACTGGACGATGCGCAGCGTGAAGGTGCGGGTGCCCATACCCACCAGGACGACGCTGTCTGCGACGATACCGCGGTTGCGCGTCTCGGTTACAAAGCCAGCGAGTTGGCGAAACCAAAAGGACCATTCTCAGGCGTTCGCGTCAGACCACTCAATCAGATGCCGGCACGCATTCAGTTCTGGGTCGAAGAGTTGACTGCACGACGGACACCGGACAACCGGCGGATCGGCGCCGCTAATGCTAGCCCCTTTGTGGCAAGCGAAGTGTTTCCAGACCTGAAGTCCACGAGGTGCTATAGATACCTCTTTCTCTACTTTGGAGAATTCCTGCTCAATGGCGGTCTCAAGGGTGTAGATCGCAGCTATCTGCGTAAGTCGCCTCATGGACACCCCAAGTGGACCTTCTCTGGTCTCAGGCATCGGCCGCTGGCGCACCTTGTTCAACTGGGGCTCGTAGATCACCACACGGCTGTACAATTGGGCCTTGTGGTGTGCAAATTTTCGATAGATGTTTGATCGATGCCCTAGGCACTTCTCTCGCAGGTTCGCTTGCCACTCGAGTAGTCGCTTATCTCTGCGACGCCAAGCCTCCAGCGCGGAAAACGCGTGGTCATCACCCGAGAACCGATGCGAAAGCCAGTAAAGGGCAATCGCGGTCATCGTCTCAGGCGCATCCATCTGGTCGGCCAGCGATTGGGTGAGCCACTGCGGTAAATCGCCTGAACGTTGCTCGAGCACCCATGCCCTGATCTCCTCAACGGCCTTGTGGTGCTCCAATGCTCGGATAGACCTTACCCGCTCAAGCGTCTGGAAACGGTCCAAGAGTCCCGTCGGGAGCACCAGTTCGTCGCGGGAGCCATCAGATCCAAGGCAAACCGCAACGCGTAAGCCACCTCCTCTGCGCTGCCACCCGAACGCGATCGCCACGGTTGGTCCAGCCGCAGCGCCGACTTCCTTAGCAGACTCGATGTGCACCGTCAGGGCGAGCGCATAGGTGAAATGGGTCCCGACCCGCCGTCGAATGATCTCGGCAGCCTTGACCGCACTTCCCTCCGGCAGTGGGCGATGCATCACCATCGGCAACTCCAGCCAGATCGGCTGACGTCCCAAGGAGGCGACGAGGATCCGTACCTTGGTACGTGAACGTCTTCTCCGTTCTCCACGAGGAATGTGCTCCCAGTCGGAGAAGTCGACAGGATCAATCTGCAACATACGGCTCCATTTCGAGTCGTGTGAAAAGAGCCGCTCCATGGTAAACGGAGCATCTGCATCTTCCACTTCGTGTTGCAGCCGTACTGCCCAGAAACCCGTTCCGTCGTAGGTGCGCGCGCGAAGTTTAGCAGGTCTTCCACCCTTCGTCAGAGCGCGCTCCGCACGGCGCCTTGCGACTTCGTACCGGTCCCGAACCAGCAGCGAGTTTCCCCAGTACAACCCCTGTGCAGAGAAATCGCCGTATAATACCCGCGCGGTCTCATGCCGCCAAACTCCAAGCGCTTCAATGTCTGATCGGGCGGCATTCCAGTTGGCACTCTTGGCCGCATAGAGGCGCTTCTGAAGCTCCCGACGGCGGCTGTCCACATCGATTGCCTGCTCTCGCCACTCGTTTCGAGCGCCTTGCTTCCCGTGCCTCGCCTGGTCGATCAGCACTCTGACCTCATCGAGTTCGGTGAGTGTCGTGTCAAGCGCCCTGGCGATCTCCTCGACCGCCGGAATGGAGTGCCACACCTCGCGTTCACGTCGTCGGTACTCATGCTCGATGGCGACAAGCGCGTTCCAGAATTCCGTCTCCAGTTTGAGCTGCAGCTCTCCCTCTATAGGCATCTTCGCCGGCTGCCCGCAGCCGTACTTGTAGATACGTGTCGCGGCGCTTTCCGCCCCATGCATATTACATACCTCCTGCAAAGCCAATCGGAAGATCCGTCGGTCCGAGCAGGAGTCATCAGCCACACGGCGGTTAAAGGCGGGACTCCATCGCCTTGCGGATTACCTCATCACAAGAGGCCAGACAGCTTAAGCCAGACGATCCCTCCCACCAGCACGACCATGATGTACCCGAGATAGTGGCTGAGGTGCCCGGTCTGAAGGCGCTGGATCGTAGCCCCGGTTCGGCGCGCAGCCTGCAGTAGCGGTCCGAAGAGATTGGCCAGCAGGCGGTCGACGGCGTCGGTCTGGATCTCTACCGCGTCCTCCCCCACGGTCCGCGTACTTCTGTGCCGGATCACAGGGGCGAACGCCAGCCGCAGGGGCTGCGCGATCCCATCGGCCGTCCATCCGTATGCGGAGATGTACTCCTCGCCGCCGTTCCACGGAGCCGGCACTGCTGTCCGATGGGGAAGCCTACGCAGCCATAGCCACCTCAGCAGCGCCACCAGACCCATGATCCCTCCACCGAACCAGAGCAGGTCCCAAGGAGAGGTCGCCGTAAAGCCCCCGGCAGGGAAGAAGATCACCCCCTGCGTTCCGGGAAGTCCTGTGAAAACGCGGCCGCCCAGGGAATCGAGTAGCGCTGTCGCTCCGGGATGCGTGAAGGTGGGCGCAACGAGTTCGTTCGCACCCAGCCCTCGCGGCGAGACAGAGGCGATCCACGGCACGAACCAGGTTGCACCGAGGCCTGCCAGCCAGGCGATGAGCGCACCGAGCGCCATGCCGAGCGTCTCGCCCCAACGCGCAATGGAGTGCGGGACAGTACGCTGCGGCCCCAGGAAGATGGCCGCATACCACCGCAGGATCGCCGTCGCGCCGCCGGCGGTGACGAGGGCGACCACCAGGATCACGGCTAGGAGCGCTGGACGCAGGCTGGTGGAGGCACCCATGAAGATGCTCTCCACGGCCATCCACTCCGCTAGGTAGCCGCCCGTCGGCGGCATGGCCATGAGGCCCGCGGCTGCAAGCAAGGTCAGTCCCGCTACCAGTGGGGCAGCCCGAAAGAGTCCGCCGAGACGGTTCATCTCTCGGGTACCCGTGACCCGCTCGACCCAGCCCGCTGCGAAGAAGGCCGTGAACTTCGCTCCCATGTGCATCAGCAGGAGCGTGTAGGTGCTGCTCAAGGCGAGAGCCGCCGCGGCGGCCTCTCCTGCATTCCCCAGGACGTAGGAAAGTCCGAGGCTGGCGAACGCGAGCCCGATCCATTCCACGGTCGAGTATGCGAGCACGCGCTTGTGATCGTTGTCCACGATTGCATGGATGACGCCGAGCAGCGCTC
Source organism: Bacillota bacterium (assembly GCA_021845645.1). Next base: position 6,012 of record JAJZVM010000094.1, read on the forward strand.
CTGTAAGACCGAGCACGACCATCCCCCACGCGACTTGCGGCGGCGGCGGGGCCCAGGCGAGCCAACGCACAAGTCCCACCATGGCCACCGTCGTGGTAACGCCAGAAAGTGCGGCCGCGGCTGCGCCCGGCGCCTCTGGCTCCGCGAGCGGCAGCCAGAGTTGAAACGGGAAGAGTCCGGCCTTCGATCCGAGCCCGAGGATGCCAAGTACGGCGATGATGTCTGTAACCCCCGGAGATCTCAGCCCTGCTGACAGCAGAAGGGCACCAAGAAGCAGTGCCGCAGCACCCGCCTCGCTCATCACGAGCATCGCCCATCCAGATACCGCCGCGCGCCTGCCGCTTCCTTGCGCCACCACCATCCCGTAGACGGCCACCGCGAGCACGCCCCACGCGACCACCATCGCGAGCGGTGACGCGGCCTCGAGAAATGCCGCGACGGACACCCCGAGCCACGCGAGCGAAATCCACTGGCCTCTTCCGTACTCCTTGGCAACGAAGACGAGTCCCGCCGCGAAGAGGAGCACCTCGCCGATTAGCCCCCAGAAGCCGCCCCACGGCGTGACGGCATAGGTCATCGAGCCGGCGACGGTGTCGACGGCGAGCGCGGCGCCGCCCGGCGCCGCAACGCCCAAGAGCAGCTCGATGAAGAGAAGCCCGATCGTGGCGAAGGTTAGCGTCGGCACATACCTGCGGCTCCCGCCCCAGGCGAGGATTGTCGCGAGCGCTGCGAGCGCGAGCGCCGCCATCATGAGGGCCGTCATCCGGCCTCACCCGGCGCGCTAGCGCCCCGCCCCACGAGCGCGAGCAGACCGTCGACCAGGTCGTCCGGCGTCGGAGGGCAGCCCGGAATCCATCGGTCCACCGGAACGACCTCCGCGAGGTTGCCCACGACACCTGGGGCGCCGTGGAAGACACAGCCGTCGACCGCACAGTCCCCTACGGCGACGACGAGCTTCGGGTCGGGCATCGCATCGTAGGTCGTGCGGATCAGCGGCACCATCGCCTCCGTCACGACACCCGTGATCAGCAGGACGTCTGCATGACGCGGAGACGGGGTAAAGGAGAAGCCGAAGCGGGAGAGGTCGTAGACGGGGCTGCCCATGAGCCCAATCTCCGACTCGCAGCCGTTGCAGGAGCCTGCGTCGAGGTGACGGATCGCCAGCGAACGCGCGAAGAGCCGCGCAGGCATCGGCGCTTTCGCCCCTCGCGTCGCAGCGCGGCGCCGAAGCACTGCCGGGCCTTTCGTCAGGTTCACGATCCAGCGCGGGTAGAACACCGTTGTCCCTCCTAAAGGTCGAGCGACGCGACGGAGAGGTTGAACGACGCGTCGATAATCGGAAAATCCTGCAAGATGTTGCGGTTCGCCACGGCGAGCGGCACTGCGATCCAATTGATGCTCGACGCCGTGCGGATCCGGCTCGCTGCAATGCGGCCGCCGCGTAGCGCGACCCGGTAGAAGAGGCGGCCGCGCGGCGCTTCGACGAGCCCGTAGCCGAGGCCGTCCCCACGTTCCGCCGCCGGGGTCGCGGCCGCAGCGTGTCCGCCCGCTCTGCGCAACATGGCGACAGACTGCGCGATCTCCTCGCAGCGCACGACATAGCGCCCATAGGCGTCTCCTGCGGCGAAGCCCGCAGGAAGGCGACCGTAGCAGAGTTCCGGATACGAGGCGTAGGGGCGATCCCACCGCACGTCTTCGCTGCGCCCGGCGGAGCGACCGACCACGCCGACGAGCTCCAGGCCCTCCTGGGGAATCCTGCCCGCGCCATGCAGCCGGTCGAGGAAGGAGTTCGTGTGGTCGAGCGCGTGCCGAACGACCTGGAATTGGTGCTCGACCGTCCCGAGGAGCGAGGGCAGCTCCGCGGAGACGTCCGGCAGAGTTCGCCGCCACCCGACTGGCGCGATGAGGCCGCGCAGGTAGCGGTGGCCGGTCCAGCGTTCGCCGAAGCGCAGAACGCTGTCGCGCAGTCGGTAGAGGTCGGCTGCGGCGACGATGGTGCCCGTCGCTGCAGCCAGCGATGCAAGGTCGCCAAGGTGGCTATGCAGACGCTCCAGTTCCGCTAGCGTGCTGCGCAGAACTGCAGTACTGTCGTCCACCTCGAGACCAAGCGCATGCTCCACTGCTAGGCTGAACGCAAGCGCGTGCGCGACGGTCGAGGTGCCACTCGTGCGTTCGGCGACCTCCACAGCCTGCGAAGGCTCCATCCCCTGCAGGATGCGGGTGACTCCCCTCCGCTTGTAGCCGGGCCGTAACGTCAGCGAGTGGATCTCATCGCCCAGGACGTCCATCTCGTAGCGAAGGGCTTCGGCGACATCCGCGCGCACTGGTCCGAGCGGGATGACGTGCATGCCTTCGCCGATGATCGCGCGCGGTGCTGCCGCAGGCTCGAAGGCATCCGGCGGGAAGTCCCGCTCCTCCGAAAAGCGCAGGCTGGGAAAGCCGCACCGACTCGGGCGCTCGTGCGGCCCCGGCCCCGCGTCGCGTTCGACGATCTTGCCGTCTTCCCCCCACAGCGCAACCGACGTTCCGCCTTCCGCCGGGAAGATGTCGAGGATCTTCTGGCCTTCCCGCGCAGCCTCCCGGCAGATGGAAAGCAAGGAGACCTCTTCGAGGTCTCGGATGTGAGCCATGATCTCCCTCCCCCTAGTGCGGCAGATGCCAGCGCAGCAACCAAGGAACCGCGAACCCGGAGATCAAGAGAAGCGCCGAGAGGAGCACGGTCGGCGCCACCTCGAGCGCTCCCTCCGCAGAGAGCCGGGTGCCAGGCGTGGGCTGGTACCAAAGGCGCGGCGCGCGATAGGCGATGGCGATGAAGCCGAGCGCGAGCAAGGCGAGCATGAGGATTGCCGGAATAACGGTGGCGCCCTGCGCGAGACCGCCAGCAGCGACCAGCCACTCGCTGAAGAACGGGCCGAGCGGCGGCACCCCTGCAAGCGCTGCGAGGCCGATCAGCAGTCCGCCGCTGCCCCATGGCATGCCTTGATGCAGCCCACCGATCTTCGTCCCGTCGACCGTCCCGTACCGCGTCTGGATCTCCCCACTGACGAAGAAGCACTGGCTTTTCGCAAGCCCGTGGGTGATCACGTGCAGCAGGGCGCCAACGAGACCGATGCCCCCGAACCCCATCCCAAGCGCGATGACCCCCATGTGCTCGACCGAGGAGTAGGCGAGCAGGCGCTTGAGGTTGCGCTGCCCCGCCATCGCCCCCACGCCGACGACGAGCGAAAGCAGGCCGAGCCCGATCAGCAGGTCGTTCGGCCACGCCGCCCCGTGCAGCAGGGCCCTCGTCTGCTGCAGGCCGGTGTGAAGCACCCAGAGGATGCCCGCGAGCTCGGCGCCAGAGAGCAGCGCGGAGACCGGTGCGGGCGCCTGGGCGTGGGCGTCCGGGAGCCAGGTGTGGAGCGGAACGAGACCTGCCTTCGCACCGAATCCGACCACCAGCAGGATCGCTCCCGCCGCGGCGGTCTGCGTCGAGCCGCCGCCGATCATCACGACGCCGGCGAGAGCGATGAGTCCACCCATCCCCGCCAGCATGAGGTACTTCCACGCGGCCTCGAAGGTGTGCACGCCGGGCCGCAGCCCGACGAGTGCCACGGAGCTGAGAGTGGTCGCCTCGACCGCGACCCACAGCGCGAGGAGCGACCAGTGCTCCCCCAGGCCGAAGAGGCTCGCGGCGAAGACGCCAAGCAGGACGAAGTAGGACGCCTGCAGGCGCCTTGGCCAGGCCTCTTCGACCCCCCCGTCGAGGTAGTACGGCGAGGCCCAGAACGCGACCGCTCCGAGCACCGCCACGAGCGCCTGGTAGGCGTCGTTCCAGCTGCGGGCGGAGTAGGCCGCAATGAGGAATCCTGCCGCGATCAGGGCGAAGAGCACAGCGGCGATGCGACCGCCAGCCGACGGCCTCCATGCCGCGAGCAGGCTGAGGAGAAGTGCGAGCCCGATCCCCACAAGTCCAAGCTGATGCCCGATGGATGCGATGATGGCCGTTACCCCCTCAGGCGTGTCAGGTGGTCCGCGGTCGGGGACGCGCTGAACTCCTCGGTTCCCCGACGCTGCAGCCATGCCAGCAGGACGCCGAGCATCAGCACCTCGACGACCGCCAGCATCTCAGGCAGTCCTGGGACGGTAGAGTACTGCAAGGAGAGAAGGCTGACGCCGAGTTCGGCGCCGATCAGCAAAAGCGCCTGCACCCAGATCTCCCGCCGCATCATCGCGAGCCAAAGCGCTGTGCCGAGCACCCCGACTGCAAGACCTCCGGCTCCGAGAGCCCACCATGCAAGTGCCAGCGCCAGCACCGCTCCGAGCACGAGCGAGGGTGTACCGCGGGTCGCGACGCCGTAGTCCGCGTGGGGCAGCCGGCGCGCAAGCAGCGACGGCACCGCGAACACCTTCACGACCAGCCAGAGCACCGCAAGGAGCAGCCAAGACGGATCCGATCGCCCGACGTAGACGGCGGAAGCGACGGTTGCGAGCGCGGCAATGCGATACCAACCCAGAGCACTAAGAGTTCTGCGAGCGATCGCCAGCATCACGAGGGACAGCCACGCGACCAGGGTCAGGACGACAAGGCTGCTGAAACCCATGAACAACCCTCCTCAGGTAATAGCGATGGCAAGCGCGGCCAGGGCGGCAACAGCGACGGAAACCGTGAGGTACTCTGCGATGCGAAGCAGGCGGAGCTTTGCGAACGAGAGTTCGACGAGCACCACCAGGAGCCCGAGTACGACCAGCTTCGCCGCTGTAGCCAAGATCGCCGCGGCGATCATGGCGGGTGCAAGCGATCCTGCGAGTCCCCAAGGCGTCGCGAGGACGTTGACGAGGATAATCCCGAGGATCGTGAACTTCATCCAGCCGCCCCATTCGAAGAGGGCCAGGTCTGTCCCACTGGCCTCGAACGTGCGGTTGGGATCGATCAGCGAGAGTTCCTGGCTGGAATCCGGGTTGTCGACTGGCAGCCGGCCAGCTTCGGCTAGGAGCAGCAAGATCCACGCGACCGTCACCAGGGCGTGGCTCGGGGTGAGCAGGGCGGCACCGCCGAACGCCTGGTTCACGACGTACGGAATCGTCGCTCCACCGACCGCAGCGGCGGTGAACAGTGCGGCCAAGGTGAGAGGCTCTGCAAGTGTACCGATGAACCGGACGCGGCTGACCGCAATCGACGAATAAGGACTGCCCGCATCCGCGGACGCCAACAGCAGCACGAGTCCCGCACCGCCAAGGATCATCCCACCTCCCAGCATGTCTGCCATGAACGCCAACGGCAGCGGGAATGTCGTCAGCACCGGGATCAGGAGCGCGACGATCAACGGTGCAGAGAAGTAGACGGCAGGTGCAATCGAACGGATCGCCGTCGTCTCCGCATTCCAGACGGTCTCCTTGTGGAACCACTTGTACAGATTTCTATAGGGCTGCAATACCGGAGGGCCCATCCGACGCATGCCACGTGCTTTGAATCGGTCCATGATCCCCTTCAGGAGCGGAGCGAACAGGATCACAAAAAGTACTTGGATGATCTGTGCGACAAACACAAAAGGCCTCCTACACAGGGGCATAAATAGACCCCTGTCGAGTTCGACAGGAGTCATTAGCCGGATGGCAGTTAGGGAAATTTCCCAGGCGGATCTCCATCGCCTGGACTCAATCATACGAAAGCATCGGGCGAGGTGTCAACGGTCCAGGGAGTCTAGCAGAGTGTCAATCATCTGTTGGTCGAGAACGACGGGATCTGCCTCTCTCAGATGGTGGCATAGCCTGGGTGAATGACCATGTTGAAGACGTGGGCGAGGCCGTGCGATCGGTTGTCGCCGCTGTCCTCGGATGGGAAGTGACCATGTTGGTGGGGACGGACACCGATGCCATGAGCGCGCGCTTTGCCCGTGCAACCGGGGAATGCCTGCAGCTGTTCTTGCACCAGCCGATCGATACATGGATGCACGTGGTATACGTCCCCCGCCATCTTCCGGGATCGCACGCTATCTGTAGTGCTCGAGGTAGACGAGGCGGGGCCGTCAACTCCCATCTCACTGCCGAGCGGCAAGCACTCCCTCCACTCCAAGGAGAATAGTGGGCAGCGGTGGGTTGCTGCTTCCGCCCGAAACGAGGAACCGGATCTCTACCACTCCTTCCGGTAGCCCTTGGCGCTCAAAGCCCGCACTTTCGATGTTCCACCCCTCCGAGGCCACGGCCGCCGTTACGGCCGCCAATACCCCTCGATCGTCACGGCACTGGATCCGCAGCTTCATAATGCCTTTGCGTCGCGCGCGGCGCAGACGGATCTCTAATAACCGAAAGGTGAGGTCCGCTCCTAGTCCCACGGCGGTGGCCGCCACACTCCAGATCAGAAGACCAGCACCAGTAGCCAGGCCAATACCCGCTGCCAGCCACACTCCTGCGGCGGTAGTCAAACCTTGCACGCCTCCGCGCCTAATGAATATTAGACCGGCGCCCAAGAAACCGATACCACTAACGACCTGGGCGGCTACACGGGACGGGTCAAGTATGATCAGGTCCTGACGAACGACGTCGAAGAAGCCGTACTGACTAACCATCATAACCAGCGCGGCCCCAACCCCAACGAGGATATGAGTGCGCAGACCGGCGTCTTTCTGACGCAACTCCCGCTCTAGGCCAATTAATCCGGCCAGGGCGGCAGCCAGAAAAAGGCGTTCGATGCCTTCCAGCGACGAGATCACACTTTCCGCCTCCCGGCGCCAATGGTGACTAAACGTTCAGGCTAATTCTACGTCCTTCAAAAGGTAATGTGGGCCTAGCTAAGACCCATGCGAGCCGGATTCGCCGAGTGGGATGATCGGTCACGGTTTCTGACGAGGCTCCGCGCGGATCGGAGTTGGGCGCCGACGACTCTGCACTGTGGGTCGCGGTCTCCACCCTGCGCGCTAAGCCACGCTTATGCCGCGGCCTGCAAACTACCAACGCGATCGAGGCTTTAAATTCGCAGGTCCGCTCTATCGCATCGCCGGCTACAGCCACCTGCCGATCCTGGCCCAGGCCCACCACATCTACGCCAGTCGACTCGACGAAGCTACCGCCCGCGCGAGTTAGATAACTCAGGAAATCGGAAGTCCCCAAGTTCCACTACGTTCTGGACACCACGGAGGCGTCCCCGCTCGCTGATCGCGTGCGGGGACGCCCCCACGAGGTTACGTGCAACCCATTAGAGGCAGTTACGCACTCTTCACTCGGCCCAGCGGAAGAACATCACGACCATACGTGAATTGGAGTAAGTGAGCTAAGGCGTAATACCAGCCAAGGGTGGCAAACACCAGCGTCACCCATCCACCGATGACGGTAAGACCGCTACTCGGGAGACCGGCTCCCAAACCAAGCAGGATCAGCGCGAGCGTGATCAGGGCGAGGATCACAGTAAGCACTCGGTTGGTCCGTAACGAAGCAAGGGTAAAGTAGAGACTGATCACAGCCCACATCGCGAGAAAGACCGCCATCGCCGACCCCATTGCACTCTCTGGAATGGAGTGAGCGAACCAAACGTTGATCGCGCCCAAAATAAGCCAGAACGGGCCGTAACTGCCGAACACAGTGGCACCGAACGGATTGCCTGACTGAATTTCCAGAATAGCTACAATGACCTGCATTAGGCCACCAAAAAAGAATGCCACGGGCAAGACTACCGCTAACCCCTTCGGGTCGACGAGACCTGCGTTGTACAGCCCCAGCATAAACGATGTAGTTGAGAACGCCGTAACAGCCCACGCTGTCCCGTCGGCCATCTTAACGCCCATGTAGAATCCCATCCTTTCACGCGAGCAATCAGTGCGGATCCGAGACTCGAACGACTAGCGACTTGCTGTTGTCAATCAGCAGGTGGCGGTGGAGGCGCGATTACTCCAATGCCTAATCGTTTTGCCTTCCGTCGCCGACCGAATTTCCCCCATCGCATCGCCAAGTCCCACCAGATCACTGCAAGGAGCGGGAGCACCCCGAGAGCGCCCATGGCTGGAAAAAAGAGATCCTGCCACCGCCACACCTCGGAACGGAGATGGATGCCTACCATGATCACCAGACCCACATTTGCCAGTAGGGGCAACGCAACAACCAGTGCCAAGGGCAACGGGGACCATTGACGCACATCCTGCTGGAGTACCTTCTCCGACGGTAACCGGAAGGTGTGTCCGCCCTTGTGTCTTCGTCGCGGAGTCGTTGACATCGTCCCCTTTCTGAACTCCAGACTTGGCAGATAGATCAGCCCATAAAAAGACGGACCGACGATCCCCCGTACGCGAGCTACCCGTGGCAGACCACGGGGCCCGGAGTGTACGTAGGAGTCGTCAGCCCGTATTGGCAATTCTCCCGCTTCAATCACTGCAGGGTCTTCAGACACTGCAGGTCTTCAGAGCTGTGAGCGGGACGGCAGATCTCCTTTGCCTCGCCTCCCTTATACATCCTTCCAAGATTGTTCGTCAATCCCGGCTAGAGTTCGCACGCGCAGCAGAGGTGGGCACCTAGCGAACCGACCCCAGGGTGCACAATGCTGACGACTGGCTCGAGCGAACGTGTTCAGTTAGCCCGCCCATGCGGACTTTGACACTTATGTTTCACGGAACCCGGACGTAGCGGCGTTTTGGCTGACGACCAGTCGGAGAAATGGCGACTACCAGCTCGACTATTGTGAAGCGATTAAGTTGCCTGTCGTTTGGGAGCGACAAATCGGCGGTGTTGGGAGCCGCTAGGGTAGCAAATCGGGGTCCATTTACATCCCACATTCACCACCCCCACCGCGAGTGACGGGGATTATCGCCTTGTCGCTGTAAATGGGATAATCTAGGAGCAAGGAGAACCGCTTGGCCTTGTAGAAGCAGGCCCGTATGAACGAAGAACTGGAAGCATTCCTCGGGCACATCAAGGGTGCCGCCGCGTACGACGTCGGCGTCGGCGTGGTGGTGCG
>JAJZVM010000095.1 GCA_021845645.1 Bacillota bacterium
TCGCATGCTCGAAGCGGCTGCGGACGCGCATGATCGCCGCCTGGCGCTGGCTGCGCAGCCAGAGGTGCCGGTGGTCGAGCAGGAAGTCGACGCCGTGCTCCTTCGGCTGAATCGGGTATTCGCCGCTGCCGCCCACGATCTGCACGTTGTCAAGGTCGATTTCGACGCCGGACGGCGCGCGCGCGTCCGCGCGGCAACGCCCGTACGCGATGATCGACGTCTCCTGCGCGAGCCCGGCGCTCTGCTCCCAGACGTCCGCGGGCACGTCCTTCTCGCGCAGCACCATCTGGACCTGCCCCGACCCGTCACGCACGACGAGGAAGCGGATGCCGCCGCTCTTGCGCAGGCTCGTCAGCCAACCCCTGATCTCCACCCGCTCCCCCACCGCGCCTCCGAGCTCCGCTATGCGCACCTTGTTGCCTCCCTGGCTCATCGTCCCGTCCACTCGGGTTTCCTTTTCTCGAGAAATGCCGCCACACCCTCCTGCCCGTCGCTGCTCGACGCGACCTGGCTGACCATGCCCTGCAGGTAGCGCAGGGCGCCTGCGGACGGCAGTTGCGCGGCCTCCGTGAGCGCCTCCTTGCCCATCGCGAGGATGAAAGGGCTGAGCGCCGCAAGCTCCAAGGCCTTGCGCTCCGTCACCGCAGCCAGCTCCGCAGCCGGCACGACATCGTTCAGAAGGCCGATGCGCAAGGCCTCCCGGGCCGGGATGCGCCTGCCGGTCAAGGCGAGGTCGCCCAGGGCCCGCAGCCCGACGAGCCGCGAGAGCGGCTCCAGCACCACCATCGGGAAAAGCCCGATCTGCACCTCGGGCAGCCCGAACTGCGCGTCCTCGCTGGCGTAGGCGAGATCGGCGGCTGCCAGGATGCCCATCGCCCCGGCAAGGCAGAAGCCTTCCACCGAGGCTATGATAGGCCTTGGGCAGAGGCGCATCGCGCGTATCACGTCGGCCACGCCGCCGAAGTATTCGCGGCGCGCCGCGACGTCGGCGGCCTCGCGCACCTCCCGGAGATCGGCGCCGGCGCAGAAGTTGCCGCCTGCGCCGGATATGACCACGGCACGCACCCCTTGGTCCCTGCCGAGCTCGGTGAAGGCCTCGACGAGCTGCCGCAGGCCCTGCCGGTCGAGCGCGTTGCGCCGCTCCGGCCGGTTCAGCACCACGCGCGCCACGGCAGCGCGCGTCACGTCAATCGCCACAGGCCGTCCCCTCCTCGAAGGTGCGCATCACGGACCCGCTCAGACGGCGTCCGACAAGGCGCTCCGCGCTGCGGGCGGCGCCCGCGAGCGCCTTCAGGTCGAGGGCGGTCGCGTAGCCCTCCGCCTCGAAGAGCCAGCAGAGATCCTCGGTCGCCACGTTGCCCGTCGCTCCGGGCGCGTAAGGACACCCGCCCATGCCGCCGATCGAGCCGTCGAACAGGCGTACGCCCTCCCCGGCGCCGGCAAGGGCGTTGGCCGGAGCCTGGCCGCGCGTGTTGTGGAAGTGCAGTCCGAGTTCGGCCTCGGGCAGCGCATCCTGCAATGCCTGGACGAGTCGCCGCACCATGCTGGGTGAGGCGGCGCCGATCGTGTCGCCCAGCAGGAGCCGGTGGTAGCCCAGGCCGTAGAGCCGCCTGGCCACCCGCACAACGTCCTCGACCGGCGTCGGTCCGGCATAGGGGCAGACGAAGCTTGTCGCCACCACGCCCGAGATGGCACGGTTCGCCACCTGGGCGGCGGCCGCCACCTGAGCGGCCGCCTGCAGCGAGTCCTCGACCGACATCCGCACATTCGCCTGGTTGTGCGCCTCGGAGGCGGAGAGGAAGAATGTCCACTCGTCGATGACCGGCGCCTGCGCCGCTCTTGCGGCGCCGCGCTCGTTCGGCACGAGCGCCGACCAGATCTGCCCAGCAGGCTTTTCCGCCCTTGCCAGGAACGCTTCGGCGTCCGCCAGCTGGGGAATGGCCTTCGGATGGACGAACGAGGTCACCTCGAGCCTTGTCAGGCCCGTCGGCGCGAGCGCCCGGAGCAGCTCGAGCTTCTCGTCCGTCGACAGCACGCGGTCCTCTGCCTGCAGCCCGTCCCGCAGGCCGACCTCGCGCAGCGTGATCGTCTCCATGCCCTGCCTCCTACACCGGCGGCACGCCGTGACGCTTCGGCGGCTGCTGCACTGTGCGGCTCCCCGCGGCTCCGAGACGGCGAACGAGATCGTCCCGCAGGTTCTCGGGCGGCACGATGTCGTCGACGATCAGTTCCGAGGCGAGCCGTCGGATGTCGATGTCCTGGCGGTAGCTTTGGCGCTCCGCGCTGATGAAGGCTGGCCGCTCGGCGGGCGGCAGCTCCTGGATGTGGTTGAAGTGCACGGCGTTGACCGCGGCCTCGGGCCCCATCACGGCGATCTGCGCGCCCGGCAGGGCGATCGTCGCCTCAGGGGCGAACGCTGGGCCCGCCATGGCGTAGAGACCGGCGCCGTACGCCTTGCGCACCACGACGCAATACTTGGGCACGGTCGCCTCCGACACGGCCGTGATCAGCTTGGCGCCGTGCCTGATGATGCCCTGGCGCTCCACCTTCGTGCCGATCATGAAGCCGGGTACGTCCGAGAGAAAGACGAGAGGGATGTTGAACGCGTCGCAGAGCCAGATGAACCGCGCAGCCTTGTCGGACGAGTCGACGAAGAGCACGCCGCCTTTGACGCTCGGCTGATTGGCGACGATGCCGACGACCTGCCCGTTCAGACGCGCGAGACCGACGATCAGCTCGGGCGCGTAGAGTTCCTTGATCTCGAGGAAGCTGCCCTCGTCGACTAGGCCGTCGACGAGTTCGTGCATATCGAAGGGCAGGTTCTGGTTCTCGGGAATCAGCTTGGCGAGGTCCTTGGCCACAGGCGGCGCCGCGGCGACGACTGCGGGCCCTGCGCGGAAGTTCTGCGGCATCAGCGCGAAGTAGCGCCTCGCCCAGGCGATCGCCTCCTCCTCATCGGGCAGGAGGGCGTCACCGAGCCCGCTCACGCTGGCGTGCATGCGGGCGCCGCCCATCTCCTCGAGCGACACCTTCTCGCCGATCACCATCTCGGCCATGCGGGGCGAGCCGAGGTACATCGACGCGTTGCCCTCCACCATGATCGTGACGTCGGTAAACGCGGGGATATAGGCGCCTCCGGCGGCGCTGGGCCCGAACAGGATGCATATCTGGGGTACCCGGCCGGACAGCTGGACTTGGTTGAAGAAGATGCGTCCGGCGCCGCGGCGGCCGGGGAACATCTCGACCTGGTCGGTGATGCGCGCCCCGGCCGAGTCCACGAGATAGAAGAGCGGCACCTCGAGGCGCTCCGCCATTTCCTGCACGCGCAGGATCTTCTCCACGGTGCGGCTGCCCCAGGAACCGGCCTTGACCGTCGAGTCGTTGGCCATCAGGGCCACGGGCCTGCCGTCGATGCGGCCTACGCCCGTGACGACGCCGTCAGCGGGCAGATCCCCTGCCAGATCGTTCGCAAACATGCCGTCCTCGACGAAGCTGCCGGGGTCCAGGAGAAGCTCGAGCCGCCGGCGCACGAACAGCTTGCCGCGCCGGGACGCCTGCTCGTGGTACTTTTGCGCGCCGCCCTGCGCGATTGCGCGCCGGCGGGCGACAATCTCGTCGCGACCGCTCATCGCAAGGACACGAGGGGCTCACCCTCCTGGACGAATGCCCCCACTTCCGCCTTGAGCTCCCCGACGGTGCCCTGACCGGACGCGGCGACAGGCACCTCCATCTTCATCGACTCGAGCACGGCTACCTCCTGGCCGTCGGCGACCGCGTCGCCGACCGCGACCGAATACCGCAGGAGCATGCCGGCCATAGGGCTCAAGATCTCCACTTGCGTTGTCCTCCTCGCGAGATGCCTACCGACCGAGTCCGAGCCCGCGCGCGATGACCAGCCGCTGGATCTCGGACGTGCCCTCGCCGATCTCGAGCAGCTTCGCGTCGCGCAGGTAGCGCTCCACGGGGTACTCGCGGATGTAGCCGTTCCCGCCGTGGATCTGGATCGCCTGCGTCGCGGCGCGCATCGCGGCCTCCGAGGCGAAGAGCTTGGCCATCGCGGCCACCTGGCCGAACGGCTGGTGCTGGTCCTTGAGCCACGCGGCCTTGTGGACCAGCAGGCGCGCCATCTCGACTTCCATGGCCATGTCGGCCAGCTTGAACTGGATCGCCTCGAACTGCCCGATCTTCTGACCGAACTGCTCGCGCGTCTGGGCGTACGCGAGCGAGGCCTCGAGGGCCGCCTGCGCGATGCCGACGCCGAGCGCGCCGATCGAGATGCGGCCGCCATCCAGGACTTCGAGGAAGCCGCGGAACCCCTCGCCGCGTCCACCGAGCATGGCCTCGTCCGGCACGTAGGCGTCGCGCAGTTCGATCTCGGCCGTTTCGGACGCCCTCATACCCATCTTGTCGTAAGAGGTGCTCGGATAGAAGCCTTCCGTATCCTTCGGCACGAGGAAAGCCGTGATGCCGCGTGCGCCCTTGCCCGGATCCGTCACGGCGGTGATCACGCTGACGCCCGCCGACTTGGCGTTGGTAATGAACGCCTTGCTGCCCGAGAGGAGCCATCCCCCCTCGACCTTGGCGGCGCGCGTGCGCGTGCCGCCTGCGTCCGATCCTGCGCCAGCCTCCGTCAGGCCGAAAGCGACCAGGTACTGCCCCCTGGCTCCCGGCGCGAGATAGGTGCCCTTCTGCGCATCGCTGCCGAGCAGGCTGAGGCTGCCCAGACCCAGCGATACGTGTGCCGCGTAGCTGAGGCCCGTCGAGGCGCAGACCCGCGAGATCTCCTCGACGGCGATCGCGTATTGCAGGTAGGTGCCGCCAGCGCCGCCCCACTCTTCTGCGATCGGCAGTCCCAGCAGGCCAAGCTCGGCCATCTTGCGGTATACGTCGAGATCGAACGTGCCGTCGCGGTCGCGCGCGGCGGCGCCGGGCCCGAGTTCCCGCTCCGCGAAATCGCGCACCGTCTCCTGCACCATGCGGTCTTCCTCGGCAAGCGTGAAATCCATCGCTTCGCCTCCCGCTTCCTTTACGCTATCGTGCGCCTATGTCGATTCTAGCCTGAGCCCCTGATGCTGGGAACGGCCGGTCGGCCGTCGGGATGCTCAAGTCCCTGCGAGCACGCAACCTGCCTGGTCGCCGGAACGTCCTCCAGGGTGGCGGCGCACGTCATGCTCGCCGGCGAAGCGCCCCGACCCCAGGCAGGCAGCCCCGGCCCGCGGCGACAGTCATAACCTCGTCCGCCCCTCATAGAACTGCTTCGACGGCAGCCTGTCCCGGTCTCTTGCGGCCCGGCGAAAGTCTGTGGTCCATGGTGACACATCGATCTACATTCCTGAGCCTCCGTCAGGCAACCCAAGTCAACGTATAAGTTGCCCTTCGTCAATCGAAGCCAGTCATGGCACGCCGCCCGTCTACCTATTTTCAATACCAAGGTTGCTGGCTGCCATATGGACGTCCCCCTATCCATAGCGACATGTCCACCTACTCATGCGAAAAGGGCATGATATTCAGGAACCTGAGGTGCCGTCGCGCCGTATACTTATTGCAGATCCTCGTAAGTTCTATTTCTATTGGCGGGTTGCCTACACCCTGCCTCACCCACAACTCGAAGCCCCTCCCGCCCTGGCCCGTGCCCTGTCCTGCTGTTCCTGGGTGAAGGGAGCGAGGTCACGTGCCGAAGCCGGTATCCGCCAAGGGCCGTTACATGCCGGGCCTTGACGGGCTCCGCGCGGTTGCCGTGCTCGGCGTGATCGCTTTCCATCTCGGCCTGCCCATGGCGCAAGGCGGTCTCCTGGGCGTTGGCGTCTTCTTCGTGCTCTCGGGCTACCTGATCAGCGACATCCTCATCGACCAGTGGGAACGGCTCGGCTCGCTCGACCTGCGGGGCTTCTGGCTGAGGCGCGCACGCCGTCTTCTGCCTGCCCTCGTCGTGCTCCTGTCTGCCGTCGCGGCCTATGTGACGCTGGTCGATCCTGCGCGCCTCGGTGAACTGCGCGGCGAGGTCCTCGCCGCGGCACTCTACGTGAGCAACTGGTGGTACATCTTCCACCACGTCTCCTACTTCGCGAGCTTCGGACCGCCGTCACCACTGACCCACCTCTGGTCTCTCGCGGTGGAAGAGCAGTTCTACCTCGTCTGGCCAGGCTTGCTCTGGCTGGGCCTGCGCTTTTTGCCGCGCTGGGCTCTCTTCGTCGCAACGCTCGCGCTGGCCATAGCCTCCGCGGTCACCCTGGGCGTGCTCTTCCATTCCGGCGCGGGGCCGGACAGGGTCTACTACGGCACCGACACGCGCGCGTTCGCCCTGCTCCTTGGCGCTGCGCTGGCACAGGTGTGGCCGAGCCGACGGGTCGGTCAGGTCTCCCAGCGTCTGCGCCTGCCGTTGGACCTGCTTGGCTTTGGCGGGCTCGTTGCCGTCCTCGTGCTTTTCGCCGCCACCGGCGAGCGCGACCCCTTCCTCTACCCGCTGGGGCTCGCGCTCCTGTCGCTGGCGACGGCAGCGGTCGTCGCGGCGGCCACCTGCCCTGGCAGCCGCGTCGCACGCGTGCTGGGCACAGAGCCGCTGCGCTGGCTCGGCGTGCGGTCGTACGGCATCTACCTCTGGCACTATCCTGTTATCGCGCTGACGACGCCCGTGGGCCAGACAGGGTTCTCCCCACTGCAGGCCGGGCTGCAGGTGGCTGTCTCCATCTTGCTGGCGGCGCTTTCCTGGCGCTATATCGAAGAGCCGATCAGGCAAGGGGCCTTTGAGCGGATCTGGCGGCTGTGGCGCCGGCGAGCCCTGCGCCGCAGGAGCCTGTCGCTGCACGGTCTCGTCACGGTAGCCACGACATCGCTCCTGCTGGTCGTCGCCTGTGGCGGTCTCGTCGGCCTTGGTCCGGCCGCGGCCGCGAGCACGATGCCAAAGTCCCTGAGCATCCTGCCCCCTCCACCTCTACCGCACATCTCACCTGCATCCAACGTCTACGTGTATGTGCGACGTGCCGTCGCGCCCAGGGGGCGCCTGGCGCCGCCCCGGGCCGAGTCGTCCCCGCAGATGCCCGCGGGCGCCAACGTCACCGCGATCGGGGACTCGGTGATGATCGACGCGGCGCCGTATCTCGAGCGGTTGCTGCCAGGCATCACCATCGACGCGGTTGTCGGCCGACAGCTCTGGCAGACGCCTCCTGTCATCGCGCAACTGAGGGCCCGGCGCCAACTCGGCTCCAGAGTGATCCTGGAACTCGGCACGAACGGCCCCTACACGCGCGCCGCGCTCCTCTCGCTGCTGCGCTCCCTCGCAGGCGCCAAGGAGATCCTGCTCGTCAACACACGCGTGCCGCGCCCATGGCAAGGGCAGGTCAACCGGCTGCTCGCCTCCGTCGCGAGGAGCTACCCCCACACGGTGCTCGTGGACTGGTACGGTGCAAGCCAGGGCCATGCGGGGTTCTTCTACCCCGACGGCGTGCACCTGAACCGGCAGGGGGCTCAGTTCTACGCGAACCTGCTGGCGGGCACCCTAGCGGCACGCCAGCCGAGGCAGGCCGGGGCGGTCGGCCAATAGGCGGCGACCGCACCCGAGGCCATGGGCGCAGGTCGGCCCAGGCCATGCACACGGCCTGGGCCGCTTTCTCTTCAGCCGCAGCGGACGGTGCGAGCCCGCCGCCCGGGCCCGCTCGGCCCCCGCACCGCCGAGGCCGCGTTCACCCCTGAGCCTTCAGCTCAGTGTCTTGCGCTCCCCGTTGACCTCGCTGATGATGACCAGCTTGGCCGTCTTGTTGAGCATGTGGGTCACGCCGCAGTACTTGTTCTGCGAAAGCTGGATGGCCCTGTCGACGTGGTCGCGCTGCACCCCTTCACCCACGGTCCTGTAGACCAGCCGGATCTCCGTGAACACCTGGGGGTGCTCTTTGGACGTGTCAGCCTCGAGGTCGATGGTGAAACTCGTGAACGGAACCCGCTTCTTCTGCATGATCGCAATCACATCCATGCCGGTGCAGCCGCCCAGGCTGAGCAGTGTGAGCTCCTTCGGGCGCGCGCCGCGCTCCTCCCCGCCGACTGCGGCAGCGGCGTCCATCACGATTTCGTGCCCGCTGCCGCTCTTCGCCACCATCGCCATGTTGTTGAGCCAGGTGATGCTTCCGGTCAGCATCGCTTGCGTCCACCTCCGAAATATGTCATCCCGCAGGGGTTAGCGGGCCCGCTGCCCCTCATGCATGCGGAAGAGGCCCAGGACGAAATCGGCCGGTCGCCTGAGGGGCCCCGAAAGGGTCTGGACGGCCGTCGCCGCCACGAAGCCCACTGCGACTCCCCCGAGGACGTCCGTCGGCCAGTGCACGCCGACGAACACCCGCGCGAGCACGATCAGCGCCGTCAGCAGCCACATCACCCACTGCAGGGCCTTGTTCTGGCCGCGCAGGGCAAAGGCCACCGCCGCCGCCACAGCCGCGTGGTCCGAAGGGAAGGACGCATCGGCGACGTGCTGCACAAGCTGGTGCACCAGGTGCGGGTAGAGCACGAACGGGCGCGGGCGGTACCAGAGCGCGGAGATGGCGTAATTGACGGCGATCGCCACGACCGCAGCGAGAGCCGCGTACAGGAGTTGCCGTCGCAGACCGGCCTCGCGGCGCGGCAAGGCGAACCAGAGCACGACCATCAGTCCCGCTACGACGAAGATGGCGTACTGGGCGGCGAGCACCGCCAGCGCGTCCACGAAGGCGTTCCTGCCGGCGAGTCCGTTCCACCAGAGGAACACGGTCCGGTCGAACCCGTCTACTATCAGCACCCCCATCTCGCGCCCAACGATAGGGCAAGCTGCGCGCGATGGCAAGCAGCGTCAGCCGAGGGCGAAGGGAACCGGTCCGCCGAGCGCCTGCAGAAGATCCTCGCTGCAGCGCGGACAGTATCCCTCCTGCAGCAGTCTTTGCCGCACCGCAGTGATGCGCGCGCCGATCGCCTCGCCTGGCGCCACATCCTGGAGGGCACCCTGCACGAGCGTCTGGATGCGGCTGTAGAGATGCCGCTCGAGCGCTGTGCGCAGGGCCGGGTGCTGGGGAAGGGCAGAGACCTGGCCGCGGCTGCGCATGCTGGCGGCCCACACGCCGATCTCCTCGCGGAAGGCGCGCTTTTGCGCCTCCGTCACCCCGACCTCCTCCTCGACGCTGCGCAGGCGCCGCTCCAGGTCGTCGGGCGCCGGCTCGCCGATGCGCAGGGCCGTCAGATAGGCGTCGAGCGACTCGAGGTAGCGGTGCCATAGTGCGGCCAAATTGTCCTCGAAGGCGTCCACGAAATACGGGTAGACTTCGGCTTCGAGGCGACGCCCGAGGTCCTCCGCCACCTCGTGCAAGAGGTTGCGGTAGGTTTCCTGGTCCGAGGCCTCGATCGAAGGATGGCTTTGCAGCCCTTCGTACAGGGCGCGCAGCGTTGCCCCGACCGTCAGGCAGCCGTCCGAACGCACGAGGGCACGCGCCAGCTGGTTGACCACGTAGCGTGGCGAGACGCCATGCATGCCTTCCCGGCTACTCTCGCGCTGCAGGTCCAGGCGGTCGCGCGGGCCGAGTCCCGGCACCTCCTCCCCGTCGTAGAGCCTGAGCTTCTGCAGCTGGCCGATCTCGCGACGGCGACTCTGCTCGAGCCGCGTCAGGACGGCGAAGGTGGCGGCGGCCTCGATCGCGTGCGGAGCGATGTGCGTGTCGGGCCGCCGGCGATCGGCGACCAGGCGCTCGTAGATCCGCCGTTCGTCCTTGACGCGCAGGGCGTAGGGCATGCGCACCACCACCATGCGATCCTTGAGCGCCTCGTTGCGCGCATCGTGGATGAAGGTCTGGTATTCGGCCTCGTTCGAGTGGGCGACCACCACCTCGTCCGCGTACATCAGCGCATAGCGTCCTGTCTTGAACCTGCCTTCCTGCGCCAGAGTCAGCAGGGTATAGAGGAACCGCTCGTCGCACTTCAGCAGTTCGACGAACTCCATCAGGCCCCGGTTCGCCACGTTGAGCTCGCCGTCGAAGCGGAACGCCCTGGGGTCGGACTCGACGCCGTAGTCCGAAATGGCGGCGAGATCGAGGGAGCCGGTCAGTTCCGCGATGTCCTGGGATTTCGGGTCGGACGGCGCAAAGGTACCCACGCCGCGGCGCCTCTCCTCGCTGATCGTCACCCGCTCGACGGGCACGGCGAGGAGGTCCTTGCCCGTGAGCCCGCCGTAGCGCATGCGGCAGACAGGGCAGAGGTCACCCTCGACGACCACGCCAAGCTCCTGCTCCGCCGCCCTGCGCAGTTCCCCCGTCAGCAGATGCAGAGGCTCCTCCCGCATCGGGCAGCCCGCGATGGCGTAGAGACTCCCCTCTTCCTCCACCGAGAAGCGCTCCAAGCCGCGCTTCATGATCTCCACGAAGCTGGACTTGCCGCCCCCGACGGGCCCGAGCAGCAACAGGATGCGCCGCCGCACCTCGAGCCCCTGTGCGGCGGCGGCGAAGAAGGCGTCGATCTCCGAAAACGCGGCGTCCAAGCCGAAGAGCTGGCCTTCGCACAGGCCCTTCGCCCCGCCCGCCGCCACGAGCATGCGGTGAACGCGCCGGTGCGCGAGATCCGCGACATGCGGCTGGCGCCTGCAGATCTGGATGTACTGCGAAAAGTCGCCGCGCCACTCCCGCTGGCCGGCCGGCGGTTCGCCGCGCCCGATCCGCTCAGCGATGTCCAACGATACCCCTCCCGCCTCGAGCTCCGCCGAGCACGCAGATCTGGCTAGATCGCGCTGCCCCGCCGAGGCGAAGCAGCGCGTTCCCTTAGCAGGATATGCGGCGGATCGAGGCTGAGGTGTCAGTCGAGGAACTCGAGGACGCGGCGCATGGCGTCGGCCGCCGCTTCCGGGCGGTAACTCGGCCGCGTGTCGTTGAAGAACGCGTGGGGCGCACCCGCATAGACGTGATGGGAGAACCGCTTGCCCGCGGCGGCCATCGCATCGGCGAACTCGGGGACATTGGCCGTGATGCGGACGTCGTCGCCGCCGTAGAGCCCCAGCACCTTGGCCCTGATCTCCCCGACATGGTCGATGGGCGGATTCTCGCCATAGAAGATCACGGCGGCCCACAGGTCCGGCTCGATCGTCGAGAGTTGGGCCGTGATGCCGCCGCCCATGCAGAAGCCGAGGCAGGCGACGCGCCCGGCGTCCACCTGCGGCAGTCCCCGCAGGAACCGGACCGCGCCGCGCAGGTCCTGGGCGAACGAAGCGCGCTGCCCAGGCGTCATCACCCGCATCAGCGTGCGCAGGGCAGACGCCTCTTCGGGCGGTCGCGCGTCCAGCAGGGGACCGAGCGTACTCGGGTCCCGCTGCACCTCGGGCGGTGCCTCGCGCAGGAACTTCATGCCGGCCATGATGCGGTCTGGCTGCATCGCCTCGCGCCAGGTCCCCGTATAGAGGTCAGGCGCGAGGGCAACGAATCCCGCGTCGGCGAAACGGCGGGCCACGTCGCGTATATGGTCGTCGAGGCCCCAGATCTCGTGCACGACGATCAGGGACGGATGCGTGCCCGGAGCCTCGGGCTCCGCGAGGTACCCCTCGATCGCGCGGCCCTCGCCCTGCAGCTCCACTTCCCTTGCCTTCACGGTACGCCTCCCAGGTCGAACATCAGCGATTCTTGAGCGACTCGCGCAGCTGCAGCTTGACCACCTTGCCCGTGCCCGTCTTGGGCAGCTCGGGCAGGATCTCGATCCCGTGCGGGATCTTGAAGCCGGCGAGGCGTCCCTTGAGATGGTCGAGGATCTCCTCACCCGTGGCAACCGCGCCCGGCCGCAAAGAGACGAACGCGTACGGCACCTCGCCCCAGCGCTGGTCCGCCCGCGCCACCACGGCGGCCTCCAGCACCGCCGAGTGGGTGTAGAGGGCGTCCTCCACCTCGACCGAGCTGATGTTTTCGCCGCCGGAAATGATGATGTCCTTCTTGCGATCCACGATCCTGAGGTATCCCGAAGGTTCCACAACCGCCATGTCGCCGGTGCGGAACCAGCCGTCCGAAAACGCCTGCGCCGTCTCCTCGGGCCGACGCCAGTAGCCGTCGAACACCATGTCGCCCTGCACCCAGATCTCGCCGACCGCCTTGCCGTCGTGCGCGACCTCCAGGCCGTCCTCCTGCACGACGCGCAGGTCGCAGCCAACGATCGGCAGGCCCGTCATGGCGCGCAGCTGGTACTGCTCCTCGAGCGGCGCGTCCTTGAGGCTGTCCTTGATGGTCGCAAGGGTAAGGACAGGGCAGGTCTCGGAGAGCCCGTAGCCCACCGAGCAGTCCACCTGCAGCTCCTCGCGGGCCTCGCGGATCAGCGCAGGCGGCGGCGGCGCACCTCCGATGATCACGCGGCGCAGGCTCGAGGTGTCGTGGCTCCGGCGTCCGGGATAGTTCAGCACCGCCGCGAGCATCGTGGGCACGAGCATCGCCAGCGTGACGCCCTCGGCCTCGACAAGGCGGTAGAACTCGCCGGCGTCGAAGCGGGACGTCACCACCTGCGTCGCCGCCTGCGCCACGATGAATTGGGGCCCACCCCAGCCGTTGACATGGAAGAGCGGCACGGTGCCGACAAGTTGCACCTCGTCGGCATGGATCGGCGCCGAAACGGCAACGCCCAGAGCGTGCAGGTACAGGTTGCGGTGCGTCAGCTGGACGCCCTTGGGCCTGCCCGTCGTGCCGCTCGTATAGAAGATCTCGGCCACGTCGGACTCCTCGACAT
The DNA here is from genome assembly GCA_021845645.1 of Bacillota bacterium. The sequence continues at coordinate 12,697 of JAJZVM010000095.1, forward strand.
CCCCGGCCATCAGGTCGATGGGCTCCGCGCCGGCCAGAATATCCTCATAGAACAGGACGCCCTCGGTCTCCGGCGGCCCGGAAAGCAGCACGATGGGCACACCCGCCCGGGCCTGCAAGGCCTTGGCCATCGGCAGAAGCGTCTGGTCGGTGACGAGCAGCTTCGGTTCGAGGTCCTGCAGGATGAAAAGCAGCTCCGGAGCCGTCAGCCGCACGTTCAAGGGGCTCAGGATCGCTCCGCGCGCCGGCACCGCGTAGTAGAGCTCGAGAAGACGATGACAGTTGAGACCGAGGTAGGCGACGCGGTCGCCGTGCTCGACGCCGAGTCCCTTGAGGGCACCGATCAGCCGCCGGACGCGATCGGCGTAAGCGCGGTAGGTCAGGCGGGTTTCGCCACACACGATGGCGGTCTTTTCGGGCTCGCGCCGCTCGCTTTGTGCGAGAAACCTGAGTGGAGTCAGCTGAACTGGCATCTTGCCACCTCCCGCAGCATCTGGCCCTGGCTTCGCGTGCAATTCTCCGATTCCTGCCAGCCGATCACCCGTCCCGCCGCACCTCCTGCCCGTCGTGGCGCAGGCAGACCCTCTGCCCGCCCACCATCGTCTCGAGGAGCACCGGGGCGCCCCAGAGCCGCTGCACTTCGCTGAGCACCCCCTCCGCGTCGGGAAGGTCCAGGTCGCGGCCGTCATGCAGGTGGCGAAGGCGCAGGGTGCAGCCCGCCACCCCCTGCTCTACCTCCACGGCGGGCCGCCACGCACCCCCGACCTGGCGCAGGATCTCGCGGCGGACGTCCGCAAGGTCGCGGCTCTCCCCGCCCTCCGTCGTCGGCACGGTGATCCCCAGTCGGTCGACGGTTTCCTGCCGCAGGTGGTCGCGGATCAGCGAGCGGTCATCGGCGAACGCCGCGAGCTCGAGCATGGCTTCGAGCGCCTCTCCCTCCGGTGCTTCGCCTGGCCTCGCGCCAGCCTCGCGGGCGAACTGCTCCAGCACGTCAAGACCGAGGGTGTAGGGGTTCAAGCGTCCGGGAGGCATAGCGACCAGCTGGCTGTGCAGAAGGGCGACGTCCAGCCGGTCCCTGGCAGGGAGGTCTTCCCTGCGCAGGATGCGCAGGTGCCAGAAACAAGCCCAGCCCTCGTTGAGAACCTTGGTGCGCTCCTGCGCCTGAAAATAGAGCGCCTCCTCGCGCACCATGTCGAGGCAGTCCCGCTGCCAGGCGGCGAGCGGGGCCTGCCGCGCGATGACGCCCAAGAGATCCTCCGGGCCGAGACGGGCCACATGGCCTTCGATCAGGAGGGCTGCGTCCAGAAGCGACTCCACGGCATCCTGCCCATGCTCCGCGACATAAGCCGAGATCCGCTGCCGGTGCAAAAGGACCCGCCTGCCCACGTCCGGATCGCGCTTCCTGAGCCACGCGCTGCGGTGGAAGAAGTCGGCGTGCCCGAGGACATGGGCGGAGACGAGCATGTCCTCGATCGGCCGGTTGCCCGCAAGGACGAACGCCTGCGGCGGCTCCGTGTGCACGATCAGCTCGTAGATGCGCTGCAGGCCGAGCTCACCCTGGACCTTGAGGCGCTGGTACGCCTTGCCCCGCGACCAGTGTCCGTAGCGGCCGAAGAATCCGTAGGACGCGAGACTCCACAGCGCCTGCGGCGGCAGGCGCTGCATCAGGATCTCCCCGGGCGCCAGCCCGAACTCCTCCGCCCGCGCGCGCAGGCGCTCGAGCACCCTGTCACGCCTCATCGGTGCCGCAGGGCAGGTCGAAGGCGCCGAGGCCGTTTGACGACCGCTGAGCAGACAGCGGCGGGGCGCGGCGACGACCCGCCCGCGCTGTCGAGGTCGGAGGTACCCTGTGTGGGCGCACCTCGACGCCCGTGCAGAGGGCAACATGCGGCGCTATCCCCTGGGCGAGATCACGCGTCAGGCGGCAGTCTGCGTCAGCGCGCTTGTCGTTGCCGGTGCAGGAGCCCTCGGAGCGACGCCGAACAGGCATGCTCTACTCCCCCAGCGCAGCTGGTCCTGAAGCGGCCGGACCTGGGGCATGG
>JAJZVM010000096.1 GCA_021845645.1 Bacillota bacterium
GCCAGGAATCGATGGCCAAGATCTACGCCGATAGCCTGAGCAAGGATGAGGCTACCCCGTCTCTGAGCCCCGCAATTTGACCCCTGCCACGGAAGCCCGAATTTCCACCACGCCGCGGGACTTGATCCTCTTCGCAACCTCGGTACAGCACGAACCCGCGCCCGTGAGGAGCAGGCCGAAGGGCTTCGGCAAGCGCCCGGAACCCTGCGCGGGTTCTGCGTCGCCCAAGGCTGTGCGAGCCACTCCCCAAGGCAGACGGATGCCGAGGGTACGCAAGCGGCCCTTCAGGCCCGGCTCGTTCCCCCTTCGGCCAGGATGGCCTCCTCGTAGGCTCCCGGGTCGAAACCGACCAGCACCCGGTCGCCGAACTGGGTGACCGGCACCGTCCGCGCGTCCGTGAGCTGGCGCATTTCCCGCATATATCTGCTGCTCGTGAGGATGTTCCGCTCCTCCCACTTGACTCCTCTCGCCGAGAGGAAACGCCGCGCCTGGGCGCAGTGCGGTCAGAGCGGAACGACGTACATGACGACCGACATCTTGGAACCTGCCTCCCTCCGCCGTCTCCGACATGCTGGGCCAATTGGCCCCGGCGCTCACTCGACCTGCAGCGCCAGCTTGAGCGTATTCCCGCCAGCGGTGATAACGACCGGCCAGTTGCCCGGCGTCGTCCGGCTGCCGACTTTCCACGACCAGGCGACGTGGCCCTCGCCGTCCGCCTGCTTCGCCACGAGACCGGCTGCCCGGCTCGGCCCGCTCGCGTACAGGACCTCGATCGCCGCCGTCACTCCCGGAGTCGTGCGGATCTCCACGCTGGCGTACTGGCCCGGCGCCACCCGAAGCATCGAGGCGACAACCGCCAGCCCCTTGGCGGAACCCGTGAGGCCAGTGCTCCCGCCGGTCTCCGCACTTCCCTTCGGGCAGTCCCGGTCGCCGTTGCCGCAGATCCCAGTGGTGACGGACGCGGCGGCCGCCGCCTTGGTGAACGCGATCGTGCCACGGCCGTTGACGATCCAGGCCGGGTGGATCTCGTTCCAGTCGTGGTCCTTGTCGTCCACCCAGGCACCCCAGACGGTGATGGCCTGCCCAACCGCCGGCACCCGGACGTGCGGCTGATCCATGGGGATGATCTCGACGACGAGGTTGCCGCCTTGGTATCGGTCGTTGCCGCGTGAGAGCAGTCCCTTGTACCTCGGTGCCAGCCGCACGTCCAGATGCCAGTCGTGGTCGGCCTCCCGCCGCTCGCTCACGACGACTCCGGCCGCCGTCCTGCAAAAAGACAGCAGCTTGAACCGGTAGGTATGGTAGACGCCCGCGGACCAGTCGGGGCGACACTGTGGGCGAGCGTGGCTCGCAGCGATGGACGCGAAGGCTTTCGCCGAGTCCACCGGCGACAGCGCCAAAGACCGCAAGCCGGCGCCGGCCGCCTGCGCCGGCCCGACGGCCGCAAGCACCAAGGTCAGGGCCCCTAGGGCCACCGGCAGACGCCGCGCCAGCCTACGCGGCCGCAGGCCGCTGCGCAAGGCCGCGAGAACGAGGCCGGCGGAGAGGAACAGCCATACCGCGATCGACACCGACACGCGACCATCTCCTGATTCTCCGGGGGGCGTCCGCAAGGCGCTACGCGAACCACCCAGCCGCAGGGCCGGGTGGTTCGCATCGCGCGCCCATGCTCTACCCTGCCAGTTCCTTGGCGATCGCGATCTCCGCGCCATACTCCTTCCAGTCGTCCACCGGCGTCTCGAGGATCAGCGGCAGGCTGCGAATGAACTCGTTGCGCAGGATGGCCCCAATGCCGTCGCGTCCGATCTGGCCCTGGCCGAGCTTCTCGTGCCGGTCCCGGTGGGAGCCGAGGGGCTGCTTCGAGTCGTTGAGGTGCATGGCGCGGACGTGCTCGAGGCCGACGATGTCCTCGAGCTCCCCCACCATGTGCGCAACGCCTGCCGGCGTACGCAGGTCGTAACCCGCGGCGAACAGGTGGCAGCTGTCGAGGCAGACGCCGAGACGCTGGTCCTGCACGCGGTCGAGCACCTCGCGGATCTGCTGGAACGTGCAGCCCACTTCGCTGCCCTGGCCGGACATCGTCTCGATCAGCAGCATCGTCTCGCCGGTCGGCACCGCAAGCACGTCCTTGAGCGTCGCGACCAGCCTGTCGATCCCCGCTTCGGGCCCGTCCCCCTGGTGGCTCCCGGGATGGAAGTTGAGGAACTCGCCACCGAAGCTGCCCGCGCGCAGGAGGTCCTCGCGCAGCACCATGCGGGCGAACTCCGCCACCTTCGGGTCGCGGCCGGCCGGATTGACCGTGTACGGCAGGTGCCCGACCGTGTCGCGCACGTCGGTTTCACGGCTCAGCACCTTGAAGCGCTCCGCCTCTTCCGCGGGGATCTGGCGCGCCGCGCCGCCGCGCGGGTTCCGCGTGAAGTACGCGAAGGTGTTGGCGCCGATCGCCTGCGCGTCGGCAATCGCCTTCGACAGGCCCTGGCTGATCGAAAGATGCGCCCCAAGCCTCAGTTGCGTCATGAGGCGTAGTCGTAGAAGCCGGCGCCAGACTTGCGGCCCATGCGGCCGGCCCGCACCAGCTGGTGCAGCAGCAGCGGCGGCTTGTAGGCCGGATCGCCGAACTCCCGGTAGAAGTAGTCCATCACGGCGTAGCAGACGTCAACGCCGGTGAAGTCGAGCAGGGTGAAGGGACCCATCGGATGGTTGAGGCCGAGCTTCACGGCGGTGTCGACGTCCTCGACGCTCGCGACGCCCTCCTCCACCACCTTGCAGGCCTCCGCGAGGAACGGCATCAGCACGCGGTTGACGACGAAGCCCGGCTGGTCCTTCTGCACCGCGATCGGCGTCTTGCCGAGCTGCGTGGCGAACGCCTGGGCCTCGGCCATGGTCGCGTCGCTCGTGTTGTAGCCGCGCACCACCTCGACGAGCTTCATCACCTGCGCCGGGTTGAAGAAGTGCAGGCCGCAGGTGCGGTCGGGGCGCGCCGTGACGCGGCCGATCTCGGTGATCGACATCGAGGAGGTGTTCGTGGCGAGGATCACGCCGGGTCGCGCCACCTCGTCGAGGCGGCGGAAGATCGCCTTCTTGGCCTCGAGATCCTCGTAGATCGCCTCGACGCAGAGGTCCGCGCTGCCGAGGGCGTCGAGATCCTGCTCGAAGCTCAGCCGCGCGAACGTCTGCGCGGCCGCCTCCTCGGTCAGCCGTCCCTTGGCCACCGACCGCCGGTCGATCTCCCGGATGTAGTCCTGCGCGCGCGCAAGCTGCCGCGCATCCGTCTCCACCACGGTGACCTTCAGTCCCGATTGGGCCGCGACGTGGGCGATGCCCGATCCCATCGTGCCGGCGCCGACGACGCCCAGGGTGCGAATCTCCGCCATGGTGCTCCTCCTCGCTCAGCTACGTTCGATCGCCATCGCGATGCCCTGGCCGCCGCCGATGCAGAGCGACGCCACGCCGCGCCGCAGACCCCGGCGCCGCAGCTGGTAGGCGAGCGTAAGCAGCAGACGCGCGCCGCTCGCCCCCACGGGATGACCGAGCGCGACGGCCCCACCCTGGACGTTGGTGCGCTCGCGCGGCAGCGCAAGCTCCTTCTCTACCGCGAGGTACTGCGCCGCGAACGCCTCGTTCACCTCGAAGAGGTCGACGTCGTCGAGCGTCCAGCCGGCCATCTTGAGCGCGCCGCGGATTGCCTCGACGGGCCCGATGCCCATGTAGCGCGGATCGACGCCGACGGAGGCATATCCCGCGATGCGCGCGAGCGGCTGGGCGCCCGCGCTCGCCACCGCTGCCTCGCCCGCCACGACGACGGCCGCGGCGCCGTCGTTGATGCCGGAGGCGTTTCCCGCCGTCACCGTGCCATTCTGGCGGAAGCGCGCCGGCAGCTTCTGCAGCTTCTCCATGCTGGTCTCGCGCGGATGCTCGTCGCGGGTCACGTCGCCCTTCTTGGTCGCGACGGGCACGATCTCCTCGGCCATCAGGCCGTCCTCCGCGGCCCGCAGCGCCCGCTGATGGCTCTCGAGGCTGAAGGCGTCCTGCGCTTCCCGGGAGATCTCGTAGCGCTCCGCGAGGTTCTCCGCCGTATCCGCCATTGCGCAGCCGCAATAGTCGTCCGTCAGGGTGTCCCAGAGGGCGTCCAGCACCTGCGCGCCGCCGAGGCCCCAGCCGAACCGTACCCCCTGCAGGTGGTACGGGGCGTTCGACATCGACTCCGTGCCGCCGGCCAGCGCCGCCTGCGCCTCGCCGAGCACGATCGCCTTGTAGGCCTGGACCGCGGCTTCAAGTCCGCTGCCGCAGAGCCGGTTGACCGTCAGGGCCGGCACCCGCTCACCCAGGCCGGACCTGAGCGCCACATGGCGCGAGAGATAGGCGGCGCCCCGCCCCGCCTGGATGACGTTGCCGAAGAAGCACGCGTCGAGGGCCTGGGGCGCGAAGCCGCTGCGCGCGATCGCCCCCTTGGCCGCGTACACCCCGAGCTCCAGCGCGGAGACGTCCTTCAATCCCCCACCGAAGCTGCCGAACGCCGTGCGCGCTCCCTCGACCACGTAGACCCGAGCTGCGGCCATCACTCCGCCTCCTCCATGCGATGCTTCTCCCTCAGCCTCAGGCGCTCAGACCGCCGCTCGGCCGCCTGGCGAAAACGCAGGCGCTCCTCGTCGGTCTCGAGCTCGAGCCTCGGCACCTCGGTCGGCGCGCCCTGCTCGTCCACGGCGACCATGGTCAGATAGGCCGTCGACGTCCGGCGGCGCTCCCCTGTCAAAAGGTTCTCGGAAAAGACCTCCACCTGCGCCTCCATGGAGCTGCGACCGACCCAGTTGAGCCAGGACCGCACCATGATCGCCTCGCCCACGTGCACCGGGCCCTTGAATTCCAGGCTGTCGGCCGACGCCGTGACGACATTGCAACGCGCGTGCCGAAAACAGGTGATCGATGCCGCGATGTCCATGAGCTGCATGACGCGCCCGCCGAAGATCGTCCCGAGCGGGTTCGCGTCGTTCGGCATGACGATCTCCGTCATCTCCACGCGCGAGTCCGACACATGCCTCGCCAATATACCACCACCAACCTGAAGCTACCGTTTCCAAGGGGTGAACACAAGGAGCGGGAACCGGTGCCCCTGCGCCCGAAATCGACGCGAAACGCCTTGCGCTCATGGTAGGATCGGCGTGGAGGGATGCACCATGTCGGACGGACGCCTGCCGGAGCGACTCGCGGAGGTGATCGCCCAGCGCCATTGCACCGCACCGGACGTACCGCTGCCGTCCGAGCGGCGTCTCGCGGGAGAACTCGGAGCCAGCCGCGCCATGGTGCGCGAGGCGCTTGCCATTCTGCGCGCGCAGGGCCAGATCCGCGGCGATGGCGGGCATCCCGCCGTGGCGACGGTGATCCAGGTGCACCCGGAGCCGCCGCTTGCCGACCGCGCGGCGATGCTGGAGGCGCGCAGCGTGCTGGAGGGCGAGGTGGCGGCGCTGGCCGCCCTGAGGACAGGCCCTGAGAATTATGCGCGTCTCAGAGACGGCCTGCGTGCCCTCTTCGCGGCCGAGTCGCCCGCAGCCGCCTGGCGGGCCGAGGCTGATCTCCACCGGGACCTCCTGGCGGCGGCCGGCAACCCCATCCTTGAAAGTCTTTGCCTGCCCCTGCTCGAAGCGGCCTACCGCGAGCCGCCCGAGGCGACCGGCCCCGAGCGGCTGCGCGCGCACCAGCGCCTGATCGCCGCGATCGGCCGGCAGCAGCCTCAGCTGGCGCGTGACATGGTGCTCGAGCTCCTGGCCCCGCGGGACGTCTCGCCGGGGGTCACAGGTAGCGATTGAACCAGTCGAGGATCGCCCGATAGCGGTGCACCCTGTGCCACGGCTTGCCGCCGCGGCTCATGCCGTGGCTCTCCCCCGGATAGCGGAGCATCTCCACCGTCCTGCCCAGAAGGCGCAGGGCGGTGAACAGTTGCTCGCCCTGCTCGATCGGCAGGCGCATGTCCTGTTCCTGGTGCTCGATCAGCAGCGGCGTGCGGATCTCGGACGCGTAGGTGAGCGGGGACTGCTGCAGGTAAGGCGCCGGGTCCTCCCACCAGAGGGGGCCATATTGCGGCACCCGCTCGAATCCGGTGTCGGACGTTCCCATGGCGCTCATGCGGTTGACGACGGAGCGCATCGTCACGGCCGCGCGGAAGCGCCTCGAGTGCGAGATCGCCCAGTTCACCATGAAGCCGCCGTAGCTGCCGCCGGCGATGCCGAGCCGCAGCGGCGAGAGGCGCGGATAGCGGCGTAGGGCCTGGTCCAGGGCGGCCATGACGTCCCTATAGTCCTTGTCGCCCCAGCGGCCGACGATGGCCTTGCAGAACCCCTCGCCATAGCCCTGGCTGCCGCGAGGATTCGTGAACAGCACGGCGTAGCCCGCCGCGCGTAAGAGCTGGAACTCGAGGTGCAGGCGCATGCCGTACATGCTCATGGGGCCGCCGTGCACCTCGACGACGAGCGGCACGCCGATTTCCTGGCCGTCGGGCATGAGGAGCCAGCAGTCGATGTCCGGGCCACCCTCCGCCCGGGCCAGAAAATGCTCCGGCCTCCTGATCGACTTGCGCAGGCTCTCCGGCAGGAAGCCCGTGGTGAGCAGGCGTTCCTCCCCCGCCTGGACCAGGGCGATCGCCGACACTTCGGCGAAATCGGCAAAGGCGATGGCGAAGCCGACCTCCGGATGATGGTCGAAGGCGTAGATCACCCGGTCGCCGGTAACGACCGGACGTAGGCCACCGTCGCCGATCTGCCAGATGCCAACCCGGCCCTCGTCCGAGACCTGCGCGTAGACCGAGCCGCCATGGGCGACGAGGCGCATGCCACCCGGCGCTCCGAGATCGGTGCCGCTCTGGTCCCCTAGGGAGCGGTCCAAGGCGCGGCTCATGCAGCGCACCCCCTCCCCCTCGCTCCAGGCGTAGAGGCGGGTGTGGCCGTAGCCGAGGTCGATCGGATCGTCCGCCGCGAAGTAGATGGTCTCTCCATCCTCCGCGAACGTGTGGGCCATGACGCCGAGACGTCCGTCCGTGAGGCGCCGCGCGCTGCGCAGGCCGAGGTCGTAGAGGTAGACGTCCTCGAGGCCAGGCCGCCGTTCGGCGTCCGGACGGCGGTAGGACAGGAAGGCGATCTTCGTCCCGTCCGGCGACACGACAGGCTCCTGGCAGTCGAAGCTGCCGCTCTGCAGGATGTCGATCCGGCCGTCGGCGAGGTCCATCAGGGCGAGCGCCTTGCGCGTATCGGGCAGGAAGCCCTCGCCGTCGAGCTTGTGGTAGAGCGACTTGATCCGGCGGACGTCCTGGCTGTAGCGGGCATACGGGTCGTCGCTCTCCTGCGGCTTGCCCGAGCGCAGGCGTTCATCCTTGATCGGCAGGATGAGGACGACGCGGTCCGGCCCGAGCCAGGCGAAATCCGACACGCCGTAGGTGAGGTCCGTGAGGACGCGCGGCTCGCCGCCGTCCGATGGCATCAGCCAGAGCTGCGCCGGTCCGTCGGTGCGGCGCAGGAAGGCGATCATCCCGCCGTCCGGCGAGAAGAGGGGGTGCTGGTCCGAGGGCCCGGAGGTCATGGGCCCTGCGTCGCCCGATGCGATGTCGAGACGCAGGATGCGGCTCTTCTGACGGTTCTCGTCCGGGACGAAGAAGGTCTCCGTGACGAGCAGGCTCCTGCCGGCCGGGTCGAACACGGGTTGGCCGATCGCCCGGATGTCCATCAGGACCTGCGGGTCCAATGCCCAAGAGCGCTCTAGGTTGTTCATGTGCTTCCCATTCCGCACGGGCGGTGGGGCTCCTGCAGGGTAAAGGCCGCGCGCCTGCTCAGCGGGCGAAAGCCTGCCAGAACGTCTCCTTGGCCTGATCACGGTCGTGGCCGAAGAATACGGCGGCATCCTCGGCCGCCGCGACGGCGCGCAGCCGGTCGACGCTCGCCTGCCCCTGGACCCTGTCCGTCATCGCGCCGAGGATGTCGTCCTCCCAGTTGCGCCGCGTGTACACCGCGTCGATCGTCAGGAGCAGCGGCCGCACGCCTCGAGGCCGCAGCAAAAGCGACATGTGGCCCGGCGTATGGCCCGGTGTGTGGATGAGCCTGACGCCCGGCATCGGCTCCGCCCCGTCCTGCACGGTCTCGTAGCGCAGGCCGAGATCGATCCACTCCGGGGGCTCGGGATCCTGCCGCAGCGCCTGCAGCTCGTCCGGGTGGATCAGGATGCGGGTACCCTGGAAGAGGCCGCTGCCGCCCGCGTGGTCGAAGTGCGCATGCGTGAAGATGACTCCGTCGATGTCCTGCGGGCGCACGTCCTGTCGGGCTAACACCCGGTCCACCATGTCGCCAGCCTGCATCTGCGGCGTGATGAGGTCTCCCGACTCCATCTCGCCGAAGTAGAGCTCGTTTCCGATGCAGCCCCTCGGCATGCCGGTGTCCACCAGGAGGAGGCCGTCGTCGCCCCGCAGCAGGTAGGCCCAGATCGGGATGCGCACCACATCGCCCACGGGATGCCCCGTCACGAGCTGCGATTGGTCGATGAGGCAGGCACCCATGTTCAGAAACCGCACGTCGCGTAGCATGGCAAGCCTCCGTTTCCGCAGTCCGGCAACATGCCATGTGGTTGGCGATTCGGCGCTGCGGCTCCTGCCGTAAGGCCAGCGCCCTGCGCCAGCGGCACGGAGATGCGCAGTGCGCGGGTGCTTGACGCAGCATTTCGGTCGCGCGGTCTGTCCGCCGATGGAAGCGGTAGGCCATTTGCGATGTCCGAACGGACACGACCGCTCGCCCTTGCAGGCTCCAGAGCTCTCCGGCCCCGAAACCCACTTCCCACGGGGACCCGAGGTGCTCGCACCCAGCCTGCGGCATCACCCATCCGCTGCCATCCCTGACTCCGCACGGCTGTAGTTCCCAGACACGTCCAGCCAATCGGCAGGGTTCGACGTTTTCCGACTGGACATGTCGAATGAGGCCAATGACCCATGTAGCCGCCCTCTAGCGGAGTTAGCCTCTGGATAATCGATACCCCCTATGGACGTCCGCCGGGTGACCGGTGCCACGTACAGATGGCGGTGGTCGGGAAGATGATAGGGAGGCGGTAACGATGGCGGGCAACGTGTGGCCGAACTTCGTCGTTGAGGGCCTCCTGCTGCTGGCGTTCATCGGCGCGCTCGTTCTGAGGTACCCCCACCATGAGTAGGCGGGAGCACGGGTCCGCCAACTGGACCGCGGCGGTGCGCAAGCAGGCGGAAACCTTCACCTGGGACATGTTGCTGCCCACGGAGCAGCCGATCTACGTGCGATCCGTGGTCTACAGCTTTGGAGCTCTCACCCTCGGCGCCCTGGTGGTCGTGGTCGTGAGCGGCATCGTTCTCGCCGCGAACGGCCCCTTCTGGTGGCAGACGCCAGGCGCCGGCGAGTTCATGCGCGGAATCCACTACTGGGGCGTCCAGGCGTTCTTCTTCTTCATGATCCTGCACCTGACGGCGCAGTTCTTCATGGGCTCCTGGCGTCTTGGCCGCCAAGGCACCTGGGTTCTCGGCGTCCTCAGCTTCGCGATTTCGGTGGTCACCGCGTTCACCGGCTACCTGTCGCGCGGGGACTTTTTCTCGCAGTGGAACCAGGTGCAGTCGAAGGACGCCTTCAACGGCGCCGGCATCGGCGGCTGGTTCGATGTTCTCAACAACGGCCAGATCTACGGACTGCACATCGCCGTCCTGCCCGCGATCCTGATCGCCATGGTCAGCCTGCACCTCCTGCTTGTGCGCAGGCACGGCGTGGTGCCGCCCTACCCCGCCGAGAACGAGCGCCTGGAAAGGGGGCCCGCCCGATGAGGCGCTACCTGACGGACCCTGCGAAGTACCCCCAGACGCGCTTCGACCTCGTGAAAGAGGCCGTGATCAGCGGCCTCGTGGTGCTCCTCCTCGTGGTCATCGCGTCCGTCGCCCTCGGTGTCCCCTACGTCAAGCCCCTGACCATCCAGCGGGTGGCCACCAGAGAGCCCGTGCTCTTTCTGCAGACGGCGGCGCACGAGCTCGACGACACATCGGCGATCGCGCAGTACGGTCCGCCCTACAACGACGGGACCGGCAGCCTGCAGGCGATCGGCCCTTTCCATCCGCAGACCATCCTCGGTGTCACCACGCCGATCAACCCGGCGCAGGTCGATGTGCTTCGGCCCCTGTCCATGGCTATTCCCCTCGACCCTGCGCTGAAGCCTGCGCTGTCGCGGTGGGCCGCGGCGTCGCGCTCAAAGCAGGACGCCTGGGTGAACGCCTACCTCCAAGCCCTTTCCCGCGCCAGCGTGGCAGGCAGTTCGGTCCAGGTGCCGAGGGCCGCCGACGGCCCGGTTCCCACCATGCTCTCCGCCCTCAGGGCACTTGGTTCGGGCGGACTCATGTCCGGCGCGCTCGATCGCCTCAGCCCGGTCTACCGCTACGACGTGGCCCCGAGCCTCCTCTTCCTGCAGGGATCGGCCCTGCAGCAGATGGCGCAGAAGTATAACCTTCTGGGCGGCGAGTGGGGCATCATGCACGACGAGCTCAGCTACCCGGGGCCCTGGTGGCTGACGCCGTACACTGCCCTCTACCAGATCCCGCCCTACTCCACGTCCCCCGCCGGCGACCTGATGGCCGCCTACACCATGCTGATCATCCTCCTGCTTCTCCTGGCCATCCCGTTCCTGCCGGGCGTGCGTGAGCTGCCGCACAAGCTGCGCATCTACCGCCTGGTCTGGCGGGACTGGTACCACAGCGTCGAGCAGGGACCCGGCGCCGCCACGCACGGTGCCCCGACCGAACAGAGGAGGCAGGCGACATGAGCGGCGTTCTCTTTCCCGTGCTGTGGTTTGGCGGGCTCGGCCTCGGCACCCTTGGCACCGGGTTCCTCTACGAGGCCGTCACGCGCGGCAGCGGCGGGGACCTGGTCCTGGGTCTCGCCCTCTTCCTGCCGGGACTCTACATCGCGGGCACGGTGCTCGCCCGTGCCCGGCTGGCCTACCGCGCCGGGCGGAACCGTCACGGCGCAGAGAGCGCATCTCCACGGACGACGCCCTGAGGGCCGCATGTCCTGAGGGCCTACGGCCTCCGCAACCGACGTAGCGGATCAGCTCCAGACGATGCATCCGAACGAGATCCCACCGGGTCCGGGGTGCGGCCATACAGGGCCGCACCCCGGACCGCTCGTTCGTCTCTTTCCCCTCTGGCAACGGCATATTTGTCGATTGCGAGGCTATCGTAGACCGCGGGCCCGTGCCGACACAGTCTGCCCGCGGGAGGTATGAATGAGCGTGGACCTGGATCCGGCTGAAGTCATGTCCCTGCTTGAGGCGGTGCAACCGGACGTCCTCGGCTGGCGGCGACATCTGCACGCGCATCCCGAGGTCTCGTTCCACGAGCGCGAGACGGCCGAATTCGTGTACCAGACGCTTCAGCGGTTTGACGGTCTTGAGCTCACCCGGCCCACCGAGTTTAGCGTCGTCGCCCGCCTTGCGGGCACGGCGCCCGGCCCTGTCCTGGCGATGCGGGCCGACATCGACGCTCTGCCGATCACCGAGGACAACGAGATCGAATTCGTGTCCCGGAACCCGGGCGCCATGCATGCCTGCGGCCACGACGCGCACACCGCGATGCTGCTCGGCACGGCCAAGGTGCTCTCCCATCTGCGCGAACGCCTCCAGGGCGAGATACGGTTCGTCTTCCAGCCGGCGGAGGAGCTGCCCCCCGGCGGGGCGCAGCCGCTCTGCGACAGCGGCGCGATCGACGGTGTCGACGCCGTCATAGGCGCGCATGTCTGGACTCCCCTGCCGGTCGGTACGGTGGCCGTGAAGAGCGGTCCCATGATGGCGTCGTCCGACACCTTCGAGCTCGTCATCCGCGGGCGCGGCGGGCATGCGGCCCAGCCCCACATGGGCGTGGACTGCGTCGCGGTGGCCGCCCAGGCGATCGTGAACCTGCAGCAGATCGTCTCGCGCGCCACCGATCCCCTGAAGCCCCTCGTCGTCTCCATCACGAAGATCCACGCGGGCACGACGAACAACGTGATTCCCGACGTGGCCGAACTCGCCGGCACGGTGCGTTCCTTCGACCCTGAACAGAGGCAAGCGGTGCCCGGCATCATGGAGCGCGTCCTGCGTGGCGTGACGCAGGCCCACGGGGCCGAGTACGAGCTCAGCTACCAGTTCGGCTACCGGCCGGTCCTCAACGACCCCAGGATCTCCGCCTGGGTCGAGGAGGCGCTGCTCGCCGAGTTCGGCCGGGACGCCGTCGTCGCGCCCGAGCCCAGCATGGGCGGCGAAGACTTCTCCGCCTACCTGACCAAGGCGCCGGGGACCTTCTTCCTGATCGGCGCGGGCAACGCCGCGAAGGGCCTCGCCTACCCCCACCACAACGCCCGCTTCAACATCGACGAGGACGCACTTCGCATCGGCCTCAGAGCAGAAGTGCACACGGCCCTGCACCTGCTCGAGCAGTTGCGGGCAGGCGGTCGCTGATTCCTCTCAAGGAACGGAGGCGGTACCTGTGGCGATCCGCTGGCTGGCCATCCTCCCGCCGCTCGCCTTCCTGGTGGGCGTCTTCTTCGCCAATTCGGTCACGCCCTACGTCCTCGGCCTGCCCTTCCTCTGGTTCTACATCTCCGCCTGCGTCGTGTTCACGGCGCTCGTGATGATCGTCGTCTACGTGCTGGATCCGGCCAACAAAGGGCCGGAACTCCAGGACTAGAAGGAGGGGACGACGTTGCACAGTGCAGCTCTGGTCATCATCTTCCTGACCGTCGTCATCGCGCTCGTCCTGGGCCTCATGGCAGCGCGCGGCAAGCAGATGAACCTGCAGCAGTGGACCGTGGCGGGGCGTAGCTTCGGCGCCCTCTTCGTCTTCCTGCTGATGGCCGGCGACATCTACACGACCTTCACGTTCCTCGGCGGCAGCGGCTGGTCGTACGGCGTCGGCGGCCCGACGCTCTACATCCTGAGCTATGGCTCGCTTGCGTACGTCCTCGCCTACTTCATGCTGCCGCGCATCTGGCGCTACGCGAAGACGCACAACCTCATCTCGCAGCCGGACTACTTCGAGCAGCGCTTCCAGAGCCGGGGCCTCTCCATGCTGGTCGCGATCGTCGGCGTCGTCGCCATCATCCCGTACCTGCAGTCGCAGTTCACCGGTCTCGGCCTGATCGTTGAGATCGCGTCCTACGGCAGCATCAGCGCCGTCTGGGGCATGGTCATCGCGATGTTCGTCATCGCGATCTACGTCACGCTCAGCGGCGTCCGCGGCTCCGCCTGGACCGCGGCCCTCAAGGACATCGTGCTGCTTGCGGTGGTGCTCTTCATCGGCATCGCCCTGCCGCTCCACGTCGGCGGCTTCTCGGCCATGTTCCACAAGATCGACGCCCTGAAGCCCGGCTTCCTGACCTTCGGCTCCACCGCGCAGGGCATCCCCTGGTTCATCTCCACGGTGCTGATGACGGCGGTCGGCTTCTACATGTGGCCGCACGCCTTCGGAGCTGTCTACACCGCCAAGAGCGAGCGTGTGTTCCGCAACAACGCCATGTTCCTGCCGCTTTACCAGCTCATCCTGCTGTTCGTCTTCTTCGTCGGCTTCGCCGCCATCCTGATCGTGCCGGGCCTGACCAACTCGAACCTCGCCCTGATGTCCGCCGTGACCAAGGTCTACGCGCCCTGGTTCGTCGGCGTCATCGGCGGCGCGGGCATGCTGGCGGCCCTGGTGCCGGGTTCCCTCATGCTGATCGGCGCGAGCACCCTCCTCGCGGAGAACATCTACCGCCCCTTGAGCCGAAGCGCGACACCCTCGCAGGTGCAGCTCGTCGCGCGCGTCCTGGTCTGGGTGATCGCCGCCATCACGCTCTTCTTCTCGGCCCACAGCAACGCCACGATCGTCGCCCTGCTGCTGATGGGCTACAACTTCGTGACGCAGTTCTTCCCCGCCGTGATCCTCGGCGTCTTCACAAAGCGCGGCGCCAACCGGATCGGCGCCATCTCCGGCATCGTGGTCGGCGTGGTCCTGGTCGCGATTTTCGCCCTCACGGGCACGTCCATCATCTGGGGCCTCAATTCCGGCTTCCTGGCCGTCATCGCGAACGCGATCGTCGTCCTCGCCGTGTCTGCCGCGACACCGGCCGCGGCGGTCGTCGAGGCGCCGGCGGCAAAGGCCACCCCGGCCGACTGAGTCCTGTCGTCTCCTGACCGGCGCAGGCGGGCGGAGGAAGCGAGAAGGCTTCCTCCGCCCGCTACTTGCTCAGGGCCTTCGGCGCCGACCGCCCGGGACGTCTGCCCACCTTTGGTCCAATGGTCCGTGCCCAAACGTCGCACAAGGACTATAATCGACCCAGTTCCCATGGAAAGGGGGCGAGCCGATGGATCTCCTCTCACCAGTCCATCTGGTGATCATCCTGGCGGTCGCGCTGCTCATCTTTGGCCCCAAGCGACTTCCCGAGATCGGCTCGGGCCTCGGCAAGACGATCCGGGAGTTCCGCAAATCGATGAACGACATCCAGCAGGACGCGGGCCTCGACCAGAAGGCCAGCGCGCAAGAGCCGGACACGACCAAGCAGGACTGACCGGGACAAGCCCGCGCGGGGTCCCGCGAGCGC
>JAJZVM010000097.1 GCA_021845645.1 Bacillota bacterium
CTCGTCCTACCGCTTCGCGAACATTCCTCAGCCCTGGGCCTACGACAACCAGGAGACCGATGACGTCACCGACCCCGTCAGCGCCTTCCCGGACCCGGACTTCTCCGTCGCCCCGTCGGACGATTACAACGAGGCGGTGTACGTGAACGGGTCCTACGCGCTCGAGCAGCTGCGCACGATCATGGGCTACGAGACGGGCGCTTCGGTGTTCGACCAGATGATGCGTGCGTACGTGCAGCGTTACGCGTATCGCGTCGCGACCTCGCAGGACTTCCTGCACTACGTGGAGCAGGCGTTCGCGGCGCAGGACCCGCTGCTGCGCCTCTCGTCGGAGCTCGCCGCCCTGGATATCCACGCCTCCGACGCCGTTTCGGCACCGGTCAACCATTGGGCCCGCCTCGAAGAGCGGGAGAACGGGCGCAACTGGCGCTGAGCCGTGGCGGCGGCGCGCGGCAGCCGCCCGGGGCCTTGGCCGGACTCGCCTGCACGAAAGGACCTTCCTCGGATCGGCGTGTCGCCCTACAATGGCGGCAAGGAGGGGAGCGCGGGCGTGGGGGAGACGGTCAGGCCGCTCGACGTGACCTTGGCTCTGCGCGCCGCCGCGGCGCGGTCCGGCCGCGGCCTGACGGACGATCAGGCGCGGCGCATCGCCCAGATCGTGCTTCGCCTCGCCAAGGTGCCGGCGGTCGCCATCACCGACAGCGTGCGCATCCTGGCCTACGAGGGCAGGGGCTGTCCCCATATGCATCCCGGACAGCCGATCCAGACCCGCGCCACGCGCCAGGTGCTGCGCACCGGCGAGGTGGCGGCGATCGAGCGCAAGGCGGACCTCCAGTGCCCGGTCGAGGGCTGCCCCTGCGCGATCGAGTCCGCCGTGATCGCGCCGCTCAAGCTCCAGGGGCAGGTCATTGGCACCGTGAAGCTCTACGACGTCCTTCCGGGACCGATGCCGGACTACGTGCGGCGGCTCGCGGTCGGGATCTCGGAGCTCCTGAGCCTCGAGGCCGAAGCGCACGAAAGCGAGCACCAGCGCGAGCTGCTGGCCCAGGCAAGGCTGGAAGCCCTGCAGGCGCAGATCCGCCCGCACTTCCTCTTCAACACGCTCAATACTGTCATCGCCGTGAGCCGCCGCGATCCGGACCTCGCGCGCGACCTGCTGGGGGAGCTCGCTCTGTTCCTGCGTCAGACGATCAGCTATCGCGGAGAGACGGCGACGGTGCGGGACGAGGTCTCGTTCGCCGCGCAGTACCTCAGGCTCGAGCAGGCTCGCTTCGGTGCGCGTCTTGGCGTGCGCCTCGCCGTCGACCCCGGCGTGCAGGATGCGGAGATGCCGGTCCTGTCGCTGCAGCCGCTCGTGGAGAACAGCGTGGTGCACGGCCTCGCGCCAAAGGAGGGGCCAGGCAGGCTCGTCGTCTCGGTCCGGCGGCGTGGGGCACACCTGCAGCTTGCGGTGGTGGACGACGGCGTCGGACTTTCGCAGTCCAGGCTGAGACGCCTCTACAGCCAGGACGAAAGCAGCATGGGCCTCGGCATCGCCAATATCGCGGGACGGCTCGAGGCGCTCTACGGCACGGCCGCGCATCTCAGGCTGCGCAGTCGGGAAGGCAGGGGGACGGCGGTCTTCCTGCAGTTGCCGCTGCGGCGCAGGGAGGGGACGCCATGACGCTCAGAGCCCTGATCGTCGACGACGAGCCGCCGGCGCGCGCGGAGCTTCGCTACCAGCTGGAGCGGCTGGGGGGCGTCCAGGTGGTCGGCGAGGCGCAGAGCGGCGGAGAAGCCCTGCAACTCCTCGAGGCCTTGGCGTACGACGTGGTATTTCTCGATATCGAGATGCCCGGCCTCGACGGGGTCGCGCTCGCGGAGCGGATCGCGGCCGACAACTACGGCTCGCCGCTCGTCGTCTTCGTCACCGCCCACGACCAGCATGCGGTGCGAGCCTTCGACGTCGAGGCCGTGGACTACATCCTGAAGCCCCTCGATCCGAGGCGCCTGGCCGCGACCATCGAACGGCTGAGAGAGAGACGCCAAGGTACCCCCGAGGCCGGCCGGGCAGCGGAGCCCAGGCAGGATCCGCCGCGCTTTCTTGCCGGGCGCGATGGCGAGAGGGCTTTTCCTGTGCCGCTCGACGAGATCTCCTACCTGACGGCGCAGGGCGACGCGGTCCACCTGGTGACGACGGAGGGACGCCAGCTCCACCTGCGCGACGCAACGCTGACGGGCATGGAGCGGCTCCTGCCGGCGGACCGCTTCTTCCGCTGCCACCGCGGCTATCTCGTGCAGGTGCATGAGGTGGCCGAGATCGTGCCGTTCTTCAACGGCACCTATCTTTTGCGCATGAAGGGGAGCCGCGATGAGGTACCGGTGAGCCGGAGCCGCGTGCGGCGGCTGAAGGACCTCTTTCGGCTGGACTGAGGGCCCGGGCGTTCCTCAGTGCCCTGCGCTGACGGTCTCCACCACGCGGACCACGATCAGCACGAGCATCAGGACGACGTAGACGCGCAGGCCCCAGAGCACGATCGAGAGCCCCCGCGAAAAGTGGCGCCGGCCGAGATGGACCTTCTCCTTCGCCCAGACGAGCTGGTCGTCCTCGAGCAGCTGCAGGACCTCTTCCTGACCCAGGTCCGGGTCGTGGTGGCGCGGTGCCAAGGCGATCCCTCCTAGCCGCCGATCAGGTGCGGGAAGACGGTGGTGAGCCCGTAGAAGAGTCCCACCGCGATCAGGAAGACGGTAATGCCGCCGCCGAAGACGTTCGCCCAGATGCCGTTGCGGTGCTCGCCCATCACGACAGGGTCGTTCACCAGCAGCAGCAGGAACACGAGCGCCGGTGGCATCGCAAGGACCGCGATCACGTTGACCATCAGGATGATGTACTCGAGTGGTGCGCCGGGCAGCAGCACGAGCAAGGCCGCGAGGATCGACGACGCCAGCAGGATCGCATAGAAGGGCCAGGCCTCGCGCAGGGGGCGGTTGAGGCTATGACCGGTGTGCAGCACCTCGCCGAAGGCGTAGGCAGAGGACGTCGAGATCGTGATGACGGCCACCATACCCGCCTCGAAGATGCCGAGGGCGAAGAGCGTCGCTCCGATGTGGCCCACCCACGGGACCAGCGCCTGCGCGAACTGCGCGGCCTGGAAACTCCGCGCGCTCACGCCATGCAGGTAGAGCGGCGATGCGGCGATGATCGTGGCGATGCCGAAGGCCGCCGCGAGCAGGGTACCGAGCAGGGCGTCGAGCCTGCCGCTGCCGATGTCCTTCGGCGTCAGTCCCTTGTCGACGACGGAGCTTTGCTGGAAGAAGAGCATCCAGGGCGTCACGGTGGCGCCGATGTCGGCCATGAGCAGAAGCAGCATGCTGCCCGAGATGCCACCGGGGAGCGGTCCGAAGTGCAGGAACGCCTGCCCGATGCCGGACCAGTGCGGGTGGCTCAGCAAGGCGGCCGGGACGAACAGGGCGTTGAAGGCGGCGAGCGTCAGCGTCGCGCGCTCCCAGGTCCAGTAGCGGCCGGTCGTCACGACGAGCAGCACGATCACGACGGCACCCGCCACGGAGACAAGCGGCGGCACCCCGAAGAAGCCGAGTCCAGCCCGGATGCCGATGAACTCCGTCACGAGCGTGAGGAAGTTGCCGAGCATCAGGTCCCCCATGGCGAACCAGCCCCAGAAGGGGCCGAAGCGGTCGAAGATGAGTTCCGCGTGGCCGCGGTGCGTCACCGCGCCGAGGCGCAGCGTCATCTCCTGGACCACGAAGCCCATGAGGAACGTGACCAGGACGAACGGCAGGAAGAAGCCGATGCCGAACTGCGCGCCGGTGGCGGCGTAGGATAGCATGCTGGGCGCGTCGTTCTCGCCCAAAAAGACGAGAATGCCCGGGCCGAGCAGAAGCCAGAAGACGCGCAGGCCCCGAAGCCTCCCCGCCCGGCGGGCCCGGGCGACGGCCAGCCGGTCCCGCGCGCGGTCGAGGTCCTCATGGGTGATGGCGGGATGGTCCGGGCCGCTGCCCGGCGCCTGCTGCCAGTTGGCGTCGTCCATGGTTCGCCTCCTTCCCCGGCCGATGGAGGGCGGCTAGCCCCTCGATCCCAAACGCTCCACCCAGATCGCTTCGGAGACTCTGAGCCCCAGAATGTGCGTCCTTCCTTCCGTCTCGATGGTCACGTTGAGGTCCACGGGGTTGCGTGCGGCGACCTCGAGCAGGCTGCCAGGCATCAGGCCCAGATCCTCGACGTAGCGCAGGAGGCCCGGAACCCGTTCGTTGACGCGGGCGACGCGGACCTTCTCGCCTACGGGCAGGTCACGCAGCAGGATGAGATCGGGCTGCGAGAGGTGCCCGTGCTTGTCCGGGATGGGATAGCCGTGCGGACAGGTGTAGGGATTTTCGAGCAGGACTTCCATGCGGTCCACGACGTCGTCCGGCAGCGCGTGCTCCATCTGGTCGGCGTACGCGTCCACCTGCTGCCAGGGGATGTGGAGCACGTCCGCGAGGAAGCGCTCGACGAGGCGGTGCCGCCGCACGACCCCCAAGGCGAGATCTTCGCCTTCCGGGGTCAGGGAGACGCCGCCATAGTTGCGGTAGACGATCAGGTGGTCGCGGGCGAGGCGCTTGAACATGGCGGTGGCCGAGGCTGCCGTGACGCCGCGCCGATCGGCGACCGATCCGGTGCTGACCGGGTCGCGCGGGTTTTCGCACTGCAGGCGGTAGATGTCGGCGAGGTAGTCCTCCCGCGCCAGCCCGCTCATCTGGACAGCCCCCTAAAAAGAGTTTTAAGCGTGTCTAAAACGCTTGTTTGTAGTGTATGCGCCGACCACCAGACTTGCAACCGTGCCCGTCCCTTCCTGCCGCTCTATCTTGTGCCTTGGGCGGCGCTCGGTTACGTTGGGCGCAAAGACTGGGCGCCCCGCGTCAGGGCGTCCCGGGGGAGTGGTGTCCCTTGACGAAACTGCGCACCGGGGAGCCTTGGCAGCCCGCGGACGTTTACGGCCGCAGCCTGCAGGGCCTTAGTCTCAATCTGGTGGTCCGGTCCGTAACGGAGAGCGTGGCCTTCTACGGGCAGACCCTGACGCTGCGCCGCCTGTACAGCGACGAGGACTTCGCCGC
This sequence comes from Bacillota bacterium, assembly GCA_021845645.1. The sequence goes on from JAJZVM010000097.1 coordinate 5,092, forward strand.
CTTCGCGGGCCATGGCCTCAGGCTCATGCTGCACGCCGACCATACCTACGGGCGCATGCCCGCGGGTCGCCACGTCGCCGAGGGATTTCGCGGCGCGGGCGTCGAGATCCGACTGCTCGGCCCGAGCCCTGATCACGCCGCGCTCTGCGCAGCCCAGTGCGGTGGAGAGGTGCTCCTGCCTCCGACCGAGTTCGCCCACGGTTGGCGCGAGTGCCACGTCAGCGACCCCAGCGGTTACGTCTTCGTCGTCGGGGAGCCGACGTCGCAGCCCGAGCGAAGGGGCGGCGGAGTGCGCTTGCGGCCGCTGCGAGGGGAAGACGCGGATACGGTGCTCGCCGTCCTGGATACGTGGTGGGGTGGGCGATCCATGACGCCCAGGCTGCCGCGGCTCTTCTTCGAATATTTCTCCGACGCGAGCTTCGCCGCCGAGGACGGCGAATCGGGCAGGCTGCTCGGCTTTCTCTGCGGCTTCTTTGCGACGGGCGACAGCGAACGGGCGTACATCCACTTCGTCGGCGTCGAGCCCGAGGCGCGTGGGCGCGGCATCGGCCGACTGCTCTACGAGGGGTTCTTCGCGGCCGCGCGCGCGGCGGGGAGGACGTCCGTGACGGCCATCACGGCGCCCGTCAACACCGCTTCTGTCGCCTTCCATCAGGCTATGGGCTTCCACATCGTGCCCGGCGACCGCATCGAGATGGGGCTGCCTGTGCACACGGGTCGCGAAGGGCCGGGTACCAGCCACGTCGTGTTCCGGCGCGCGGTCTGACTCAGCCCCGGTCTTCGCCCGCCGTCTCGAGACCGGGATCGAACTGCTCATGGTAGAGGCGGGCGTAGAGCCCGCCCCGCGCCAGTAGGTCCTGGTGACGGCCTCGTTCGACGATCCGGCCCTGCTCGACGACGAGAATCTGGTCCGCCGCCAGGATGGTGGAGAGCCGGTGGGCGATCGCCATCACGGTGCGCCCCTGGAAGAGCCCGGCGAGAGCCTGCTGGATCAGGCGCTCGGCATGGCTGTCGAGCGAACTCGTGGCTTCGTCGAGGAGCAGCAGGGACGGATTGCGCAGAATGGCGCGGGCGATCGCAACCCGCTGCTTCTCGCCGCCCGATAGGCGGTAGCCGCGTTCGCCCACGACGGTGGCGAGCCCCTCCGGCAACTGCGCGACGAGCTCCGCGAGCTGCGCGGCCTCCACGGCGGCCGCGACGTCCGCGGCGCTCGCGTCCGGCCGCCCGTAGCGGATGTTCTCTTCGAGGGTCTGGTGGAAGAGGAAAAGCTCCTGCGTCACGACGGACATCAGCCGCCTGAGGTCGTCCTCGGCGATCTCGATGAGCGGTGTGCCGGCGAGTAGCACGTGGCCGGCGTCGGGATCGTAGAAGCGGGCGGCCAGGGAGAGGATGGTGCTCTTGCCCGCGCCGCTCGGTCCGACGACCGCGGTGAGCTGACCCGCGCAGGCATCGAAGCTGAGCCCATGCAGCACCTCCTCGCCTGGGCGGTAGCTGAAGCGCACCTGATCGAAGCGGAGCGCGACCGGCGTGACACCCGCCTCGGCCTGCACCGCCCGGGGCCGGACGGGGTCGGGCACCGCGATCGGCTGGTCGAGGAACTGGAAGATTCGGTCGAAGAGAGCGAGGCCGCCGAGCATGGTCGTGTTGGAGCCGGCGAGCGACGACGCGGGATTGTAGAGCTGCACGAGGTAGGTGGCGAAGGCGACGATGGTTCCGATCTGCACCGCGCCGCGGATGACGAGATAGCCGCCATAGCCGTAGAGCAGGGCCGGGCCGATCGCCGACATGGTGGAAAAGACGAAGCCGAGCCAGCGCCCGATCATGCTCTGGGCGACCTGGTTGCGCCGCACCTCGTGGCTCAGGGACCGGAACCGCTCCGCCTCGCGCCTGCGCGTGCCGAAGCTCTTCACCACCACGATGCCCGAGAGCGTCAAGGTCTCCTCGAGGTGCGCGGTCAGGCGCGCGAGGCTCTCCTGCGTGCGCGTGATCGCGTCGTAGGTGCGACGGCCGAAGCTCAGGACCGGCAACGCGAACGCAGGCAGGACGAGGATGCTCAAAAGGGACAGCTGCCAGTTGAGGGTGAACATCAGGGCCAGCGTCAGCACGATGGTCATGACGTTGACGAAAAAGCCGGTGAGGATCGTCCCCAGCACCTGCTGCACGGCGTTCAGGTCGTTGACGAGGCGCGAGTGGATCTCGCCGCCCGGCGTATGCGTGAAAAAGTCCATGCCGAGCTTCTGCCCGTGTTCGTACATCGCCGTGCGCAGATCGTGGATGACGCCCTGCGCCACGACCGCGTTCAGGTAGTTCTGGCCGACGGAAACGACGGCCCCGGCCGCGGGGAACAGCACGAGGCCCGCCGCCAGGTAGACGAGCATGCCGACGTCCCTGCGCGCGATCGCCACATCGATCGCCTGACGCATCAGGAGTGGCGGCACCAGGCCGAGCACGATGCCAAGCAGGGTCAGGGCAAGCGCGGCGGCCAGCCGCCTAGCGTGCGGCCTCAGGACCTTGAGAAGTCTCTTGACGGTCTCGCGCGTCGGTCGGCCGCCCTGCTCGAGGTAGCCGATCGAGCGCCGCTGCTCCCAGACGCCGCGCATGCCGCCCATGCCCATGCCGTGGAAGCTCATCGCTCGCTCGCCTCGGCCAGCAGCCCCTGCAGGAGCTCGTGCAGCAGGCGGCCCAGCTCCCGGACGTCGCCGCCGCCCATGGGCGCGACCAGGTCCGATAGCATCCGCCTGCGCAGTTCGAGATAGCGTCCGTGCGCCGCCGTGCCCTGGGCGGTGGCGCTGACCTGCACGCCCTTGCGACCCTGGCTCGCCCTCTCCGCCCAGCCAAGCTCCTCCAGGCGGTCGATGTGGGCCGCGATGGTGCTCGTCCTGAGTTCAAGCCGCTGTGCGAGTTCCGTGGGGGAAAGCGGGCCGCGTTCCACGAGCTCCTCGAGCAGAGGAAAGGCCTGGAGGCCCACGGCGTCGCCGAGCGCCTCGCGCGTCGCGCGTCGGAGCCGGACCCGCCATCGCCGGCGCAGCTCCTCGAACGTACGGTCGAGTTCCGCGAGATCACCGCCGGGTTCTCGCACCGGCCATCACCGCCGATCCTCGTCTTTATTCGCTAGGCTAGCGAACAAAGTTTAGCACGGCACGACCTGATGGACCAGGCGACCTCGCGGTGAGCGTGGGTCAGACGGCCTCGGGTTCGCCGGTCGGCTGGGAGATACCCAGATCCGCAGGCACCGAGCGCCAGATCGATGCTGCGAGCCAGATCCCCGTGAAGCCGGCCACCAGCCAGGAGACGATCAGCGGGATGCGGCCGAGCGCGACGCCCGCCGCGAGCGACCCGAGAGGGTTGGCGATGCCGAACAGGGTGAAGAGGAGTCCGAAGGCACGCCCGCGCACGTCCTCGGGCGTCAGCTGCTGGAGCATCGTGAACATGAGGGCGTTGCCGATGCCGTTGCCGATGCCCGCGACCAGGAGCAGGCCGCCGGCGAGCCAGCTCTGCGTCGCGAACGGGAACGCGAGCAGAAGCAGGGACTGGGCCCCGAACATCAGGCTGCTCGAGGTGCGCAAGGGCCAGCGCTGGAATCGGGTCGTGAGGAGGCCGCCGACGATGAGTCCGGTCGCCCAGCCGGCGTCGATCAGCCCGTAGGCGGCGGCCCCCGCGTGCAGCTCGTGGTGGATCCAGTAGGGCAGCATGGTGAAGGCGGCCATGTAGGCGAAGTTCGTCAGCACGACCACGGGCATCATCCGGGTGATGCCGGGGAGGTCGCGCAAGGTTGCCCAGCCCGTGCCGAGGCTCGTCAGGAAGCCGGAACGTTCCGCAGGCTCACGTTCCACCGGAGCCACAGGCGGCTCCCAGGTGAACGTGCGCAGCATGAGTAGAATAGCTGCGGCCGAGATCCAGAAGGAGGCCATGTCGAAGCCGAACACCCAGATGACGCCGATGGCGGCGATCGCCGCGCCGCCGATCGCCGCGCCGATGGCGTTCGAGAGCTGGTAGGTCAGGTTGTAGACGCCGTTGGCCCCCGCGAGGTCCTGGGCCGAGACGAGTCGCGGCACCACCACCATCTCGGCCGGCCCGAAGAAGGCGGCGCCGAGGCTGTTGACGGCGATCAGCGCGATGGTCACTGCATCGAGGCTGCCCGGGATCAGCAGCGCGCCAAGACCGAGCGCCACCGCCACGCCCCGCAGAAGGTCGGTCCAAAGCATCAGCCGACCAGGGTGGTGGCGGTCGACGACGACCCCGCCGAAGGCGGCCAGAAGAGACGGCAGGACCATGGCGAGTCCCGCGACGGCCAGGAGTTGCGGTTGGTGGAGCTGGATCTCCCATAAGGCCATGATCGAAAACACGGCGTTGCCGAACTGCGAGAAGAGCTGGCCGATCCAGAGAGACCGGAAGCCTTTGTACCGCCGGATGGTGCCCATGGTCCGCCTCCTTCGCCTGAGGTCCAGTCTACCGGGCCGCAAGGGTCGCGGCCTCGCCCGGCGGTACAGGCCAGACCCTGTACCCAGGTACAGATCGGGAGGGACGGGTCAGGGGTCGAGGCGGTTGAGATCGCGCGGGAAGAGCGTGGCCTCGCGCAGGTTCTGCAGGCCGATCAGGCGCCCGACGAAGCGCTCGAGGCCGATCGCGAAGCCACCGTGCGGCGGCATGCCATAGCGGAAGGACTGCAGGTAGCCCGAGAACGGGTCCGGGTCGAGACCGCGCTGCCGCAGCGCCGCGAGGTAGTCCTCGTAGCGGTGCAGGCGCTGGCCGCCTGTGACGAGCTCGACGCCGCGGAAAAGGAGGTCGAAGCCGCGGGTGTAACCGGGCCGCAGGGGATCCGGGTGGGTGTAGAAGGGTCGCGCAGATGCGGGATAGCCCTCGACGAAGAGGAAGTCGGAGTCGAACTCCTTCTTGGCCCAGGCGCCAAGGGCGAGCTCGTCGGCGGGCGCAAGGTCTTCGCCGGGGCCAGGTTCGCCCCGCGCCTCCTTGAGCAGTCGCTGCGCGTCGGCGAAATGAAGTGTGGGGACGCAAACGGGGAGCGCGGGCATCGCGACCTCCAGCAGCGCCACAGCCCCAGACGCATCGTCGCGCACGGCGTCGAGCATGCCCGCCATGACCGTTCGGAGCACCGCCATCACCGTGCGGTGGTCGTCGATGAAGCCAAGCTCCGCGTCCAGCGACACGTACTCGTTGAGATGGCGGGGCGTGTCATGCGGCTCGGCACGAAATACCGGGCCGACCTCGAATACCCGCTCGAAGACGCCGACCATCATCTGCTTGTAGAACTGCGGACTCTGCGCCAGATAGGCGGTGCGGTCGAAGTAGCCGACCGGGAAGACGTTTGCTCCGCCTTCGGTGGCGGCGGCCACCAGCTTCGGCGTGTGGATCTCGACGAAGTCCAAACGGCGTAGGCTCTCCCGGAAGCCGCGGGTGGCCGCCGCCGCGATTTCGAACACCGCCCTGCGCCTTGGATGGCGCAGCGACAGCGGTGCGTAGTCGAGCAGGGTCGGGAGCGGCAGGTCAAGCGTCGGCCGGAAAAGGTCGAAGGGCGGCGGCTCCGAGGCCGCGGCGAGGACCTCGAGGGTAGGTTCCACAAGTTCCGCGCCGGGACGTCCGTCGCCGCGCGGCGCCGCGCGGCCCGTCAGCGAGAGCACCGACTCGTGGCGCAGATCCGAAAAGCGCTCGATCTTCTCGGGGTCCCGGACCACCACCTGAGCCGTGCCGCTGCGGTCGCGCAGGATCAGGAACGCGACGCCCCGCAGGCGGCGCACCTGACTGAGCCAGCCTTGCAGCGTGACTTCCTCGCCCAGATGTTCGTCTAGTGCGCTTGCGAGAACTCGGCGCATGGCACCACCTCCACGAAGACATAACCCCCACGTCCTGTGCGGACGAGGGGGCGTCGTGGTGCCACCGCACTTCACCGGCTTCTGGCCGGCCTCTTTGCTGCCCGTGACGTGGGCCTTACGGCTCGGCCTAGGAACGTCTTTCAGCCGGGCGCTCCGGAGTGTCTTCGCAGTGGCCGGGAACCGCCATCGCAGCGTCGGCGGCTCTCTGCGTCCCGGCTCTGGCCGCTACTGGTCTCCATCATCGTTTGGGCCATTATAGCACGCGGCATGGCGCCGAGGTCCGCATGTCTGCACTTCCCGCGGGCAGCATGGCATGGGGAGGGAAAGCATTTGCGGGATCCGCGGGAGATCGCCGCCCTGCTCTACGAACTCGCCGACCGCGTGGCGTTCGCGGGCGAAAGCCCGTTCAAGGTCCGGGCCTACCGCGAGGCGGCGCGCCGCCTGGAGATGCACGCCTTGGATCCGGGCAGCCTGGCCGCGCTCGAGGCGGCGCCGGGGATCGGCAAGAAGATCTCGCGGAAGATCGTGCTCATGGCGAAGGGCGAACTGCCGCCGGGCCTCGTGCGCCGGCGAGGGGACCAGCCACCGGAGCTTTCCGCCCTCCTGCGATTGCCTGGCGTTGGCCCGAGTACCGCGCGCCATCTCTGGTCCCAGGGCATCGGCACGGTCGGGGCTCTGAGGGACCGGTTGGAGGCCGGGGAGCAGGTGGCCGGCGTGTCGCAGGGCCAGCGCCGCCAGCTCCTGCGCGCGTTCGCCGAGCGCCGACTCGGCGTCCCGCTGCCGGACCTCATGCGGGTCACGGAGGAATTGCGCGCGGACGCTCCCGGCATCGCCCCGACGGGGGACCTGCGGCGCCTCGACCCGACCGTGCTTCACCCTTGCTGGCTCGCCACGCGAGCCGAGGCGGAGGCTGCGCGGCGCCGCCTGCCCATGCTGCTCGAAGGCATCTGGACCATCGGTCCGGACGGCGTCCTCGTGGCCGACGAAGAGACGTTCGGCCCCGCTCTCCTATGGCACACGGGCCCTTCTAGCTTCGTGCGGGAGGTCGAGGACGCCTTGGCGCGACATGGCCTCCGTCTCGCCGCCGACGGACTCTACCGCGACGGGCGACGCATCCCGTGCCGGACGGAGGCGGAGCTGTTCGAAGCGGCTGACCTCGAATTTGTGGCGCCGCCCTTGCGCGGACTCGATCCGGCCGCCCGGAAGGAGGCTCCGACCAGGGTGATGGGGGATCTTCACACCCACTCGACCTGGTCGGACGGACTCGAGGACATCGAACGCATGGCCTGGGGCGCGATCGAGCGCGGCTATCGCTATCTCGCCGTCAGCGACCACTCCCAGGGCCTCAAGGTGGCCAACGGCCTGACGCCGGAACGTTTCAGGGAGCAGCGCCGCGAGATCGAGGCCCTGCGGCGGACGCTGCCGCAAGGCTTCACGCTGCTGCAGGGCTGCGAGGTGGACATCCACGCCAACGGCTCTCTCGACCTGCCGGACGAGCTCCTCCAGGAACTCGACGTCGTCATTGCGTCGGTGCACAACCACTTCGACCAGGACGTCACGTCGGCGACGGAGCGGCTCGTCAGGGCGATCCGTCACCCGCTCGTCACGGCGATCGGTCATCCTGGCGCGCGCAAGCTGGGAGAGCGCCCGCCGATCGCGGCAGACTGGGAGAAGGTCTTCGCCGCGGCCCGCGACGCCGGCACCGCGCTCGAACTGAGCGCCTCGCCCCGGCGGCTCGATCTCGACTACCGCTGGCTGGACCGCCAGGGGCCGCAGGGCCTGCTCTTCGTCATCGACACCGATGCACACTCGGTCCACGAACTCGATTACATGCCGCTCGGCATCGCGCAGGCGCAGAAGGCGGGCGTCAAGAGCGGCCAGGTGCTGAACGCGGGCCCGGTTGGGGCAGTGACGCGGCCGCTGGTCGCGCGCTAGCGGCATGCGGTGGCGTGGGTCACAGCGGAAGGGCGCGGCCTGCGCGACGATGCCTTCGGGAGGGAAGCCGGCGTGCGTCAGTTCGTGCTCTTCATCCACCTCTTCGCGGCGGTGTTCTGGATCGGCGAGATGCTGATGGTGGGATTCGTGTTGGGGCCCGCCAGCCGCGGCCTGCCCGCACTCGAGCGCTCGACCCTGTTCCGGCTGGTGGGCAGGGCGTCCCTGCCGCTCGCGTGGACAGCGATCGGCGTGCTGGTGGTCACGGGGGTGCTGAACCTCGTCCTCATGGGCATCCCGCTCCACGCCCTGCTCCTGCCGTCCTTCTACGAAACCAGCTTTGGCCTGTGGCTGGGCATCAAGCTTTCGGCGGTTGTCCTGATGGTGCTCCTGAGCGTCGTGCACGACTTCCATGTCGGCCGACGCGCGAACCGCGTGCGCCAGGAGATCCAGGCGGCAGGTCCGGTGCCGCCCGAGGCGCTCTTGCGGGAAGCGGAGCGGTATCGCAGGCTGGCGATGCGGCTCGGCATGGCCAACATGGTGCTGGCCATCGTCGTGCTGCTGGCGGCGGCGGGGCTGGTGGCGGCGGGCTAGCCCGCCTAGTCCTGGCGGCGTCCGCTCAGGAGACTGAGCAGCCAAGCGACGGACAGCACGCCGGCCGCGCCGAGCGCTACGCCTGACCAGCCATGGCCTTCCCACATCAGGCCGAGCAGGGTGCCGCCGAGGCTCGAGCCGAGGTAGTAGCAGAGCAGGTACAGCGTCGAGGCGTGGCCGCGACGGGTGCCGGCGCGCTCCGAGACGAGGGTCGAGGCGGCCGCGTGGCTGCCGAAGAAGCCGAAGGTGAAGATGGCGACCGCACCGAGGCGGAGGACAAGCGGTTGCGCCAGCGACGCCAACACGGCGAGCAGCGTCAGCGAGATCGACCAGAACAGCACGGGGCTCCGGCCACGCCGGTCCGCGAGTCCGCCGAGCACGAACGAGCTTACGGAACCGAGCAGGTAGAAGAGATACACGAGGCTCGAGGCGCCCAGGCCGAGATGATAGGACGGCCCGACCAGCAGGAAGCCGAGATAGTTGTAGACGCCGACGAACGATGCCATGAGCAGGCCGCCGATGAGGGCGAGGGGCAGAATGCCCGGGTCGGCCGCCAGCGACCAGATGTCCCGCAGAGCGCCCAGCAGCGGTGGGCGGCGTTCGGACGCGTTGCGTGACGGCGGCAGGAGGCGCTGCGTCAAGGCGCTCAGGACGAGGACGAGGATGCCGAGTCCGGCGAGGGCCCAGCGCCAGTCCAGGGCCTGCGCGGTGAACCCTACCGCCAGGCGGCCGCTCATCCCTCCGATCGAGTTTCCGGCGATGTAGAGGCCCATGGCCCCACCGAGGGCCTGCGGACGCACTTCCTCGCCCAGGTAGGTCATGGCCGTGGCCGGGACCCCGGCGAGCGTGAGTCCTTGGAGGAAGCGCCACGCGGCAAGCAGAGCGAAGTTCGGCGCGAAAGCGATCGCGGGCGCCAGGGCGCTTGACGCCCAGAGTGCGGCCAGAATCGCGGGGCGTCGGCCATAGCGGTCCGAGATCAGGCTCCAGAGCGGCAGGCCGAGGGTTAGGCCGGCGGTCGCCAGGGAGACGCTGAGGCTCGCCGCCGTCGGACCGAGCCGGAAAGTCCCGGCAAGCGACGGCAGGAGCGGCTGCGTGCTGTAGAGGAGCGCGAATTTGACTAGCGCC
>JAJZVM010000098.1 GCA_021845645.1 Bacillota bacterium
ACTCTCGAAGTCGCAACTCCGACTCTGCGGAGAGGAATATTCATGGAACACGCTGCGACGTGCGAGAGAGCGAAAAATCAAGGAAAACTTGCGGACCCAACAAACGCTAGGTTTTCTGGAGCGGGTGGAGATTTGGCGCGGCTTGTCGCACCGATCCACGGCGGGCTCGTCCGGGATGGTGACCGGCTCACGACTCCTTTCGGCCACGATCTCCTGAGCCCGCTCTGGAAAGGCGCGGAGATCGGCTTCCTCGAGAGCCGCAGGGCGGTGGAGGAGACCGTGGCGGCGGTGCTGGCGCGCGGTTGGGTGCTCGGCGTCCACTATCCGCTCGTCCAAGCCCACACGTGGGACTGGGCGCCTTTCTGGCTGGCTCCGTCGGGGGACGAGCGGGCCCTCGCCTGCAGAGGGGCTCGCGAGGCGCTCCGAGAAGCCAGCGGGCTCGGGGCGGAGTACGTCCTGTTCCACTACCCCTGGCCGGCTCTCGTGGATCCTTCCGTCGACTACCGGACGGCTGGCTGGCGCATGCCGCCGTTCGCTCCATCGGAGGACCTCTGGCCGCGCGAGCGGCTCAGGGAGCTCTCGCACCGCGTCTTGGCCGAGCTCGAGGAGGAGGGCGAGCGCTCCGGCATGCGGGTCATCCTGGAGCTCGACGGGCCGAACCGCCACTTCTTCGAGCCGAGTCCCGCGGCAGACCTTTGCCAGGAGCTCTTCACCGCACATCCGGCCATCTGGCTCTGCGTGGACACCGGCCGGTTCGACCTGCTAGCCCGCCAGCACGGCGGCGACCCCCTGGGCTACGTGCGGCGATGGCTGCCGTTCGCGCGCCATCTCCACCTGCACGGCGCAAACTGGCGGCGCAAGGAGAACCACCTGCCGCCGCAGCCCGAGCATGAGCGGCGGCCCGGCTACGCGCCCGCGGCGGACATGGCCCGCCTGCTGCTCGGGGCGCATCCCGAGGCCCTCGCGGTGCTCGAAACGAATCCGGCGGCGGGGTCTGCCGCGCAGGCGGCCCGCAGCATGCGCTACTGCGCGGCACTCTAGCTCCGGTTGGGGCTTCCGGGACGTGCCTCGGCCAACGGCCCGGGGGCAGGCGGGCTAGACGGCGGAGACGCCGACTTGGACGGGCCCAGGTGGCCTCGGTCCCAGTCCGAACTGTTCCAGCGCCATCCCCAACTGCAGGTAGACCGGCGCCGGGTTGATGGCGGTCGGCGGCATGTGTCCCAGCTCGGCGGCCACCCGCGCGAGCCGGAGCAGGACGGCGGGAACCGGCTGGTTCGGGATGCCGCCCACCCACGCGCCGCGGCAGTTGCTCAGGAGCGACTGGATCGCCTTGGGCAGGCGCCGCACGTCTATGGTGCCGTCCCTGAGGCGGTATGGCAGCTTCCAGGTGGACGTCCTGGGTCGCCGACGTAGGCGAAGGCCTGCGCCGGCACGCCGTACTTCGGGAGGACTAGGGAATTATTGCCGGGCCGGGGTCCTCAGGCGCCGGACGCTCGGCTAAAGGCCTTTGCGGCTCTGGCCGAGGATCTCCTGCAGCACAGCGGCGTAGTCCCGCTGGCCGAGCCCGGCGGCTTCAGCCTTGCGTAGCCAGTCCGCCGCCGCCGTCAGGAGATTGAGTTCGAGTCCCGCCTGCTCACCCGCCGCCGTCACGAGTTCGGCGTCCTTGCGCGCCAGCGAGAGCGCGAAGCGCGGCGGGTAGTCACTCGTCTCGACCGAGGCTCGGCGCCTCTCGGCCTGGGCCGCGAGGGGCGTGCGGGAGAGCACGGTGAAGGCGGTGTCCTGCGGCAGGCCAAGACCGCCCGAGAGGGCGAGCACTTCGCCAAGCAGGCCGAGGACGCCGATCAGGCTTGCGTTCGCCAGAAGCTTGGCCTTCGCGCCGGAGCCGAGCGGGCCGACATGGAGCGGGGTGCCGAGGGCGGAGAGCACCGGGGACGCCTTGGCGAAGTCGTCACCCGCACCACCGACGAAGATGTGCAGTTCGCCCCGCTCCACCTCCTGCAGGCTGCCGAGCACGGGCGCGTCCAGCAGGGCGACGCCCGGCGGCAGGTGGGTTGAGAGATCGAGGACAGCCCTGGGACCGGAGGTGGACATCTCGAGCAGCAGGGAGCCTGGGCGCAGGCCGGCGAGCAGTCCGTCCTGGCCGCGTGTCACCGCCTCGAGCGCGTTCACGTCCGCGACCATGGTGATGGCGATATCCGCCTGCGAGGCCGCGGCGCGGGGAGATCCGGCCTCGTGGGCGCCGAGGGCGAGGAGACCTTCGATGCGGGAGCGGGTCCGGTTCCAGACGCTCAGCTCGTGCCCGGCGGCGAGCAGCCTCTGCGCCATGCGGCTGCCCATCGCGCCGGTGCCGATGAAAGCTATGTGACTCATGTCTCGAGCATAGCCGATCCAGGCGCCGCGGGCACGCGCGGCCCGGGCAGGTGCGGCGGGCCGCGCGACGAACTGCAGTCTGCACGTGGCGGCGTCTTGGGAGGCGAGACGTTTGGCGGCAGGGGGCGGACGGCGCCTCGAGACCTTCCTCGTTCCCCTGGTCCTGGTCGCCATCGCGCTCTTCGTCGCAAGCCGGGGCATCGTCTCGGACATCGGCGTCTACCGCGGTTACGCCCTGGGCTTTCTCGCGCACGGCGCCCTGCCGAGGGAGTACCCGCCACTCGCAATCGTGCCGATGCTGCTTGCCCAGGCCCTGGCCAGGCTCAGCCACGTCAGCTACGCCGGGGCGTGGCTCGGGCTCTCCGCGCTTGTGCTCTACCTGCTCGCCCTCGCCGTCGGCCGGCCGCTCGTGATCGTCGCCCTGCTTCCCCTGTCGCCGGCCTTGCTCGGCACGTACGACATCTGGCCGATCCTCTGCCTCGTGCTGAGCTACAGGCTGCTGCCGCGACGCCCGGCCCTGAGCTGGCTCCTGCTCGGTGTCGCCATCGCCTTCAAGCTTTTTCCGATCCTCTTCATCCCGCTCTGGTGGCAGACCGAGCGGCGCGGCTGGGGCCTTGCGCTGCTGCCGCTCCTGACGCTCTACCCGCCGGCGATGGCGTCCGTCGTGCACTACCAGTTCGCCCGCCAGGCGGAGTGGGAGTCGACCGTGTCGTTCCTCAGCTGGCTGCTCGGGTCGCCGGGCATGGTCCTGCGGCACGCCTTCGGCGCGGAGGAGTTCTACGGACGTTTTTCGGCGGCCCTAAGCATCGGGCTCGATGCGGCCTACGCGCTCTTCTTCGTCTGGATCGCCTTCCTGCGCCGGGATCTCGGTATGGCGAGCCGCATGCTGCTCCTGCTCTCGCTCTGGTTTTTGACGAACAAGGTGCTCTCCGTGCAGTACGTCTTCTGGGTCGTCTCGCTCGCCTACGCCGCGGGGCAGGATCTCATGCTCTTCGGCGTGCTCGCGTGGCTGACGGCCCTGCTCTACCCCTGGTTCGGCGTGATCTCTTCAGGCCTCGCTGGGCTCTTCCACCTGCCCAGGACGATCGTCTGGACGATGCGCCTCGCGATGTCCCTGGTCGGCGTGCGGCTCGCCCTCTGGCTCCTCATCGCCCTGCGCCTCCTGCGTCGCGGCAGGGCCCCCGCCCAGGCGGCGGCGGTGGCGCGCGAGGGCTGACGGATCATTTCGCGTCCCCCGAAGTGGCGAGCACCGTGCTGCCGCTGGGGCCGGGCCCGGGCCTTGCCGGCTCGACCGACACCAGGAGACCCCGGAAGGCGCCTGGCGGCACCCTTGCGTGCAGCCAGGCGTAGCCCCAGCCGTCGAGGTGGAGCGGGCCGAGGGCGTGCGCCCCGCCGCGGGTCAGCAGCCAGGCCTCGTAGACGCGGCCCGCCCTGAGCGGAGCGAGCCCGTCCGCCATGACCAGGATGTGGCCCGCCTCCGGCAGCAGCATGACCTCCCCCTTGGCGTGGGGCGACCTGGCCGTCGGGTCCAGGCTCGCGATGATGTAGCCGCTCGCCGTGCGCGTGACGGCCGGCAAGACGGGGAAGCGGGTCGCGCCAAGCCAGAGCGCGGCGCAGAATAGCGCGACGAGCAGCACGGCCGCCACAGGGCCGGGCAGCCGCCAGCGGGAGGCCTGGGCACGGCGCAGGATCGCGCGCCGAAGGGCGGGCCTTGGCGCCGGGGCGGCGGCGCTGAAGGCCAGGGCGTCCAGGAGCAGGCGCGACGTCTCGACCTCCGCGCGGCACGCCGGGCAGCCGGGCAGATGCAGCGCGAACTCCCGCGCCTCGTCCGGGCCCAGCAGGTCGAGGCCGGACGCAAGGGCAAGATCCAGGTGATCGCAGCTCATTGCGCACGCACCTCCGTCGCCAGCGTCTGCCGCAATCGCGCGAGGGCCGCGCGCAGGCGGCTCTTGGCCGTCCCGAGCGGCGTCGAGAGTAGGCTTGCGGCCTCGGCCACGGTCCGGCCGTCGACGCAGACGAGCCGTACCAGGTCGCGCTGCTCCGGCGTGAGGGCGGCGAGCAGCTCCGCGATGTGTTCCTGCGCCATCAGATGTTCAAGCGCCTCGAAGCCGCTCGTCGCGAAGAGATCGAGCATGGCGGCCTGCGCCTCGCTCAGGCGGCTTTGGCGCAGACGCCTGCGCAGCTGGTCGTAGACCGTGTTGCGGGCGATCGCGAAGATCCAAGCCGGAAGGTCGCCCCGCGTCGCGTCGAAGAGCGCCCTGCCATGCCAGATCTTGAAGAAGACGTCCTGGACGACCTCCTCCGCGGCGCCCGCGTCCTCGAGCCTGCGCAGCGCAAGCGAGAAGACCCCCGGCGCGAAGCGGTCGTAGAGCTCTGCGAGGGCTCTTGCGTCACCTCGCGCGAGCCGGCGCGGGAGATCGGCCTCCTGCACGGGCCATCCCTCCTTAAGAACTCTACGTCCGCCGGGGCGGGCAGGGATGATGCCCGGAGCAATCCGACGGCCTATCCGCAGGCGTAGTGGTACATGAGGGCAGGAGAACGACGTTCGCTGAGGGGGGAGCCTCGACGATGCGCAAGATCCCGTTCCTTCTCGTGCCGGCCATGGTTCTGCTTGCGGCGTGTGGCGGCGGCGCCGCGCTCAAGACCCCGCACCACCATGCCAAGAGGCACGCCGTCCAGGCCTACCAGAGCGGCGGTGCGGCCAGCGGCACGGCGACGGTGGCCACAAGGACGATCAAGGCAGGGGGCAAGAGCCTCGACGCCCTGACGACTCCCTCAGGCATGACACTCTACTACTTCACGCCCGACACGCCGATCAAGGTGGCGTGCACCGGCCCGTGCGCCGTGAAGTGGCCCCCGCTGAGGATCGGGTCCAGTCCCCCTGTCAGGCCCGCCGGGCTTTCCGGCAGCCTGACAGCCGTCAAGGGCGGAAACGGGTTGCAGGTCGAGTACAACGGCCACCCGCTCTACACCTTCTACGGGGACAAGGGACCCGGACAGGCGAACGGACAGGGACTCCTCGGGAAGTGGTGGGTCGCGACGGTGGGGCTGGCTGGGGCATCGTCCTCGGGCGCTTCGGGCGGCTCGGCCGGCGGCAGCTCCTCGACGAAGAGCGGATCATCGGGCAGCGGGTGGTAGCACGAGCCGCCTAGGCGTCCGCGGCCAACGCCCCCGGGCGCAAGCTGGGCAGCGCGCCGCGCCGCCGGGCGAGCACGTCCGAGAGGTCGGCGAGCGGTACACCGGTCGCCTGCAGCGCCAAAAAGAGGTGGTAGACGAGGTCGGCGGCCTCCGCCGCCGCCTCGCTCCTGTCCTTGTTCTTGGCGGCGATGATCACCTCTGCGGCCTCTTCCCCGACCTTGCGCAGGATGCGGTCGATGCCGGCGTCGTACAGGCGACGCGTATAGGAGGACTGCGGGTCGCCGTTTTCGAGGCGCGAGGCGATCGTGCGCCAGAGGCGTCCGAGTTCCTCGACGGGTGTCAGGTCCTGGCCGAAGCAGCTTTCGGCGCCGGTGTGGCAGGCGCCCCGCGGAGCCCTGACAAGATAGAGCAAGGCGTCCTCATCGCAGTCCTCGCGGATCCCGAGCACTTCGAGGATCTGGCCCGACGTGGCCCCCTTGTCCCACAGGGACTGGCGGGAGCGGCTGTAGAAGTGCGCGCGTCCGGTCGCCTGCGTGCGCTCCAAGGCCTCCCGCGACGCGTATGCGAGCATCAGCACGAGTCCCGTGTCGACATCCTGGACGACCACTGGTACGAGTCCCTGTGCGTCAAACCGCGGCACGGACGTCCACCCCCAGGCTGCGAAGTTCCTGGCGCATGGCCCCGACCGTCCAAGGCCCGTCGTGGAGGACACCCGCGAGCAGGGCCCCCGTCACGCCCGGCACGGCGAGGGCCTCGGCGAGATGGCGGGGAAGGGCGGCGCCGCCCGACGCGATGATCGGCAGCGAGACGAGGCCTGAAGCCAGTCTGAGGGCCTCGAGGTCGTAGCCCTGCCGCGTGCCGTCGCGGTCGATCGAGGTGAGCAGGATCTCGCCGGCGCCGAGCGACTGCGCTGTGGGCAGCCAGGCATCGAGCAGCCACGGCGTCCGCAGGCTGCCGCCGGCGGCGTATACCCGGTAGCCGCCGCCCTCGCGGCGCACGTCGACCGCCAGCACGACCGCCTGGGCGCCGAAGCGGCGCGATGCCTCGGCGACCAGCCCGGGGCGGCGCAGGGCGGGCGAGTTGAGCGAGACCTTGTCGGCGCCGGCCGCGAGCACGGCCCCGATTGCCGCGGCGTCGCGCAGTCCGCCGCCGACGGTCAGCGGAATGCCGAGCCGCCGTGCGACGCGTTCCACCACCAGCGGGTTCGGCGTGCGGCCCTCGCGGCTCGCGGTGATGTCGAGCAGCACGATCTCGTCGGCGCCCTGGTCCTCGTAGCGGTGCGCGAGTTCCGCCGGATCGCCGAGCAGCCTGAGATCGGCGAAACGTACGCCCTTCACGACGACGTCCGCAGCCACGTCGAGGCAGGGGATGATGCGTCGCTTCAGCATGCCGCGGCCCCAAGCGCGTCCTCGAGCGTGAAGCGCCCTTCGTAGAGGGCACGGCCGACCACGGCTCCGTCGACGCCCAGGTCGCGCAGGCGCAGCAGGTCGTCGAGGGCGCCGACGCCGCCCGCGGCGAGCACCTCGGCCCCTCGGCCCGAGAAGCGGCGCAGGAGCCCGAAGTTCGGTCCGAGCTCCGTGCCGTCGCGCTCCACCGCCGTGACGAGGAACCGGCGCACGCCGAGGCCGAGTGCGAGCGTGAACGCGTCCTCCGGCAGGAGGCGGAGGCTCTCGCGCCAGCCGGAGGCCTGGAGGCGGCCGTGGCGGATGTCGAGCGCGACCATCAGCCGGTCTGGCCCGATCGAGGCGACGAACCGCTCGAAGGCCTCCTGGTCGCGGAGCAGCGTCCCGGTGATCAGCCACCGCACACCGCAGGCGAGGAGGTCCTCGGCCCGCCCCCTGTCGCGCACCCCGCCGCCGAGCTGGACGGACATCCCGAGCCCGCAGATCTCCGCGATGACGGCGCGGTTCGCTGCGGCAAGGTCGAAGGCGGCGTCGAGGTCCACGACGTGCAGGCGCTCCGCCCCCGCCGCCAGCCAACGGCTCGCCCAGGCGACCGGGTCGTCGCCGTAGACCCGCCGCTGACCCGGATCCCCTTCCCTCAGGCGCACGACGTCCCCTCTCGCGATATCGACGGCCGGGATGACCTGGAACACTGCGCCACCTCCTCGAGGAACCTGAGCAGTACTGCGCGGCCGTAGGCGCCGCTGCGTTCCGGATGGAACTGCACGCCATGGACGCGGCCCTGCGATACCGCCGCGGGAAACCGCTCGCCGTACGAGGTCCAGGCCGCCACGATCGCAGGGTTGCGGGGCTGCGCGACGTAGCCGTGCACAAAGTAGGCCTCGCCGTCTCCCGCGCCTTGGAGAAAGCCCCCTGGCAAGGCCTCCACGTCGTTCCAGCCGGTGTGCGGCAACGGCAGGCCCGGCGCGGCGAGCCGGACGACGTCGCCCGGGAGCAGGGCCAGACCCTCGCCGCCTTCCTCGGACCGCTCGAAGAGGAGTTGCATGCCGAGGCAGATGCCGAGCAAGGGTACCTCATGCGCCAATCCGCGCAGCCTGGGCGCGAGGCCGAGCTGCGCGGCCCGCTCGGCCGCCGCCCCGAAGTGCCCCACGCCAGGCAGCACGATGCCCTCCGCCTCGTCCAGACCCTCGCCGCGGGAGAGCCGCGCCAGAGCACCCAGGCGCTCGAATGCCCAGACGACGGACTGGAGATTGCCGATGCCGAGGTCCAGGACGGCGATCACGTGATCACTCCCTTGGTGCTGAGCATTAGGCCCGGCCGCGGCAGCGTCGCCTGGCGCAGGGCGAGCCCGAAGGCCTTGAAGGACGCCTCCCAGGCGTGGTGGCGGTTGGCTCCGGCGCGCAGCGCGATATGCAGGGTGCAAAGCGCGCCTCGGCTGAAGCCGTGGAAGAACTCCGCGAACACCTCGCCGTCGACGCCGCCAACGGCGCCAGCGGGCATGTTGGCCAGATAGGCGCCGGGGCGGCCGGAGAGGTCGAGCGCGACCTCGGCGAGGGCGTCGTCCATCGGCACCAACGCGAAGCCGTAGCGCTCGACGCCCCTGTAACCGGGGAGGTAGCCGGCGAGGGCCTGGCCGAGTACGATGCCGACGTCCTCGATCAGGTGGTGCGGGTCGACATCGATGTCGCCCGTCGCGGACAGATCGAGCGGCAGGCCCCACGTCGCGACGGCGGCGCCGAGCAGGTGGCGGAAGATCGGCACGGGCAGGGCAAGCTCCGCCGCGGCGCCGCCGAGGGTCAGTTGGACATCGGTCTCGCGCGTTTGGCGCTTCACGTGACAGGCTGGGCGCTTTTCCACACTGACACCTCCCGGAGAGATCTGAGCGCCCTGCGGTGCATCTCGAGGCCCTCGGCCCCCGCGAGCTGCTCGGCCGCCGCGAAGACCCTTCCGGCGTCGCCGACGAGACGCGTCTCGGTGCGCCTGCGCATGAACGTCTCGACGCCCAGCGAGGACGCGAAGCGGGCGCTGCCGCCGGTCGGCAGCACGTGGTTGGCGCCGGCCGCGTAGTCGCCGAGCGGCGTCGGGCAGTCGAGAAACGTGGCGCCCGCCGACGTGATGGCACGCCCCGCCAGGGTCGCCTCGCCCCACAGCTCGAGATGCTCCGGGGCGAAGGACTGGATGAAGCGGCGGGCGGCTTCGGCATCCGGCACGAGGACCGCCCCGACGCCCTCCTGCAGCAGCAGGCGGTCTTGGCCCGCCTCCCCCGCGAGGCGCAGGGTTTCGCGCGAGACTTCGCCGAGCAGCTCCGGGCTGGCGGTCACGAGGATCGCGACGCTCTCGGGGTCGTGCTCGGCCTGCGCCAAGAGGTCCTGGGCGATCTGCGCGGCGGGCGCCGGGGGTTCTGCCCAGATCAGAAGCTCCGACGGCCCGTTCAGCCCGTCGATGCCCACGAGGCCCTGCACCTGGCGCTTCGCCTCGGTCACCCAGGCGTTGCCGGGACCCGCGATGAGGTCCACCCGGCCGAGGGTGGGGGTGCCGTAGGCCGCCGCCGCCACCGCCTGCGCGCCGCCGACGAGGTAGACCTCGGACACGCCCAGCTCGGCGCAGGCGGCGAGCGTCATCGGGTCGCCACGGCCCGTCGGGCCGGGCGGCGTGAGCACGGCGATCTCCCGGACACCGGCGACCTGTGCGGGCGTGACGCCCATGATGACGCTCGAGGGCAGGGGGGCCCGCCCGGAAGGGACGTAGGCGGCCACGCGGCGCAGCGGTTCTCGCCAGAGGCGGATGGCGACGCCCTGGTGCGGCGGCGGCTCGACGAGGCCTGGCGGCCGTTCGGCCTGGCAGACGGAGCGGACCCGCGCGGCGGCCAGGCGGATCGCGTCGCGGAGGGAAGGGGGCAGGCCGGCGTGCGCAACCTCGAGATCGGCCTCGCCCACCCGGTAGCCGGCAAGGTCGACCCCGTCCAGGACTCGGGTCAGGGAGCGGACCGCGTCATCCCCCCGCAGACGCACGTCGTCCAGGATCTCAGCGACGCGCCGCGCGCGTTCCGGGGCGGGAGGGGCGGTCCGCCGCGCGAGAAGTTCCGCCGGCTCAAGCGTCCGCAGCATAATCGGCGAGCCTTTCCAGGCCGTCCCGCGCACCGGCGTACCCGATCGCGGCCAGAACGGGCGCCTCGTCGCCCGGACGGGCGGCGAGAACGGCGGCCGACTCGAGCAGCACGGCCTGCAGCCTGAGGCCGTTCGCGCGCAGGGTGGCGCCCGTCTCCACCACGTCGACGATCGCATCGGCGAGGCCGAGGGCGGGCGCCACTTCCACAGAGCCGGCCATCGCCACGATCTCCACCCGCTCACCCCTCGCCGCGAACCAGCGGCGGGTAAGCTCGGGGTATCTCGTCGCGACGCGCAGTGGCACCCCCGCTGCGCCGCGGGCAGTGGGCACAGCCAAGACCAGACGGCTCAGCCCAAAGCCGAGCCCTTCGCTCAGCCAGAGGTCCTCGCCGGAGTCGAGCGCCACGTCGCGGCCCACGATGCCGAGGTCGACCGCGCCCTGGCGCAGCAGGCCGGGAATGTCGCGGCCACGCACCAGTGCCACCTCGATCGCGGGTCTCAGCGTCCAGATGAGTCCTCGCCCGGACCGCGACGCCGTGCCGACGCCCTGTTGCGCGAGCCACCGCCAGCCGGGCCCTTCGAGCCTGCCCTTCGCCAAGGCCAAACGCATGATGTGGACACTCCTTCGCTGTACTGCAGTAGCGTAATAAAGTAGAACGAACGTAACACAGGCAGGGCCGTGCGGTCAACGGGCCCTGCCGAAAATCAGCGGCGTGGCGTCGGGCGCGTGGGCAGCAGGCGCGACAGCACCGCGTGGTAGCCGCCAGCGCCGCGCCAGAGGGCGCGCCGCACCCGGCTGATGGTCGTGGACGAGGCGCGGGTCTCCAGCTGGATCTGCTCGTAGGTCTGGCCTTCGTAGAGCCGGCGCGCGATGTCCATGCGCAGATGGAGATCGTCGATCTCCCGTGGGGTCAGGAGATCGTCCAGCAGTTGGGCGGCCTCGTCCTCGGACGCAAGCGAGGTGAGCACCTGGAGCAGGAAGCGGTGGTCGATCTCCATGATGGGCCTCCTCAGAGGGCCGGATGAACAGGGGCCAGACGGTCGAGGGCGAGGCAGAGGGCCTCGCGTTCGGGGGTGGTGCCCACGCTGACGCGCACGTGGGAAGGTGCGCCGAAGCTGCTGCCGTCGCGGATCAGCACGCCCTGCCGCCTGAGGGCCGCCGTGAGCTCCGCCGCGGATCCCTGGGGCACCTCGGCCCAGACGAAGTTGCCTTCGCCGCGGTGGACGCGGAATCCTCGGGCGACGAGAGCGGCGCCGAGTTCCTCGCGCCCCGACGCGACATCTTCGCGCACCCGCTCGAGATAGGAGGTGTCCCGCACGGCGGCCTCGGCGGCTACGATGGCCACGGAGGAGGCGGGGAAGGGTTCGCGAACCTGGCGCACGGCCTCTACGACCGCCGCGGGGGCGAGCAGGGCGCCGAGGCGCAGCGCGGCAAGCCCGTAGGCCTTCGAGAAGGTGCGCAGGACAGCGATGCGCTGACCCTGGCGCACGCGCTCGATCGCGTCCGGGGGGCGCCGCGCGAAGTGGACGTAGGCCTCGTCCAGCACGAGAAGGCCGTCCTCGGGCAAGACGGCGAGCAGGGCGTCGAGCGTTGCCTCGTCGAGGGTGTCGCCGGTCGGGTTGTTCGGGCTGCAGGCGAAGACGAGCCGCGGTGCGAGACGCCCCACAAGCTCCGGCAGCTCCTCGAAGCGCACCGTGTGGCCGTCGCCGGGCAGGCTGGAGACCTGGCCGCCCATCAGCGCGACGGAGTTCGCGTAGAGCGAGAAGGTCGGGTGGACGGTGACGGCGAGATCGCCTGGTCGGACGAACGCCTCCGCCAGGCACTTGATCAGGTGGCCGCTTCCCGTGCCGAGGACGAGCTCGCCCGCGCGCAGTCCCCAGGCCGCCTCAAGGCTTCGCAGGAGGTGGGGCCCGTCCATGTCCGGGTAACGGTGCAAGGCGACCGCAGCCAGGCTCGCCCGCGCGGCGGGCGAAGGGCCCCAGGCGTTCTCGTTTGCGGCAAGGTTCACCAGGGCCTCCGCCTCAAGCCCCGCGGGGCGGCCAGGGCGGTAAGGGGGCAGTGCGGACAGTTCCGGTCGCGGCGTGATCATCCGCCTGGTCCTCCTCGCGCATCATAGGCCAAGATTAGCGCTTCGGCGGCCGCGGTCAACCGGCAATGCTCCGCAGGGCAAACCTGACCTGCAGGAGGGCAAGGTGCGGCCGCGAACCGAGAGGTCAGGCTAGGTTCGAGATGGCGAGGAGTGAGGTGCATGGAGTCCACGGAGCGCTTTCCGGCCTTGCTCGCCGAGAAGGACCAGGCGGGCTTCCGCTTCGGCGAGCGCGAGATCACCGCGGCCGACCTGCCGCCCGGCGATGTCCTGGTCCGGGTCCGCTACTCGGCCGTGAACTACAAGGACGGCCTCGCGAGCGTGCCCAACGGCAATGTCGCCCGCAGCTATCCGCTGGTGCCGGGCATCGACCTCGCCGGCGAGGTGGTGTCGTCGAGCGACGGCCGCCTGCAGGCGGGAGACCAGGTGATCGCCACCGGCTACGACCTTGGCGTCTCGCACCACGGCGGTTACGCGGCGATGGCGCGGCTCCCCCTGGACTGGGTGGTCAAGCTGCCCAAGGGGCTCAGCCTGCGCCAGGCCATGGCGATCGGCACGGCCGGGCTCACGGCGGCGGCAGGCATCATCCGGCTGATGCGCGAGGGGATCGACAGGGAGTCGGGACCTGTGCTGGTCACCGGAGCGACCGGCGGCGTCGGCTGCCTGGCCGTCGCCATGCTCGCGGGCCTTGGCTTCACGGTCGAGGCGAGCACGGGCAAGCCCGAGGCCGAAGGCTTCCTGCGCCAGCTCGGCGCAAGCGCGATCGTACCGCGTGCGGAACTGCAGCCGGAGACGGCGCGGCCGCTCGACCGCCAGAGATGGGCCGGCGCGATCGACCCCGTCGGCGGGACCACGCTCGCGACCGTCCTCAGCCGGCTGCGCTACGGCGGCGCCGTGGCCTCTGTCGGACTCACCGCGGGGCCGGCGTTCGAGACCACCGTCTTCCCCTTCATCCTGCGGAACGCGACGCTGTTCGGCGTCGAGTCCGCGTACTTGCCGATGGCGGAGCGGGAAGTGCTCTGGCGGCGCATGGCAGGCGACATGCGGCCGGGCCATCTCGACGACCTGATCACACGCGAGATCGCTTGGCGGGACCTGCCCGACGCGCTCGCAACGATCCTGCACGGCGGTGTGACAGGACGCATCGTCGTGGCACTGCCTTAGCGCGGGTGGCGCATTAGAGTTCGCACAGAAAAGCGGCCCCAACCCCCTCCGACCCCCGGGGCGGCCGTCGCCCGCTGCGTATTCCTCTCATAGGTGGAGCCCCGCTGGGCTCCGCCATCGGACATACCCGCCCATGGGGAGCGGGGGTTTGGGAGGGATCTGCGGTGCGAACTTTGCAGCTCCTGCGCACAGTACTCGCGGACGCCAACCTGCGGCGGGCCGTGCTGCTCTCCGGTCTCCTGCTGGTGCCGGCCGCAACGCTGCTACCGGCCGCGGCGGCGCCGGGCCTCGGCATGTCGGGAGGGCCCCTGCGGACAATCGCGCTCGTCCTGGTCTCGCTCCTGGCGGCGGGGCTGCTCGTCATCGCCGCCAGTCTGCCGGTCGCGCACCTCACCGTGGGCCTGGGCGGCCTGCCGCGGCAGGAGCTGCCTTCGCGGGCGGTTGCGGCGGCGCTGGGCGGCCTCGTCGGACTCGCCGCGGCGCCGGTCCTGCTCGGACCGCTCCTGCTGATCGTGCTCGGTTTCCTGCCGTTCCTGAGATGGCCTTTCGGCCTCGTCTGCCTCGTCGGGTGCGGCTGGCTGATGCTGTTTCCGGCCGCCGCCGCGGATGTCGGACCGCTCCGTGCGCCCAAGGCGGTTTGGCAGCTCATGTGCCGCAACGGTGCCGTCGTATCGCTGCGGGTCGGCGGGGTTGCGGCCGTGCTCTGGCTGGCGGGGCTGTACCTGATGCGTGTCGGGCCGCAGGACCCTGTCGCGGTCTGGCTCGTCGCGACGGCTGCATGTCTTGCGCCTGCCGCCCTAGGCGTCGTCTGGCACGCCGCCAAGCGAACGACGCCAGCCTTGCGCTTGGCTGGCGTGCGTGATCAGAATTGGCAGGCAGTCAGTCTCGAAGAGTTCTGGAAGCTGGTCTCGGTCGAGGTGGAGGAGCCCATGGAGGCGCCTCAGACGCGATCCTCCGCCGCTGCGATCTCGAGCGGCAGGCCCTTCGGTTCGGGCAGGGCGTAGATCGTCAGCAGAGCCCCGAGCAGCGAGACGACGGCAAGGATGCCCATCGTTCCCGCCAGGCCGAGATGCAGGATGAACAGAGGCATGAGAAAGGCGCCGGCGAAGGCGCCCAGCTTGCCGCTGCCCGCCGAGATGCCGTCGCCCAGTCCCCGGACCTCGACGGGGAACACCTCCGCCGGGAAGATGAAGGTTGTGACGTTCGGGCCGAACTCGATGAAGAAGTAGCTGACGGCGTAGACGGACAGGAAGACGAGCGGTAGGGCCCGCACAGCCGGGATGAG
>JAJZVM010000099.1 GCA_021845645.1 Bacillota bacterium
ACTTCCTGAGGCAGCCGAAGAGCTAGGGACCTCGTGACGGGTCGGACCGCTGGCATCTGGGAGCGTTCTTCTTGCTGGAGGGGCGCTCCTGGATGTTTTGTGCGGAAATCCACTACCCAAGACACACACTATCTGCGAAAAGGCATGTAGTCAACCGGCACCGGCCGGCCGGCCACCAGGTCACCAGCGATTGCTTGTCTTCTCCAATGCTGCGGTACCATGGTGAGGTCGTCAGACAAGACGTTGTGCCGCGGAGCGGCCCCTTTGCAGGTGGTCGCCAAGCGCAACCAAGGCAAAATGCCCTCGTGGCACAGCCGGAACCAACCGGCCGGCACGAGGGTCCTTTTGAGTCCATACCGCGTATACAGCCCCGCTTGCGGTCCCATAGCGTCACAGACGCATTCCATGTGCAGAAGGGGCTGCCCCCTTTAGCGTGCGAGGTCAGTCGCCCGCGCGCCGCAAAAGCTGATCGCGCCATCTGACGGCGAGGGCGGGACAGGCGGCCAGGATCCCCGCCTCATGCGGGTCCCTCGGGCCGAACAGGGCCTCGTTGCAACGTCGCAAAGTGAGCTCCGGCCAAGGCCGCGCCAGCACCTCGACCTCGGCCATGGGCCACACCTCGCCCTCCTCGAGGACCCGCAGGTACCAGCCGGTGCGGCCGGTCTCCTGCATCCGCTCCGTCAGGTGGGGCCTTTGCCATCGCGCGGACTGCTTCCAGCACGGCACCCGAGGCTGGGATACCTCGCATACGGCCGTCCCGACGCGCCATCGGTCGCCGACCGCGACTTCGTCCTCCATGCAGTCCAGGGTGAGGTTTTCGCCGAAGCCGCCAGGGCCGAGTTCAGGCAGGCCAAGTTCCTCCCGCCAGGCCCCGTAATGGGAAATGCCGTAGCAGAGTAGCGCCTTGTCCGGCCCGCCATGGTTCCTGATGTCCGCCTGCTCGTCGCCCGCGAGGCGGTCGCGCGCGATCTTGAGCGGCCCCGCCGCCGCAACTTTGCGCGTGGCCGTCACAAACCTCTGCGGGTATGGGGCGCCGCCGTCCAGTGCTTCGACGACACCGATCTTGAGTCCAAGCACGTGCATAGGCAAAACTATCCCTCCGAAGGTAGCTGCTCTCCATTTCGCGGCAGGAGGCAAACATCCCCTAAGCGAAGTGCGGACATCCAGGAGGTGGCATCCCTGCCCGAACTGCGGCGCGTCCTGCGCCTGCCGACCATCGTTTCGACAAGTGCAGGTCTCGCCTTCGCTGCCGTCAACTTCCTCGCCGTCATCCAGGTCGCCGACCTCGTCGCCGGCGACTCCGCGTGGCTCGCCATCCTGACCGCCGGGGTGCTCTGCCTGCTGGCGGCGGGCGTCTTCGGCGAACTCAACGCCGTGCTCCCGTCCGCGGCGGGCATCCGCCTCTGGACGCGGCAAGGCATCAGCGACCGCTTCTCGCTCGTCTTCACGCTGCTCTATCTCACGACCATCCTCGCCGTGATCGCCGCCGACAGCTTCATCCTCGCACAGGCCATCTCGGCCGGCATCCCGGCCATTCCCGGCATCCTCTGGATCGTCCTCTTCCTCACGCTCGCGCTTTGGTCCAACCTGCGCGGCGTCAAGATGGCCGGCCGCGTACAGGACGCCACGACCTTCGTGCTGCTCGGCTCGCTCAGCCTGATCGCGATCGCCGCGCTCGTGCACGCGCACCAGCCCTGGCACACGCCCTTCGCCCCAGGCGGCGGCTACCTGCAGGCCGTGGCCCTCGGCGTCTTCGTGTTCGTGGGCTTCGAGTGGGTCACGCCGCTGGCCGAGGAGGTCACCGACTCGCGCCTGATGCCGCGCGGCATGTTCATCGCGATCGGCCTGATCGCGATCGCCTTCGGGCTGTTCAGCCTTGCCGCCACGCACCTTTTGCCTTCCGGAACGCTGATGAACTCCCTCGTGCCGCAGCTCCTGGTGGGCAGGGCGGCGTTCGGCGAATTCGGCTTCTGGTGGATGCTGATCATCACCGTGATCACGGCCGGCACCACGTTCAACGGCAGCTTCGTGTCCGCATCGCGGCTCCTCTACGCCCTGGCGCGCGAACGCTCGCTGCCGCCCTGGTTCGCCGCGCTGAACGACCGCTTCGTGCCGATGCGGGCACTCTACGCGCTGTTCGGCGTTTCGGTGGTACTCGCCGTGATCGTCTTCGCCACCGGTGACTACCGCATCCTGATCAATGCCGGTGCGGCCCTCGAGGCGGTCATGTACGTCGTGGCCGCATGGGCGGTGATCGGGCTTAGGCGGCGCCAGCCGCGGGCGGAACGCAGCTTCAGGCTGCCTTTGGGCATCGGCCTCCCCGTCCTAACCATCGTGATCTTCCTCGTCCTCGCCGTGGGCGCCGCTACCAGTCCGTCCGGCATCCCCGGCCCCGTGCCATGGGTCCTCGTCCTGCTCCTGTTCATCGCTCTGTTGAGTTTCCTCTATGTCACGTTCTACGTGCCGAAGTTGCGCGCGCGGCGCCAGCGGCCGTCCGCCTGACATCGCCGCGAAGGAGGACACGCCGATGGCCTGGCCCGCCTGGCTCCCCGCTGCGTCGCCCCTGACCGATCTCGTCCGCGACCTATCCGCCCTGGTCGCCGTTCCGGCCCCGCCGCTGCGCGAGGAGGGGCGGGTGCAGGCGATCCGCGACTGGCTCACGGCCTGCGGCCTGCCCGCGCAGATCGACCCGACCGGCAATGTCGTCTTGCGCTGGGGGACCGCCCGGCGGCGCGCCATGGCCTTCTTGGCGCACGTCGACACCGCGCTCGACGTCGGGGTCGTGAAGCCGCGGCTGGCTGACGGTCGCCTCTACGGGCACGGCACGGCCGACAACGGCAGTGGCCTCGTGGTCCTCTCGCACCTTGCGGTGCTGGCATTTCGCAGCGGCCGAGAGCCGCGCCGTCCGATCTACTTCGTGTTCAACGTCGGCGAGGAGGGCCTCGGCGACTTGCGGGGCGCGCGCGGCTTCGTCGCCGAGCACAAGTCGGATCTCGAGGGTGTGGTCGCGCTCGACGGGCGGCTCGGCGACATTGTCTACCAGGGTATCGCGTCGCGGCGCCTCGACGCCGGGTTCGAAACGACCGGCGGCCACAGCTGGAGCGACTTCGGCAGCCCTTCCGCCATTCATCTGCTGGGGCAGGCCATCGCTCGCCTTGGCGACCTCTCGCTGCCGCACACGCCGCGCACCACACTGAACGTCGGTATCATCGAGGGCGGCAGCGCCGTCAACGCGATCGCCAGGGACGCCCACTGCCTGATCGACCTGCGCTCGGAGGACGTGCGCGTATTGCGCCGCCTGGAGAAGGACGTGCGCGTGGTGTTCCAGGATCTCGCCCGCATGCCCGTCAAGTTCCACTGCCAGTGCATCGGCGACAGGCCCGGCGGGACGGTCGACAGGGATCACCCCTTGGTGCACGACGCCACGTGGGCGCTGGCCAACATCGGCCTTGCGGCGAATCTGACGGCCGGCTCGACCGACGCCAACGCAGCCCTCGGCCAGGGCATCCCGGGCATCTGCTGCGGCGTCGGCCGCGGCGGCTTCGCCCATACGCCGGACGAATGGCTGGATGTGGCTTCGCTTGCAGACGGCATGGGCTTCGCGGCGGGCCTGCTGGACCGCCTGGCGCAACCGGTCTGATGCGCGGGGCCGATGCCGCCGGCTGTGTCATCGTGGACGGGGAAGGTCGGGTGCTGCTGGTGCACCAGACCTATCGGGAGATGCTCTGGGCGGTGCCGGGCGGGATTGTCGCCCCGGGCGAGGCAGCCTGGGACGCGGCCGAGCGGGAGTGCCGCGAGGAGATCGGCGTGACGCCCCTGTCAGCCCAGCTGACTGGGGTGTACCACCGTACCTGGAACGACAGCTATGTTTTCATCTTCCGCGCCCAGGACTTCACCGGCGTGCTCCAGCCCGACGGCGAGGAGACCGACGCGTACGGCTTCTTCCACCTGGATGCGGTTTTGTATCCGGTGACCACGTTCGCCCTGCAGCGCCTGCGCGACGCCGTGCAGTTCGACGGCCGCGTCAGCCTGCGCGAGGAGCACGAAGAGGACCGCCGCCTTGTCGGGCGGCGGCCGGATCCCTTGGCCTAGTGGCCGGTCGCGGCTGCGAAGAGGTCGAAGAACTCCGGAAAGGACACGGCCGCCGCCTCGGCGCCTTCAATGGCCACGCCCTGACGCGTGCGCAGGCTGAGGATCGCTGCCGCCATGGCGATGCGATGGTCGCCATGGCTCTCCACGACGCCGCCCTCGAGCATCTCGCGGCCTTGGATGCGGAAGCCGTCTTCAAGCTCCTCGAATGCGCCGCCGACCGCTTCGGCCATGCGACGGAGAGCTGCGATGCGGTCGGACTCCTTGACCCGCAGTTCGGCCGCGCCGCGAACCGTCGTGACGCCTTCGGCGCAAAGCGCCAAGGCGGCGATGGCTGGCAGCTCGTCTATCAGCGAGGGCACCTCGTCCCCGTCGATCTCCACGCCCGTCAGGCGGCCAGCCTGCAGCCTGACGTCGCCGCGGGGCTCGGGAGCCTCGTCCTCAAGCTCGATTTCCACCTGCAGGCCCATGCGCCGCAGCACGTCCAGCATACCCGTGCGGCCCGGGTTGAGGCCGATCCCCCTCACGGTGGCCTCGCCGCCCTGCACGAGAGCGGCAGCCGCAAGCAGGAACGCAGCATGCGAGATGTCGCCCGGCACCAGCACCTGTCCGGGCGAGCGCAGCTCCTGCCCGCCATGGATGCGTATGCTGTCTTCGCGGATCTCGACCTCCGCCCCGAACTGGCGCAGCATGCGCTCCGTGTGGTCGCGCGTCGGGCGCAGGTCCCGGAGCACCGTCTCGCCCTTTGCGTCAAGCGCAGCCAGCAGCACCGCCGACTTGACCTGCGCCGACGGCAAGGGCAGGGAGACCTCCCGTCCGACGAGCGACGCGGGCAGCACGGCAAGTGGCAGGACGTCGCCGCCATGGCGCCCCTCGATGCGCGCCCCGAGCAGGCCGAGCGGCTGCACCACCCGGCGCATCGGCCGGCCGCGCAACGACGCGTCGCCACTCAGGACGGCGAAGAGCCCCGATCCCGCGAGAAGTCCCGTGAGCAGGCGGACGAGCGTGCCCGCGTTCTCGCAGTCCAGGATACCGGAGGGCTCCTGAAGCCGGGCAGGCGGCCGCAGGACCAGGGTGTCGCGCCCTTGCACGTGCCGCACGTCGGCCCCGAGCGCCTGGCACACGCCGAGCGTCGCGTCCGTGTCCCGGGACCTGAGAGCCCCGGTGATCGTCGTCTCGCCTATGGCCCGCGTCGCGAGGAGGTAGGCACGGTGGGTCACGGACTTGTCGCCAGGCACCGTACCGTCGAAGCGGAAGCTCCCACCCGGCTCGAGAAACCGCCTCACGTCGGCTGGCGCTGCGCGATCGCGGCGATGCGTGCCACGTCCTGCATCATCTCGGAGAACTGGTCGAAACGCAGTTGCTGCTGCGCGTCCGATCGCGCGTGCGGCGGATCGGGGTGAACCTCGACGATCAGCCCGTCTGCGCCCAGGGCACACGCGGCCCTGGCGAGGGGCGCAACGAGGTTCGCGCGACCAGCCGCCTGCGACGGGTCGACGATGACCGGCAGGTGCGTCAGCTGCTGAGCCAGGGCCACCGCCGACAGGTCCAGCGTGAAGCGGGTACCCGGCTCGTACGTGCGGATGCCCCGCTCGCAGAGCACCACCTGGGCGTTGCCCTCGGAAAGGACATACTCTGCGGCCATCAGCCACTCGTCGATGGTCGCGGACATGCCCCGCTTGAGCAGCACCGGCTTGTGGCTGCGCCCGACTTCCTTCAGGAGTTCGAAGTTCTGCATGTTGCGCGCGCCGATCTGGAACATGTCGGCGTAGGCGTCGACGATCTCGATGTGGCGCGGATCGAGCAGTTCGGTGACGACGGGCAGCCCGCTCGCCTCGCGGGCGGCGGCCAGCATGCGCAGGCCCTCGGCCTGCAGGCCCTGGAAGCTGTACGGGCTCGTGCGCGGCTTGTAGGCGCCACCGCGCAAGGCTGTGGCCCCCGCCTCACGCACCGCGACGGCCGTCCTCACGATCTGCTCCTCGTCCTCAACGCTGCAAGGGCCAGCAATGACGGCGAACGTCTCGCCGCCGAAGACGCAGTTCGGTCCGATCTGTACCCGGGTGCGCGCGGACTGGTGCACGCGACTCGCCAGCTTGTAGGGTGCGCCAACGGGCACGACCCGATCGACGGCGTCCAGCGCGAGCATGGCCTGCATCACCTCGTCGCGGCCTGAGGCGCTGCCGACCACGCCGATCACCGTGCGTTCAAGTCCCTCGGAAACGTGGGCGGAGAAGCCGAACTCCCGGATAGCGGCTACGACACCCTCGATCTGCCTGGGTGTCGCGCCCGCCTTCATCACCACGACCACTTGATCCACTCCTCGTCACCGTTTAACACTACCCCAGATTGTCAAGGCCGGATCGTATCGCGCGCACCTTGGCCCCGACGGCTTGGGCTCCGCCCTCCACCATGGCCTGAACAAGTGCCGAGCCGACGATCACGCCATCGAGGCCCCTTTGCCGCCAGAGTGCCGCCTGCTCGCCATCGCCGATGCCGAATCCGGCCAGGACCGGCGCGGCCGTGTGCTGGCGCAGCCGCGCCACAACCGGCAGGATCGATGCGGACTGCTCCAGGCGCTGCCCGGTGACGCCGAGCAAGGCCACGGCATAGACGAAGCTGTCGGCGGCGGCCGCGATCGCCTCGAGCCGCGGGCCCTGCGTCGTGGGCGCGATGAACGGGACCACTGACATGCCCTGCGCCTGGCACGCCTCGCGCCAGGGTGCGGTTTCCTCGAAGGCGAGATCCGCGACCACCAGCGCGTCGACGCCGGCAGAGGCCAAGTCCCGGACTGTCTCCTGGAGGCCATGGCGCAGGATGGGGTTGCAGTAGCCGAGAAGGGCGATCGGTGCCTGGGACCCGGCGCGCACCTCACGCACCACCTCGAGCACCTCCGCCCTGCCTGTGTGCGGCAGGGCGCGCTGTGACGCCGCCTGGATCACGGGTCCGTCCGCGACCGGATCGCTGAAAGGCCAGCCGATCTCAAGGATGTCCGCACCGGCTTCGGCAGCGGCGACGAGCGCCTGGGCGCTCTGCACGGGCGACGGGTCGCCCGCGCAGAGATAGGCCATGAGCAGGGCTCGCCTGGCTTGGCCGGCTTCCCGCAGGGTATCCGCAAGGCGGCTCATGCGACTCCCTCCCGTTTGCGGATCGCGTCGAGGTCCTTGTCGCCCCTGCCGGAGACGACGACGACGATGGCGTCGCCCTCACCCGTTTCGCGCGCCACGGCGTCGAGCCGCGCAACGGCGTGTGCGCTCTCGAGCGCCGGGATGATGCCCTCCAGCCGCGACATGAGGTGCAGCGCGTCGAGCGCTTCGCGATCTGTCGCCGTCAGGTAGGTGACGCGTCCGCTGTCGCGCCAGAAGGCGTGTTCGGGTCCGACGCCCGGATAGTCGAGGCCGGCCGAGATCGAGTAAGCCTCCCGCACCTGCCCCTCCTCGTCTTGCAGGAGATAGCTGTAGGCGCCATGCAGCACACCGGGCACGCCGCGGCTGAGGGTCGCGGCGTGCTCCAGGCCGTCGAGCCCCTGCCCCGACGCTTCGACGCCATAAAGGCGGATGTCGGTGTCGACGAGGGGCGCCATGAGCCCTGCCGCGTTGGAGCCGCCGCCGACACAGGCGATGGCCGCCTTGGGCTCGCCGCCCAGGATGTCGCGGCATTGGCTGAGGACCTCTCGGCCTATGACCGACTGGAACTCGCGCACCATCGTCGGGAAGGGATGCGGTCCCACCACGGAGCCGATCGCGTAATGCGTGTCCTCCACCGTCGCCACCCACTCGCGCAGGGCGGCGTTCGTCGCGTCCTTGAGCGTTCCGGAGCCGCTCGACACAGGGTGCACCTGCGCACCGAGCAGCTGCATGCGGTAGACGTTCAGGGCCTGCCGCTCCACGTCGACGCTGCCCATGAACACGTCGCACTCGAGGCCGAACAGCGCCGCGGCCGTCGCCGCGGCGACGCCGTGCTGGCCTGCGCCTGTCTCGGCGATCAGGCGTCGCTTGCCCATCCGTTTGCAAAGCAGGGCCTGGCCCAGGGTGTTGTTGATCTTGTGCGCCCCCGTGTGCGCGAGATCTTCGCGCTTGAGCAGGATGCGACGGCCGAACTGGCGGCTCAGCCGCCTCGCCTCCGTCAACGGCGTCGGACGCCCGACGTAATTCGTCAGGAGCTCCTGCAGCTGCGCCTGGTAGCCCGGATCGGTACTGGCCTCGCGGAAGGCCGTCTCGAGTTCGCCCAGGGCGTGCATAAGGGTCTCCGGCACATACTGTCCGCCGTAATCTCCGAACCGGCCCTTCATCGCTCCGCCCCCTTCGCCTTGCGCACGAATGCAAAGATGCGCCCAGGATCCTGGTTGCCGCCGACTTCCACCCCGGAGGCCACATCGACGCCGTACGGCCGCACGAGGGAGATGGCCTCCGCCACGTTCTCGGGGCTCAGGCCCCCCGCCAGCACCGCCGCCCGCCGCTCGGCGAGGCGCCGCGCCGCCAGCCTGCTCACGCCGAGGCCACTGCCGCCCAGGAAACCTCCGTGGCGCCGGTCGAGATGCAGCAGTTCCCCGCGCGGCAACCGGCCTGGCGGCAGCCGGTCCTCGGCTCCGAGGTAGACCGTGCGCATCAGCGGCAGACCGAGGCGGCCCGCGGGCAGCCGCCCGCTCACCTGCAGCATGTCGATACCGACGACCGCCCGCAACTCCCGGATCTCGCCGATCGTCGGCCTGTGCACGACGCCGACCAGCGCGACACTGGAAGGCACCATGGCCCTGAAAGTCGCCGCCAGTTCCGGCGTCACCCGTCGCCTGCTCTCGGCGAAGATCACCCCGACCGCGTCGGCCCCCGCGGCGACAGCCGCCTCCACACCTTCCGCGGTGCGGCAGCCGCAGACCTTAACCCACATGGGTCTGCGCCCTGGCCCAGGCGTCGAGGAGCATGCCGTCCCGATCGAGCAAGGCCTCGCCGATCAGCACGGCATGGGCGCCTGCCCGTTCGGCCGCACGGATGTCCTCCATGCGGCGGTAGCCGCTCTCGGCGACGAGGGTCACGCCTGGCGCAACCTGCGGCGCCAGATCGAGGAAGACGCCCACGTCGCAGGCGAGGCTCGCGAGATCGCGATTGTTCACCCCGATCAGCCGCGCGCCGGCATCCTGGGCCTCGTGCAGTTCGCGCTCGCTGTGCACCTCCACAAGCGCCTTGAGTCCCCTCGCCTCGGCCTGCCCGACGAACAACGGCAGATCTGGGCCCAGGACGGCCGCGATCAGCAGCACCGCATCCGCACCGTAGGCGTAGGCCTCGTCCAGCTGGCCCAAACGGCTGACGAACCCCTTGTAGAGCAAGGGCAGGGACGTGAGGGCCTGCGCCTCCTGCAGGTCGGCGAGGCTGCCCGCGAAGCCCTCCGCCGCCACAAGGACCGAGATGGCAGCCGCGCCCGCAATCTCGTAGCGCCGCAGCACCGCCTCCAGCGACTGGTCGGGGAACGGGCCGTGGCTCGGCGAGCGCCGCTTGTACTCGGCGATCAGCCGGATGGGGCCCCTTGGCCCGCTCAGAAACGGCCGAAGTGGCGCCTGCCGCGCGGGGATCGGTCTGCCGGCGCGTTCGAGGTAGGCCTCGGACTCGGCCGCGGCGAGGTGTTCGAGCAGGTTCATCCGGCCATCTCCTGCTGCGCGAAGGCGATGAGCTGATCGAGGCGGTCTGCGGCCCGACCGCTGTCGATCGAGTCTTCGGCGAGCCGCAGGGCCTCCTTCAGGTCCGGTGCCAGAGCGCCTACGTAAATGGCGGCGGCGGCGTTCAGCAGCACGACGTCGCGACGCGGGCCCGTCTCGCCCCGCAGGACCGAGCGCGTGATCGCCGCGTTTTCCGGGGCCTCGCCGCCGGCGAGCGCAGCGATCGGCGCCGCCGCGAGCCCCAGTTCCTGGGCGTTCAGCGTCATCTCGCGCAGTTCTCCCGCCTTGACCTCGCAGACGATGTTGTCGCCGGCGAGTGTCAGCTCGTCCGCGCCTCCCGCCCCGTGCAGGACGAAGGCGTGCTCGCTGCCCAGCTCGCGCAGGGCCTCGGCCACGAGCCGCACGTGCTCGGGCCTGGCGACGCCGATCACCTGGCGACGCACTCCGGCCGGGTTCGCAAGCGGGCCGAGCAGGTTGAAGACCGTGCGCACGCCGAGCTCCTTGCGGGGAGCGGCCGCGTGGCGCAGCGCGCCGTGCAGCAACGGCGCGTAGAGGAAGCCGATGCCGATCTCGTCGACCGCCCGACCGGTGGCCGCCGGGGGCAGGTCGAGCCTCACGCCCAGCGCTTCGAGGACCTCGGCCGAGCCGCAGCGACTCGAGGCGGCGCGGTTGCCGTGTTTCGCCACGGCGCAGCCGGCTCCCGCCGCGACGAACGCCGCGGTTGTCGAGATGTTGAACGTGGCGAGGCCGTCGCCGCCTGTGCCGCAGTTGTCGATCGCGTCCGGGCGCGCGACCGGCACCGCGGTCGCGTGGCGGCGCATCGATCGGGCACAGCCGGCAAGTTCCGCCGCGCTCTCGCCCCGGAAGGCAAGGGCGACGGCGAACCCGGCGATCTGAGCCGGCGTCGCCTGTCCCTGCATCACCTCGTCGATGGCCGCCTCGGCCTCGTCCGCCGTCAAAAGCGTCCCGCGCAGGATCGCGGCGATCGCGTCCTTGATCATCCCCCGCACCTCCCAAGAAAGTTCTGCATCAGTCGCGGCCCCTCGAGCGTCGCGATGGACTCGGGGTGGAACTGCACCCCTTCCGCCATGCCGTCCATGGAGCGGATGGCCATCACCGTGCCATCCTCGCCTTCGGCGCTGATGCGCCATGGCGGGCGCACCGTCTCGCCTGCGATCGCGAGGGAGTGGTACCGCGTAGCGGCAAAGTCCTGGGCGATGCCCTGGAAGATGCCAAGGCCGTCGTGGCGGATGCGGGAAGTCTTGCCGTGCACGGGTGTCTGGCGACGCACCTCGCAGCCGGCGAGCAGGCCCAGCAGCTGGTGGCCGAGGCAGACGCCGAGGACCGGCTTGCGCGACAGGACTCCGGGCAGCAACTCCGGCAGGAGACCGGTCGATTCCGGTCTGCCCGGTCCCGGCGAGACGACGATGCCGTCCGCCTGCTCCATCAGGCGCGAGAGTTCCGGCGCATCGTTGCGTGCCACGACGACTTCCGTGACAGGGCTGATCATCTGGACGAGGTTGTAGGTGAACGAGTCGTAGTTGTCGACGACCAGGATCATGCCCCTGCACCTCCCGCGATCTCGAGCGCCTGGGTGAGCGCGTGCAGCTTGTGCTGGCACTCCTCGTGCTCTCGTGCCGGGTCCGAATCCTGCACGATGCCTGCTCCGGCCTGCAGGTAGGCGATATCCCCCACCTGGACGATCGCGCGGATGGCGATGGCGAAGTCGAGGTCGCCGTCCGCCGAGATGTAGCCGGCCGCCCCGCCGTAAGGGCCGCGCGCCACCGGCTCGAGCTCGTCGATGAGCTGCATGGCGCGAATCTTCGGGGCGCCCGTCAGGGTGCCGGCCGGGAAGGCGGCGACCAGGGCGTCGAGGCTCGAGCAGTCTTCGTGCAGCTCGCCCTCCACCTCCGACACGAGGTGCAGGACGTGCAGGTACTCCTCCACTGCGAAGCTGCGGCGCACCTCCACGCTGCCTGGCCTGGCGACGCGGCCAACATCGTTGCGGCCGAGGTCGAGCAGCATGAGGTGTTCCGCCTGCTCCTTGGGATCCGCCGACAGCTCCCCCGCCATGGCGGCCACGTCCTCGCTCCGCGCCGGGCGCGGCCGCGTGCCGGCGATCGGCCGGATGGTGACGCGTCGCCCGTCGACGCGCACCAGGGTCTCCGGCGAACTGCCGTAGAAGGAGAACCCGGGCAGATGGAGGTGGAACATGTACGGCGAGGGATCGATCGAGCGCAGGGCGCGGTAGACGGCGAGGGGAGACGCCTGCGTGCGGTAGGCGAGCCGCTGCGAGAGCACCAGCTGGAATACCTCGCCTGCGGCGATCACCTCCTTGGCGCGCCCCACTCCCGCCATGTACTCCTCGCGCGTCATGGACCGCGACAGGAGTTCCGGCCGACCCTGCGCCACAGCCGGCGCGCGCCTGCCGCGGCGGATCAGGCGCTCCATCTGGTCGAGCCTCGCGTTGGCCTCTTCCGGATGCCCCGTCTCATCGGCGACGATGAGGTGCGCAAGCCGCGTCACATGGTCGTACGCCACGATCTGGCGCGGCACGACGAAGTGCAGGGTCGGCAGACCCCGGTCGTCTTCGGGCTGCATGCCAATCCGCTCGAACTCGCGCACGACATCGTAGCCGATGTAACCGACCATGCCCCCGAAAAAGGGCGGCAGTTCGCCGCTCGGGCGCTCGCTGCGGATACGCTCGAACAGCTCCCTGAGTTCCTGGAAGGCAAGAGCGCGCCTGCGCTCCGTCCGCCCGCCGTGCTCCAGCCGGATGGAGCCCTGGCGGGCCTGCAAGCGGTAGAGCGGTTCCCAGCCGATGTACGAGTACCGGCCGATGCTCTCGCGCGTCGGGGCGCTCTCGAGCAGGAAGGCACCCGGCCTGCCGGCTACCGCCTGATAGATGCCGATTGGCGTCTGCATATCCGACAACACCGCGCGATGGCGATAGACGACCCCCTGGCGTTCGGCCACGACCACGACTTCCACTCCCTCAGCAACAAAAAAAGCCCCCGTCCCGATCGGGACGGAAGCGAACTTCCGCGGTGCCACCCCAATTGGCCGAGGCCCACTCTGCCGGTACGGGACCGAGGTCCGATACCGCCCTCCGGATAACGGGGAGGTCCCGGCGGAGCCTACTCGACCCGAGGGTCATTCGGTCCGCAGCTTGCAGGCCCATTCCTTGGCTTCCCGCTGGCCGGATTCGCACCATCGCCGGCTCTCTTCGCAGCGTTCCACCAGTACTCCGCCCGCGCATCGCTGTTTGCTATTGCGGCTATCCTACGCTGAGCCGCGCCCCCTGTCAACAGCACAACGGCTCTAGACTGAAACCTGTGGGGTGCGATCCGTCCCAACGGCCGCGCCCGGACGCGGCTCGTCCGCTCGAGCTCCGCACGGGCAGGTCCAAGCTCACGGCAACCTCAGGATTATCTCTATACTAGATGTTGAGCCGAGCAGTTCAGGAGGTGCGCCATTGTCGAAGACGGCAGCGGTTGTGGCGGGCATGGTTCTCCTTCTCGGCGCGACAGCGGCCGGCTGCGGTGCGGCAGCGCAGCCGGGACACGCGGGCGGACCGGCCGCCGCCAAGCGTACCGCAAAGACCCGCAGCCCCCTTTACGCGTGGCGGAGCCATGTGCGCAACCGCTACCTGCCTGGCGACATCCTGATCGCCGACCGCGGCAACAACCGGCTGATCATCGTCAACCCCGAGAAGAAGATCGTCTGGGAGTATCCGACGCCAGGCGTGAAGACGAACTTCCCTTTCGTCGGCCCTGACGACGCCTTCTTTACGAGCGGCTATCGCGAGATCATCACGAACGAGGAAGACTCCAACACCATCGCCATCCTCAACATGGCGCAGCGCAGGATCGTCTGGACCTACGGCCGTTTCGGCAGGGGCGGAAGCAGCACGGGCTACCTGCACACACCGGACGACGCCTTCTTCCGACCCGGCGGCAACGGCGGCGGCGTGATCACGGTCGCGGACATCCGCAACCAGCGCATCCTGTTCATCGATCGCAAGACGCACGCCATCTTGAAGCAATACGGCACCACCGGCTACTCCGTGCACAATCCCCCGACTTCCTTCGCCGCCCCGAACGGCGATTTCCCGGCGCCGTCCGGCGGGATGCTCGTGACGGAGATCGACGGCTCGTACGTCGACCTGCTGACGAAGGCCGGCAAGCTGGTCTGGTCGCTCCATGTGCCGTTCCCGCATGCGAACACCCTGTATCCCTCCGACGCGAACTTCACCCCGCACGGCAACATCATCGTGGCGAACTACGCAAACCCGGGCGAGATCGTCAAGCTCTCGCCATCCGGCAAGATTCTCTGGGACTACTTCTTCGCGAGCGGTCCTGGCGCCCTCGACAATCCCTCGCTGGCGTACGAGCTCAAGAACGGCATGGTCGTCGTGAACGACGACGACAACAACCGCGTCATCGTGATCGACCCGAAGACCGACAAGATCGTCTGGCAGTACGGGCACAAGGGACAGGTCGGCAGCGCGCCGGGCTACCTGAACGACCCGGACGGCACGGACTTCCTGCCGGCGGGTGTCGTGCCACCGGGCGTAAGGTGAGGGCAGGGCCGCAGCGCTGGCTGCGGCCCTCGCCGCAACGGACTGGGTGGCGGGCAGACGGGCGCCGGCCCGCCTCAGCCCGGCAGTACGAGCGGCCGCCCGCTCACGGGGTGCCTTTGCACACTGAGCGGGGTTCTGAACACCTCCGTCAAGGTCTCCTGCGTGAGAACGGCCTCCGTCTCCCCTGCCGCGAC
>JAJZVM010000100.1 GCA_021845645.1 Bacillota bacterium
TGGGGAGACCGGGAGCGGTGAGGTGCGCGGCCTATGCGCGCGTTCAGTTAACCGGCCAATACGGACTTTGACGCTTCCTTCCAAGGTAGGTAGCATGGCCTTGGGAGAGCTTTCCGGGAGGCTCCCCTGGTGCAGGAGGCCGTAGGCCGAAGGCGCCAGGGGAGCGCGGGGGGTATGCGTCATGTTCCATGTGGAGGCGCGCGAGGAGACCCCGTTCTTCGCGGTCCTGGACGACGAGGGCCAGGAGGTCGCGGTCATCGCAGGGTACCTTGGGTATGTCGCAACGCGCGGGTTCTCACGCCACACCGTGCGCGCCTACGCCTACGACATGCTCGCCTTCTGGCGCTGGCTCGAGGCGACGGGCAAAGACGCCCGGCAGGTGACGACCGAGGATCTCCTCCGGTACATCGAGTGGGAGAAGCGCCGAGAAAACCCGCAGCGACCGGGCAGGAACGTCTATCGGCTGGAAGACGGCCGCGCCGGCGGTGTGGCCATCGCCACGATCAACCGGCGCCTTGCGGCGATCTACGGCTTCTACGAGCACCTCATGCCTATCGATTCGGATGGCCTCCCGCGCAACCCCGTGCCGCGCGGGCTGGTGAGCCGCGCCTGGACGATGGCGCCCTACGGGCTCCTTGGCCACATCCGGCGACGCGTCAGCAGGAGCGCCTTGCGCCTGAAGGCTCCGCAGCGGCTCCCGCGCGGCCTCACCCCGGCCGAGGTGGAGCGCCTTGTCGGGAGTTTCCGCACTTTGCGGGACAAGTCCATTGCACTCCTTATGCTCTACGGCGGCCTGCGATCGAGCGAGCTCCTGTCGTTACAGTTGCGCGACGTGGACCTCCCCGGTGGTAGGGTGCGCGTCTGGGGCAAGGGCGGGCGCGAGCGCGTGGTGCCGGTGGATGGGGACGCCCTGCGCCTTGTCCACCGCTACATCCTCTACGAGCGGCCGGAGTCGGAGGAGTCCCTGATCTTCCTCGCCGCCAAGGGTCCCCACCGCGGGAAACCGCTCACCCCGGCGGGACTGCGCCGGATCTTCCGTTACCACCGGGCGCGGTCAGGGGTGCCGGCGGGCAACCCGCATCGCCTGCGCCACACCTATGCGACCAACCTGGCGCAAGCCGGCGTCGACGCCTACGTGCTGCGAGACCTGATGGGCCACGCCCACATCGAGAGCAGCCTCGTCTACATCCATCTCACCGCGCAGCACCTGCGCGAGGAGTACGATCGGGCGCTCCAGCGCGTGAAGGCGGGTGGACGGCATGACGGCGAGTAGCGCGGAGACAGGTAGGCCGCCGCGTCCTCAGGTCGCCGCGATCCTTGAAGACTACGCGGGCTTCACCCTGCGCCTCGGCCTTTCATATCACTCCAGATACGAGCGCCTGCGCGGCGCCCAAGAGCTGCTCGCACGTCTCGACGGACTCGACTGGCACAGCCCCTCCGTGGCGGCGGCCCTCGAAGGCCTTCAGCAGCGCGAGAACTCCTTCGTCTCGTACCTGCTGCTGCACGGCCACCTGCGGCCTGGCTACTCCTACCTGCTTTCGCACCATCCGCAGCTCGTACGGCAGGCGCCATATTCGCCCTACGCGGAAGACGTCGCTGCAGTGATCGCAATCGCCCCGCAGCTCGGGTTCACCCCGTATACCGTCAGTAGTCTCCTGACCGAGGTGCTGATGCGCGTCCTGGTGCAGGCCGGAAAGCGCCTTCGTGATCTCACTCCCGCGGACTTCAAGGACTTCCGCACTGCCACCCAGCGCTGGGAGAAGGAAACCGGACAAACGACCAAGTACTGGCACCATTACGTGCACGCGGCGGAGACCGTGCTCTACCACCTTGGGGTCTATGAGCGGCCAACTCCGCACGGCCATGCGCGCGAGCACACCTGGGCGGGCTACCTGAAAGGGGTGGTCCAGCCTGAGTTGAAGGCCGAGATGCTGCGCTACATCGAACAGATGGCCGCCACCCGACGCACCTCGACCGTGATCGGCTACTGCCACTCGCTCGTGCCGTTTGCCCGCTACCTCGCGGAGCACCATCCCGAGGTGCGTAGCGTCGGCGATCTCCGCCGGGATGCCCACATCGAGCCCTACCTCGTCTGGAACGCGACGCGAGAGTGGACACCGCGCGGCGGGACCCCGCAGATCTACAGCGCGAGGGAGCGCCAGCACGGTGTGCTGGACATCAAGTTCTTCCTCGACACCATCACCGAGTGGGGCTGGGAGGAGGCGCCCAAGCGGCGTCTCCTGTTCCCGAGCGATGTCCCGAAACAGGATAAGCCCCTGCCGCGCTTCATCCCGCAGGACCAGGAAGCACGCCTGATGGTGGCGATCCGCACGTTGCAGGACCCTTTCCAGCGCTACCCCTTGGAGATTCTGCGCGCCACGGGGCTGCGCATCGGTGAGCTGCTGAACCTCGAACTGGACTGCGTGCACCAGGTGCCGGGCCAGGGGGCTTGGCTCAAGGTGCCGCTCGGCAAGCTGCGCACGGAGCGTATGGTGCCGATCGATGAGGAGACCGTGGCGATGTTCGACAACATCGCGCAGGCGCGAGGAGCCGTGCGACCGCTGCCGCATCCCGAGACCGGACGCCCCACCGAGTTCCTGCTCATGCGTCACGGTACGCGCGTCAGCATCGCCCTCATCCGCAACACTCTGAGGCGCGCGGTGGGGATGGCGGGGCTCGTGGACGCCAAAGGCCGGCCACTGCACATCACCCCGCATCAGTTCCGCCACACCTACGCGACCGCATTGATCAACGCCGGCATCAGCCTGCCAGCCCTGATGCGGCTACTCGGCCACGTCAGCGCGACCATGAGCCTGCGCTACGGCCACCTCTTCGACGCGACAGTCAGGCAGCAGTACGAGGCAGCGCTCAGCGCAGCGAAGAGCCAGTACTCGCCGGCGATGGTCGAGGTTGCGGCGGCCGCATCCAAGGAGGAGCCGGACTCCAACTGGATTGAGAGCGGCAAGCTCAAGACCCGACTCGCCCACGGCTACTGCCTGCGCGAGCTAGCGCAGCAGGCCTGTCCAGTCGCCAACGTCTGCGAACGCTGTCCGGCGTTCTTGCCGCTGTTGGAGGAGCAGGAGACGATCCGGCGCCAGATGGAAGACGTCAAGCTGCTCATCCGGGACGCGACGATGCGTGGCTGGGAGACGGAAGTCCGGCGGCACAAGAATGTGGCGGATAATCTGGAGACGCTTCTAAAGAGCCCGGCCGATCCTACAGGAACAGAAGCGGCGCATCGTGGTGACACGGTCTAGCTCGATCAGTGATTGTTAGCTTGATGGACAAGTTCCTTGGTTCGCGAACTGGCATGACCGAAGGAAAACAGCAGCGATAGTGCCGTTCCTAAACGGTGCTCGTGATCATCCCGTAGCGACTCGGGCAGTGAGGGCGTAGGCAGCGAAGCCCCTCGCAAGACGAACGACAGGGCCGCCATCGTCCACAGGTCCTGGGGATCCTTCGAACCCTCAAGGGACTCGAAACGAGCCAACGCGAGCAACGCTCCGGGGTGATCGCCGACCATGATCCGGCAGAGGCAGGCCTCAGCCAACGTCGCTGCAGTCGACGAGGCGTCTGAGGTCCCACTTTCCAACGCCGCGGACAGATGCGTCAACGCGCACTCGAGCAGCCCAAGCTGTCGATAGAAGACTGCGAAGTTGTGATGAAACATCGCCTGCCGCTCGGGGTCATTCGCCAAGCTACTGAGCGCAGGCATAATCCCGGCCGCTGTCTTGATAGAGCGGACCTGGGAGATGCAGATGATTTGGCCAAGTCGGCAGTCGAAGAACCACGGCGTGGCGCGCAGATCCCCGGCGGCGTGGCGGTAGTCTGCCAGCGCCTCGCGGTAGGAGCCCATCCTCAAGAGAAAGTTCGCCCGTTCCAGTTGGGCATAAGCACGTTCGCGCCGGTGAGCAATGTCCTGGAACCCCGAGATCGCCGCGTCAAACTTCGCGACGGTCTGTGCGATGGTGCGCGTCCTGCTTAGAGCGAGGGCACGGTTGTACGTCGCAACGGCCCTTTCATAGGGATCCGACGATTGCTGGGCCGAACGTTCCGCCAGCCTCATCCAGTGGAGCGCTCGCCCATAGGAGCCCACTGCGTAGGCGTACCGCCCCCATTGGTGGTAAACCTCGCCGCGGAGGTGATTGGGGCTGAGCCGTGCCAAGGTCCGGACGCGTTCGAAGATGAGGCGGACGCTATCAAGTTCTCCCCGGTCGATGAGATGCCTGGTGATGAAGAGTAGGGCGCGGAGACTGGTCTCCTCTTCCACCCATGGCCTGACCCACTCCGTGGGCGGAACCGTGATTAAATCGGTGAGCTGAATGAGGGTGTCCGCAGCCACCCGGGTGCGACCTGCTTCGATCCTGGACAGGGTCTCACGCCGGATCCCCGCCAAAGCCGCAAGCTGGGCGACTTTCAGCCCAGCCTGGACCCGGCGGTCTCGAAGAACTCGACCCAGCATTGAAGTCCTCCAAGTGTGACCAAATTGGTGAGCTGATAGGCTGTACACTCCTTCGCCGTGGCCCAATGCTTACCCTGTAGGAGTTTCCATGGAAGGGAGGATAATGGATGCGGCGGGCAAGTCTGTTGGCGCTTCTTTGGGTTGCAAGCTTCCTGCTGCCGGTGCAGACGGCGGCAGCGGCGCAGGCGATTGGAGCGGCGCCGAGTTCGACGACGGCGACTGTAGGTATTGGTCCCTGTGGGAACGCGCCAGGGGGTCCGGGTCCACTCGTACCTCAGGGGTGAGAGGGTGATGGGCCGGCCTTGTCTTAGCACCTGCCGCTGCATCCCTGCATCGAGCTGATGGCGAGCATAAGCACTCGTCGATCGTGACGATAGAAGTCTTCTCGGAAAGCCGCGGCAGGGCCAGCTGATTTCGAGGGAGAGAAGGGTAACGATGTTGAAAAAGTATCTGGTTCTCGCAGGTGTTGCAACCGCCTTGGTCCTAGGAACTGGCGTTATCGGAGCATCAGCATCCGCTCAATCTCAACCGTCGCCCTCGGCCTCTGCACTAACTGTCTTGCAACAGGCGGCCGAAGGGATGGCCAAGACCCAGCTACTCGATGGACATTTGTCAATCGACACCTTGTCCATAACCCCGACGACCACCACTCAGAATCAAAACGAAGTGACAGTTAGCTACAGAGTGGACGGATCGACTCAGTTGAATTACCCAACTCCCCAGGATGTTCCTAAGCTAAAAGCGGAAATCGCCTTCCAGGCCGATACTCCACTTGATAGCGCTCAA
The DNA here is from genome assembly GCA_021845645.1 of Bacillota bacterium. The sequence goes on from JAJZVM010000100.1 coordinate 5,249, forward strand.
GCGTTCTATGTACAGGCGAAGATTCAGAAAGACACTGCTCTGCTTCAGAGCTACATCGTCTCACCCAACCCATTTTCGGAGGATCTCACGGCTACTGGGTCGCTGGCGTCGGACGGTAGCATCATACCCGGAACTGTGAACGTATACTTCGTGGACGACCAAGGCAACAGTATTCCGGCCACCCAGGTCATCAACGACATGCCTACCGCATCAACCGTAGAAGCTAGTACGCAGGAGGGGCTAGCTAATGTAGTTAGCCACTTTACCCATAGCATCTCAGCCTCCACATTATCATCATCTTCATCAGGAGGCCTTTACGAGGGCGAGCAGGCCCAGGTGCTGTACGTCAACAGTTATACCGATAACACATCAACGGAGTGCGCCGGCGGCACCAACCCCACTTACCAGGACCAAAGCTATTGGAATCCAGCGTACGAGCATATTTGGTGCAACGATTGCGCTAATTATGCTTCGCAGGGCCTGTATGACGGAGGCCTCTACCTGAACAGTACGTGGGAACCCTATACCAGTGACTGGGTCGGCGCGCAGGGATTGAACACTTACCTGATTTCGTTGGGGTCTACACCAGAATCATACTCCGCCGCCAGCGCCGGCGATATGGTGTTCTTGGGTACGCCCGGCTCCTTCTACCACGCGATGACGGTTACGTACGACGACGGGACCAATGTTCGTGAAAGTGCCCATACCAGTGATCGAAAGGATATTTCCGACTTCAGCCCCAGTTGGTCGGTAGCCCACTTCTACAACACGTTCCTGATTAGCCTTGGCTAGCTCCGGAATGAGTTCAGCAGGCAGACCATATTGTCTGCCTGCTGAACTTCCCACAAGAGGAGGATTCTCGTGCGTTCTATTGCAGGAAAACTCGTAGCGCTTGCGCTTCCTGTCTTGTTTGCGCTATCCGCTTGCTCATTTGCGCAACCCGTCCGAACCTCCGTTAGGGGATCTTTATCTAGCATTCCAATCATGCTGATCGCTTGGGGGCCTAACGCTTCGGGCCTAATACCCAACAGCGTAAAGGGGTACATGCTGGAGTGGGACCCACTAACCAATACGATTCAAGCCACGAGCAGGCCGGTCTTCACTATCAGACGTGCCAATTCTGGGGGCTATGTAAGGTGGGCTTGGGATGGAAGGAGTCTAACTGCGGCTACGAGCGGGCCAGTGGTGGTGGAGCAGTCTCCGGAGAGTGATGACCAATATCACCTTAGAGTATTTGAACTGGAGAACGAGCTGTGTTACTTCAGCTCCCTAACACGTGCATGCAGTGTGGGCAATAGCTTGGTTCTGGGGAGGTGGCGAAGTGAAGCCATACAAGAGGTCAGTTATCCCCGGTGGCTGACAAAGACTGGTTTTGTTACCCCACTAGATCTGGAGCCTCAGCCGAAGGGACATCTTAAGGTTTTGGTACAGTATTTGAGATCAACGAGGTCAGGCGCCGTTGCATGCGACTTTGCTCTATCTGATGTTGGCGGGCACGCCACCACGTGGAAGCGGTTACCTCTTCCGCAGGGAAGCACCTGCAACCTACAGTTGCCACAGGCCGCCCACATTGGGGACACAATGTATATTGCGGGCCTAGATGGGATGTCAGTATTGGATGTGAAGAATGCCAGGCTGAAGCCTTACGAACCAATCGCGCGTTTCGCAAAGGCAGTTGGGTATCCACTTTCAAACCCCGTTGCTCCATGGTCCATTGCTCTTGGAACATGGAATAGGGTGTTGCTAGTCGGGTATGGCAACGTGATACTTGCCATAAGAAGAGATGAACTGCTTGGATTTCTTGCGATTGATGGCACCAATAGAACTGTAATCGCAACGGCGCGGGGACGAAGGAGTAGAGTGTCAATCGCTGGACTTAGTCCTTCTTTTAGCTCGGTGTTGCCCCGAGAACACTAGTCAGGTAACTGCCTGGGCTGCCTGGGCTGGGTCTAGCCCCTGGGGAGCAGGGCCAAACGGAGGCCGCTTCCAAATCGCTAAGACATCCCCATGACAATGGCAAGTCGTTGGGATCGGGACCGGTCCCTAGCGCTCACCGAGCAAGTGCTGCAGACCCTCTTACCGTTGCGCCGTCGGCCACTTTGCTGTTTGCGATTGCCCGACGGCGTTCCCGTCATATAGGATGCATCAAGTGACATACCACGAGCTCGCGGTTGAATCGCAAGCAATCGAGAACCTCAGCCCAGCCGGCCTCCACGGAGCATTCGCACGGATTGGCCGGATAAGTGATCTCGTGCGCGAGGACGGCTTCCACTAAAGTACGGCCCGCGCCACTCGCAACATCCCAATCGCTTGAGACCAACGACCAGTGAGCCCCGCTCGCAATACTCTGATATGGTGCGGACGAGCCCCCCTTCGGCTGCAAATATGGTTCGCGAAGAGCGAAGTTGGCCCTACAGCTCAACCGTACAATGAATTTGGACGGTCAGTAGTCATTGTGCGTGCCCGGGATTGGCAGCTGTCAGTACTGGAGATGATCCATTGAAGCCGTTCACGACATCCGTGAGCCGCGTGGGTGTGACACATCGCCTGCGAATCGCAACGGCATTAGGGACCACCTTTGCCCTGCTGATATTGAGCGGGGTCGCCGCTGCGCCGGCCGCGGCCCAGACCGCGCCAGGCTTGGGGACGGCCACGTCCTTCGCGATTCTGGCGGGCTCGACGATCACGAACACCGGGTCGTCCACCATCAATGGTGACCTCGGGCTGAGCCCAGGGAGCGCCGTGACCGGTTTTCCGCCCGGCGTTGTGACAGGGACCAGCTACGTCGCCGACACGCAGGCGACAGCTGCTCAGGGCGCCCTGACCACCGCGTACCAGGCTGCCGCCAGTCAGACGCCGTCCACCCCTGTGACGGCCGACCTCGGCGGGCAGACGCTCGTGCCTGGCGTGTATGCTTCCAGCAGCAGCCTCGGGCTCACCGGGACGCTTACGCTCAATTTTGAGGGCGACCCGAACGCAGTGTTCGTTTTCCAGGCCGGTAGCACCCTCACCACTGCGTCGGACAGCCACGTGGTTCTCGAAAACGACCCTGCAGCACCCAACGCCTGCAACGTCTTCTGGCAGGTTGGCAGTTCCGCGACGCTCGGTGCGGGCTCGACGTTCGAGGGCACGGTCCTCGCGTCGGACTCGGTGACCGCCGTCACAGGCGCCGTGGTCTACGGCCGGCTGCTGGCCAGCACCGGTGCGGTCACCCTGGACGACAACACCGTAACCGTGCCGACATGCACGTCCACCGCACCGCCGCCGCCGAAGCCAGCGGCTAGCACCCAGATCGTCACCGCGCCATCCAGCAGTTCGATCACGCTGGGAAGCAGCGTTACCGACGTTGCCACCGTGTCAGGCAATGCGGCCGCCGGCACACCAATGGGATCGGTGCAGTTCTACAGCTGTGGCCCAGGCGCTACGTCCTGCACATCCTCGTCGGGCATGGCCTTGACTCCTCCCGAGCCCCTGGTTGGTGGGGTCGCGACCTCACCCAGCTTCACACCGGGCGCCGTCGGCACGTATTGTTTCGCGGCCGTCTTCAACCCAACGGGGAGCGCCTACGCAGGTGTCTCGGAGACTGGCAGCACGCTCAACGGCGAGTGCCTCACCGTAACCGCCGCCGCACCGAAGCCACCCGCACCGAAGCCGCCCGCACCGAAGCCGCCCGCACCGAAGCCGCCCGCACCTCCCACAGTGGTTCCAGCCACGCACACCGGCGAACCATGGGCAGGCTCCACCTACTGGCTGCTGGTGGGATTGACTGGCATTGCCGGTCTCGGCTTGGCGACCAACCGGATCTATCGTCGCCGCGCCAACGGTCGGATCGGAAGCTGACCCGGTGGCACCCCAGCACCGACTATTCTCCCGCTCCCACTCCCGCTTTTGGGCGGGGGTGGGAGTTGTGCTGCTCGCCTTGGCAGTGGTCGGTACCGTCTACCCACTTTGGTGGAATCACCATTCCAGCAGCTCTGGCGCTGCGCTCCTGCAGCGCACTGGCCAGTCCTCTGATTGCGGGTCCAGCGCAGCGCGCGGCGAGACGATTCCGACGCGACGGCAGCCCGGCGTGCTCAAGATCCCTGCGATTGGCCTGACAGCACCGGTTCTCGATGGCCTCGGCAATGCTGTTCTCAATGTGGCGGTTGGTCACGATCCAACGACCGTGTGGCCTGGCCACCCCGGCGAGAGCCTCCTGCTCGCCCATGACGTGAGCTACTTCTCGCGGCTGGATCGTGTCCGGCCGGGTGATCTGGTGACTTGGGCGCTCGGCTGTGAGCGGGTGGTCTTCCGCGTCATGCGTACCGAGGTGACCTATCCCGGAGCCACCCTCACGCCACCATCCTCCGGGTCTGGCCTCGCGTTGATCACTTGCTGGCCAACCAATGCCCTGTTCTGGACCCCCCAGCGATACGTGGTGACTGCTGAACTCGTCGCCCATCACTCGCCGGGGTACCGGGCCACAGTCCGGTCACCGGCGCTTTTGCGCCTGAGTGTCCCTGCACCGGCTGCGCTGGTCGCGCAGGGCCTTTCGGCCGCCAAAACAGGGGTGCTCGTCGGAAAACTGGCGATCACAGGCTCGCCGTCTGCACGCTTTCGCGAGGGACCGGAACCCCTCGCCATTGTCGCGGTCGCCCTGCGCGCGTATGTGGCTGCCATCAAGACCGCGCAAGCGGGCAACCAATCGTGGTGGTCGGCGCTGGCCGTTCCTGGGGTGGCCCTGCCTTCGCCTTGGTCTCTCGCGTATGACACCAATGTCACCATTGTCGTGAAGGCGAACACGGTCGAGGGAGTGGTGCTCTCCTCCACCGCGGCGACGGTGACCCTGGCGGTTCATGAGGGCGCCCTCGTCGTGACGGGAGTGCGGACGCTGAGATAGCTCGCAAGGGCCGGTCGGCAAGCGACGGGAGACGTTCGACCCGCACGGGGCCACCGGCTGCGGCGGCCTGTACCCCGTGCGAAAAGTGCCTGAAGGCCGTCACCCCTCCTGTCCGCACCATGGCAACGGGGCCTCCTCGCTGGCGCCGACCATCTCTGCTTCAGGTGGGACCTTTCCGGCGTTCATGACCACGATCTCCGCCCCGTGACAGGTGCAGAACGCCTCGCACCATGCGAAGCCGAAGCCGCCAGACGATCGTTGCGGGCGACGACGATCTCCTGATCTCTCCATTCTGGGCACGCTCCATCCGCTCGACGAAATGCCTGCGTTCACAGGTCAGGCCGCTGCCCATGTCCTCCAGCCTGAGGTGGGCACTTCGGCCGCAGGCAATACAGAACAGCTCCACCGCCTCTCGCTGGCTTTCGAGATCGCCTGTCTGCCCGGCGCTGGACCACGAGGCGCAGCTAGCAATCAGGCGCTTGTTCGGCTGTCGGCGACGCACTTGCAGGTAATCCGCGCAGGTGTAGCAGCGTCGGGTGGGTCGGTGGGGGTTGGGCTTTGAGAATTTCCTTGCGATCTACGGCTAGGGTGGAGAACTGGCCCAAGAATTGGGGCCGGACGGCCGCAAAGAGGGCCGATGGCCTGCGCTGGCTGGGTTGTGCCCGGCGCCTGCGGTCGCACCGGCTCCCCAGCGGCGGGCGCGGCTTCTCGCGACCGCGCTGACGCCTACGCCACCCCGCCTGTGCATAGGCTCTTCCCAGTGCAAGAAGGGGAGAGCGTATGCATCAGGTAGAGGCGCACGGATTGCCGGTGGACGAAGTGGCGGCGCAGCTCGCGTCCGATCCGGTCACCGGACTCACCTCCCGCGAGGCAGGCCGCAGACTGGACAGCTATGGTCCCAACGAACTGCCACATGCGCGGCCGCGCGGCCTTTTGAGCGTCTTCCTAGGGCAGTTCAGCGACTTCATGGTGCTGGTTTTGCTCGGCGCCACCGCCGCGTCGTTCTTCCTCGGCGAGGTCGGCGACGCGGTGACCATCCTCGTGATCGTCGTCATCAACGCTGTGCTTGGCGCCTTTCAGGAGTTCCGCGCCGAGCGCTCGCTCGAGAAGCTCAAGGAGATGGCAGCGCCGACGGCCCGGGTGCGCCGCGATGGTGTGGAAGGTAGGGTACCGGCCGTAGAGGTCGTTCCAGGCGACCTGCTGCTGCTCGAGGCCGGAGACAAGCCGGCCGCCGACGCGCGCCTGCTTCAGGCGATGGAACTGGCCGTCGAGGAGTCTGCCCTGACCGGCGAGTCGACGCCTGTGCGCAAAGCGGCGGGCTGGCTCGGCGACGTGCGGGCGCCGATCGGAGAGCGCAAGAACATGGTCTTCGCCGGCACGACCGTCGTGCGCGGGCGCGCCGTCGGCCTGGTCACCGCGACGGGCAGCAAAACGGCGATGGGCGGCATCGCGCAGTTGCTGAGCGAGCAGAAGAACGAGCCCACGCCCTTGCAGCTCAGGCTGGCCGGGCTCGGCAGGACGCTCGTCTGGGCGTGCCTCGCGATCGCGGGTGTGGTCGTCGTCGCGGGGATCATGCGCGGCGAGAGCGTGTTCCGCATGTTCCTGGCGGGTGTCAGTCTGGCGGTGGCGGCCATCCCCGAGGGACTGCCCGCGATCGTGACGATCGCGCTTGCCATCGGTGTGCAACGCATGATGCGGCGCAACGCCCTCGTCCGCCACCTGCCGGCCGTGGAAACGCTGGGCTCCGCGACCATCGTTGCCTCGGACAAGACCGGCACTCTGACGCGCAACGAGATGACGGTGCGGCGCCTGGTCACGGCGGACGGGGAGTACCAGATGACTGGCGACGGGTACGACCTCGCCGGCCGGATCGTGCCCTTGGCGGGGCACCCGCGCGGCGACGAGGTGCGGGGGGCGCTCGAGGCCCTGGCGCTCTGCCAGAACGCCGAGCTGCGTGGCGACCGCCAGCGCATGCGTGCCGAGGGAGATCCCCTCGAGGTCGCGCTGATCGTCGCCGCGACCAAGGCGGGCGTAGTGGTTGAACGCCTGATGCGCGAGCGTCCGCGCGTGCTGGAGGTGCCGTTCTCCTCCGAGGCGCAGCGCATGACGGTCGTGGTGCGCCGCGGGCAGCAGCTCTGGCAGATCACCAAGGGCGCGCCGGAGGCCGTGCTGCGCATGTGCGCGGCGGAGCGTGTCGGCGGCCGCGACGTCACTTTGACCGCCGAACGCAGGCAGGAGTGGCTCGAGCGGACCGCATCGCTCGGCCAGGAGAGTCTGCGCACGCTCGCCGTGGCGGTCCGGGTCGTGTCACAGGCCACGGAGCAGCGCGGTCTCACCCTCCTGGGCATGGTCGGTCTCTACGATCCGCCGCGGGCGGAGGTCAGGGACGCGGTGCGCGCCTGCCGGCGCGCGGGCATCCGTCCGCTCATGGTCACGGGCGACCATCCGGCGACCGCCGCCGCCATCGCCCGCGAGCTCGGCATCCTGCGCCCAGGCGAGGGCATCGCGAGCGGCAGCGACGTCGAGCACCTCTCCGACGCGGAACTGCGGCGGCTCGCCCAGACGACCAACGTCTACGCAAGGGTCTCGCCGCAGTTCAAGCTGCGCCTCGTCGAGGCGCTGTCGCGCAACGGAGAGATCGTGGCCATGACGGGCGACGGCCTCAACGACGCGCCCGCGCTGCGCGCCGCCGACATCGGCGTGGCCATGGGCATCGCAGGCTGCGATGTGTCCAAGGAGGCCGCCGACATGATCCTCGCGGACGACAACTTCGCCACGATCGTCGCGGCGGTCGAGGAAGGGCGCGGCATCTACGACAACGTGCGCAAGTTCGTGCGCTACCTGCTCGCCTGCAACGTCGGCGAGGTGCTCGTGATGTTCGGCGCCGCCGTCAGCGGGCTCGCGCTGCCGCTCCTGCCGATCCAGATCCTCTGGGTCAACCTGGCCACCGATGGCCTGCCAGCCCTGGCGCTCGGCCTCGAGCCGGTGGAGCCAGACGTTCTGCAGCGGCCGCCGCGTCCGCCGGGAGAAGGCATCTTCGCGCGCCGCCTGGGGTTCAAGGTCATCAGCAGAGGCGCGCTGATCGGCGTCTCGACCCTTGGCATGTTTGTCGGAGCCCTGGCGCTCGGGGCCGGGCTGCCGCTCGCGCGCACCCTCACGTTCTCGACGCTCGTCATGAGCCAGCTCTTCCACTCGTTCGACTGCCGCTCGGAGACGCGGTCGATCTTCGAGATGGGCTTCACCTCGAATCCCTACCTGCTCGTGGCCGTGCTGAGTTCGGTCGGGCTCCTCCTCGCGGCCATCTACCCGTCGTGGGCGGCGGCGACATTCGGCACAGTCCCGCTGGATCTTGCGAATTGGCTTGCTGTCGTGGCAGTCTCAGGATTGGGATCGTTCAGCATCGCGCTGCGCCGGCGGCTGTTGCGTCGCGCGCGTACCCGCGCGTCCTGGGAGGCTGCCCTGTGGAAGTCCCGTTCCTGAAGCTGCACGGTCTGGGCAACGACTACGTCTTCCTGGACCTCGTAAGCCAGAGCGAACTGGCGGAGTTGGACTTCGCGGCCTTCGCCCGCTCCGTCTCCCCCCGCCACACGGGTGTGGGCAGCGACGGCGTCATCCTGATCCTGGGCGGAGACGGCGATGCGGACCTGGGCATGCGCATCTTCAACGCCGACGGCTCCGAGGGGGAGATGTGCGGCAACGGCGTGCGCTGCCTGATGCGGTACGGCTACGCGCAGGGCTACGCGCCGCGGGTCCTCGGCGTCCGCACCCGCGCCGGCCTGATCCGTGGCGAGGTGCTGGCGGGCGGCGACGTCCGGGTCGACATGGGCAGTCCGCGGTTCGAGCAGTCCGAGATTGGCTTCCTTGGCGACGGGGTGCTGCGCGACCGGCATATTGCGGTGCAGGGGCACGAGCTCCTGTGCAGCGGCGTTTCGATGGGCAACCCGCATCTCGTCTGCTTTCCCGGACCGGATCACGACCTCAGGGCGCTCGCCCTCGCAGCGGGTCCGGAACTGGAGCGCGCGTCCTTCGCGCCGCAGCGCACCAACGTCGAGTTCGTGCGGGTGCTAGGACCGGGTCACCTTGCCATGGAGGTATGGGAACGCGGCTCCGGGCGCACGCAGGCCTGCGGCACAGGGGCTTGCGCGTCGCTTGTCGCCGCTGCCTGGACAGGTCGTGGCGGGCGCCAGGCCGATGTGGAACTTGCGGGCGGCCGCCTGCACGTCGAGTGGTCCGAAGAGGATGACCATGTCCACATGACCGGGCCGGCTTCATTCAGCTTTCGCGGCACCGTCGCGTGGCCACCAGGAAAGGATGCTGAACCATGGTGAAGCTCGCATCGCGCATGGATACTTTGCCGCCCTACCTGT
>JAJZVM010000101.1 GCA_021845645.1 Bacillota bacterium
CTTTCCCGTGCTCCACTCTGCGCTCGCACTGATTCTATTCGTTGCCGTCCTCGTGCTCGTGATCTGGCAGCCACGCGGCCTCTCGATCGGCTGGCCCGCTGCGGTCGGCGGCCTCCTGGCCGTGCTGTTCGGCGTCGTCTCTTTGAAGGATGTCGGAACGGTCGTCGGCATCGTCTGGGACGCGACGCTCGCCTTCGTCGCCATCATCCTCATATCGCTCATTCTCGATGCGATCGGCTTCTTCGAGTGGGCGGCTCTGCACATGGCGCGCCTCGCCCGCGGCAGCGGCCTGCGCCTCTTCGTCTACACGCTGCTCCTCGGTGCGATTGTCGCAGCGTTCTTTGCGAACGACGGCGCCGCGCTTATCCTCACCCCGATCGTCTACGAGCAGGTCAAGGCGCTGAAACTCCGTCCCGCCGCGATCCTCGCGTTCGTCATGGCCGGCGGCTTCATCGCGGACTCGACCTCCTTGCCGCTGGTCGTGTCGAACCTCGTGAACATCGTCTCCGCGGACTTCTTCCACATCGGCTTCGTGAGCTACGCCGTGCGCATGGTGCCCGTGGATCTTGTCGCTGTGGCGGCGAGCCTCCTGGCGCTCTACCTGTACTTCCGGCGGGATCTACCACGCAGCGTCGCCGTGCAGGGCCTCAAGGCGCCGCGCGACGCCATCCGCGACCCGCGGCTGTTTCGCGCGTCATGGCTGGTCCTCGGCGTGCTGCTGCTCGGGTACCTCCTGAGCCAGGCCCTGCACGTCCCAGTTTCGGTCGTCGCCGGGACGGCGGCGATTCTCCTGCTCCTTCTGGCACATCGCAGCCCTGCCGTCGACGTCCGGCGCCTGATCGTGGAAGCTCCGTGGAAGATCGTCGTCTTTTCGATCGGAATGTACGTCGTGGTTTTCGGACTGCGCGACGCCGGCCTCACCGCGCTCCTCGCGCGCTCGATCGCCCGGGCGGGAGGACACGGCCTTGCGGCAGGCATCTTCTACACGGGGTACCTCGCGGCCGGGCTCTCGTCCGTGATGAACAACATGCCGACCGTCATGATCAATGCTCTCGCCGTGCACGCTTCCGGCGCACAAGGCGTCCACCAGCTCGGGATGGCGCTCGCGAACGTGATCGGCAGCGACCTCGGACCGAAGATCACGCCCATCGGCTCGCTTGCTACTTTGCTCTGGCTGCACGTACTGGAACGCCGCGGGGTGAAGATCGGCTGGAGGTACTACTTCCGCGTCGGCATCACGCTGACCGTTCCCGTGCTCGCCGTGACCCTCCTAGCTCTCACTGGGGTCGTCGCACTGCACGCGTAGCGGAGCGCCATAACACAACCTTCACTTGCAGAGCCCGCCGCAAGATATTAGCGTCGGCTGTGAAAGAAGGTGAGATTATGCGCAACCGGCGCAGCTCACCATCTAGCCGAAACGACCATCGGAGCAATTCCTTTCAATTTGTGCCAGGGCGCGAGTCGCGTCGTGGCGCAGGCTGTCACTTTGACCTCTTCATTTCCGAGACTTGTCGGCACAAGGAGGGCCAAGATCTGTGGGACTTCCATTGATCTATTTCATCTGCACGGGGAACTCGGCGCGCAGTCAGATGGCAGAGGGATTCGCACGCCAGATGCTTAGCGACCGCTTCGACATCCTTAGCGGCGGCCTCGAACCGTCGGTTCTTAATCCATACGCCGTTCGGGTGATGGCGGAAGTCGGCATTGATATCTCTGGGCAATCCAGTAAGCAGATCGACATCGATAAGCTCTGGTCCGCACGCATCGCGGTGACGCTTTGCGGTGACGCGGAGGAGCGGTGCCCGGTGACACCCCCAGGCGTTTTACGCCTGCACTGGCCTCTGCGCGATCCAGCGAAAGCTAGTGGTACCGATGACGAGAAACTGGCTGTCTTCCGAGCCATCAGGGACGAGATCCGCGAGCGGCTGACGGACCTTTCGGCACGGCCTTAAGTTAATGAACGGAGCTCGGCGTCAGCGGGTCTGGCCCCCCTGAACGCTTGCGCTCACCGAAGATTTCTTGATTCATGCCGATGAAGAGCCGGAACGTCTAAGATGCCATTTACGAAACGCCACGACGGCCCAGGACGCCGAAGGGCCACGTTCCAGCAAGCCAACCATAGACAGACGACCCCAGGCACGCAAGGCCAAACGCAAAGGAGAACCACGAAGAACGAGACTCCAACGCGTAGAAGACCATCATGAGGGTAACTACAGCGGCACCGTAGACAGTTAGCATGCCATCCTCCGTTGTCTTGATGCCCCACGAGCCCGATGGCACACGTCCAGTGGCACTTTAGGTTGGGGCGGCTGGAAGTGACGAGTCGGCCCGGTCGTCAGCGCCCCTGAGCCGTCCAGCCTCAATCCGTACGCTGCGCGCTATCACCCATCAAATCGATTCCCTCGTCATTGGACTAAGGAACTCGATGTGAACAGGTTCTGGTCCGCGCGCCTTGAGGATCTGTAGCTGGGTCATGTGCCAATGCGCCGACGACGGCGGGCGGCATGACGATCTTCGCTCGTGGCGGTTGACTGGTGGACGGCATCACGCTTTCACCTGCCGAAGAACTCCGACCAAGGCAGATACACTCGGGGCACCCTCAAAGCCGGAGTCGCTCTGGTACAAACGGCAGGACCAGATAGCATCTGTGGCCCTGGGGAACGGGTCCTGTCCATCCACAAGTATCGTGGGCGAACCGTGCATGCCGGCCTCTTGCGCCTCGACTGGGTTCTCGACCAAGTGCGGTCGAACCACTATGTCGGGGCGTCCGACTGCGGCCAGAGCCTCAAGCGCCCGATCTCGGGCGAGTTGCCAATTCGGACATCCGTCGAAGTATACGATCTCCACGACTATCACGTACGACACCTCCGCACCGTCAACATACACCTTCCCCTATACTGTAAGGTCAAGGGAGGGATACAAGACGTGTTGATCGGAGAATTGGCCGGCATGACTGGCCTCACGACCAAAGCCATTCGCTTCTATGAAGCGCAGGGATTACTCCCCTCGCCTGCGCGGACGCCTGGCGGCTATCGCGACTACGGAAGGGACGCCATGGCTAGGATCTCATTCATTAGCGCCGGACAAGCGATCGGATTTACGTTGGGAGAACTGCGGGAGGTGATCGCGTTCCGCGATCACGGTCAGGCACCGTGCGCCCACGTGGCTGCCCTATTGGAGCAGAAGGCCCAGGAGGTCGATTTGCGACTTGCAGAGCTAGTTCAAGTGCGGGAGACATTGAGAGGACTCCGCGAGCGCGCGGCTCACCTTGATCCCGCGGAATGTCCTCAGACGTCTGTGTGTCACTTGATTTTGCCCAAGCTGCCCGTGAACGGGCGATCGTAAGACGTCTGCCCGCCACCCCCGACATGGCCACCTAGGTCCTGCGCATCCTGCTCGGCCCTCGATCAACGACGAACCCGTCCCGTCCCCTATTCGGTTCCGCCGACGAATAGCGGGGCGGCGGCGGGAGAGAAGCACACGCCGCGTTGTTGAAGTCTCGAGTAGCCACCGCCCCCCTAAGAAGCCCCTCACACCGCTTCAGGCAATTCCCGGATTGTCTGGGTGTGGAACTCCCCGTTGCACCCGTCTGAGGCCCCACGGATGAACAGAGTTTCGGAGTCCATCGAGGACCGAAGCTGGAAACGCCTCAAGGCACATTTGCTAACGGTTTGCTAACGCTTTTTGAGAGAAACGGCGGTAAGCAGCGGAAAACGACGGGAAAGCGTTGTCCTGAAACCCGCTTCAGAAGGGCATTGCGGCAAGTTGCGGGATACCACGGAAAGCCCTCTCCTTGCCTCCGGAGCAAGAGGCCGCAGGTTCGAATCCCGCCGGGCGCGCCAAGTTTTTGCCTCGAAACCCGCTTCCAGAGCGGGTTTCGAGGTTTGTATGGTCTCCCCTAATATGGTGGTGTCCGTCAGCGTCCTGATGCCTTTCTAACGCTTTTTTGCCGGCCACAAACCTCCTGCGGCTGTTCTTGGTCACCTGATCGACCTCGGCAGCTGCGTTGTACTGCATGAATTCGCGAGAGGCAGCTGTGATGTCTGTGGTTGTCTCTAGGCAAGCGTGAGCTGGCGCGTGTCAACATCGTCAGTTCGCGGACGTGGCCAATCAGGTCCTCCATTGTCGCGACCAAGGGCTGCCCAGATCGCGAACAGAAGCGATAGTGTGCTCCCCTCGCAGGACTCCCGTTCGCCGCGACCTGCTGATTACAAATTGGCTTTGGCACACATCATCCAGTTGCCTCGAGGGGGCTGATGGCGCATTCAAAGCGGTTGCCGCGGAAGGATGCTGTCGTTTCCTATCCCGTGATGGCTTCTGTTTGTGCCCTGGTTGGCGTCACAGTGGGTGTCACGTACACGGTCGACCACTTCCCGCCGCGGAGGGGGTTACGACCAAGGGGCCGGGCAGAGGAACGCACAGCGGGCGGGAGCATCTCGCCCGCCTTAGAACGTTTTCAGTCGGCCGCCGTGGCCTGCAGCCGCTGGGCCGGCAGGAGGTACCAGAGCGTCCGCGTGGCGACGAGCACCCAAAACGACGCCAGGAGCAGGAAGAATGCCACCGCGAAGACGCCGAGCAGCGGAACCTTCAGCGTCGCGTAGAGGAAGTTCGTCCCCGCGGTGAAGACGCCGAGGGGGAACGTGAGGCCCCACCAGCCGAGGTTGAAGGGGAGACCGCGCCGCGTGTAGTGCACGGTGAAGAGCATGCTCATCACGAGCCACCAGATGCCAAATCCCCAGAGGGCGAGGGCGCCGAGCACCGCACCGCCGTACATGCCGTGACCGACGGCGCCAAAGAGAAGCGGCATCTGGCGGCCGAGGTCGACAAGCCCCATGACGCCTGTGCCGAGCGTTCCGAGCGAGATCCAGGTGGAGATGGCCATTTCGCTCGGCGGCAGCTTATGCAGAACGAGGCGCAGGAAGAGCACGCCGAGGATCAGGAAGGCGATGGGCACGCTGAGGGCCCACTGCACCATGCTGACGAGGGTAATCGTTCGCTCGAGTCCGAGGGAGGCCAGATGCGGCACGAGGAGGCCGCCGCTCGCCGCCGTGACCTCCGCCGGCACGACGGGCATCAGCCAGACGGCGGTCATGCGGTCGAGGCGGTGGTCATGGCTCAAAAACATCGCGTACGGAACGATGATGCCGGAGGCGACGGCCAGCACCACGTTGGCGATCCAGAGGCCATATGCGATGTGGAGCGAGGCGGGTCCGAAGAGCGGGATGCCCATGTCGACAAAGCCGTTGACCACGGTCGTCAGGGCCATCGGGATGGCGCCGAGAAACATCGACTGCACCGGGTCGTGCAGGATCTCCCGCATTCCGCCGCGGTCCGAGAGCGTGCGGCAGATGAAGAGCGCTAAGAACAGCGTCACGAGGACGATGTTGATAAGCCAGAGCACGGTGCCCGCATCCTTGAGCCAAAGGGGACCGCCCGGCATCGTGCAGGCGCCGAGTGCGGTGATCCCCGTACCCATGCCGACGGTGAACCAGTTCGGTGTGAAGCGCTTGCAACTGCCCAATGTCCGGCCTCCCGCCACGTTTGCCACCCATTGTGGCAGGCGGCGGGAGGCGCGACATACGAGCGTTGCCGAGGTGTCTTCAGTACTTTTGAAAATGCTGCGTCTGTGACCGCTGGCTGTCCCGGCGGAGTTCGGCGATCAGTTCGCGGGCAGCCGGACCGTGGTCGGCGGCGTTGCGGCTGACGAGGTAGATCTGCCGCTGCAGTCGCAGTTCCGGTATCGGCACGAAGCAGACCGAGTTCCGAGGATCGTCCGCGAGGGTGTGCGAGAGCACGCTGACCCCGACGTCGTTGCGCACCATGGCAATGATGGCGCGCACGGAGGAAAGCTCCATGATCACGTGCAATTCGCCAAGGTCATGGTCCGCGCCGCGCAGCGCCGCTTCAAGGATCCGCCGGGTTCCAGAGCCCTCTTCGCGCACGATGAGGTCCTGCTGGGCGAGCTCCGCGACGCTCACGTCGGAGCGACCGGCGAGCGGGTGGTTCGCGCTGACGATCAGGCCGAGCTGGTCGCGCCAGAGGTTGGTCACATGCAGATCCCGGGCCCGCCCTACGCGACTCTCGACGATGCCGAAATCCACCTGCCCGGTCTCCACCTGCGCCAGCACGCCGGCGCTGTTGTCGAGCGTCAGCTTGACCTGCACCGCGGGGTGACGGCGCCGGAAGATCCCGAGCGGGCGGGGAAGAAACACCTCGAGCACGGTATGGGACGCTGCGACATGCACGGCCTCTTCGCCCTCGGCGACGCGATGCACCTCGCGGAAGGCAAGCCGCCAGTCCGCTTCGATGCTCTCCGCGTACTTGCGCAGGACCTCGCCGGCAGGAGAGAGCGTCGCGCCGCGATTCGTCCGGACGAAGAGCTGCGCGCCGAAGTCGGTTTCGAGCGACGTGATCTGCTGGCTGACATTCGACACCGACATATTGATCTGGCGCGCGGCTTCGGTCAGCTGACCTTCGCGCGCGACCGCGAGGAATGAAATCAGGCGGGGGTCCAGTATGGTTCCTCCTTGGTGGCCTGGATGCCGGTCTTCTCGTCGATGCAGAGGACGACCGCGTCCTCGGGCGGGTTCTCGTAGATGGACACAATCGCGTTGACCTTGTCGCGGAAGGCGGGATCGATGCTGTACAGCCACATCTGCACCCGATGGGGATGCAGGGCGTTCTGCTGCAGGGTGCGCCAGACGCTGCTGCGGCTCATCGGCACCACCGACTGTACCGCCTGGGTGAGGGTGCTCACGGTCCAGTCGTTCTCCTCACCGAAATCCAGTTGCGCGTGCGAAGCGGCCTCGTGTGCCTCGTACCGCCGCTGTACTGCTTTGAGGCGGGCAATCACCTCCGCGGGCGAGGCGGACTTGACGATGTAGTCATCGCCCCCGAGCCCCAGGCCGCGTATCTTGTCGACATCGCTTTCTCGCGCACTAAAGAACAAGATCGGCAGGTCGCGCTGCGCGCGGATCTGCCGGCACAGTTCAAAGCCGCTCCTTCCCGGCAGCATGACGTCCAGCAGGACACAATCGACGGCTTCGCGGTCGAGCACCTCTGCGGCGCCCGCCGCGTCGGCTGCGGCATTCACCCCGAACCTATCGCTCTCGAGGAAGTCGCGCATCAGATCGACGATGCTCGCATCGTCGTCGACGACGAGTACCTTCCACGTCTGTTCTCCCAAATGCGCATCCCACCCAGTCGTTTCCCGCCTCACTCATGAGCAAGTCTTGGTTTGCCACCCGTAACGTACCATGGAGAGGGCCAGCGGAGGAGTGACGGCTTGCGCGAAGACAGGACCCGGCGAGGACTCCTGCGTAACCGGAACTACGTGGTCCTCCTGGCCGGTCAGGCCGTGTCACAGGTAGGCAACGCGTTCTACCCGCTGGCGATCTACTGGTTCACCTTCTCTCTCACAAGGAGCAGCCGGGACCTCGGCTATCTGGCGACTGTGATCAGCCTCACGGCTCTCGTCAGCATGCTGACGGGTGTGCTGGTCGATCGCTGGGACCGTCGCAAGACCATGGTCTGGGCGGACGTCGCGCGTGCCGTCCTGGCGGCTGGGCTCGCGCTGCTCGCGGGATTCGGGCACCTTGGGCTGATCGCGATCTTCGCCTTCGCACTATTCCTAGGCCTCGTTGGCAACCTTTTCGGACCGGCGCAGATTTCCCTCCTGCCGAACGTGGTCGGCATGGAGGAACTCGGCGCGGCGAGCGGTCTCAACCAGGGGATATCGGCAGGCGCCGGTCTCGTCGGCACGAGTATCGGCGGATTCCTGATGGGGATGTTCGGGCCGGCGACGCTGCTGGGCCTGGACGCGGCGAGTTTCGTCGTCTCCTTCCTGTCGGTTGGTTTCCTGCGCCTTCCTCGCTCGGCGACGCTGCCGCAGGGACACGGCCGCGAGGACGGACGCCCCGCGCGCAGGTTCCTCGGGGAACTCGTGGAAGGTCTACGTCTCGTCTACGGCAACGGCTTCTTCCTCCGCATCGCCCTGGTCGGCGCCTTGGTCAATTTCGCCTTCATGCCCCTCAACGTGTTGGACGTCATGTGGGTGCGCACGGTGCTGCACTTGGGGGCTTTCGCCTACGGCATGCTGGGAGCCGCTGTGACCGTTGGCGTGATCGCCGGCAGCGTCGCCGCCGGTCCGCTCATGCGGCGCGTGGATCCGGTGCGCCTCATGCTCTCGTCGCTGGCGCTGACCGCCATCGCCTTCGCCGCCTTCTCCCGGCTGCCGTACTACCTGCCGGACCTCGCGGTGCTGGTCGTGCTCGGCGTCGGCATCGGCATCGTCAACCCGGTGGCCCTGACGCTCTTTCAGCGCGCGATTCCCCAGCACCTGATGGGACGGGCGGTCGGTGCCCTGCTGGCCACGATGCAGGCTGCCTCGCCCTTAGGCGCCATGATCGCGGGGTTCCTCGCGACGGCCCTGCCACTGTCCACCGTCTTTCTGCTCGGGGCCGCCCTAATGCTGGCCACGCTCCTGCTCGCGTTCCGCATGCCGCGGCCGCTTGAGATGCCTGCGGACACGGTGCCTCCGGCGCATCCCCAATGAAGAACGCGCCAGCGGCCCGCCCTATGCAGCCCTGCGTACGTTGCGAACGGGTAGCTGCCGCTTGCCTTCGGTTCACTTCGACTTCCTTGGCCACCTTTACAGTCGCAAGGGCGATTGTCCGGTACTCGATCGAGCATCCTCACAGAGAGCGCGATGGGATCGCACCCGAAACAGGGGCCGACGATACTTCATCCTCGTTCGCGGCGTCCTCGTCTGGGGCCTGGGGGGTGCGCTCCTAGGCGCGGCCTTGCAATGGATCTGGAGATCGCCGTCGTTTCATCCGTGGCCAAACTTTCTCGGCAACGCGACGGTCTTTTGTCTCATCGGGTACTTCTGGGGGCGATGGAGGTGGAATGACCGAGAACTCCAACACCTGAAAGGCAATGATGTACCGACAGCAGTTCCATCGGAGCACCTGCGTCGGCGCTCAATTTGAGGACCTCCTCTGCTCGGTACGGTCCCAGCATGAGGGTGCGCGGTCACCGGGCGGTGCAGCGACCGGTCATCGCAGGCACACCTTCAGGCCACAGAATGGTCACAAGAGATGTGCGGCGAGTGCCAGCGGAATCTTGGCGAGGTAGAGGAAGCCGAAGATGTAGAAGGGTTTGCGGCCATACATGTCGGAGAGGCGCCCGTAGAGCGGCACCGTCACGGAACTGGCCAGGATGTAGCCCGTAAACACTCAGGCATAGAGGTTGAAGCCCTTGAGTTCGCTGATGATCACGGGCATCGCCGTCGAGACGACCGTCTGGTCGAGCGACGAGAAGAACATGGCGATCATCACCGCCACGAGAGCGATCTAGCGCTTGTCGCCGGTGATCTGGTTGGTGGTCTGCAATTGGCGCACCGGTCTTGCCGGCACCAGCGCGGGATCCCGCATGGCTGGACTCCTCCTGACCTGACAATGGGGGGACGGCGCGAGAGCTTCGGATGGCGCGGCACACGGGCACGGGCCCGCGGCGCCATGATGAGCATGCCCCGGGCGACGATCGGCGACATCTTCAACCCCCGCGAACGCGGCCGCTGGATGGGCCTGATCATGGGCGTCTTCGGCGTCTCCACCATCATCGGGCCGGCGCTCGGCGGCTTCATCACCGACAACTGGAGCTGGCACTGGGTGTTCTACATCAACATGCCCGTCGCCCTGATCGCGCTCGGGCTGGTGATCTACGCCCTGCCTTCGGTGCGCACCGACCACCACCACCACATCGACTGGTGGGGCAGCCTGACGCTCGCCGCCTTTCTGGTTCCCGTCCTGCTCGCCGTGACCTGGGGCGGCTCGACCTACGCCTGGGGCTCCTGGCGGGAGATCGGTCTCTTCGCCTTCTCGGCCGCGATGCTTCTCCTGTTCCTCTTCAACGAGAGCCGCGCGGAGGAGCCGATCATCGCCCTCGAGTTCTTCCGCAACGGCACCTTCAGCTCCACCATGATCGTGACCCTGATGGTGTCGATGTCGATGTTCGCCGTGATGCTGGTGCTGCCGATCTACGTGCAGGGCGTGCTCGGCATGAACGCCGAGAACAGCGGCTACCTCCTGACGCCGATGATGCTGAGCTTCATCGTCACGAGCATCGCGGGCGGCCAGATCATCACCTGCACCGGCAAGTACAAGGCGCTCGTCTTCATCGGCGGCCTCGTCATGGTGCTGGGATCCCTGCTGCTGACGCGGCTCACCGTCTCCTCGCACTGGTCCGAGGTCATGGTGGACATGGTGGTGCTGGGCGTCGGCATCGGCTCCCTGATGCCTGCGATGGGCGTGATCGTGCAGAACCTCTTCCCCTACCGCGTCCTCGGGACCGTCAACGCGACCCAGCAGATGGGCAACTCGCTCGGTGGCGCCATCGCATCGCCGATCCTCGGCACGGTCCTCGCGACGAGCTTCGCGGCGCTCCTGCCGAAGCGGCTGCCGCTCGCGCTGCAGAAGATGTTCGCGCTTCTGACCCCCGCCCAACGCAAGGCCTTCTCGGATCCCCAGGGCATCATCAGCGTGCCGGGCCAGAACGCCATCCACCAGCAGTTCAAGGCCTTGGGCCACCAGGGCGAGGCGCTGTTCCGCAGCTTCATCCACGCGGTCAGGTCCGCCCTCACCGCCTCGATCCGGGAACTCTTCTGGGTTGGTCTGGGCTTCGCCGTGCTGGCGCTCCTCGGCACCTTCCTGATCCGGGAGGTGCAGCTGAAGCAGCAGGAGTTCTACCAGGAAGGCGGCGCCGAAGGCCGCTGACGCAGGTGTTTGGCGCCCGCACAAGGTGCGTCCATCGGACCCGGGAGGCCCTGCCTCCCGCGTCCCTCCGCATGGGCCCACGGCCCCGCGCGATGACCGCTGGCCGCCTCGCGGCATAGACAAGGGCGAAGCCATGCGCGTTGCCGCGAACGGCCGGGGCGCGCCCGGTCGTCCGGGGCCAGAACCAGGGGGATGCCAGTTGCCGGACCTTAGCTATCCGAGATCTCCGGACGGACGCTACTACGACGAGCGCGAAACCTGGCCGCGCGACCGCATGCGGGCGTTCCAGCTCGAGCGCCTGAGGCGGCAGGTCGCCTACGCGTACGAGCACACCCTCTTCTACCGCCGCAAGCTCGATCAGGCGGGCGTGCATCCGGCGGACATCCAGACGCTCGACGACATCCGCCGCGTTCCCTTCACCACCAAGGAGGAACTCCTCTCGGACCAGCACAGCTCACCCCTCTACGGCACGGTCACGGGCGTGCCCCCGGAACTCGCGCAGCGGCTGCACTTCACCTCCGGCACCACCGGTCGCCCCGTCCACGTGCTCGACACCGGCAACGACTTTCTCGGCTTCTACCGCGCGTACGCCCGCGGCCTCTACGCCATGGGCGTGCGCGCGGAGGACGTCGTGATGTGCGCCTTCGGCTACGGACCCTGGATCGGCTACTGGTCGGGGTTCCACGCGGCGCAGGACATCGGCTGCCTCGTCATCCCGGTCGGCGGCATGTCGACGGAACAGCGCATCGACATCATCGAGCACTACGGCGTCACGGTGCTCGGCTGCACGCCGTCGTATGCCCTGCACATGGCCGAGACGGCCAGGCGGCTCGGCAAGGACCTCTCACGCTCCAAGATCCGCATCACCTGGCATACCGGCGAGGCGGGGGCCGCCATTCCCTCGACGCGGGCCCGCATCGAGGATGCGTTCGGCGCGCGCGTCTGCGACCTCCCCGGCCTCACCGAGATCGCCGCCTGGGGCTTCTCCTGCGCCGAGGAGTCCGGCCTCGACCATATCCACGAGGACTACGCCTACCCCGAGGTGCTGGACATCGACACGGGCGAACCCGTGGCCCCGGGCGGAACGGGAGAACTCGTCCTGACGTCGCTCTACCGCCAGGCACTGCCGCTCCTGCGCTACAGAACGCGCGACATCGTGCGGCTGGCGGACAGGGACTGCCCCTGCGGACGCACACTCCTGTCGATCGAGGGCGGCGTCCTCGCGCGCCTCGACGACATGAAGAAGATCCGCGGCGTCGTCGTCTACCCGACGCAGATCGAGGAGGTGGTGCGGCGCTACCCGGAGGTCGCCGAGTTCCAGGTGCGCATCTGGCGCCGCGGCAACCTCGACGAGGTCACGGTGCTGCTGGACCTCGGCAGGACCGCACCGCCCGACGAGGTGCTGAGCCTCGTGGAACGCATGGCCCACGACCTGCGCCGCTCGGTCGGCATCCGCGTGGACGTGCGGGCAGCCACGCCGAACTCCCTGCCGCGCTGGGACCACAAGGCCCGCCGCGTCCGCGACGAGCGCACGGAAGTGCCCTTCTGAGGACACGAGAGCTCCGGGCCGGGAAGGCCCGGAGCTCTCTGCGCCACTCCGGCTCAGTTCGGAGCGTAGCGGTCGACCATGCCGGCGAACATGCGGTCGAGCAGGCCGGGCGCGAGTCGTGCCATCCAGACCAGCGCCCGCGTCTCGACGACCTCCCTGCGCTCCTGCTCGATCGCCCGGGCGATGCGCGCCGCCACCAGGTCAGGGCTCTGGCGGCGCCGTCGCGTCGCCGGTGCCGCGACGCCCTCGCCGCGGATGGTGGTGCGGTCAAAGTCGGTTTCGGTCTCAGGCGCGCAGTAGTTCACGACGCGGACGCCGTAGCGCCTCAGTTCCATGCGCATGCCGTCCGTGAGCGCGTCGAGCATGCTTTTCGTGCCGGCGTAGGGCGCAAGGAGTGGCAGGGTGCGCTTCGAGAGTCCCGACGAGACATTGCAGACGAGGCCCCTGCTTTCCCTCAGCGCCGGCAGCGCGGCCTGCAGAGCGAAGATGGGCCCGTAGACGTTGGTGCGCACGAGCCGATCGAGGTCCGTTTCCGCGATGCGCTCCAGAGGACCGAAGTAACCGACGCCGGCATTGTTGACGAGGACGTCGAGCCGCCCGAGACGCTCGCCCACCTCCGCGAAGGCACGGCGCACAGCCTCGCCGTCGGCAATGTCCACCGTCACGGCGACAGCCGTCGCGCCGGCCGACGCGAGTTCCCCCGCAAGTTCCTCGAGCAGTTCTCCTCGCCGGGCCATCAGCGCGACTTTGGCTCCCTTGCCCGCGAGGTGTTTCGCGAGCGAGCGGCCGATGCCGGACGAAGCCCCGGTGATGGCGACGACCCTATCGCTGAACTCCATGGCAACCCTCCCACGGGTCCGGCCTTTCCCCCTGCCGGCCCCCATGGGATGTTCGCCCGCAGGGCCGTGGGACCTGCGGGCAGGTTCAAGCCCGCGAGCCGTTCAGCCGCCGGTAGATCGGGCGGTTGCGCCGGTAGACCTCCCTGAACGCGGTGAACGCCCGGTCGTACGTGGCCCGCGTCCCGGACCTCGGCGTGTAGGAGCGGCCCACCCGCACCCGCGAGGCCATCTCCTCGAAACGAGCCCTGCCGAGCGCCACGAGGGCGATCGCGCCGGCCCCGCGCACGTTCGCCTGCAGCGGCGCCTCGGTCTGGTCGATGCGGCGTCCGAGCACGTCCGCCATGATCTGGCACCAGACCTCCGAACGCGCCCCGCCGCCGATGAAGCGGATCGGGTCCAGGGTGCGGCCGGTGAAGCCGTCCATGGCCTCGAGGAGCCAGCGGCTGTTGAGCGCGACGCCTTCGAGCACGGCCCGGACGAACTCGGGCCGCCTCGTCCCGAGCGAGACGTTGTAGAAGCCGCCGCGCACCAGGTGGTCCTCGATCGGCGTGCGCTCACCGTAGAGCCAGGGCGCGAACAGTACGCCGCCCGAGCCGGGCTCCGCGGCGGCCGCCACCTGGTCGAGACGCGCCAGCACGTCTTCCGGCGCCACGCCGGTCCGCAGGCCGTCATCGTGGTAGAGCAGGTTGTCGCGCAGGAAGGTCAGGCAGGCGCCGGCCGTCTCCTGTTCGTTTGCGACGAGATAGCGTCCGGGTATGGCGGAGGGCAGGGTCGCCATATTGTGCCTGATGTCGGTCTTCTTGCGCGGCACGTGGCAGGTGAGCCACGAGGATGTGCCCAGGTAGAGGTGCGGCTCGTAGTCCCTGGTCGCGCCGGAGCCGACCGCCGCGGACTGGACGTCGGGCGAGCCCCCCGCCACCGGCAGTCCCGGCGGCAGGCCGAGATCGGCGGCCGCCGCGGGCGAGAGGGTGCCGACGACATCCGTCGAGGTCACGAGCGGCGGCAGCTTCCGCAGGTCGACGCCGAGCTCCCGCGCGAGGTCCGGGTCGTAGCGGACATGCGCGGGATCCCGGTTGTCCGTGACCCAATGCAGGGCGATCGAATCGAAGGTGGCCGCGAAGCGCCCCGTGAGCCTGGCGTTCAGATAGTCCTTCGGCTCGAGGAAGCAGGCCGCTTCCTGGTAGATCCTGTGCTCCTCGGACTGCAGGTAGAGGATGTGCGCGACCGAGTCCTTTCCGGAACCCGCCGGA
>JAJZVM010000022.1 GCA_021845645.1 Bacillota bacterium
GAGGCCGAGAATTCCGCGGCCGCGCACGGCTTGTCCTCCTCATGAGCAAATGAAAGTCCACACGGCATTATACGGGAAGCGCGTCACACGGTCCACCAGACCTTGGTGGCAGCCGCGGGGGCACCTGGTTTTCCCGCTCTCCACTTCCAGCGGCTACAGCAGCCTGTGTTCGTTCGCCGTGAGGCTGAAACGGCAGTGCAGTACCTCGGCCGCCCGCCTGCACATCACCATGCGGCTCAAGAAAATCTCGAAGTAGTTCATCGGCGAGATGGAATCGTCGATCTGCAGTGCGAGCGTGATCACCGCCGCGTCGCGGTCGATCACGAGCTGGCTGCGCCGGACGGCGGCGTTGACGCGGTCGTGCTCGTCGTACTGCGCCGGATCCTCAGTCTGAACGCGGCTGATGTGCACGTCGGACTTGTCCGCGAGGATCAGGGCAGCCGAGACCGGCGAGACGGCCTCGCCGTACTCCTCCTCGTGGTTGCCGATCGCGCCGAGCACGATGGCGATCTCCTCGGGCGGCATCTCGAGCTCCCGCAGGATGGGATAGGACAGCATCGCGGACGACTGGCCGTGGTGGTTGCGCCCAGCGATGTTCCCGATGTCGTGCAGGTAACCGGCAATAGCGGCCAACTCCGCATCACGCTGCGGGTAGCCGAGTTCGATCAGCACG
Organism: Bacillota bacterium; assembly: GCA_021845645.1. The sequence goes on from JAJZVM010000022.1 coordinate 674, forward strand.
CGGCGCGCGATTTTGGCCACGAGTCCGACATGGCGCGTGCCGTGTTCCGTGTAGCCCATGGCCCGCAGCGCGCCGTTCGCGGCAAGGACGAACTGGTGCACGTCCTGGCGCCCGGCAACGTTCTCAAGCGTTACGGCGATCGGGTTCTACCCCCTTCTTGCGCAGGGCCGCCTCCACGCGGTCCGCCACTGCCACTGGATCCAGTCCATCGGTATGGAGGTGGATGACGGCCCGCGCCATGGCGGCCCCCAGGCGCTCCCGCTCCACCCGGATCCTCTCCTGCCCGTACCCCACCATGCGCCGCATGCGGACTGTGTCGAGCTCGGCGTCGAGCACCACAACGTAATGGTAACCGAGTTCGAGCGCAAGGTCGCGCACGCTCGAATGTTCTTGCGGCAAGCAGTGTGCGTCGTAGCCGCGCAGGCGCAGGATGCGCGCAAGGGTCGACTTGCCCGCGGCGGAAACGCCGACGACGGCCACCGGTGCCGGCATGCTATGCCGGCAGGTGCAGGCTGAACGCCCGCGCCGTCGCGTCCGTGCCGCTGCAGATGCCGAACACCCCCACCGTCATGTCATCGCGGGCACGACCTTTCGCTTCGCCGTGCGAGAGGTCCAAGATCGCCTGCGCGAGTTGTTCGGCGCCTTGTTCGGCCGCCGAGCGGACCAGCCCGACGATGCCGTCCAGCACGCGGCTGCCGCCGGACCAGCGATCCGGTGCCAGGACACCATCCGAGAGCGCTACGATGATCGTCCCCTCGCCAAGGGGGAACTCATGCACGAACGGCTTCGTGGACGGATCCACGCCGATCGGCCCGTAGGGACACATGAGCCGCTCGACAACGCCCTGCCGTCGCACCAGAACCATGTCCGGCCCGTTCTGCGACACAAGCAGCGCCCTCGCCTCGAGGTCCGCCGACACGATCGTCAGCGTCGCGGAGACCTTGCCGCCGCGCTGCGCGTAAAGGAGGTCGTGGACGGCGCGGGCCGTCGCCCCGTCGCGCGCGCCCTCGGAGATGAGGTTGGCGCAGCGGTTGGCGACGAGCAGGGCGGTCCGCCTCGCGGCCTCGCCGTTTCCCTGCCCATCGGCCATGATCAGCGACACGCCGCCGCGCGCCCGCTCAACCACCTGTGCCTGATCGCCGCTAAAGTCAAGGCCGTGCCGCGGCAGTTTGCGCACGGCGACGCAAATCTCAAGCGCCACCGCCGCTCCCCTCCCCTGGCGCGATCAGCCGTCGCACATCGCCGAAGCGCCTTGTCAGGCGTATCTGATCGAAATGTTCGAGCAGCGGCACCGCGTATTTGCGCGTCGTGCCCATCGCCTCGCGCAACTCGGCCGTCGTCGCCTCCCGGCCGCCTGCCAGCAGCCGCCGCACTTTTTCCGCCGCGTCGGTGAGCGCGGCCTTTGCGAAGTAGAGGTCTTTGGCCCTGGCGAGTCTGCCGCTGTCGACGAGGTATGCGAGAAGATCCTGCAGGCGCTCCGGCGACATGCCCGAGGCCCCGGGCCAGTCGGCGGGGACCGCGGGCTGCAGCCCGCCCGCGGCGACGAATGCCTCAAGGTCTCGCAGTTGTCGCTCGAGTTCGGGCGGGAACTGCTGGCTTGCCCCCAGCGGGCGCACGCGCTCGCCGGACAGCGCGACCCTGCCTTCCGCCGCGAGCTCCGCCAGGAGCTGCGATGCCTCGCGGACGGCCAGTTCCGGCACCACCTCGCGCCGCCACTGCTGGCGCTCGATGCCCCGCCAGAGGGGATCCAGATCCGCCTGGGCCAGCATCTGCTCGAGTTCCACCTGCACCCGGCGTTCAAACTCCTCCCGGTCGAGATAGAGCTCGCCCAGTCTGCGCAACCGTCCCTCCTCCGCGAGGCTTTCCGCCACCTGCCGGGCCTCGCTGGCAGCCAAACCCAACTCCTGCGCAAGCGTGCGCGTATCTGCCGCGAAACGCCGGCGCACCGCACCCAGCACCATGTCGGCGGGAGATGCCTCGCGCCTGCGCTCGAGTTCCGCGATATCCTCCGGGTGGCCGCGTCGCTGACGGCCCGCGAGATCGAGGACCAAGCCGCCACCGATCGTACGGGGCGGCGAGAAGCTGCGTACGACCACCCTGTCCCGCACCACCGCAGGGAACGGCGTCTCGCCGCGGAAGCGCACGAAATCCCCTGTGCCGGGTGGGATCTCCTGACGCCTCAAGGGCACGACCCGGCCGATCACCTCCGTCGTGCCGATGTGCAAGCGCACGCGCACACGCGTGGGCAGCGGCGGGGCTTCGGCCAACAGGGTCAGATGCAGCGTGACCTGCGATGTCTCCTGCACGCTGCCCGGCGTGGCCAGCACCTGTCCGCGCGCAACCTGATCGCGATCGACCTGAGAGAGGTTGACCGCCGTGCGCTCGCCCGCGCGGCAGCGCTCGCGCGCCTCGCCGTGGGACTGCAGTCCGCGCACGCGCGCGCTCAGGTGCCCGGGCACCAGCTCCAGGCGATCGTCGACCGCGATCTCGCCAGACGCCAGTGTGCCGGTGACGACAGTGCCGAAACCGGGCATAGAGAACACGCGATCGATCGGCAGGCGCGCGGGTCCGAGCGCGCTGCGCGGACGCAGCCGAGCGACGGCCGCCTCCAGAAGTCCCTGCAGTTCCGCAATGCCTCCGCCTGTCACGGAGGATACGCCGACGACAGGCGCACCCTCGAGAAACGTGCCGTGGAGCTCCTGGCGCAGATCGGCCTCGATCAACCGCCGCCACTCGTCGTCGACCAAGTCGATCTTGGTCAGGCAGACGATGCCTTCGGACACGCCGAGCAGCGACAGGATCTCGAGGTGCTCGCGCGTCTGCGGCATCACGCCCTCGTCAGCCGCCACCACGAGCAGAACGATGTCCATGCCTTGGGCGCCCGCGACCATGTGATGGATGAAGCGCTCGTGCCCAGGCACGTCCACGATCGCCGCCCTCTGGCCCGATGGCAGGGTGAAGGGCGCGAAGCCGAGCTCGATCGAGATGCCACGTGCCCGCTCTTCCGGCAGGCGATCGGTTTCGTGCCCCGTCAGCGCGCGGATAAGTGCCGTCTTGCCATGATCGACATGACCCGCCGTACCAATGATCAAGCGTAGATCCATGTGTGCCTCCGCTCTGCCCGGGCAGGCCCGCGCGGGCCGCTCAGAAAGCCCTTTTGCGTGTCCGACGGCGTTTGACAGCCGACACATCGGACTCTATACTTTCGGTGTGCTTCGGGGAGTGGCGCAGTTTGGCTAGCGCGCTGCGTTCGGGACGCAGAGGTCGCAGGTTCAAATCCTGTCTCCCCGACCATTATTCCAGGGACCGTCCGCCATGCGGTCGGTCCCTTTTGTCGAAGGTGGGAGGCCAATTGGTGGTAGGTCACTTCCCATGCAGCTCCAGTGCCTTGCGCAACAGCGTACGGTACCCGGGGTAGCCCCGCCGCTGGACCTGCTCCTGCGCGTCCTCGATCCTGAACCAGCGCGCCTCGGCGATCTCGCTCTGCAACGCCTGCAGCTCACCCTCCTCGTACGTCATCAGGAAGTACGTGACCTGCTTGTCGTTGCCGCCCGGGAGGACGTAGCCCACTTGGCCCAGCCGCACGCCGGGACGCGCTTGCACGCCGGTCTCTTCCAGAACCTCCCGTACCGCCGCCTCCCTGGCTGTTTCGCCAGCCTCGATGTGCCCCTTTGGAAACGTCCAGCGACCGTAGCGGTCTCGTATCATCAGGACCTCTTCGCCACGCATTACGATGCCGCCCGCCGACTGCTCGGTCATTCCGACACCCCAACTTCCTGTCACTGCGGAAGGAGCGTTGCATGTTCATTATAGTCGTAGGTTGCGGCCGGCTGGGGTCGTCGCTCGCCCGTAGCATGGCGGGCGCGGGCCACCAGGTGACGGTCGTCGACTGGAACCCGCAGAGGTTCGAGCGCATTGCGGATCTGTCCGAAGTGGCCCAGGTGCTCGGCACCGGCATCGACATCGACGTGCTGCGTGGCGCTGGCGCTGAAGCATGCGACGCCCTCGTCGCCGTCACGGACCACGACAACTCCAACATCATGATTGCCCAGACCGCTGAGCAGATGTTCCATGTGCGGCACGTCGTAGCGCGGGTCAACGATCCACGCACTGGGCCCTTGCTCGAGACCTTCGGCATTCAGTCCGTCTGCCCGACACAGCTTGCCGCGGACGCTCTCTTCGCGACCCTGCAGGCCGACTGGCACGGCGAGACCCCAAAGTCCCACTGACCGCGACCCGCAAGGAGGCGAGATGCCGGCGCGCAAAGGCGCGGCCGGCGCGAGGATGTACGTGATCGTGGTCGGTGGCGGCAAGGTCGGGTATTACCTGACGAAGACGCTGCTCGGGGAAGGACACGAGGTCGCCATCGTCGAGCGCGACGAGAAGGTCTGCCGCAAGCTGGAGCTGGATCTGGGCGAGATTCTGGTGCACGCCGACGGCTCCACGCCGGCCGGACTCGAGTTGGCCGGCGCGGCTCGGGCCCAGGTGCTTACCGCGGTCACCGGTCAGGACGAAACCAACCTGGTCGCCTGTCAGGTCGCGCGGACGTTCTTCAACGTCAGCCGCACGATCGGCCGCATCAACAACCCGAAGAACGAAGCCCTCTTCCGCGTGCTCAACGCCGGCACAGCCGTAAGTTCCACGCAAGTCATCACGGATCTCATCCAGCGCGAGGTCGACACTCGCCGCATCCAGAAGCTGCTGCCGCTCGCGACCGGCAAGGTCAACCTCTTCGAGGTCGACATGGCCGACACGTCGCCGGTGGTCGGCAGAAACGTGGCCGAACTGAGCCTGCCACCAGGCAGCCTCCTGGTGGCGGTCCTGCGCGGCGACGACGTGATCGTCCCTGACGGCCGCACGCAGCTGCGCAAGGGAGACAGGCTGATCGCCGTGGCGCAGAGCGACCGCGAGGAGGAGCTCGCACGTCTGCTGTTCGGCGCAGAGGCCTGATCGGGGTCGGGCATAGTACACCGCGGAGGTGCAATCCGCGGTGTCTTTTCTTTTGGCTCTCGTCGGCAGTTTCGTTGCGGGCCTGGTGCTCCTCGCGCTGTTCGCGGCCGTCTTCACGCCGCTCCTGCAGGCGCTTGGCCGCCGCTTCATGGGCATTCTCGTGCGCGAGAGCTACACGGGCAATGTGATCTCGCTGGTCAATACGATGCAGCGCCTGGGCCCGCAGACCATGGGCGAGCTGATGCTGCGCTCGGGTTCCGACGGCAAGGTGATCCAGCGCCCCTTGGGTACGCCGCGCCACCTCTCCCCATGGCAGGACCTGCTCTTCAACCCCGCGCAGCTCGGGCGGCCGCCGCTGACGGCGGAGGCCAAGGTCGACCTTGGGGTGGTGATCGGCCCGAAGGCCAAGCGCCCCCTGCGGATCGACATCCCCTTGCTCATCGCGGGCATGTCGTACGGCGGCGCGCTTACGGCGGACGTCAAGGTGGCTCTGGCCCATGCGGCGAACCAGGTCGGCACCGCGACCAACACCGGCGAGGCCTTCCTCGCCGAGGAACGGCGCGCAGCACACAAGCTGATCGTGCAGTACCATCGCGGCACATGGCCGATGTCGCCGCAGAACCACCCGCAGCTGCTGGCCTCCGCCGACGCCATCGAGATACAGATCGGACAGGGTGCGCAGGCGGGCGCTCCGATGCGAACGCCGGCGCAGATCGTGCGCCCCGAGCAGCGCAAGGCGTACGGCTTGGCTCCCGGCAAGGATGCTGTCATCGACGGGCGGCTTCAGGGCGTGCAGGATGCGTCGGACCTCGCCGAACTTGTCAAGCGGCTGCGCGAAGCCTACGAAGTGCCGGTCGGGCTGAAATTTGCGCCAAGCGACCGTATCGAGCAGGATCTCGACGACCTGGCCGCGGCACCAGTCGACTTCATCTGCCTGGACGGGGCAGAGGGGGGAACGCATGGCGGACCCACGATCCTGCAGGACGACTTCGGTCTGCCGACGATGCACGCCATCGCCCGCGCCGACGCGCACCTGCGCCGCAGCGGCCGGCGCGCGGAGTTGTCCCTGATCGCCTCGGGCGGCCTGCACACCCCTGGAATGTGTCTCAAGGCCCTGGCTCTCGGTGCCGATGCCTGCTACCTGGGCACAAGCGTGCTCGTGGCCGCCGTCAGCGAGCAGGCTATCAACATCGCGCCGTGGGAGCCGCCCTACAGCATGCTGCTGCAGAGCGGCAGCCGCCGCGGGCGCTTCTCGGTCGACAACGCAACGCAGCGCCTCACAGCCTTCCTGCGCTCGTCGACGGCGGAGATCGAGATCGGCATGCGCGCTTTGGGTAAGGGCGCCCTGGCGGAACTCGGCCGTCAGGACATGATCGCCCTGACCCCGCTGACGTCCGCCCTGACAGGTTGCCGCCTGCCGCTCGGTCCGGTCGGGCAGGAGTCGGACGTCGGCTACCGGCCTATCGATCGGAAAGACGGCGAACACCCGAGAGCCCTGCACTGAAGAGGATATCTAAGGTTGTCCTGTCGAATTCCTCCGAACCGGGCACTCCGCAGTGGCCTGGACCCGGAGGCTTCGAGAGGAGTGAGGCTCGTGAGCACGAGCTTGTGGATCGTCGTCATCGTTGTTCTCCTGATCCTGCTCGGCATACGCTTCGTCCAGCAGGGCACAATGGGCGTCGTCGTGCGCTTCGGACGTTTCAGCCGCACGGCCCAGCCGGGCATCGCGGTGATCATCCCCTTCCTTGAGACGCTGCGGCGCGTGTCGACGCGCTCGCAGACGATCCAGATGCCCGCATCGCCGGTGTTGACAGGTGACAACGTCTCACCGGTGATCGACGCGTACTTCGTCTTCCGCGTCGTCAGCCCGCGGGACTTCCTCTTCGAGATCCAGAACCCCGTGGAGACGGTGCAGGCCATCATGTTCTCGACGATCCGCCGGGTGATCGCGGAGATGCACCTCTCAGAGGCGATGGCGGCTCGCGACAAGATCGACGCCGAGCTGCGCAAGGAACTGGACGAGAAGACGGCTGGCTGGGGCTTCCGCGTCGAGCAGGTCGCCATCCGGGACTTCCAGTTGCCACCTGAGATGAAGCAGTCCATGGAGCAGCAGAAGATCGCGGACGCTCAGCGGCACGCGGCGATCAACACGGCGGAGGGCCAGAAGCAGGCTGCCATCCTCGCCGCCGAGGGTCAGCGCCAGGCGGCGATCACCGAGGCTGAAGGACGCGCTCAGGCCATCCTGACGGTTGCGCAGGCCGAGTCTCAGGCGATCCAGAAGGTCTACGGCGCCTACCTGGGACAGGGTGGCACGCCGGAGGCCATGCAAGCCGTCATCACGGTGCGCAGCCTCGAGGCGCTCGAGAGGGTCGCGAACGGCCAGGCCACCAAGATCCTGCTGCCGAACAACCTCGCCAGTCTCGCGGGCACGCTCGCGGGACTCGCTGAGGTCGGCAAGAGCGCCACCTAGCACAGCGCGCAGCAGCAGGGGAGGACCGCATCGAGCGGTCCTCCCCTGCTGCTGCTTACCCGCCCTGGTCTTCGTCCTCCTCGCGCCAGATGGACTTGACCGTCTCGTATGTCGCCGGATAGTCGGCCGTGTAACGCAGGTAGTGCGGAATCGGGTAGCGCACGCCGCCCTGATGCGTACCAACCAGGCCACGCGCGAACGATTCGGCAGCGGCCCACGGCAAGGTGAAGGCCATCTCGTGGTCCTGGGTCTGGCCAAAGACGCGATCTCCGTAGCAGGGCAGGATCACCTGGGGCATCCCGGTCTGCCGCGTGCGGTTTACGATCTCCGCGCAGTCGGCCCTGGCGCTGAACTCGGACGTGATGCTGCCGCCCGTCTCGAAGAGCGCAGCGGCCACCATGCGCATCACCTGCGCGGAGTTGCCATAGACGGCCACCACCTCGGGCTCGAAACGAGCCGAGCGCAGCGGGCCGACCAGCACCGTGCCTGCGACCTCGGCGCGCGGCACGCTGGCTTCGGTGCGCAAGGCCCCCTCGCGATCCTTCGCGTACATCCCCTCGGCCAGCCGCCCTTCGGCATAGAACGCCGGTGGTCTGCGGAACGCGAATGCCACCGAGGCGATCGGGCACGAAAGGTCCTCACCCGCCATCGCTATCGTCCAACCGTAGCGCCTCGCCATCGATACGCCTTGGCAGATGCTGACCTGGATGCCCAGGTCAGCCTTCGGCCTGCGCGTGCGCTCCGGCACCTCCTCGCCTTCCGCCATCACGCGAAGCGCGAGCGGGAAGGTCTCCGGCCGGACGTAGCGCTCGATCTCCTCGCTGAGCTCAGCGGCTGTCATGGCGCTCCCCCCCTGTGCATCAAGGCGGCTTTCGCCACCTGCGGCACGCGCGCCTGCCCACTTGTACACGAAGGTGCCGACCAAAGCCGCAACGAACCTAATCATCCACAATGAGGGAGGCGACTGTGTTGCGCCTGCTGCGAGCCGTCCTGCTACTCGCCGTGGCCGTCCTCGTCACCGTGGTGCTGTCGATCCCGCTGGGTCCTTTGCCGCCTCTTCTGCCCCTGCTCAATCCCGGGCAGGGCGTCTGGTCGGTCGCCGGCCAGGCGGTACCTGCCAGCGGAGACACCCTGCAGCTCCCTGGACTCAGGCATCAGGTCACTGTCACCTGGTCCAAAGGCGGGGTGCCGCATGTCTTCGCCGCAAACGACCACGACCTCTTCTTCATGCAGGGCTACCTTGAGGCATCGAACCGGCTCTTCCAGATGGATGCCATGCGGCGCGAGGGTGAAGGCACACTTGCCGCCGTTCTGGGCAAGACGGCACTCAAGAACGACGAGCAGTTCCTGAGCTACGGCCTTCTTGTCGGGGCCCAGCGCACCCTCCGAGCGATGCAGCGGACAGCTGCCGGTCGACAGGCACTTGCGGTCCTCGACGCCTACAGTGCCGGCGTCAACCTGCTCATCGAGCAGGACGAGGCGGGACACAAGCTACCACTGCTCTTCAACCTGCTCGGATACCGGCCGAAGCCATGGACGCCGCTCGACAGCCTGGTGGTGCAGGAGGACATGCAGCAGGACCTCTCGCTCAACCTCACGGCGCTCGACATGGCCGTGCTCGTGCAGCGCTTCGGCCCCGCGCTGGCGAACTCGCTGCTGCCTCTCCTGCCGCCGAACGCGCAGCACCCCTACGATCCGGGTCCCTACGCGAGCCCGTCCGCCGCTCCCCTGCCACCCGTCGCGGTGGGGACAGCAATCGCGAAGGCATCGGCCGCCATAGCCGGTCGCGTCCTCGACACGCCCACGCTCTACGCGGGTGCCTTCCAGGGCCTCGAGATGAGCAACAACTGGGTCGTCGGCGGTCAGCTCACAGCGTCGGGCAAGCCCCTGCTCGCAGGCGATCCGCACCTGAACCTGACCCTGCCTTCGATCTGGTACGAGATCCAGCTCGACGATCCCCGCTACGACGTGGCAGGGGTGAGCATCCCTGGTACACCAGGCATCCTCATAGGCCACAACGCGCAGATCGCGTGGAGCCTGACCGACACCGAAAGCCAGAGCACCTTCTTCTACGTCGAGCGCCTTAACGGCAGCCACCCGACCAAGTACCTCTTCGACGGCACCTGGCATCCGCTGACGTGGCACCGCTATACCCTCAAGGTCGGCGGTGGCAAGACCGTCCAATACGACGTGCCCTGGACTAACAATGGCCCGATCCTGACGGCCGACGGCCAGACGGTCGCCATGGACTGGACGGGGCAGCTGGCTTCGCAGGACTTGACGGCGCTGCTCGCGGTCAACCAGGCGCAGGACTGGCAGCAATTCAAGACGGCCCTGCTGCCCTGGAACAATCCGCCGCACAACTTCATCTTCGCGGACAAGGCCGGCGAGATCGGCATCATCGCCCCCGGCTTCTACCCGATCTTCCCCAAGGGTGTGCGGCCCTGGCTGCCGATGAACGGCACGGGCGGGGCGGAATGGAGCGGCAGGATTCCCGAGAGCGCCGTGCCCCAGTCCTACGATCCGCCATCCCACTTCCTCTGGTCCGCCAACCAGCGTCCGGTCGCGGCGAACTACCCCTACTACATCGGTACGGCATGGGACTGGTTCTCCAACGGCTATCGGGCCGACACGATCTACGGCTACCTGGCGGACCCAGGCAACCGTCCCTTCACCGTGGCCAAGATGGAACAGCTGCAAGCGGACAACCAGGACTACCTGGCCCTGCATATGGCGCCACTGATCGCGCACGCGGGCCGCGAGCTCGCTCTCGGAGGAGCGGTCGGCCAGGCTGTGGCCAGCCTTGGCTCGTGGTCAGGCGTCATGGCCCGCGACTCCGTACAGGCGACGATCTTCAACGCCTTCTGGCAGGCCTACATGCAGGCGACCTTCGGTCCCTGGTGGCGCCAGGCGAAGGTGCCGGTCAAGAGCGACCCGGACCTGGCCATCTCGCAGGGCCTCACGCCGCTCGTGGAAGACCTGCAGGTCTGGACGCTCGACCATCAGAGGTCGCCTTGGCTGATGGACCCCGCGACGCATCGGATGCGGACCACCGACGAACTGATGCGTCAGGCCCTGCGGCAGGCTCTCGCTACCCTCGGCAAGACGCTCGGCCCGAACCCCGCCCACTGGCAGTGGGGACGCCTGCACAAGCGACTCTTCGCTTCGCTCTCTGGTCTTACCGCATTGGCGCGCGGCCCGTACGCTTCGGGCGGGGACCAGAACTCGCCTGACGCGGCTGAACCGGGCCTCGTGGCCACGTCGGGCCCTTCCTGGCGCATGGTGGTCGACCTCGCCGACCTCTCGGCCTCCCAGGCCATCTACCCTGGCGGGCAGTCGGAGAATCCCGTGTCGGCGGACTACGCGAACTTCCTGCCCTACTGGCTCCACTACCGCTACCTGCCCTTCGTGTGGGCCAGCCGCGCCACCGCTGGCGCGCGGACCACCTACCAGCCCTGAGGAGGCTTTAGCATGCCGCAGGCTTCGCGAATCGCCGCTTTCCTGGCCGCTCTCATCCTGACCTGGCTTCTGACGCTCTGGCTCGGCGCCTGGGGCCCGCTGGTCGCAGGCGTCCTCGCCGGGCGCTTCGCGCCACGGCGTGGCGGTTTCATCTACCCGGCGCTGGGCGGCCTCGTGGCGTGGCTCGCCTGGTTCGCCGCCACAGCTCTGACGGCTCCGCTCATCCCGCTTGCGCGACTGCTCGGCGCAATCGTCGGCATCGGTGCTGCGGGCGGACTGGCGCTGACCGTGATCGCCAGCGTGCTCTGCGCTGTCGTGGTGGGGCTCGGCGCTCTCGCCGGTGCCGCGATCTTCGCGCTGATCCACCCTCCCGCCGCAGATTCCACGCTTGCGGGCTGAAGCCACTTTCCGCCAGTCGCGGCGCAGGCGGGATTGCAGATACTGACGGGCGAGCCACCATCTGAGGAGGCGCCGCCTGGTTGGAGAATCTCGTCGCCGCCCGCATCCAAATGGGCTTCACGCTGGGCTTTCACATGCTGTTTGCCGCGTTCGGCGTCGGCTTCCCGCTGCTGATGGTGCTTGCGGAAGGCATGGCGCTGCGCGGCGGTCCCGCCCACTATCTGAAGCTCGCCCAAATCTGGGGCAAGGCCAATGCCCTGCTGTTCGCGGTGGGCGCCGTCAGCGGCACGGCGCTGGCGTTCGAGCTCGGCCTGCTTTGGCCGGGGTTCATGCTGTTGGCCGGCAGCACGATCGGCGCCGGCTTCGCCAGCGAAGCATTCGCCTTCTTCATCGAAGCGATCTTCATCGGTCTCTACTTGTATGGCTGGAATCGGCTAAGCCCTTTGGGCCACTGGCTGACCGGCATCCCCATCGTGATCGGCGGCATGGCGTCCGCCGCGCTCGTCGTCTCCGTCGACGCGTGGATGCAGCATCCCGTAGGCGCCGCATCGCTCCTGCGGACACCTGCGCGCGCGGCGCCCCTCGCGATGCTGTTCCAGAACCCGCACTGGCCAGTCATGGCACTCCACGCCACGATCGCCTGCCTGGCCGCCACAGGCTTCACCCTGGCTACGGTGTACGCCATGGGGATGCTGCGCGGCCGACGCGACGAGATCCACAAGGCGGGACTGCGCATCGCAATGGTGTTGGCGACCGGGTCCGCCATCCTGATGCCCTTGACGGGCGACATGAGCGGAAAGGCCGTGGCAGCGTTCCAGCCGACCAAGCTGGCGGCGATGGAGTCCCAGTTCCGCACGCAGACCGCCGCGCCACTGCGCATCGGCGGCTTGCCGGACCCGAAGGCGCGCACGGTCAACTATGCTCTCGAGATTCCCGGTGGCCTGAGCTGGCTTGCCTATGGCCGGAGCTCCGCGAGGGTCGTCGGCCTGGACCATGTCAGGACGGCAGACTGGCCCGACGTGCCGGTGACCCACGTATCCTTTCAAGTGATGGTGGGAGCGGGCCTGCTGATGGTCGTGATCGCCCTCTACTACTGGTGGAACATGCGTTCGCGGGGAGGCGGACTGACCAGAAGTCTCCTCGGTGCCCTCGTCGCCGGCGGTCCGCTTGCGTTCTTCGCGCTCGAGACAGGCTGGATGGTGACGGAGGTCGGGCGGCAGCCGTGGGTCGTCTATGGTGTGCAGCGCACGGCGGACGCGGTCACGCCCGCGCATGATCTGCTCGGTTACCTGATCGGCTACGCCCTGCTCTACCTGCTGCTGGGCACGACGGTGATCTGGCTCCTGCGCCGGGTCGAACGAGAGGCGCCGGCCCTGGAGGAAGCGGCATGACAGCGGGAGTGCCTTGGCCGGACGTGGCCTGGCTCGTCGCCGTCGCCGCCATGACCGCCTACATGCTGCTGGGCGGGGCGGACTTCGGCGGCGGCGTCTGGGACCTCTTCGCCTGGGGACAGGATGCGGCGTTGCAGCGGCGCGCGATCGCGCGGGCGATGGGTCCGGTCTGGGAAGCGAACCACGTCTGGCTGATCTTTCTCCTGATCCTGCTGTTCACGCTTTTCCCGATCGCGTTCCACCGGCTGGTCATCGGTCTCTATCTGCCGCTCAACCTCGTCCTGCTCGGCATCATCCTGCGCGGAGCGGCCTTTGTCTTCCGGGCGCATGGTCGCCGCGGCATCGGCCCACAGTCCACGTGGGGCAGGACATTCGGAGCAGCCAGCAGCCTGACGGTCGTGCTGCTCGGCGCGTCGCTCGCCGCGACCTCCTCCGGCGGGGATCTCACCATCGCCTGGCGCTCGTGGCTCAGCCCCTTCGCCATCGTGACGGGCCTCTTCGCGCTGTCCGCAACCGCCTACCTGGCCGCCACCTACTTGACGCTCGAGGCGTCCGGCGGACTGCGCAAGACCTTCCGCGCCAGGGCACTGCTGGCGGGGGAAGCCGCCGGACTCGCCGCCGTCCTGGGCCTCGCCCTCATGCCGTTCGAGGCGCCGCGCCTCTTCCTGCGTCTCGTGGCCCCGGATGTCCTCGGCCTCGCTCTCCTTGCGGCCGGGCTGGGCGCAGGGTCATACGCGAGTCTGCGCGCAGGGCAGGACCGGCTCGGCAGGTCTCTTGCGGCCGCCACCCTGTCGGTGCTGCTCTGGTCCTGGGCCGCGGCGCAGTGGCCATACATCATCTATCCCGGCTTCACCGTGCGCGGGAGCGCCGCGCCGGCCCTGGCTGTGCGACAGGTGCTGACGCTGGTGCCGTTCGGCCTCGTGCTCCTGCTCCCGTCGCTCTGGCTCCTGTTCCACGTGTTCAAGGGCCGCTTGCCGATCGACGGCGACGCGGGACCCGCCCGCTAGGGCGCGGTCCGGCCGGGGACACGGGACAGCCGGGTCCGCGCGGGTCGGTGCAGGGCCTCGCATGGGCAGAAAAAAACGAAGCCCCGGCATGGCGCCGAAGCTCCGTCTCACGCACGCGTTCAGCAGTGCGAATGGGCTTCCTGTCCGTCTTCGGTTGTGAACGAGTGGCCGCACGAGCACTGGTGCACGGCGTTCGGGTTGTGGATCGTGAAGCCGGCGCCCTCGATCGTGTCGATGTAGTCGATCTCTGCTCCCTTGAGCAGCGGCGCCGAGTTTTCGTCGATCACCAGCCGCACCCCCTGCACCTCGGCGATCGTGTCGCCCTCGCGCTCCTCGGTGTCAAAGGCCATGCCGTAGTTGAAGCCGGCGCAGCCGCCGCCCGAGACGAAAAGCCTGAGGCTGTACGGGCCATTGCCCTCCTGTGCCATCAACTCCTGCACCTTCAGCGCAGCAGTTGTCGAAATCTCGACCATATTTCTCGCCTCCCCTCAACCTGTCGCGCCAATGCGGCGGACCGTATGGCTGCATTATAGCATGAGTTCGCCCCGAGACCTCGGCGGCGGCTTCGCCACGATCAGCTGCACGAGGCCGCCCGCAACCTCGTCTACGCGCTCCGGCAAAAGGCCCGCCATGCGCACATAATCGAGTGTGCGGCGGTTGATGTTCTCGCCCATCAGCCAGAGCGTCAGCGGATTGAGAACATCCTGCAGGCAGCCTAGGGCGCCCGGCACGCGAACGTGCTCGAGCAACACGACGCGCCCGTCCGGCCGCACGACGCGTCTTGCCTCGCGGAGGCCCTGCAGCGGATCGGGTACGGTGCAGAAGACGCATGTCGCGAGGACCGTGTCGAACGATTGATCCGGAAATTCGAGCGCCTGGACATCCATCAGGCGAAGGTCGCAGGGCACGGACGGCGTCCGCCCGTAAGCCCCCGCCAGCATAGCCGCGCTGAAATCGACGCCGGTCACGCGGCTGACCTCGTGCGGGTCGTAGAGCGGCAGGTTGCCGCCAGTGCCGACGCCGAGCTCCAGCACAGCGCCCCTGGCCTCGGCGAGCGCAAGCAGGCGCCATTCCCTGCGGATCTGCCGGTCCGCATAGTGATAGAAGCGGGCATTGCGGTCGTAGCGTCGCTTGGCGTGCGCGGTCGCGCGCAAGTCGTGCGCCGACCGACCCCCGTGCTCAGGCAAGAGGCGGCAGGAAGGCCCCAAGGTCGCGGACGAGGCCCTCCTTCTCCCGGATCCCGAGCACGCTGAGGCGCAGGCCTGCGGCATAGCAGCTGCGGTCCAGGGCGTCGTGGCGCAGTGTCAGCACCTCGCCAGGGCTGCCCAGCAGAACTTCCTGGTGGGCGACGAGGCCAGGCAGGCGCACGCTGTGCACGGGCACTTCCCGCTCCCCCTGCGCCTCAAGCACACGAGCCAGCCTGAGAGCCGTGCCGCTCGGCTTGTCCCGCTTGGTTGCGGCATGCATCTCGATGACTTCCGCACCCTCGAAGTAGGGCAGCGCCATCTGCGCGATGCGCTCCACGAGCCATGCCACCACGGAAAAGTTGGCGATAACCGCCCCCGAAAGGCCCCGCTGCCTGCAGAGGGCATCGGCATCGCGCAGGGCGCTGTCCGTCACGCCCGTCGTACCGATGACCGGACGCACTCCCGACATGAGCGCGAGGCGGAGGTGGCTCTCGGCCACCTCCGCCCGCGTGAAGTCACAGAGCACGTCAGGCGCAAGCTCCGACATTGCGTCGCCGACGGCGCCGTAGATGTGGCGCCCGTCCGCCTTGCCGTGCCAGATCTCGCCCAGATCCCGCCCGGCGCTCGCCTGACCGACGGCCCCAACGATCTCGACGCCGGACATGAGGTCGAGAGCCGCACCAGTCGCCCGGCCCGTACGGCCGGAAGGGCCAGCGAAAAGCACTCGGACGGGCTTTGTCATCTCAGCTCCTGAGCAGGCTCTCGAGGCGGAACGCCTCGCTCATGTCACCCTGAAGGCGCACGCGCCCCTGCATGAACAGGCCCATGGCCGACGCCTTCTCGGCCAGCAGATCCGCGAAGTCCGAAGTGGAGAGGGTGACGGCCGCCTTTGGCGCGTCGCCATCGTCAGGCACGATCGCCACCTGCCCGTCGTTGACGCGCAACCGGAAGCGGCCACCGCCTTCGCCGGTCAGTTCCACGACGTAGTCCGAGGCGATGCCCTTGAGCTTGTCCTGATTCTCGTTCATGCGTGCCATGACGCCTTCCAGCAGTTCGCGTCCGTCCATGCACACCCGCCAGGTCGGCGGAAGCCCCCTCCCGAAGTCTGAGAATGCGCTCACGTTGTTCCATCCGGAGTTCGCGGATTCCTTTCCCCGTCCCCTTCAAACCTCCTGCAGTTGGTATTCCGCGAGCAGGGCTCTGGCAATCACCATGCGCTGGATCTCGCTCGTTCCTTCATAGATCTCGGTGATTTTGCTGTCCCGCACCAGGCGCTCCTGCAGCGTTCCCGCCTGGTAGCCCTCGCCACCCATCAGCTCGGCTCCCCGCATGGCCCCGCTGACCGCGACCTTCGATGCGAAGAGCTTGGCCATCGAGATCTCCTTGGTCGCGCGGATGCCCTGGCCGTGCTTCCACGCCGCCTGGTAGAGCAGCAGGCGTGCCGCTTCCAGGTCGGTCGCCATCTCCGCGAGGTGCGCCTGGACGAGCTGGCGGTCGGCGAGGCGGCGGCCAAACGTCTCGCGCTCCAACGCATAGCGGGCAGCATTGTCGAGCGTCGCCTGCAGGATGGCCACCGCCTGCGCCGCGATGCCGATGCGCCCGCCGTGCAGCGTGCGCAGGGCGATCTTGTAGCCTTCGTCCACAATGCCCAGCACGCGGTCGTCCGGCACGAAGACGTCCTGCAGGATGACGTCCGTCGTGGCCGAGGCGCGGATGCCGAGCTTGTGCAGCGGCGGTCCGAAAGAGAGACCCGGCGCGTCCTTCGGCACGACGAAGCAGGTGATGCCATGGCTGCGCTTCTCGGGCGAGGTGACGGCGTACAAAAGGTATTCGTCGGCCTGTCCGCCGTTGGTGGTGAAGACCTTGCGGCCGTTCAGGCGCCACCCTCCCTCGACGCGCGCCGCCTGGGTCTGCAGGGCGGCCGCGTCGGAGCCGGCGTTCGGTTCGGTGAGCGAATAGGCGCCGAGCACTTCGCCGCGGGCTAGGCGCGGCAAGAAGCGCATGCGCTGCTCCTCGCTGCCATGGTTGTATACGGCCTCGGCGTGGAGCGAGTTGTGCACCTCGAAGATGACGCCCGTCACGGCGCATGCGCGCGAGAACTCTTCCACGCACAAGGTGTACGAGAGGTAGTCGGCACCACGGCCGCCATACTTCTCGGGCAGCATCATGCAGAGAAAGCCCTCTTCGGCGAGGCGATGGAAATTGTACCAGGGAAACTCGTGCGTCTTCTCGTAGTCCGCGGCGCGCGGTGCGAACTCCAGCGTCGCGAGCGTCCTCGCCCTTGCCCGCGTCGCCGCCTGCTCCTCGGTAAGTTCGAAGTCCATGGCAATCCGGCTGCCCAGCGGACTCGGGCCCGCCGGGAAGCGCCGCCACCTCCTTCCGTCGTTGCCTGATGGGATCCCTACCCTACTCCGCCTCCGCGTGCAGCGCCCGCGCCGCCCGCACCGGATCCAGCCGGCGTTCGGCCACCGCCGCCAGTACCTCCTGCCAGTTGCCCTCGGCCTTGCTCCTCGCGACCACGCGCTGCACCAACTGGTCCGCCAGCGCGTCGCGCACCAGGCGTTCGGCCTCCTGCACCCTTCTCGCCGACTGCTCGGGGTCCGAAAGGCGCACCTCCGAATGCCTGAGGATCGCGTCTGCGATCTCGGCGATGCCGATATCCTGCTGGGCCTGGGCCGCCAACACGGGTGGCTGCCATGTGCGCGCGGGACCCATGTGCAGCATCTGGCGCAGCTCCCGCATCGTCTGGTCCGCGCCGGGGCGGTCGGACTTGTTGACGACGAAGATGTCGCCGATCTCGAGAATGCCCGCCTTGAAGGCCTGAACGTCGTCGCCCAGCCCCGGCACGACGACGACGATGGTGGTGTCGGCGAAGCCCATGACGTCCACTTCGCTCTGGCCGGCACCGACCGTCTCGAGCAGGATCAGGTCCTTGCCGAACGCCTGCAGCAGTTGGATCGCGCGCGGCGTCGCGCGCGCAAGGCCGCCGAGATGACCCCTCGAGGCAAGCGAGCGCATGAAGACTTCGCTGCCACGGCCCTCCATGCGTACCCGGTCACCGAGCAGCGCGCCGCCTGTGAAGGGTGACGACGGGTCGACCGCCAGGATGCCAACCTTGCGGCCACGCGCGAGAAACTGGCCCGCGAGCTTGTCTACAAGCGTGGACTTGCCTACGCCAGGCGCGCCGGTGACACCGACCACAATGCCGTGTCCGGTATGGGGGTAAACCTCCGCGATGATTTCGTCCGCCGCCCGCGGCTCGCTTTCCACCAGCGTCAGGGCGCGTGCCAGTGCGCGCCGGTCACCCGCCAGGATGGACTTGCCCATGCTCATGCCCGCTTTACGCACTCCCGGGTGAAGCGAACGATCTCGTCGGTTTCCGTGCCGGGTCCGAACACGGCCCTGACGCCCAGCTTGCGCAGCGCTTCGGCGTCCTCCTCCGGAATGATGCCGCCTACGACGACCTTGACGTCGTCCATGTGCTGCAGGCGCAGGAGGTCGACCACCGCTGGCACCAGCGTCAGGTGGGCTCCAGACAGGATCGAGAGTCCCACCACGTCGACATCTTCCTGGAGGGCCGCCTCGACGATCTCCTCCGGCGTCTGGTGCAGACCTGTGTAGATGACCTCCATGCCTGCATCGCGCAGGGCCCGCGCGACAACCTTGGCCCCGCGGTCGTGTCCGTCCAGTCCCGGCTTGCCGATCAGAACGCGAATCGGCCGGGTGCCCTCCCTGTCCTCTGTAGCGGTCAAACCACTGCCGCCTCCCGATTGCTTCCGAATACCGCCCGCACGGCGCGGACGAACCCAGCCTCTGTCGCATGTGCCCCGCTCGCGTCAAGCATTGGCGGCATCATGCCGCTACGCGATCCCGCAGGTTGGTGCACACCCTCGAGCGCGAGGTCTGCTGCCGACCGGTCGCGTTCGGTGCGGAACCCTCGCCGCGCGCCGCGGGCGCCCGCCGACTTGCGTGGGGATGAGTCTTGGGGCCGGAGTTGACCATGAAACTGGAGCGTTCGCCGAGCAGGTTGCCTTGGACAGGCGCTCCATGTCCCGCAATGGCTCGATGGCCACGCCTTCTCGGAGCCCTCGCCAAGCCTCTTTGCGTCGTCGGAGTCGCAGCCCATCAACCCAGGCATGTCAAACGCGGTGGATCGACCGGTCCGACCCCGTCGGAGCAAATAATAGTAGAAGCGTTCGTTCGTCTCCATGGCCCCGCGACCTGTCGCAATTGTCCACGGGCGCTCGCGGTACATGCCCGGGTGGATTCCTCGGGTATACGGATACTGGCCGGGTTCACCAATGTCGCGCACCGGGTGCGCGGTCTGGCCATCCGCCCGATAGACGGGCTGGACGTCGAGGCCCGACGGTGTTTTGCGCTCGTTGGCCATCGAACCACCTCCGATCGGTCGTCGCGGCGGTCTCCCACGCGCGAACGACGCGCGCCACACGTTTTCTGGCAGCACCCATTCTACGCGCAGCGTGGTTGAAGCGACAAGCGGCAGGCGCTGCGCCGCACCCTGTAGAAGGTTTGATCATTCGGCGCTATGGAGTGATCTTTCTTGCAGCTGTCTCCGGAGCTCTTTCGGCAGTACGACATCCGCGGCCATGTCGGCGCGGACCTGACGCCCGAAGTGGCACACCAGATCGCGCTCGGCACCGCCGCCTACTGGCTGCAGCACGGGCAAGCCACCGCCATCGTCGGGCGCGACTGCCGCCTGTCGTCCCCGGAGCTCGCCGAGGCGTTTGTGGACGGGCTCTTGGACGGCGGGATGGAGCGCATCGTCGATCTCGGCATGGTACCGACGCCGTTCGTCTATTTTGCGCGGCACAACCTCGGGATCGGTCCCGCCGCGATGATCACAGGCTCGCACAATCCGCCGCAGATGAACGGCTTCAAGCTCGCGCTCGGTCCCGGAACGCTGTATGGCGCGGAGATCCAGGAGGTGCAGGAATGCTGCCGCACGGCGAGCGCCGGGCGCAGGGTGGGCCGCGTCGCGCCCTACGACATCTTTCCGGCCTACCGCAGACGCATGAAGGAACTCTTCCCCGAAGGGCTGGGCGGCCTGGAGGTGGTCGCGGACGCCGGAAACGGAGCCGGCGGCCCCTACGCGCCGACGGTGCTCGAAGACCTCGGGCTCGAAGTGCATCCCCTGTTCTGCGAGCCTGACGGTCACTTCCCCAACCACCACCCGGACCCGCTTCAGCCGAAGAACATGGCGGCGCTCCAGGCCGAGGTCGCCCAACGGCATGCCCAGCTGGGCTTCGCCTTCGACGGCGACATGGATCGGGTAGGCGCGGTGGACAGCGGCGGCCAGATCATGGCCGTGGATGAGCTGCTGATTCTCTACTGGCGCGACATCTATCCGCGCTATCCCGACAAGCCGACCCTCGTCGAGGTGAAGTGCTCGCAGCGCCTGTTCGACGATCTCACGCGCATGGGCGCGCACCCCAGGTTCACCCCGACCGGACACTCTCTCATCAAGGCCGCCATGCGCGAAGTCGGGGCGGTCTTCGCGGGCGAACTCTCGGGACACATCTTCTTCGCCGACCGCTTCACGGGCGACGACGACGCGCTCTACGCGGCGCTGCGGCTCGCCGAGATCCGCGCGCGCAGCGGCCGCACACTTGCGGACCTGCTCTCGGACCTGCCCCCCGCGTTCGCGACGCCGGAGACGCGTGTCGCCTGCCCAGAATCGGCCAAGGCTTCGGTGACGCAGTCCGTGCAGGCCTCCTTCGCAGGCCGATTCCCGCTTGTCACCGTCGACGGAGTGCGGGTGATCTTCGACAGGGCATGGGCCCTCCTGAGGCCGTCGAACACGGAGCCGGCTCTCGTGCTGCGCGCCGAAGGCGAGACGGAGGCCGCGCTCGCATTCGCGAAGTCCCAGATGGAGCAGGCGCTGCTTTCGCATCCCGAAGTATCGCGTCCCGCCTGGTAGGCTTCGTGACGTCTTTACTCCCTCAGGCGCCCTGTCCACCTGCGTGCGAGCGAGCCTGACGGACATCGGACGAAAGCGTGGTATCCTTTTCGACGCCTTTGCCTTAAATCGGCCAGCAGGTGTTGCATTCGCCCGCCTTGGTGGTATATTGGTTGTGGATCGTCTGTTAGGTGAGGCTACCCGCGAGAGATAGGCTCTTGCCCGGAAACATCGAGAGATGCCCACGGGTGAAACAGTCCCGGTCGATACAAGGCCGGAACCAGAGAGCTGGAGCGAAGCTCCTATGCCGCGCGGTGCTGAAGCTCAACGAGAAGACGCCAGTTTTTCCTGGGCGTGTTCTCACGCCCAGGTTTTTTGGTGAAAGGGGGGATCAGGCCGTGGCCGCTGACGATCATAGTAGACCCAGGCTTCGGGACGCTGGACAGGGTTCCGGGCAGGCGGCGGTTGCGGCCTGTCCCGTGGTGCGCGCCTTCTAGCCGCGCCAGGTCTCTCCCTGCACGCTCCCGACGCCACCGACAACCGGTCGCGGAAGGAGGCGTGACGCATGGCTTCGGCCAAGATGGACAATGAGCTTGAGTTGCCGCGGGACGTGCGTCAGCGCGCCGAGGACCGGCTTGCGCTCCAGTACGCGCGGCAGGATCGCGGCCTGTGGGCGAGCCTGCGGATGCTCGGGCTGCTGATCGGGCCGGGGATCCTCGTCATGATTGCAGACAACGATGCCGGCGGCGTCATCACGTACGCGCAAACCGGCGCCAGTTACGGCCTCGGCTTCTTCATCCCGTTTCTCGTGGTGATGATCCCGGTCGCCTTCGTCGTCCAGGAGATGACCGTGCGCCTCGGCGCCGTGACGCGCCGTGGCCACGCAGAACTGATCTTCATGCGCTACGGGCGCTTCTGGGGTACCTTCTCCGCCATCGATCTCGTCATCGCCAACACCCTCACGCTCGTGACGGAGTTCATCGGCATCGCAGCGGGTCTCGCCATCTTCCGCGTACCGATCGGCCTGTCGGTCGTGCTGGGACTGGCCGCCGTCTGGGCTGTCACGCTGATCGGGCGCTATCGGCTTTGGGAGCGCATTTCCCTCTGGGTCGCGCTGCTCAATGTCGTGTTCGTGCCACTTGCCCTGGCCGCCCATCCCGACTTCGCCGCCGTGGCAAGCAGCTTCCTCACGTGGCACATCCGCGGCGGGGCCTCAGGGCCATTCCTCATGCTGCTCCTGGCGAACCTCGGCACCACGATCGCGCCCTGGATGCTGTTCTTCCAGCAGTCCGCCGTCGTCGACAAGGGCCTCACCCCACGCGATGTGCGCTTCGGCCGCGTGGACACTTTGATCGGCAGCGTCGTGATGGGCGTGGTGGCCATCGCGCTCGTCATCCTCGCCGCCACCGTGCTGCACGCCGTCCCAGGAGCAAGCGGGCTCGAGATCCGCTCCATCCTGAGTTCCGTCGGCAGGCATGTCGGCAGCTGGGCGGAGTCGCTGTTCGCCCTGGGTCTGATTGAGTCCGGCCTGATTGCAGCCATGGCCATCACCGCGAGCACCTCGTGGGCCGCCGGTGAGGCCCTCGGCCTGAAGGTCCGCAGCCTGAACGCCGGACTCAGGCAGGCGCTTCCCTTCTACCTGCCGGGCCTGATCGCCGTCACCCTGGCCGCCTGCGTCGTCCTTATCCCCGGTGCGCCGCTCGGTTACCTCAACGTCCTCGTGCAAGTGCTCGCCACCGTGTTCATGCCCGCGGCGCTGCTGTTCCTCCTGCTCCTCGTCAACGACCGCGAAGTGATGGGCCGACACGTCAACAGCCGCCTGCAGAACGTGACGGCGATCGGCATCGTCGCACTCCTCGTCCTCATGAACGGCCTCTACGGCCTCTCGGTCGTGCTGCCTTCCCTCTTCCCGCACTGATCTCGTTGAAAGGAGTCGATGCACATGGCCCGCACGCTCAGCTACGACCAGGACGCGATCTGGAATGTCGTGCGCGAGGAATCACTCCTGCAGGAGCCACCCGTCTTCCACCGCGTCGACGTCCGCGGCCCTGTGGCGGTGGTCTGGTGGGGTCTTCGCATCTACGTCGTGCTGATGGCCGCACTGGTTGTCACCGGCTTTTTGCACGGTCTGCGCTAGGATCGATGTCGCATGGTCGACAGCGGCGGGGGGACCTGCCGCTGTCTATGTTTAAGTGAGCTCATCGTGCAGTGCCTGCCAGAGTGCCTCCTCGACCGGAAGGCGCCGGCGGCTGAGTCCCCTGTACGTGTAGACCCTGCGCGGCCCGCCGAGGTCCGGACAGGTCGCGGCCGCGAGGCGGCCGGCCTCCACCTCCCACGCGACCGAAAGCCGGGAAAGCACCGCAACGCCGAGCCCCGCCGCGACCGCCCGCTTCACCGCCTCGTTCGAGGCGAGCTCCATCACCGGCCGCGGCTCATGGCCGAGCGCCCTCTGCAGCACGACCCGGGTGTGCGACTCGCTCTCCCGCAGGACGAGGGGCGCCGCCGCGAGCTCCGCGATCGTCCAGTCGCGATTTCTGCGGGGATCGCCCGCGGACAGGACGATGCTCAGCTCTTCCGTGCCCAAAGTGTCGATCTCGAACCCGCCTTGCCAAGGCGGCGTGTCGAGCGCCCCCATGGCGACGGCGACGTCGATCGCTCCACTCTCCAGAAGCTCGCGCAGCGCCGCGGGATTCTCCACGCTCAGCGTGATCTGGACATCGGGATGCCGGCGCACGAACGGTGCAAGACGGTAGGGCAGAAGGTAACTGGAGGGCGTTGCGCTGGCCCCGATGCGCACCCGCCCGCCGCCACCGCGCATGGTCTCCATGGCGCGGTCCAGGGCCTCGACGCCTCTGAGCACACGGTCGACATGGCGAAGCAGCTCGTCCCCGGCGGCGGTAAGCTGGATCCGCCTGTGGACCACCTCGACGAGCGGCACGCCGAGTTCCTGCTCGAGGGCACGCACCTGCATGCTGATCGCCGGCTGGCTCCGCCCGAGCACTGCGGCCGCGGCTGTGAACGTCCGGGACTGCGCCACCACCTGGAACACCTTCAGCTGGCCGAGCTGCAATCTCCTCACTCCGATAAGCGCAGCTTATGGTAATACGAAGATACTGTAGCATTTTTCTTTCGCTACGGATGCACTATCCTTTTTGTCATGCAAAACGACAGGGCAGGACTCGAGACGGGTCTGGCGGAACATCCCTGGCTCGCAGTCGCCACGGTCTGCCTGGGCGCCGCGATGGCGGCGATCGACGCCAGCATCGTCAACGTGGGCCTGCCCACCATGCAGCACTTCTTCCATACGACCGTCAGCAATGTCGCTTGGGTGTCGCTCACCTACCTGCTCATCCTCACGACCGTCGTCGTTCTCGCCGGCCGCCTGGCGGACGGTATCGGGCGCTCGCGCATGTACCGCGCGGGCTTTCTCGTGTTCGGCGTCGCCTCGGCGGGCTGCGGCTTTGCGCCCAGCCTTGGCGTGCTGCTGATCTCCCGCCTGGTCCAGGGCGTGGGCGCGGCGATGCTGCAGGCGAACTCTGTCGCGATCGTGACGTCGAGCGTTCCCGCGTCGATGCGCGGCCGGGCGATCGGCGTGCAGGGCGCCGCCCAGGCCGTCGGACTCGCTATCGGACCCGCCATCGGCGGATTCCTCCTTGCGGCCTTTTCCTGGCGCGCCATATTCCTCGTCAACCTGCCGATCGCAGCCCTCGCGCTGATCGTCGGACCGTACACCCTGCCGAAGGATCCCGCTAAGCGCACGATGCCGCACGTGGACCCGCTCTCGTCCGTGCTCATGGCCCTCGTGCTCGTGCTCGCGCTCGCCAGCCTCAACCCCTCGCTGCCTGGCCATCAGTTCTGGTACGCGGAGCTGTTGGCCGCGGTCGTGCTCGGCTACATCTTCGCGCGACGACAGGGGCTCGTGCCGACACCGCTGATCGAACCCGAACTCGTCAAGATCCTCAACGTTACGGGCGGGGTCGTGCTGGGCGTTCTCTCGTTCAGCGTCCTCTACGGCGTCATCTTCCTGACGCCATACTACCTGCAGGAGGTGCGCCACCTGCCGGCCGCCCGCATGGGCCTCCTGCTCACGGCGATCGCGCTCGCGATGACGGCCGTCGCGCCGTTCGCCGGAACTTTCGCGGATCGCTTCGGCAACCGCAAGGTGGCCGTGGGCGGCCTGCTCATCCTCACCGCGGGCAGCGTGGCAATCTTCGCGTGGACACCCCTGACGAACTTCGCCTGGACGGTTCCTGCGATGGCCTTGATCGGCGCGGGCGCAGGGGTCTTCACGCCGCCCAACAACAGTTCCGTCATGGGTAGCGCGCCGCCGCATCACCTTGGTGTGACAGGCGGCCTGCTCAACATGGGCCGCTCGATCGGCATGAGCCTTGGACAGGCGCTGGTCGCTAGCCTGTTCGAGCTCGGCTCCATGCACGGCAGCTACTTCAACGGCTTCCGCGAAGCCATGATACTGGTCCTCGTGATCGCCATCGTGGCCCTGGTGCTGCAGTGGTTCATGCCCAAGGACAGCGGCACAGCCGGCCACGACATGCCGTTCCTGCCGGATTGACGGCTCGGGCCGCGCGTTCTGCCGCTGTCAGGCGTGCGCGACCAAGGTGAAGAGAACCATGACCGCCGTGGCCAGGGCCACCTCCTGGCGTCCCAGCCGGTTCATCTCGAGCCACGGCCCCCCGCTGCCGAGCCACAGATACGCCCGTACCATCTGCGGCAGGAGCGGCACCGCCGCCCAGATTGGCAGGTAGCCGAACAGGCTGACGACGACGACCCCCACCGTGATCAACGAGGCCGATCCTGCCATGAGGATCGTCCCCTGCCGCACCTCCTCGGCCTCCATGTGCGTGCGCGCGGCCACGATCTGCAGACGCAGGAAGCCCACTCCGTAGAGGAAGTGCAGCACGAGTCCGAGGTAAATGATCCACATCGCCATATCCGGCCGCAGCCCTAGCGCCAGCCACGTGCCAGGTACAACGAGCAGTAACCCCCATGTCGCGACCAGCTCGCGCAGGGTGCGCCATCTCTCGCCCCAGAAGCCGAGCAGGATGGCAACCGCGTAAAAGGGTGCGGCCAGAAACGGAAGCAGGTAGATGGCGGCGTTCCGGGCTTCGCTGGCTGCGGCCGCTCCGAATGCGCCCGAGAGCAGCAGTTCGCAGAGCAAGACGCCGAGGCAGTTCCAGGCCCGGCCGGGCTCGGACCCGGATACGCGAAGGAGCCGCTCAAGCGGCTCCTTCGCCATCAGCAGGAGAACCATTGCCGGCAGGAGCCATACGGCCGCCCAGGTGAGGTCGTCCGCCACGGCCAGCGCCGTCACGTAGCCCGTGATGAGCATCGACCAGGCGCCATATTCGCGCGGCAGCAGCCACCACAAGCCTTTGCGCGGCGCCGCAGCCCCCCTTATCGCTTGTGCAGTGTACATGCTGACGCCCTCACTCCCGCCTGTCGCCCACCTGGGACTGGCTTTCGAATTGCTCGAGGAAGTGGATCACGTCCCGTGTGATCGGGCTCGGTGTCGACGACCCCGACGTGACGCCGACCGTCGCCTTGCCTTCGAGCCAGCGCGGATCGATGTCGTCCACGCCGTCGACGAGATAGGCCGGGCGCGCTGCCTGCTCCTTGACCACCTGCACCAGGCGGTTCGAGTTGTTGGAACGCGTGTCGCCCACCACGATGACGAGATCGCAAGCCTCCGCCTGGCGCACGGCCGCCTCCTGGCGCAGCTGCGTCGCTAGGCAGATCTCGTTGTACACCTCGACCTCGGGGTAGAGTTGCCTGAGCTGCGCGATCGTGGCGTCCGTATCCCAGCGCGAAAGTGTCGTCTGGGTCACGACGGCGAGTCTCTTCCCGGCCAGGTCCAATTCACGCACATCTTCCGCCGTCTCGATGAGGTGCACACGGTCTGGCGCCTCCCCCATCGCGCCCTCGGGCTCCGGGTGGCCGCGACGGCCGATATAGAGGACGGTGTATCCCTCGTCGGCGAGCGTGCGGATGAGGTCATGGGTCTTCGTGACGTCGGGACAGGTGGCGTCCACGACGTCCAGGCCCTTCTCCGCGGCGCGCCGCCGCACTTCCTGCGAGACGCCATGCGCGGTGAAGATCACCGTGCCTTCGCTGACACGTTCCAGCAGTTCGAGTCGGTTCTCGCCGTCCAGCGATACGACCCCGTAGCGGTCGAGCTCCTCGACCGCATGGCGGTTATGCACGATCAGACCGAGGACGAAGATCGGCTTGCGCGTCTTCGGGTCCTCCGCCACCTGCCGCACCAGCTTCTGGGCGTCGACGACGCCGTAACAATAGCCGCGCGGCGTAATCCTCACGACCTGCACCGGCGAACTCCCCCCAAAGCCGTCAGCGTGCGAGAGCGCGCCTAGCCCACTCATAGGCGTAATAGGTGACGATGAAGCGGGCACCTGCCCGCTTAAAGGCCACAAGCGACTCGCCCACCACTTGGTCGCGGTCGAGCCAGCCGCGCTCGGCGGCCGCTTCCAGCATGGCATATTCGCCTGACACTTGGTAGGCCCCGACCGGCACCTGGGCCTCACTCGCCACCTTCGCCAGAATGTCGAGATAGGGCATCCCGGGCTTGACGAGAAGCATGTCGGCACCTTCGGCCACATCGAGGCGCGCCTCGCGCAGCGCGTCGCGTCCGTTGCGGAAGTCCATCTGGTAGCCCGAACGATCGCCGTGCTGCGGCGCCGACCCGGCCGCCTCGCGGAAGGGGCCGTAGAATCCCGAGCGGTACTTGACGGCGTACGACAGGATGGCTGTCTGGCTGAAGCCCGCACTGTCGAGACCTGCGCGCAGTGCCGCGACCCGCCCGTCCATCATGTCGGAAGGGGCGATCACGTCCGCCCCGGCCTCCGCTTGGCTGACCGCCGCGGCCGCGAGCAGAGGCAGGGTCGCGTCGTTGTCCACGCTGCCGTCCTCGCGCAGTACCCCGCAGTGGCCGTGGTTTGTATATTCGCACAGGCAGGTGTCCGCCATCACCAGGAGGTCTGGTACCGCCTGCTTGATGCGGCGCGTCGCGTCCTGGACCGGCGCGTCGAGGCGAGCGGCCCAGCTGCCTGCGGAGTCCTTCTCCGGCGGAATGCCGAAAAGCAGCACTGCCGGCACACCCGCACGGTAGATGGCTTCGGCCTCCTTGGCGGCCTCGTCGGCAGAGAGATGCTCCTGTCCCGGCAGGGATGAGATCGGACGGCGGACACCCTGCCCCGGCACGACGAACAGCGGCTGGACGAGGTCCTTGGCCCTGATGTCCCATTCCGCCACGAGGTCGCGCATCGCTCGGCTCGCCCGCAGTCGCCTGGGACGTTCGATCAGCTTCATGTGGATGTCACTCCTTCGGACGAGCCCTTGGGGCCTGGGAGTACCTGCCGGAGCGCGGCAAGAATCGCTGCAAGTCCGGGCGATGCGGCCTGTGCGGCCGGCGCCAGCCCCAACTCGAGGCATGCGGCTCGGGTCGTGGGGCCGATCGCGACGGTCGGCACGCCGTTCAGAAAACCCCGCGGCAGGGCCGACACGGCCCCTTGCACTGCCGACGGGCTGTAGAACACCGCCGCGTCGGGTGGCCCAGTGTTCACGAGCGCCGCGGCTTGGACTTTGTCCGCCTGACGCACGGTCCGGTAGAGCGGCACGGCATCGCTCCGCAGTCCCAGTTCCCCAAGCGCCGCGAGCAAGGCCTGGTCGACGGGATCCGGACCGAGCAAGAGCGCCCGGTCCCCTGGGCGCACGCGGCCGGCCAGCTGCGCGGCGAGACCTGATGCCGTACCTTCGCGGGCAATCTCGGCGAGAAGTCCCCTGGCCCGCAGGGAAAGCGCCGTCGCGGGACCCACGGCCAGGAGGCGCGCATCGCCCAGACGCCGCACATCCATGGCTTTCGCGTCCAGCGCGGCGAAAAAATTCTGTACCGCGTTCTGGCTCGTGAAGAGCATGTAGCGGTAGGTTCCGAGACGCTCGAGCGCGCCCTCGAGTGGCGATGCGTCAACTGCCGGCTCGATGCTGAGGGCAGCCAGCAGGACGGGTTCGGCGCCGCGCAAGCGCAATGCGCCGAGCAGCGCGCCGGCCTGCGCCGCCGCACGGGTCACCAGGACACGGCGGCCGGCGTAGGGCGGAGGCTGAACCATGGGGCCGCAGGGCCCAAGCGTCGGCAGACTCACCACCGCGTGACCCTGCCCGAGAAAGGACTCGGCCTCGGCGGCCAGCGCCTCCGAAGGGCCATAGAGGCGCGCCACGACGCCCTCGCGGCGCTGCATGACCAGCGCGGGCGGAACAACCTGCGCCTGCGGGCGCAGGTAGAGTTCGAGCGACGCGGGCAAGGCCGCGGCGCTTGACACGATCGGTGCGGCATCGAGCAGTTCGCCGAGGAGAGGCGTCGCTGACGGGTCCCAATAGGCGTAGAAAACCTCAAGGGCCATCCGCGGCCGCCCCCCCGAGTATCCGCCCAGCGCCGCCCAGCAGGAGCTGTTTCGCCGCCTCGCGCCCGAGCTCTTCCGCCTGCTCGCCTTCAAGACTGACGCGCATCGCAACGCCGCCGTCGGGCGCGAACACCCCCGCGGTCAGGACGAGACGGGGACCCTGGCGTCGCGCCAAGGCTCCCACCGGCAGGCTGCAGCCGCTGCCGAGTTCCCTCAGTACGGTGCGCTCGCAGAGCGCGACCTCCTCCGTCAGCGCATGGCTGACGCCTCTCAGCCATGGCAGGATGTCCGTCCGACCTTCGGCCGCCTCGACGGCAATGATGCCCTGCGCCGGTGCCCCCAGCACCTCGTCCGGCTCCAGGTACTGGGCGATCGCGGCAGCGCGACCGTCCCGCAAGAGGCCTGCGGCAGCCATGACGAGCGCATCGTACTCGCCATCGGCGAGCTTGCGCAGTCGCGTCCCGACATTGCCACGTACGTCGGCGACCTGGAGGTCCGGCCGGAGGTGCAGGAGCTGTGCCTGTCGTCTGGGACTCGACGTGCCGACGCGCGCGCCGTAAGGCAGGCTGGCAAGTGTCAGGCCCTGCGGACCCACAAGCGCATCGCGCGGGTCCTCGCGCGGCAAGAGCGCCGCAATGACGAGGCCATGCGCCAGTTCGGTCGGCAGGTCCTTGAGGCTGTGCACAGCGACATCGGCCTCACCGCGCCTGAGCATCGCCTCGATCTCCTGCGTGAACACGCCCTTGCCGCCGATGCGGCTAAGACCGACGTCCTGCCTGACGTCGCCTTCGGTCTCGACCTCGACGTAATGGATATCGGCCTGCGGCTCGGCTGCCGCGAGCGCAGCGCCAAACAGCTCGGCCTGCCTTTTGGCAAGAGGGCTGCGCCGCGAGGCGATGCGGACCTCCATTCCATCACCCCCACCTGGCCAATGCACCGGGCCGAGCCCGGCTCGGCGCCAGCGAGAAATCCCCGTGCTCAGGCCTCCTGCGGCCAGTCGGGGCCGTCGAGCCGGAACATCTCCGCCGCAAGGCGCAGGCAGTTCTCGCCATCGTCCCGCAGCGCACACTCTTTCAGTGCCAGCGTGGGATCGTTGAGCAACTTGTTCACAATGCGCGAAGCCAGCTGCTCGATCACCTGCTTTTCGCTGTCGGGGACCTCACCCAAGCGCCGGAACGCCCGCCGCAACTCGGCTTCGCGTACCTCGTCCGCCTTGCCGCGCAAGGAGCGGATGAGCGGTAGAGCCTGTCGCTCGCAACGGCGGCGTTCGAAATCCGCCGCGGCGGCCAGGACGACGGTCTGCGCCGCGGCGGCCGCCTGCAGCCGCTGCTGGCGCTGCGCGAGGCTGATCGCGGAGAGGTCGTCGAGCCCGTACAGTTCCGCACCAGGCAATGCCCCGCACCCAAGCTCGATATCGCGCGGCAACGACAGGTCGACCAGTAGCATTCGCCGGCCGCCTCGCCTGCGCATGGCCTCGCGCAGATCCTTGGCATATAAAACCTCGTGTGGCGCACCCGTCGAACTCAGGACGACATCGGCCTGCGCGAGGTAGTCGTCGATCTCCGCCCAGCCGATGGCCACGCCACCCGCCTCCCGCGCGAGCGCCGAAGCCCTCTGGCGGGTCCTGTTCGCGATCACGAGGCGCACGTCGCCCGCTTCGCGCAGGTGCTCGCAGCAGAGTCGCGCCACTTCGCCAGCGCCGATCAACAGTACGGTGCGGCCTGAGAGATCCGGGAACGTGCGTTTGGCCAGGGCGACGGCAGCGCTGCCCACGGAGACCGGATGGTGGTCCATGCCCGTCTCACGGTGCGCCCGCCGGGCCGCGGCAAGGGCCGCCTGCACGAGCATGCTCAGTTCCTTGCCGACGGCGCCCGCGGCGGCGGCCTGCTGGAAGGCCTGCTTGACCTGGCCAAGGATCTGCGTCTCGCCGATGAGCTGCGCCTCGAGGCCCGCCGCGACCAGGAACAGATGACGCACGACATCCTGTCCGTCGAGGCGGAAGGCGTAGCGCCCCAGCACCGGTGTGGGCGTCTGGGTCACCGTGGCGAACACCGTCTGGAGCAGGGGGGCAACCTCGTCTACGACGCCGAAAGCGTAGATCTCGCTGCGGTTGCAGGTATGAAGCACGAAGGCCTCCTGCGCCACCTCGAGCACGCGTCTATAGACCTCGTCGATATGCGGCTCGAGCGACAGGCGACCCCGCATGTCGAGATCGGTCCCCTGGTGGCTGACGCCGAGAAAGGTCCAGCCCGTCTTCATTCCGCTGCAACCCCCTGGTGGATGGCGACAGAGCCGAGGGTTAGGGGCCAAGTTTCGACCTTCTCGAATCCCGCCCCGCGATAGAGGTCAGCCAGAGCCGCGCGGCCCGGAAACCTGCGATGGGACTCGGGCAGCCAGGCATAGGCCGCGCCACCGCGGCCCGCGAGCCGTCCGAGGACCGGCACGATGCCGTAGAAAAACAGCTTGAAGCCGAAGAAGTAAAGGGGATTGGTCGGGCGCGAGACCTCGAGCGACAAGGCGCGTCCCCCAGGACGCAGCACGCGGCGCATCTCCTTCAGCGCGGTCGGCAGATCGGGGAAGTTGCGCAGGCCGAAACCGCATGTCACGAGGTCGAAGCTCGCGTCGGGGAAGGGCAGTTGCAGAGCGTTGCCCTCGACGAGTTCTATGCGCGAGGCAAGACCGCGCTCGGCGACCTTGCGCTCCGCGACCTCGAGCATGTCGTGGCTGAGGTCCAGGCCCGTGACGTGCACCCCTGGCGCAAGTTGTGCAATCATGATCGCAAGGTCGCCTGTGCCAGTGGCGAGGTCAAGACACCGCTCGCCATCCACGGGCGAGACCTGTTCGAGGAACCTGCGCTGCCACCTGCCCCATTGGCCAAGCGTGATCACGCGGTTCATCGGGTCGTAGACTTGCGCGATGTCGCCGAAGATGCGTCGGATCTTGGCGTCATGCGGTTCGTGGCGGGCCAAGACGGCGCCTCCCAACTTCAACTTTCCCGCCCGGGCTGTGCAGGATCCCGCGCAAGCACATAAACGCGGCGGCCCGAGACAGGGTGCTGCCAGACTTCGACCGTGCGTCGGCTGGTGGGATCGACAAAGCGTTCGCCGGCAAAGACGAATCCATCGGGTGGATCCGCAAGCTCCGGCTGGTAGCGCGGGCCGACCAGCAGGCCCGCCAGCAGCAGAAGAAGTCCCATACCGGCCAGGTACGCCGCAGCAAACGCTCCCGTCGCGAGGAACCAAACGAGCCCTGTCGCGAGCAGCAGCCCACCGACCAAGAGAAACCAGCGATTGCGCATGTCGAGATGCCTCCACGGCAACCTGGCCGATTCCTTCGACAGTTTAGCACAGGCACGGCAACAGCGTGGGTCGAAGCGCTCGCCAAGTGCTGGACACTGCGCTATATTGACCCCATCGGCCAGGCGTCAGCCCAATTCGTAATTGTGAGGCAGCCCCATGTTACAAAGGCGACTTCGGCCGCTTATCGGTTGCGCAATGGCTGTGCTCACCCTCAGCGCCTGCGGTGCCCCAACGCACGGAGCGGCCCAAAAATCGCACACCAAGGCCCATCATTCAACGCACACGGCGATTGCGGCGGGCACACCTGTCGACGTGGACGGTTACACGACCTATCTCCCCGCCGACGTACTTGCGGATACGCCAGGCATCGTCGCGGCGTTGACGCCATACGGCCTGGTCTGGAGTTCCTACGCCGCGTCCATCGACGTCGGCGGCACACTCACGATGCCGCACCCCTACACCGTCGAACTGTCGCCGTCGCCAGGCAGTGGACCACTCAGCCGCGGCGCGCGGCCGCTGGCGTCGCTGCCCAACAGGGTTGGCGGCCAGAGTGCCGACCTGCACTTCGTCGGTGCGAGCGGGCCGTACATCGGATTCACCCTCGACGTGGCAGGCACAGCGACCACGCTTGCAGCAGGAATGCTCGATCTGGCCACGGGCAAGGTGCGCATGGCGCCGCAGGGCCTCGCGACCGACGCCGGCGTCATCGTCGGTGGAGAGCGCATGGGCATCCTCGCCCCAACCGCGACATACGTCTTCGACCCGAAGAGCGGGCAGGTGACGGGCTATCCCGCGGACGACGCCTCCTACCTCTGGGTCGACCTCGCTTACGGCGAGGCGGTCGGCACGCAAACGGT
Organism: Bacillota bacterium; assembly: GCA_021845645.1. The sequence continues at coordinate 34,039 of JAJZVM010000022.1, forward strand.
GCCCGATCCGCCACAGCCCGGCGTCGCTGCCTACCCGGCCGGCAATTCGGTCATCTACGCGCCGCCACGTTGGCAGGAATCGAGCCGCCAACTCGGCGGCGACTTCACGATCTGGCGCGTCGTCAACCCCGCGGATCCGTCGGCCTTGGTCGAGGTGGAGACCGCCCCTTGCATTGGTTGCAGCGTCGTAAGTCTCACGGCCGGGGCCCTGCCCGCCCCGAAGGTGATCCTGCCGGACGGCGCGGGCTCCCCGCAGGTCGCGGAGCGCTGGCTCAGCGATTACGCAATCGCCTACCACGGCTCGGTCAAGGGCTACCGCTATCCTGTCTTCGGCCTCGCCATCGCGCCCAGGCCCGGACAGAGCGGCTTCGCGGAGATCGTCGTCTCCCTGCCGGCAGCGGAGTTCCGTCTGGCTCAAGCGATTCTCGCGAGTTATCCCTTGCCGCGCTGATCGATCTCCGGAACGGTGCCCGTACCGCTCGTGTCGAATGGTCCGAATGTCGACAGGTCGCGGCGGAAGAACGCGCTTGCCAGCGTATCGCCCAGGCGTTGCACGACATCGGCCGGAACGCTCCCTTGCCGCCACCAGAGTTCGGACCGCTCGAAGCTGAGCGGCACGAACGCGAGCGAGAACGCGCTGGCGGCCGCTCCACTCGCAACGCCGAGGTCGGCCGCCCCCTGCGCCACCGCATCCGCAACCTCCCAGTGACCCGCGAGCAGGCGGTCGTAACCCGCGATCTGTCCTGGCTCCACCCCCTCGCGGGCAAGCATGGTGTCAAGCAGGCGGCGGGCGCCAGCCCCCGGTTCACGGTTCACCACCCTGAGCCCGGGAGTGGCGAGATCGGGCCTGCCCGCACCCTGGCGCAGCACAAAACCCATCTGCCAACTCGAGAGCACGATCCGCGCCACGCCTGGCGGCGCCGGCGGGGCTTCGTCGTCCTGCGTCCAGTGCACGGCGGCGAAGTGCGTGCGTCCCTGCGCCAGATCGTCAAGGGCCGCGCCGCTGCCCGCCGTGAACCAGTACGCCCGCATACCCTGCTGCTGGAGATGTCCCTCCAAGAGGCCCAGCGCCGGATCGCAGCCCGTGAGGAAGAGCGTGTCCGGGCGTGGTGCTGCGAAGCGGCGGAACGAGACCTGTCCCTGCGCGTCCCGCTCGGCGAGCCCGTCGGCCGCGGCCCCCGGCCAGCGGTAGGCGCCCAGTCGGGCTGCGGGGCGGAGCACCTCGCGGTCGCCGACGATGGCGGCCAGAACCCGCGTCGTGAGGCCCGGAGGCAGGAGTTCCGCGTCGGGCCCGATGTCTGGGTCCAGCGAGAACAGGTCGCCCAGCGGCACGCCGAGCACCTTGGCAAGGCGCAGGCCCACCTCGATGCTCGGTCCGCTGTCCCCCGCCTCGACCGATCCGATCGTCTGGCGCGTCAGCCCGGCCATTTGCGCCAGTGCCTGCTGAGTCAGACCGCGCATGAGGCGAATCTCGCGAAGGCGGCTGCGCACGCCTGCCATGGCACACCTCCTGCCAAGTGCTCGCAATGTCAGGTCCATTATACGTCAACGTAAACTTTGCTTGTCATTTGCAGCAACGCTCATGTATGGTAAGGGCATCTTCGGCGGGAGGTGCCCTGCTTGCGAATCCGCGTCCTCATTTTGGCACTCGCCGCAGTGACATCGGTCAGCCTTGCGGCCTGCGGCCCGACAGCCGTGAAATCGGCCGGGCAACGGCGCTCGGCGGTATCGGTCGCCTACGCCGGTTCGCTCGCGTACATGAACGACCAAGTTCTCGGTCCCGCCTTCACGAAGGCCACCGGCATCGCCTACGAGGGACGCGGCAGCGGCGCCTGGGCCTTGGCCCATGAGCTGCAGAGCGGCATCGTACAGGCGGACGTGTTCGAAAGTCTCGGTTTCGGTCCGGTCGCCGCGGTCGGGACGGGGAAGGCGAACTGGGCCATCGGTTTCGCCACGAGCCCGCTGGTCGTGGCCTATAACCCGAAAAGCCGCTACGCCGCCAAGTTCGAGGCGATCGCCAAAGGTCTGGAACCCGTGCGGGATCTTTTCACCTTGCTGGCTACACCTGGACTTCGGCTCGGCCGCACGAACCCCGCCACCGACCCGCAGGGCCAGACCTTCTACCTGATGGTCGAACTCGCGCAGCGCATCTACCACCTCCCGCCGGATACAACGCAGCGCATCCTGGGCGCCTGGAACAATCCCAGCGAAGTCTTCTCGGAAGAGGGGCTGCCCACACAGCTCGAGGCCGGTGGGCTCGACGCCGCGTCCGCCTTTCTGCCCCAGGCCAAGCAGCATGGTCTGAGCTACATCGTCCTGCCCGCGGTGCTCGATTTTGCAGACCCGGCCGAATTGCCACTCTACGCTTCGGCCGCAATGACGATACCGTCCGTTGGCACGGTGCACGGTCAGCTCTCGATGCTCGCCCTGACGGTCTTGAAGGGCCGCAACGCCGCATCCGGCGTTTCTTTTGCACGCTTCGTGCTCGCCCGGGCCCAGGCGCATCTCTGGCGGAGCCAGGGCTATGAGCTGATCCGGCCGCTTGCCTGGGGCCTGACGAAAGATATGCCGAAGGGGCTGCCCCGCTAGGCAACCCCTTCGCCGCATCAGCGCTGCTTCAGCTTGACCGCCGTGCCGTAGGCGACGACTTCGGTCATCGTCTGGCCCAGTTCCGACGAATCGAAGCGCATCCCGACCACCGCGTCGGCATTCAGCTTGCCGGCGTTCTCCAGCATGCGGTCGACCGCCTGGCGCCGCGTGTCCTCCAGGAGCCGCGTGTACTCATGGATCTCGCCGCCACCCAGACTGCGCAGGCTCGCGAGCAGATTGCCGCCCAGGCCCTGGGAGCGCACCACGACACCGAACACGGTCCCGAGCGTCTCATCGATCTCATGCCTGCCAACATCGAACGACGTCGTCACCAGCACTGGCTAGAACCCCCGATCAGAACTGTGCTTCGTGGTCAGACGCTGCTGCGGGTGCAGGTGGCGCGCACCGCACTGTCGACTGCGAGTCCCACCTCACCGAAGCCGAGAGCGATCAGTCCCTGCTTGCCGGCATACGTCGCGATGTCGCCCGCCGCGAAGACGCCGTCGACACCCGTGCGCATGCCCCAGTCGACCTCGATCTGCCCTTCCCGGATGGCAAGACCCCAGTTTCTGATCGGACCGAGATCGGTCGAGAAGCCGATGCAGATCAAAATCTCATCGACCGCGATGCGCTCCAGGCTGTCGGCCCCGACCGGTCCGATCACGGCTGCCTGGACCTGTCTCTCGCCCTCGATCTCGCGCAGCTCCCACGGCTGACCGTACCTGACGGCGGAATTCTGCATGCGCCCAACCGACTCCTCGTGCGCCTGCCATTTGGGCAGGTTGTGCACCAAGGGGACTTGAGCCAGCGGTGCCAACGTGTTGGCCCAGTCCAGGGCGGAGTCGCCACCGCCAACGATCAGGACACGTCGGCCGACGTAGCGCCGGATGCCCGCGACGTGGTAAGCGACGCCGCACCCGCAGAACTCCGCCTCGCCGCTTACGCCGAGCTTGCGCGGGCGGAAGGCGGCGGGGCCAGCCGCGATCACGACCGTACGCGCCAGGCTCTCGCCGGCGGTCGTACCAAGCCAGAACACCTATCTTCCCGCTCGAGCGAGAGCCCTGCTCGCCGAGGCAGAGCGACTGGCCGTCCTTGAGGCACTGCGCCTCGAGGCGGGCAATGAGCTCCCGGCCCTTGACGCGCGGCATGCCGCCGATGTCGACGATCTCCTTGTCGGGGTAAAGCGATGTGACCTGTCCACCCAGTCCCGGCATGCTGTCGAACAGCCGCGCCGAGACCTGCCGCATGTTCGCGTGGTAGAGGCCGAAGAGACCGCAGGGCCCGCCGCCTATGATCGCGAGCTCATCTACGGACGACAAGAGACTCCCCCAGGTGGTCGTGCTGTCTTCCTCGTAGGCCTGGATAGGCCACATGATCCACCATGTCATCGTCCACTTGGACCACCGATGTGACCGGATGATCTTGTCAGCCAGGCAGTTCCAGGTTGTTATTGAGGTAGCCGACACCGGGAGGGGAGCTGAGAAGAGTTGGAGTCATTCCGCTACATCCTGGTCGGCGGCGGCATGGCCACCGCCGCCGCGGCCGAGGGCATCCGCCGACACGACCAATATGGCAGCATCGGCCTCTTCAGCCAGGACCGCTACCCGCCCTACAGCCGACCTCCGCTGTCAAAGGGCCTCTGGCAGGGCAAACGGATGGAGACCATCTGGCGCTATCCCGACCCGGCCGCCCTCGGCATCCGCGAACACCTCGGGCAGGGTGTGGCCGACATCGCGCCGGCCGCCCATCGCATCCGCCTGCAGGACGGCCGAACATTCGGATACGACAAGCTTCTGATCGCAACAGGCGGCGCTCCGCGGCGCCTGCCGGGCGATCCCCAAGGGGTCCACTACCTGCGCACTCTCGACGATTACCTTGGCATCTACCGTGCAGCCAGGCAGCAGAGCTTCCTGATCGTCGGTGGCGGCTTCATCGGCGCGGAACTCGCGTGCGCCCTGATCCGGCAGCAGAAAGACGTGCGCATGGTCTTCCCCGCGCCGACGATCCTGGCGAGGATCCTGCCGCAGGATCTGGCGCAATCCGTCAGCGCCTACTACGCCGCCCAGGGCGTGCAACTCTCCCCGCTGACCTCGGTGCACGAGGTGCGGCGAGAAGGCGACAGGATGTTGGTCGCGCCGAGCGGCGGCGAACCGATCGAGATCGACGCCGTCATAGCTGGTCTCGGCATCAGGCCGTCGACGACGCTCGCGGAGGAAGCCGGGCTGCAGGTACAGGACGGCATCGTCGTGGACCAGTACGGCCGGACCAGCGACCCCGACATCTACGCGGCGGGCGACGTGGCGCGTTTCCCCCTACCTGCGCTCGGCAGGAGCGTCAGGGTGGAACACGAGGACAACGCGATCAGTCGCGGCCGCATCGCCGGCAGGAACATGGCCGGCGCCGGCGAGGCCGCGACGGACGCTCCCTTCTTCTACTCGGACCTTTTCGACCTGGGTTTCGAGGCCGTAGGCGATCTCGACGCGGGGCTCGCCACCTTCGCGGACTGGGCGGAGCCATATCGCAAGGGCGTTGTGTACTACCTTGCCGACGGCAAGGTGCGCGGCGTCCTGAACTGGAACGTCTGGGACCAGGTGCCCGCCGCCAGGGCACTGCTCGGCACGGGTCCCTACGCGCGGCCGGAAGACCTGCGTGGCCGGATACAGCTCAGCTAGCCGGACCGCCCTGCGCTCTCGCCGGGACCGCCGGTGATCAGCCGGTCCGACCGCTCGAACGTGGCGTAGGCGTACGCCCAGTGCCAGAGCACTGCGACCCGGTTATCGAAACCGATCAGGTACATGATGTGGACGAAGAGCCACGCGAGCCAGGCTGTGAGACCCACAAGGCGGACGCCGCGGATGTCCGCGACGGCCGCCTTGCGGCCTATGGTTGCGAGCGCCCCCCTGTCCCTGTAGCGGAAGGGCTCTGTCGGCAGCCCCGCGAGGCGCCGGGCGATGTTTCTGGCTGCGTGCCGCCCTTCCTGCATGGCAACGGGCGCCACGCCCGGCAGTGGCCGCCCGTCGGGCGCCACGACATGTGCGAGGTCGCCCACGACGAACACTTCCGGATGATCCGGCAACGAGAGATCCGACGATACCTGCACCCTGCCGAGCCGGTCGCGCTGTGCCGCGAGGTCGCCGCCAAGCGGCGATGCCTCGACACCGGCAGCCCAAATCACCGTACGCGCGGGAATATAGTCGCCCACGAGCCGCACCCCGTCCCGTGTCACGTCGGTCACGGGCACCCCAGTCCTTACCTCGACGCCCATCGCGCCAAGCGTCTTTGTCGCCCAGGCGGCGAGTTCCGGCGCCAGGCCCGGCAGTATCCGCGGCCCCGCCTCGATCAGGATAATGCGCGACGCGGCGGGATCGATGTGGCGAAAGTTTCGCCTTAGGGTGCGACGCGCGATCTCCGCGATCGCCCCCGCCAACTCCACGCCCGTAGGTCCGCCGCCGATCACCACGAAGTCGAGCAGGGCGCGCCGGAGCACGGGATCACCGCAGTCCTCGGCCTGCTCGTAGGCGATATAGATGCGGCGCCGGATGCTGAGGGCGTCCTCAAGCGTTTTCAGGCCTGGAGCGACACTTTGCCACTCGAGGTGACCGAGATACGAGTGGCCGGCTCCTGTGGCGACGATGAGGTAGTCGTACGGGACATGACCCGACGCGTGATGGACCTCCCTGCGTGCAAGGTCGATCTCCCGGACATCCGCCAGGAGGACCTCGGTGTTTGCCTGCTGACGCAGCACGCGCCTGATCGGCGCGGCGATCTCCCCTGGCGACAGGCCGCCGGTCGCGACCTGATAGAGCAGCGGCTGGAACAGATGATAGTTATTCCTGTCGCAAATCGTGACGCGCGCAGGTGCGCGTCGCAGGGCCTTGGCGGCATACAGCCCGCCGAAGCCGCCACCAACCACAACCACACGAGTCTTGCCATCCGACATTCGGACTCCCCCAAGCATGCGGACGCCCCGGGTTCTTCCGCCCGGGGCGTCGACTGCCTTGGGTCTACTTGTGCATCTTGCGGACGAGTCCGCCAAGGGGATCCCAGTAGACGTCGGCGACGCGCTCCTTGAGCGGAATGATGCCGTTGTCCGTGATGTTGATGCCCTGCGGGCAGACAACGGTGCAGCACTTCGTGATGTTGCACATGCCGATGCCCGCCGCGCCCTTCAGGAGCTCCATCCGGTCACCGGTGTCAAGCGGGTGCATCTCGAGCTCCGCGAAGCGGATCATGAGGCGCGGGCCCCAGTAGCGATCCTGCGCGGAATGATCGCGAAGGACATGGCAGACGTTCTGGCACAAGAAGCACTCGATGCAGTTGCGGAACTCCTGGATGCGGTCCACGTCGCGCTGCTGCAGCGTGAACGGCGCCTTGATCGCCGGCTGAAAGGCAGGTACCTGCCTAAGCATGTCATAGTTCCACGAGACATCGGTGACAAGGTCCTTAATCACAGGGAAGGTGTGCATCGGCCGCACGTGGATGACCTCGCCCACGTAGTCGTCGACGCGAGTCTTGCACAAGAGCTTGAGGGAGCCGTTGATCTCGGCGCTGCACGAGCCGCAATGGGCCGCCTTGCAGTTCCAGCGCACCGCGAGATCCGGCGCGTCGTGGGCCTGGATGAAGTGCAACGCATCGAGCACGACCATGCCGGTCTGCATGGGCACCTTGTACTCGACTTCGTCGCCGCCGCCCTTGTCGCCACGGAACACGCTGAGGGTGATATCTTCAGGCATGGCCGATCACTCCTTCCTGGCAGCGTTCGCAAGACCCGGCGCCACGCCGCGCGTGAACAGCTCGGCCAGCTCCGCGGGCATTGGCGGCACGGGCTCCGGACGGACCACGATGCCCTTGTCGGTGACCTGCTGCACGTAGTTGACCTTGCCCTGCTCCTCGAGCTCGTCAGGGAAGTCCGTGCGCCACTGGGCGCCGCGGCTCTCCTTGCGCTCGATGGCGCCGCGCACGATCGCCTCGCCCAGGAGGCACATGTTCTGCACGTCGAAGACGCTGTGCCAGCCCGGGTTGAACTGGCGCGAGCCCGGTGCGCGCATGTTGGCGGTGCGCTCGCGCAGTTCCTGCAGCCGCGCGAGTCCCTTCTCCAGCTCCGGCCCGTTGCGCTCGATGCCGACGTGCGCAGCCATGATCTCCTGCAGGTCCTCGTGCAGACGGTACGGGTTTTCGCCCTCGCTGCGCGAGAGCGGAGCCAGCACCCGCTCGACCTCGGCCTGGACCTCGGCGTTGTCGATCTTGGGCATGGCGGAGTTCTTCGCATACTCGGTCGCCCCTGCGCCGGCGCGACGCCCGAAGACGAGGATGTCCGAGAGCGAGTTGCCACCCAGCCGGTTCGCGCCGTGAAGTCCTGCGGCGCACTCACCGGCGGCGAAGAGACCCGGAACATTGGTCGACGCGGTGTAGGCGTCGACGCGCAGGCCGCCCATCGTGTAGTGGATGGTCGGTGCGACCTCGAAGCGGGTCTTCGTGATGTCGACGTCCGCCAGAGCCATGAACTGCTCGTACATGCCGGGCAGCTTGCGCTTCACGAACGCCGCGCCCTTGTGGGTGATGTCCAGCCAGGCGCCGCCGTGCGGGGTGCCACGGCCCGCCCTGACCTCCTTGTAGATCGAGCGGGCGACGACGTCGCGCGAGGAAAGTTCCTTGCGCACCGGGTCGTACTTCTCCATGAAGCGCTCTCCCTCGGAGTTGAAGAGCAGGCCGCCCTCGCCGCGAACGCCCTCGGTTACCAGGATGCCGCGCACCCCGGGTGGCCAGGTCATGCCGGTCGGGTGGAACTGGACCATCTCCATGTCGGCCAGCTCCGCACCCGCGCGAAATGCAAGCGCGGCGCCGTCCCCAGTGCTCTCCCAGGAGTTCGACGTCACCTTGTAGGCCTTGCCCCAGCCGCCAGTGGCAATGACGACGGCCTTGGCGGTGAACACCGCGAGGCGGCCGTCCTCGCGGTAGTACGCGATGCAGCCAGCAATGCGGTCCTGATCCTTGAACAGTTTCGTCGCGGTGATCTCCTGGAAGATGTCGACCTTCACGGTCAGGATCTTCTGCTCCAAGGTGCGGATGAGTTCCTTGCCGGTGCGGTCGCCGACGTGGGCGAGCCGGCGAAACGTGTGCGCGCCGAACGGACGCTGCATGATCTTGCCATCGGGCGTGCGGTCGAAGACGGCGCCCCAGTACTCGAGTTCGAGCACCCGGTCGGGCGACTCCTTGGCGTGCACCTCCGCCATGCGGTAGTCATTGATGAAGTGCCCCGAACGCATGGTGTCGTAGAAATGCGTCTCCCAGCCGTCTTGCGGGTCGAGGTTGCCGAGTGCCGCGGCAACCCCGCCCTCGGCCATGACCGTGTGTGCCTTGCCCAGCAGGGACTTGCCCAGCACGGCCGTCTTGAGGCCGTTCTCGGCGGACTCGATCGCCGCCCTGAGACCTGCCCCGCCAGCCCCGATCACCAGTACGTCGTACTCGTGGTACGCAATCTCCTCGCGCATCAGAAAAACCTCACATCGTGGATTACGCCGTGCATCAGAAGCCGGATGTACACATCCGTGAACCAGACGAAAAACATCGAGATCCAGGCATAGGTGCCATGGTTCTCGTTCCAGGCGGAGATGCGGTTCCACAGCTTGTAGCGCGTCGTCGGGCGGCCGTCGGCGCAGGTGAACTTCTGCGAGCCGCCGCCGATAAGGTGGCGGAACGCGTGGCAGGAGAACGTGTAGGCGGAGAGCAGGATGACGTTGGCCAGCATGATCAGCGAGCCGAGGCCGACGCCGAAGTGGCCGTTGAAGATGAACGCCTGCACGGCGTCGATCCACAGGAAGACCAGGACGATGACCGCCACGTACCAGAACCAGCGGTGCAGGTTCGTCCAGCTGAACGGGAAGCGCGTTTCGCCGAAATAGTGCTTGCGCTTCTCCGGCACCGCACAGGACATGGGGTCATGCAGGAAGCCGCGGTAGATCTCCTTGCGGTAGTAATAGCATGTCGCACGGAAGAGAAGCGGCGACCAGAGGACCCAGATGGCCGGCAGAACCTTGATGCCCCACGACTCCGTGGGCGAGAAAAATGGCGAAAGATAATTGTGGAACTGGCCGCTCGACTGGAAGAACACGAGCCAAAGGGTGTAGAGGCCAAAGAGACCAAGGGCCAGGACCGTGAAAGTTGGCTCTACCCAGTAGGGCAGAGAGTGCGACTTGCGCTTGGCCGGCTGCAGCGACTCCGCAGTTTGCGCCACCGATCGTCCTCCTCGCTGGGAAAGCTAGACGGACGCGCCGATGCGGCCGACAACCTCGGACAAGCACCGCCGCCTACGGCCCAAGGTGATGTGGAAGTCAAGCCCTTGTGGCCAACAACGATGAGTATAGCGCACGCGTTCATCTTTCGCATGATCAGGCTGTTCTCTTTACAGACTTTCGCAACCGGCCGAAAGGACCACCGCAGAGATGTCACCACGCACGGTCTGGTTACATAAAACGTAGCAGACAGCCGCCGAGGGAGGGATCCGAGGTGCCTGACCTCGCCACAAGCCTGACACGTCTCTTCGTGCTGGCCTATATGTCGCAGACAGTTGCCCGCATCGGCGAGCGGCTGATTCCCTCCGGGGCGGTCAGCCAAAAGGTACGCACGAGCATTGCCGAATGGCTCTCCACTGCAGCCGGCCTCGGGCTGGGCTTCGCTGCGGACGCCGACATCCTGGCCGAACTCGGCCTTCCGTTCCAGCCCCCGATCGTCGGCGTCTTGCTGACTGGCCTGATCGTCGGCCAGGGGGGCCGTTTCCTTACCAGCTGGATCGCAGGCTTGCCGCGCCCGGGATCGGGCGAACCAGGGCACGCCAAGGATGGTCACTGAGGGCTCTGTCTTTTCTCGGTACCCCGGCCTATTGCAGGGCAAGAACCACCTTGCCGAACTGGCGGCGGCCCTCGAGGTACCTGTGCGCCTGGGCCGCCTCCGCCAGGGAAAAAACCTTGTCCACCACCGGCTTGAGCCTTCCGGAAGCGAAGTGCGGCATGATCGCGAGGAGTTCGGCGCGCGAGCCCATGTAGGATCCGAGGATCTGCAGCTGGCGGCTGACTATGTAGCGTATGTCCGTCTCGCCGAACGGGCCGGTCGTGGCGCCGCACGTGACCAGGCAGCCGCCCGGGGCCAAGCTGCGCAAGCTATCGGGCCAAGTCACCTGACCGACATGCTCGAACACGATGTCGACGCCTTGACGCTGCGTCAGGCGCCGCACTTCCAGGTGGATGTTCTGGCGGCTCGAGTTGATCGCGTCGTCGGCGCCGAGCTCGAGGGCCTTGCGGCCCTTCTCGTCGCTCGTCGCCGTCGCGATCACCCTGGCCCCGAAAAGCTTGGCCACCTGGATGCCCGCGCTCCCGACCCCGGATCCCGCACCGAGCACCAGAACCGTGCTGCCGGGCCCGACCCCGCCCACCGTCACAAGCATGTGCCACGCGGTCAAGAAGACGAGTCCGATCGCGCCCGCGCCGACGTAGTCGAGCCGCGGGGGAAGCGGAACCAGATTCTGTGCCGGTGCCACGACATACTCGGCATGTGTGCCCGGCAACTCGTAGCCGAGGACGCGGTACCGCGGGCACAGCGTCTCGCGCCCCGCGAGGCAATGCTGGCAATGGCCGCATCCGAAACCCGGGTTCAGGATGGCGGACTGGCCGACAAGCTCCGATGGCACGCCCGGCCCAACCCCGGCCACCTCTCCTGCCGCGTCGTTGCCGAGGATATGCGGCATGGGCGGCGAGGTGCGACCAGGCAGGCCCGCGCGGTTCAAGATGTCGAGGTGGTTTAGCGAGGCCGCCTGCACTTGGAAGAGCACCTCGCCCGGTCCCGGCTCAGGGTTCGGGGCTTCCTCGAAGCGCAAAACCTCGGGGCCGCCATGCCCATACATGCGCACAGCCTTCAACGCCAAACCTCCATTCGAGGAACACTATGCTCACAGGGCCACTTCGCGGATTCAGTTCCGGCCGGTGCGCTCGAACAGCCGCAGGAAGCCATCCAGCGTATCGCGGCGCAGCCGGATCTCGTCTGCGTCGCCCGCCAGCCGCGCCCGGCCTCCTGCCGTCATCTCGTAGACCCGGACCGGTTGGCCAGCCATCGTCTGGCGCCAGCTCGAGCGAAGAGCCCCCTCCTTCTCGAGATCCCGCAGAAGGCGGTAGACGCGACCGGTGTCCACGGTCCAACCCGGTGGATTGAGGCCGCGCAGGCGCTCGATCAGCGAGCCGCCGTGGTCCGGCTGCTGCGCCACGAGGAGCAGCAGGAACGCCGACAGATGACGTCCTGTCTGGTACCGGCGAGCATCTTCTTCATTGGGCGACAGGCCTGTCACCCCCAGTGAAAGGTAGTGCATATTGCATTATAGTGCATTTGGTAGTACCGTGGCCGAGGACAAGCCCGAAATGGGGTTCGCAACCTGGCAGCTTCCCGCGGTGCGGCGGTGCCGCCGTCGCCTTACGTATTGCAGGGCAGAGCGCTATGGCTGAGTTTCGCCGCCGCGACCACCGGCACGCTGATGGTCAACCTGGACGCAACAGTGGTCAACGTCGCGCTGCCGGTCATGCAGCACGAGTTCGGCCTGCCCGTTTCCGAACTACAGTGGGTGGTCACGGCGTACCTGCTGGTCATCACCGGGGTGCTTCCGCTAACAGCGCAGGTGGCCGGTTGGTTCGGCCGCAACCGGCTCTTTTCGCTCGGTCTCCTGATCTTCACCCTCGGCTCGGTCGGCGCGGCGCTGTCGACCGACCTGTCCGCACTGCTCGAGGCACGCGTCCTGCAAGGGCTGGGTGGCGCGATCATCCAGGCGAACGTGATGGCGATCGTGGCGCTCACCTTCCCCCAGGACAGACGTGGACGCGGCCTGGGACTGATCGCGGCCGTGGTGGCGGTCGGCAACCTCCTCGGTCCGCCTCTCGGCGGCGTACTGACCGCCCTGTTCGGCTGGCGCAGCATCTTCTGGGTGAACCTGCCGGTCGGCATCTGGGGCGTCTGGGCGTCCTGGCGCTACCTTCCCCGCTTTGTCCGGGATGCCGGACTGCGACCCGCCGCCTTCGACTGGCTGGGATCGCTGCTCTTCTTCGCCGCGGCTTCCCTTCTGGAGTTCGGCCTTGCCGCGCTGCCCAGGGTCCAAGCCGTCTGGTTCCTCGGCCTGGCCGCTGCGGCGACTTGGCTGTTCATTCAGCGAGAGGCCAGGGCGCGTCAGCCCGTCATGCCTCTGCGGCTCTACCGCATTCCCGCCTTCTGGCGCAATCTCTTGAGCGGTCTCAGCTATTGGGTGCTGATGATGGCGCCAGCATTCCTCCTGCCGTTTTATCTGCGTGTCGTGCTGCGGCAGCCGATGGCGGTCGTCGGACTGAGCATGGCGCCTCAGGCCATGATGATGATTCTGTTCGCGCCGATCGGCGGGCGCCTGGCCGACCGCATCGGCGTACTGGTGCCCGGCCGCCTGGGCATGGCGGTGTTCGCCATGGCGGACCTCTTCTTTGCCCTCTGGTCGGGTGGCCCACCCCTCTGGGGCGTCTGGACGCTGTCCGCCCTCGTCGGCATCGCAGCGGGGCTATTCAACGCGCCAAACAATGCGGCCATGCTGAACTCCGTCAGCCCACAGGACACCGGAACGGCGTCCGGTCTGCTCGCCACCCAGCGCAACATCGGCCGCATCATCGGCGTCGCCGCCGCGGCGACGGGACTTTCGCTGTACTGGCTTCTCGCTGGGTTTTCCCTGAATCCGCCCCACACCTCCCCCAGCTACCCCCGCATCTTCCTGGCCGCCTTCCAGGCAGTCTTCCTGGCCATGCCGGTCTTCGCCGCCATCGGCATTTGGACGATGACGTCCCCGGCGGAGCCGCCTGCGGCTGACGCGGAGGCGGCGGCAGCCAAATCGCGGTAGAATCGAGACAATCACGTCCGCAAAGGAGAGTGCCATGGCACCGCATGAAGGGCACGCACCCGGGCACTTCGACCCGCAGCACCTCTACGGAACCGAAGGCCGCCGCAGAGCCGAGATCGCACCCGAGGACATACTGCGTCAGTCCATGCCGCCCGACCTCGGCACCCTGGCGGACATCGGCTGCGGCAGCGGTTTCTTCACCGTCGCCGCAGCTCGGCTCTATCCCCAGACCCGCATCCTTGCCATCGACCACCAACAGGACATGCTCGACTTCGTGCGCGAGAGGGCGCAGGAGGCGAGGCTCGGCAACGTCGAGACGGTGCTCTCCCAAGCGACGCACCTGCCGTTCGCAGACGGATCGCTCGACGCGGTTCTGATGTCAAACGTGTTTCATGACATTCCTGAGAGGGACGCGATGCGCGACGAAGTCCACCGCGTGCTCAGGCCGGGCGGCGTCTACCTCCTGATCGAATGGGAGAAGAAGGAGACACCAATGGGACCCCCTCTGGAGATCCGCATCGCTGCGGAGGATCTCTCCGCCATCCTGCAGGCGGGTGGCTTCGAGACCGAGCAGATCGTACACGACCCCGGCTCGACCTACCGCCTGCTCGCGCGCCGGCCGACATAGCGCCACCCCTGGGCAAGCTCACGGACACCGTTGCCAAATGAGCTCGAGCCGCGGCAGGTACGCCGATTGGTTGTACTGTATGAGCCATGTGTTGGAGCGTTCGCCGGGCAGTTCCCACCGCACCTCAAGACCGTGCACTGCCTGGATCTCAAGTTCCAGTGACGGCCCCCGCAAGTGGCGGATCGCTTCGGTCACATCCCACAGCTGCCATCCGAAGACGTACGGATACGGGCCGGTGCCCCCCGTCGTCACGTGACGGACGCCCAGTACCGTGCCGTCCATGCGGGAGATGCAGAGCGCATCGCCCTCATGTTGGACCTGCTTGGCAAAACAGCGGAGCCTTGCACGGGCGAACGGGAGACCGGGCGGAAACGCTGGAATCGTGAAGCGAAGCCGTAGGCGCTCCCCTGCGCTGTCCAGCCCGTCGGAGTATACGGCCTGCCGCCGCATCGAGCCGTCCGGCGTCACCCTGCCCGTACGTCGCTTCTCGTTCCGCCATGTCGCGACGAATGCCAGCAGCGTCTCCGCACGGCTGTCGTACGTGTGGTGCGCGAGCACCTCCGCGCGCGCCGTGTTCGCGATGCGCCGGCGCGCCGCGGGATCTGCCATATAGCGCGCGAGTTGGCCCGCCGTCTCCTCGGCCGACGAAGTGCACAAGAGGTGGCGTCCCTCCTCGAAGTGGCGTTGCACCCCAGGTGTGCGCACGGTGAGGACGATGCCGCCGCCGGATGCCAGGGCCTCGAATGTCCTCCCGGTGAGCTGGTTCGGCTCATTCTGCGGGCAGAGCACGATGGACGCCGCCGTATAGAGCCTGGGCACCTCGGCGTACGCGACGGCGGGGTGCAGCCAAGATGCCGGCAAGTCGAAGCCGACGTCGCGCTTCGCCATACCCCAGAAGCTGCCGTGCACGTCGACGCGTCCTCGGAAGTTGATGAGGGGCTGCAGCAGCCAGTTGAGCGCCAGGCCGCGCAACGCGCCACTCGTCTCTCCGTACGCTGTTCCGACCAGGACGACGTCGCTCGGCCGACCACCAGGCGTCGGACGGTGAAAGCCCTGGTCGGCGGCGAACGGCATCTCCTCCGCGGCGTAGCCGAGTTCACGCAGCAGGGGCACCGTTGTCGGCGAAATCGTGAGCACAGCGTCAGGCGAAGCCTTTTCCAGGAAGGGCAGCGTCCAGACGTCCGTGTGGGTCGGGTCTTCCGTGCCCCAGTAGACATGGAGCACACCCGGGCTCCTGCAGTACTGCCGCAGCAGCTCAAGCGAAGTGTTGTCGCTGTGCATCGGCGTCCAGCCCATGCTCAGGACGAGCTCCGGCCGCATGGACGCGAGATAACGCTGCAACGTCTCGAGTGAAGGACCGCCTTGCCAGACGGTCACATGGTGGCCGCGTCGGGTCAGCGCCTGCGGGAAGCCATGGGTGTAGACATCGTGCGACTCGTAGAAGAGCACCTCCACTTTGGCTACCTCCGCCCTTCTGGGGCCGTCACCGCTTTCCGGTTCTTCACATAGTGTGCGGCGGAGGAAGCGGGGGTGAGAGTGTGACGGACGTCGCGGTGCTTGGTGCGGGTTACTGGGGCCAGAAGCTGATCAGGGCCATGCGCGAAGTAGTTGGCGTCGGCCGGATGTTCTGCGTCGACCCCCGGCCCGAATTGCGCCAGGAACTGGAGCGGCGTTTCGGTGCAGTCCATGTGCTCGATCGGGAGGACGATCTGATCGACGATCCCAGAGTGAAAGCGGTCGTCATCGCCACCCCTGCGTCGAGCCACTACGCGCTTGCCAAGCGCTGGATCATGGCGGGCAAGCACGTGCTCGTCGAAAAACCCATCGCGCTTGATGTCGGCGCGGCGCGGGAACTCACAACCCTGGCGGAACACATGGGTGTCGGGCTCCTGCCGGGCCATACGTACCACTTCAACGGCGCCGAGGAATATCTCAGAAGCTTCGTCCGTTCCGGCGAGCTGGGAGATCCTCTCTGGCTGCAGAGCGAGCGCGCGAACCTCGGACGCTTTCGGCAGGACGTGAGCGTCCTCTGGGACCTCGGGCCCCACGACGCCACCATCCTGGTCGACCTGCTGGACCCGGAAATCGAAACCTGCCAGAGTACCGGTTCACCGACGAACCAGGGCAGTCTCGAAACCTGCTGCGTGACGATGCGCACCGATCGCCAGGTGGGGGTGGCCTGGACCCTCAGTTGGCGCTCGCCGGAGAAGGTGCGTCGGATCGCCCTTGTCGGGACACGGCACACCGTCCTGTGGGACGATCTCGAAGGCGCATGGCCGCTGCGGATCTACCGCACCGAATTCCACCAGGAGAGCCCTTCGACCGGTCACGCGGAAGTGGTGGCCCGCGTAACCGGCGTCAGCCTGCCTGCCGTCGACCACGGCGAACCTCTGCTCAAGGAATGCCAACACTTTGTCGATGTCGTGAACGGTTTCACACAGCCGGTCCTAGGTGCGAGGCACATCCTCAACGTCACGGCCGTGCTGGCCCGCGCCGAAGCCGCCCTCCGGCCGGCCTGACGCCCGAAGGAGGGATTCCGAGGTGGCTACCGCCCACGAACTGCAAGCCGTGGCCGACGACGTCAAGCTCGGCGCTGGCGTGTACCTCGCACCGTTCGTCAACCTGTACGGTTGCGAGATCGGCGAGGAAACGCGGATCGGCGCGTTTGTCGAGATCACCGCGGGCGTGCGCATCGGCCGGAGGTGCAAGATCTCGTCGCACAGCTACATCTGCACAGGCGTCACGATCGGTGACGGCGTCTTCATCGGCCATGGCGTGCTGTTCATCAACGACCTCAACCCGTCTGCCGTGACCGAGGCCGGAGAACTCCAGGGGCCCGGGGACTGGCAGCTTGTCCCGACCGTCGTCAAGGACATGGCCTCCATAGGAACCGGTGCGGTGGTCATGGGCGGCGTAACCATCGGTCAGGGTGCGCTCGTCGGCGCCGGGGCCGTCGTGACGCACGACGTGCCGGATGGCGCCGTCGTCGCTGGGGTGCCCGGGCGCGTCATCGGCTCGAGAAGGAGGGTCACGGCATGATCCGGATGGTGGACCTGCCGGCGCTGCACAAGCCGATCCAATCCGAACTCGATCTGGCCGCCGACCATGTGCTGGGCCACCAGCACTTCGTCGGCGGTCCTGAGGTGCAGGTCTTCGAGGAGGCGTTCGCCGCCTGGGTGGGATCTCGGTATTGCGTCACAGTGAACTCGGGTACCGCAGCCCTCCTGCTCGGCCTCATGGCCCTTGATTTGCCCAACGGCGCCAAAGTGGCCACCGTGGCCAACACATTCCTTGCGACCGTCGAGGCGATCATCTGGGCCGGCTACGATGTCGCATGGGTGGACATCGATCCGGATACGGGACTCATGGATCCTTCGTCACTCGAGGAGGTCCTCAGACGGGAGCACGTGGCTGCGGTGCTGCCGGTTCATCTCTACGGCGCAGCAGCCCCGATGCCCGCCATCGTCGAGATCGCGCACCGCCACGGAGCCCAGGTCGTCGTGGACGCCTGCCAGGCGCACGGCACCAGGGTGCGGACGCCCGCAGGGCTGATGCCAGCGGTCTGGGGCACACGCTGGGCGGCCTACAGCTTCTATCCGACCAAAAACCTG
The DNA here is from genome assembly GCA_021845645.1 of Bacillota bacterium. The sequence continues at coordinate 51,758 of JAJZVM010000022.1, forward strand.
GGGGCTTTGGGCGATGGCGGGGCCATCCTGACCGACGACAAAGAGATCGCCGACAGGGTGCGTCTGCTGCGCCACCACGGCCAGCGCGTACGCAACGAGAGCACCCGTCCAGGCTTCACGGAGCGGCTCGATACGCTGCAGGCGGCCTGGCTGCTCGCGAAGCTGCCCCACCTGGCAACATGGAATGGCCGGCGCAGGGAGCTAGCAGCCATCTACGACGGTATCCTGCCGGCTGCGCTGCGCCTCAGGAACGATCTGCACGGGGAGTCGGTCTTCCACCTCTACACGATCCGTTTGCCCCACCGCGACGTCGTCCGGGAACTTCTCGCCGCCCAGGGCGTCCAGGCCGACGTCTACTACCCCCACCCCGCTTACAGCCTCCTGCCTGGGTCGCGTCCGCGGCTGCCCGCCACGCAGAGGCTGATGGACCAGGTGTTGAGCCTGCCGATCCATCCCGCCCTCGCGGACGACGATGTGCGCCGCATCGCCCTTGAAGTTGTCGAAGCGGCGACCTAGCTGGCCTCAAGTCGGTCCCGGGCAGGGCCCCGTGCCCACCTTGTGGCGACTCCGGCTGGTGGACGTCGGTACCCGGTCGAGCGGATCAGGTCGACGCAGGCTCATCCTTCGGGTCTGTGCCCGGCATCCGTCTGAAGCGTTTCCGTTCGGATCTTCCCCCCGCCCGCGATGAGCGCGACGCTCGACAGGATGACCAGCAGCCCCAGGGCCATGCGCAGCGAGATGCTCTCGCCCAGGAAAAGCGCTCCCCAGATCACCGCAAACACGGGCACGAGGAAGGTCACGGTCGATGTCCGCAGCGCGCCGACGCTGTGAATCAGCGCAAAGTACAGCAGATAGGCGACTGCCGTGCAGACGACGGCCAGCATCAGTACCGACACGATGACAACTCCATCCGGCCGCGCGTGCGGCAAAAACAGCAGGCTGATCGGCAGGAGGAGCAAAGTTGCCCCAAGCTGCTGGCCGATGGCGATGTCGAGCGGCTTCTCGCCGCGAAAGTAGCGCTCGGAGAAGACGTTCGCCACACCGTACGAGAGTGCCGCAAGCAAGGAGAAGGCTGCCGGCAGCCAAGCCCAGATGCCGTGCATGGCCTTGCCACCGCCTACCAGCACGCCGACGCCGGCGACCCCGAGCACGACGCCGGCAATCTTCATTGGGGTGAGCCTGGCCCGGCTCCACGCCCACGCGACCAGGGCCGTGAAGACGGGTGTCGTCGCATTGAGGATTGCCGCCAGCCCCACGTCGATGCGGAGTTCCGCCGCGGCGATCAGCGTGAACGGGACGGCGGCATTCGCAGCGCCCAGCACCAGATACTGCCACCATCTATGTGCGACGCGGACCGGCTGACGCGCGACCAGCGCGAAACCGAGCAGGGCGGCCGAGGCGAGCAGAACCCGCACCTCGATCAGCACAACCGGCCCCAGGGCGGGAACGCCTATGCGGAGAAAGAGGAACGAGCCACCCCATATGGCGGCCAGGGCACCAAGCATCAGGACGTCCTTGGGCTTCACGGGCCAGCGCTCGCCGCCGGACGCGGCAATCTCACTCCCACTCGATCGTGCCAGGCGGCTTCGAGGTCACGTCGTAAAGAACGCGGTTGATCCCCGGAACCTCGCTGACGATGGCCGAGGCAATCCTCTGCAAAAGCGCAGGTTCGAGCTTTGCCCAGTCCGCTGTCATCCCGTCGTCGGAGGTTACGACGCGAACGACCAGCGCCTCGCCGTAGGTGCGGTGATCCCCCATGACGCCGACCGTGCGCACACCCGGCAGCACCGCAAACCACTGCCAGAGGTCGTCCGCGATGCCTGCCGCTTCGATCTCGCGGCGCACCACAAGGTCCGCACGGCGCAAGAGTTCGAGACGTCCCGGCTGCACTTCGCCGACCATGCGGATGGCGAGTCCCGGTCCCGGAAACGGTTGACGCTGCACGAGCGAGCGCGGCAGACCGAGTTCGGTACCAAGGCGCCGCACCTCATCCTTGAACAGTTCGCGCAGCGGCTCGAGCAGGCGGAACCGGAGGTCTTCCGGCAGGCCGCCGACGTTGTGATGGCTCTTGATCACAGCCGCCTGTCCCGGGCCGCTCTCGATCACGTCCGGGTAGAGGGTCCCTTGCACCAGGAAGTCGGTCGGCCCGAGCTTCTGCGCTTCCTCTTCAAAGACACGGATGAAGAGATTGCCGATGCGCTTGCGCTTCTCCTCAGGGTCGACAACACCGGCGAGCGCCGCCAGGAATCGGTCCTCGGCCTTAACGTGGATGAAGCGCAGTGGAACGCGCTCGGTGAATGCGCGTTCCACCTCCTCGGCCTCGCCCGCGCGCAGGAAGCCATGGTCCACGAAGACCGCAGTCAGACGGTCGCCAAGTGCCCTGTGCACAATGGCTGCCGCGACGGCCGAGTCGACGCCGCCCGACAGTGCGACGAGCGCCGAGCGGTCGCCCACCTCGGCCTGGATGCGCGGCACTTCGCGTTCGAGGAAGGAACCCATGTCCCAGCCGCCAGTCAGCCCCACGACGGAGTAGAGGAAGTTGCGCAGGAGTTCCATGCCGTGCTCGGTGTGGACCACCTCAGGGTGAAACTGCACCGCATAGATCTTGCGGGCGGCATCGCCCATGGCTGCACATGGCGCACCGTCGCTCCCGAGCAGCAGGGAGAAACCGGGCGGCAGGCTCTCGACCCGGTCGCCATGGCTCATCCACACACGAAACCGTTCCGGCACACCGGCGAGCAGCGGGTCTTCGACACCTGTCCGCCGCGCCTCGGCCGGCCCGTACTCGGGGAGTCCAGGATCGACCCGTCCGCCGAGGGCGTGCGCGAGGTACTGCATGCCGTAGCAGATGCCGAGCTGGGGGATGCCTGACGTCAGGATGCGGTCGTCCAGCCTCGGCGCGCCGGGCCTGTAGACGCTGTCGGGACCTCCGCTCAGGATCAGGGCCTGCGGCTCCTTGGCCAGCAGTTGCTCGAAAGTAGCCGTGGCAGGCACGATTTCCGCGTAGACGCCCAGTTCGCGCACGCGGCGGGCGATCAGCTGGGCGTACTGGGCACCGAAGTCAAGAACAAGTACGCGCTCCGTCATGGAGCGACTGCTTCGCTGCGCAGGACGAGAAGCTCGGGATGGTTGCGGTAGCGGCCGGCGTAGTCCAGGCCGTATCCGACGACGAAGGCATCGGGAATGCGGAAGCCGACATAGTCCGCCTGCACCGCGACCTCGCGACGCTCGGCCTTGTCGAGCAGTGTACATATGCGGATCGAACGCGGCTTGCGCGCCATGAGATTCTGCAGCAGGAAGTTCAGCGTGCGACCGGTGTCGATGATGTCTTCCACGATCAGGACGTCCCGACCCTCGATCGATTCGTCGAGATCCTTGAGCACGCGGACGGCACCGGATGAGACCGAAGCATCGCCGTATGAAGAGACAGCCATGAAGTCCATTTCCACCATGCCCTTGATCTCCCGCACCAAGTCGGCCGTAAAGATCACGGCACCGCGCAAGACCGACACCGCGAGCAGAGGCTGATCTCCGCTCAAGTCCTCGGAGATCTCGGCGCCAAGTTCCTGCACCCGCTTCGCAATCGCCTCGCGCCTGAGAAGCACCCGCTCGACTTCGTCCATATTCGCCAAGCCGGGGAGCCCGGCCGGCCCATCACTCCTTCCGTCTCACACATAAAGAAAAACACCGGAGCCCGGCCGTCCGGCAAGTCCCTTTCTTGCAGAGTAACAGCCGGATTGCAGGCTGAAAAGGTGCGGCGGCGGATTTCAGGGATCATCGCCCCGGAGCGCGAGAAGCGCGGCTGTCCTGATGAGCGCGAGACGCTCCGGGACCGTGTCCCCCGCGAAGAGAACCCTCTTGACTCCTCTTGGCAAGCCGGGGCCCCTGAAGCCTAGGATGCCCCTTCCCTCCTGACTCGGGCCGGCAGCCAGGCTGTCCCCGATCCGCCATGCCTTGCCCGCACACGACTGCTCAGCCTCTCGCGCCAGATCATCGCGCCAGAGAACGGTCCCCGGCTGTTCGTCGTCCCAGCCCTCGCGCAGCGCGAACCTGCGGTAGGCCGCGAAGTCGTCGATGTCCTGTTCCACCCGGTCGAGAGGCACGGGCACGACGCGGGTGCCGTCGCGGCGCAGCAAGGCCCGCGCGCCAGCGTCCCAAGCGAGGTCGAAGAGGTCGGGCATAAGGTGTCCGGCCAGAACGGCGGGTGCTCCCAGGCGTCCCTCGACGTCGACGGCCGCCGCAGCGTCCACGCCTTCGGTGCCCCTGAACGCGTGCACCAGCCCCGTCAGATCCCTGCCCTCGAGGCCTGGGACGTCTGCTGGCAGCACGAGCAGGGCCTCGAGCCTCTCACCCAGGGCGACCGCCGCCCTCGCGGCCAGGGCGAGAGATGTCCCCATGCCGCGGTCCGCGTCGGGGTTCTCGAGGAACAGGATCCGCGGCTGCGCGAGCGTACTGATCGCCGCGCGATGCAGCGCGGCGTCGCCGGGCAAAACGCAGAGCACGCGGTCCCCGACGGCCAATGCCAGGCGCAACGCCCTGCTCAGCAGCGTTTCACCCGGCCCCGCCGGCATGAGCAGCTTCGGCGCGCCGAAGCGCCTTCCGCCGCCCGCCGCAAGCAGGGCAACCGCTATCATGCGCTGCGGCGAACGGAGCAAATCTCGGCCACGATGCTGAGCGCGATCTCCTCCGGCGTGCGCGCTCCGATGCGGATGCCGGCCGGGGAATGGAGCACCTCAGGGTCCTCGTCACCGATCGCGCCAAGGTCCCTGAGGTGGCCGAGCATGCTCTGGCGCCTGCCCTCGGAACTCAGGAGGCCGATGTAAGGCACTTTGGCCCGAAGCGATGCCGTCAGGGCTGCAAGGTCCCGCTCGACCTGGTGCCCCATCACGACGACGTAGCTTTGGGAGCCGAGTTCCGACAGCTCCGAGTAGTCCTTCAGGGCCAGACAGCGCACGTCGGCATGTGGAAAGCGGTCCGGCGAGGCCAGGTGCGGCCTTGGGTCGACCACCTGAACCTTGAACCCCAGCTCAAGCGCCAACCTGGCGAGCGGCTGCGCGTCGTCCGTGGCTCCGAAAATCACGCACTCCGCCTCCGCAGGCACGATCCAGGCGAAGATCTCGGCATCCTGCGGCATGTCCTGCAGGCGTACAGCCAGCGGCGCGCGCGCGCCGCGCAACTGCTCCTCGGCCATGCCGACGAAAGCGGCGTCGATCTCTGCGTTGCCAAGGCTGCCAAAGTTCGCATGGCCCGGGATGTAGACGATGTCGCGCATGACGCCCTGACGCGCCAGGTCCAGGCGAACACCGCGCGCCACCGGCATGCCGTCCGCGAACCTGTTCAGGAAGCGGCCGAGCGGCGTGTCTCCCGATGGCAGTTTCTCCAGCAGCACGTCGACGATGCCGGGACAGCCCATGCCGTAGCCGAAGATGCTTTCGTCGCTCGTGTCGTAGCGGAGGATACGCGGCTCCGCCATCGGCAGGTCTGCCGCCTCGCCCGCAACCTCGGATTCGAGGCAGCCTCCGGAAACCAGCCCCAGCACGCCTCCGCCAGGAGCCACGTAGACACTCGCGCCCTCACGCTGGTATGCGGAACCCTCGACTGCGACGATCGTGCCGAGCGCTCCCGGAACCCCCTTGCGCCAAGCGTCGAGGGCGGCCCGGATCACCTGTTGCTGCATCATGATGGGCGTCTCCCTTTCAACGAGTACACGAGCTTCGTAAGGGCGCGCGGATCGAGCGCGTCCCCGAAGCCGTCGCAATACGGCAAGGCCAGTCGCACACCGCTCTGCACCGGTTCGAAGCCTGGCGTGCCTGCGAGAGGACTGAGCCAGAACAGATACCTGACGCTGCTTCTGAGGCCCGCCAGGGCGCCCCGCAGCAGGGCCGGCTCGCCGGTATCGAGTCCGTCGGACACGACGACGACGATGCTTCGCTCGCCGAGTAGGCGCCGGCCCCAATCTGCCGTGAAGCGATGCAGGGCAAAGCCGATGCGCGTACCTCCGCCGTAGGCAAACCCAAGGTTGCGCAGGGCCGCCGCTCCCTCCCTGCGCCGCAGCCTGTCCGTGATGCGCCGAATCTCCGTTGAGAAGGCGAAGACCTCAGTCCGCCCGGACTGGCGCACCATGGCCTGCGCCAGGCGGAGCACCTTGCGGTCGTCACCCGACATGGAGCGGCTCAGGTCGCAGAGCAGCACCACGCGCGGCGGCCGCAGGCGGCGCCGCCGTCTGGGCAGGTGCACGATCTCGCCCGCGGTGGCATGCGCCCTGCGCAGGCTGCGCCTAAGATCAACGTCGCCGCGGCGGCCCGGGCGCTTGCGTCGACCCTCGCCCATCCTGAGCGCAGCCAGGAATCCTGCTGCGTCGCGCATGGCTTCGGCCATGCCCTGCTGTGCTGGCGGCAGCGCTCCCGTTGGCCCCTGCGCGGCAAAGGGGCTGTAGTGCGAACGAGGGACGGGCCGCGTTTCCTCCCCACCCGCTTCCCTGGCGGTTGACGTCGCCCGCGCTTCCCCTCCGGTTTCCGCTGACCCGATCTCCATGCCGCCTGTCGCCTGCCCCGGACTCTCCGGCTCGGGCGAAAGCCGCTCGCCGCGCAACCAGAGTGGATAGATCTCGTCGAAGACGGCCTGGGCCCGTCGCGTACGGGCGTAGATGGAGCGCAGACTCAGGCGGACGTCTTCGCCGTCCGTGACACCCACGTCAGCCAGCGCACGGAGAGCCAGTGCCTGGGCGTCAACCCCGACTGGCAGGCCCAGCTTGCGCAACGTGCCGCCGAGTTCCGTCACCCGTCGGCGCAGCGCCGCCCCTTTGCCGTTCATTGGGCTCCACCACCCTGGTCCCGGCCGAGGAGAGAGGGCAGCTCGGCGATGACAAGCGCGCGGTCCTCGCGGTCTTTGAGCACCGCCGCGAAGCTCTCCTGGCACGCATCGGGATCGAGCTCAGCGTGGCCGAGAGCGACCAGTGCTTTCGCCCAATCGAGGCTCTCCGCGACGCCCGGCGCCCTGCCGAGCGGAAGTTGACGCAGGCGCTGCATGAACAGCGCGATCTGCTGGGCCAGGCGGCGATCCACATCGGGCAGCCTCGCCTCGAGGATTTCAGCTTCCATGGCCGGCTCCGGGTAGTCGATCCAGTGGTAGAGGCAACGCCGCCGCAAGGCGTCCGAAAGCTCGCGCGTACGGTTTGAGGTAAGGATTACCTTGGGCCGCTCCGCGGCATGCAGGGTGCCGAGTTCGGGAATTGTGACCTGGAACTCGCCCAGGAGTTCGAGCAGAAATGCCTCGAACTCCTCGTCCGCGCGATCGACTTCATCGATGAGCAGGACCGGGGCCGGCGGGCCCGCGGTGATCGCCTGCAGGAGTGGCCGCTCAAGAAGGAACTCCCGTGCGAACAGGTTGTGCGAAAGGTCGGCGAGATCCCCCTTGAGGGCCTCCGCCAACCTGATGCGCAGCAACTGGCGCGGATAGTCCCATTCATACAGGGCTGCGGCAGAGTCGAGCCCCTCGTAGCACTGAAGCCGAATCAACCGGGTGCCAAGATGCTGCGCAAGAACCTTGGCAAGCTCCGTCTTGCCCACACCAGCGGGCCCCTCGACAAGAAGGGGCTGGTCAAGGGCGAGCATGAGGTGAAGGGATGTCGCGAGCGCCCGGTCTGCTACGTAGCCCTTCTGGCGCAGCGCAGCCGCTATGCTGTCAATCTGGGGATGGATGGTACCTCGCTCCGTTTCGCCGGGTGGTTCCCGAGCAACTAGATGGTAGCACACGGCGTTCGGCGGTCACGGATCGGACTTTGCTCCAAGAGACCCTGTCAAGGTACAAACGAGTTACGGTAACTCGGCTAACATGGACCCATTGAGTATGGTCAACGCCGCCTTAAGCCGTTGTTCGTAATCATCTTCAATGACTGCCGGAATTGCGTCGCCCGGCGCAGCCAGACCAAGTACCCCCGAGATGATGTGCATCGCAGCTACGTCCTGGCTGTCCTTCGGTCCGGGTACTTTCTTGTATTCCTCGAAGTTGAACCTAGCGGAAGCCCTGTCTTTGAGTAGCAAATGGCAGAGAGTAGCTTCTGCAAACGTCCCCGCCTGCAAGGACGGTGGCAGGTGCGCACGTAAACGTAATCCCTTGTCAATTTCCTGAACCGCCAGGAGGTATTGGCCCGTTTGCCGAAGGGCGGCTGCTAAATTTATATGAGCTTTACCGTGAATAAGGGCGTTCATGTTCGGGTTATCCGCAATACCTCGCAGTAGAGGTATGGCATCCGAGGGTCCCTGCAGCATTGCCACAGTGATCGCCTCACCTAGCTTGGCGTCGCCGTAGAACTCCTTGCGGCGGAGAAAATACGATGCCCGACGATAGGCGTGATGTGCCTCTGGGTACTCGTGCATCTTCAATAGAATGTTGCCCCTCCAGAGGGAGGCGATGCCTACCTCATACCACTTTCGAAGGGCAACAAACCGATCGTGGGCTTCGTCGAGCCTCTTTAAGGCATCCACACGCTGTCCCAGATAAAAGAGGGTCGTACCTAAGTTATAGGTGGCCACCGCCTGCATATAAGGCTCAGGAAAGTGACGCGTCGCGCGGTCCAATAGCTTAAACCATCGTAGTGCCCTAATGTGTTGCCCCCGCGAGGAATAAACTTTCCCCAGCAGGTGATAAATCTCGGTATTGTAACGTCCATCCTGCTCATTTCGGCTGACAAAATACGCACGCGCAAGCACCTTTCGCGCCGCTTCATAAGATCCTTCGCCGAAGAAGAGGTGCGCAAGGCGCATCAGGTGCTGGCATCGCGACTCCTCGGTCAGGTAGGCCGGCAACCAGGTCTCGGTTGGAATATCCAGCGCGGGCATGACGCGAAAGATCGTCTGGGGGCTAGGTGCTCGCTTGCCAGCCTCGATCATGGATAGGTAAGCACGCGGAATACCGCCCAGCCGCGCTGCTTCGGTGATGGTTAGGCCTAAAATCTTGCGCTGCTCCTGGAGAACCTCGGAAATCCCCATGTCTCACCACCCCGTAACTACCTTGTAGGTAGAGGATATACCAAAGTCTAATGTCATGTCCCACACTACGCCGCAGGAGGTGTTCACACTTGCAGCGCGTCCTAGATGTTGTTATCGCCGTTGTAATCCTTGCCATCCCCGCCCTGGCCGTTGCCCAGACTCCCGCGGCCTCGCTCGCCGCCAGCGCACATCCCAGCCACTACTTCGCGGCCGTCACCCCCAGTTCCTCATCCGCTCCCAGCAATCCACCCTGCCTGTAATCCACTTAGGAGGTTTTGCACGTGCAGCGCATCATTGACGTCCTCGTCGCCGTTGTAATCCTTGCCATCCCCGCCCTGGCCGTTGCCCAGACTCCCGCGGCCTCGCTCGCCGCCAGCGCACATCCCAGTCACTACTTCGCGGCCGTCACCCCCAGTTCCTCATCCGCTCCCAGCAATCCACCCTGCCTGTAATCCACTTAGGAGGTTTTGCACATGCAGCGCATCGTTGACGCACTTATCGCCGCCGTAATCCTTGCCATCCCCGCCCTGGCCGTTGCCCAGACTCCCGCATCCTCGCTCGCCGCCAGCGCACATCCCAGCCACTACTTCGCGGCCGTCACCCCCAGTTCCTCATCCGCTCCCAGCAATCCGCCCTGCCTGTAGTCCACTTAGGAGGTTTTGCACATGCAGCGCATCGTTGACGCACTTAGGGAGCGCAACACATCAATCCGACTTGTGCTGACGGGGACGGATGGTGTAGTTCCGTTCGCCGTGGAAGGCATCCGGGGATAGGTTGAGGGCCGCCATCTCGTCGTCCGAGACTTTGACGCCGGTG
>JAJZVM010000102.1 GCA_021845645.1 Bacillota bacterium
GGAACGGACGTGGCCGTGTTCCAGGCGGTCTACAACCTTATGCTGCGGACGATGAACCCGCCCCTCGGACCGATGGGCAGTCCCATCGCCGTGGACGGCATCTTCGGGTCCACATCCCGCCAGGCGGCGATCAACATCCAGTCCTACTTTGGCTTGAACCCGGACGGTATCGTCGGCCCGAACACGTTTGCCGTGTTCGGCCAGTACGCGGGCGCCTACGGCGGTCCCACGTTCGGCAGCCGCACCCTGGAGCCAGGCATGTCGGGCGGGGACGTCACGGTGCTGCAGAACAGGCTGAACCTCTACCGCTACGCCGCCATCCTGGGCGGCCCGGCCACCGGCAGCTTCGACAGCCGCACGGGTGGCGCCGCCTTCGCCTTCAAGCAGGATGCCATCGCCAACGGGCAGACGGGACTCACCCCGAACGGCGTCGTCGGCGATGGGACGTTCGATGCGCTCTGGCTCTATACGGGGGCCGGCGGGCGCGGCATCCTGCCCGGCCGCAACGGTTTCGACGTCGTGTTCCTGCAGGTGCTGCTGACGCGGCTCGGCTACTACAGCGGTCCCATCACGGGCTACTACGACGCGGCGACGATCGCCGCGGTAAGGGCCTTCCAGGCCGCGCGCGGCATCACCGTGGACGGCCAGGTGGGTCCGGTCACCTTCCACCAGCTCGGCATCCTCAACCCGTTTGCGGCGCCGCAGCCGCTCGGCCTCGCCTGGCCCACGGCGCCGGTGGCGCAGGTCAGCGTCTGCTCGATCGGGCTGACGAGCCAGACCGGCGACCTGCACCCCTACGGTGCGGCGGCGCTGGTCATCAACCAGGCGGAGGGATTCGAGAGCGTCGACGTCGTCGGCAACTTCCTGCCGGACCCGTCCACGTTCGGGTCGCAGTACGGGGCCTACGCGTTCCAGCTGCTCAGCCCGACCGGCACCCCGGCGGCGCAGATCCTGATGTCCGCCCTGCCGACGGCTGCCGCGACCGGCGACTGGGCCGGCAGCTACTCGCCCGGCGTCTACGACATCGCCAAGGGCACCGTGCAGGTGCTGCCGACGCCGACGGGCTCCGCTACAGGCCCGTATGGTCCGCCTGTGCTAGAGGGCGATCTGACGCAGTGCCATTGAGGGGCGGCCACATCGGCTGGGCGGAGACTGCGGCGGGCCGGGGCGGAATGCCCCGGCCCGCCGATGTTCGGGCTGTGCCTGGGTGGGGTTGCCGACTGGGCGTGGCGGTGCTAGGATATCGTTCGTCGCCGAAATATTCGCACCAGTATAGCTTGGCTGCGAAGGAGTGACCAGCCGTAGACCGGCAACAGCAGGTGCGCCATCTGATGAGCCAGGTGCGCCGCCTGAACCGCATCATGCATGGCCGCGTCAAGCCGGTGCACCTGGACCTATCCATGGCACAGATCACCGTGCTGCGCCTGCTGGCGGAGATGGGGCCCATGCGTGTCACGGACCTCGCCCGGGAGATCGGGCTGAGCGCCAGCAGCGTCACAGGCCTGATCGACCGGCTCGAGGCGGAGGGCCACATCGAGCGCCGCCGCAGCCAGGAGGATCGCCGCGAGGTCACGGTGGTGCTCACGGACGCGGCCCGGCACATGCTCGAAGTGGCCAACGCGGCAATCGTCGCGGAGGTGGAGCGCCTGTTCGCGCCTTTGCACGATGGGGACCTTGAGACCATCACGCGGCTCATCGCGAAGCTCGTGGATTCGGAAGGATAGGACACAGGGGGGGACGCGCCGTCATCCGGCGCAAAGCATGAAACTCGGAAGGCTGATCCTGATCGAGTTTATCATCGTGGTCATCGTGGCGCTCCTGGCCGCAGGCGGCTACTACTTCTACTACCAGGGACAGCACTACGTCTCGACCGACGACGCGCAGCTCAGCGCGGGGCTCATCACTGTGCCGGCGACCGCACCCGGCCAGATCGTCGGCGGGCTACCGGCCCTGGGCAGCCAGTACAAGTCCGGCGAGACGCTGCTGCAGGAGAAGGTGACGGCTGCCGCGACGGGGGCTGGCCCCGCGGCGAAGGCCCTTGCCGCCACGGCGACGGTGGACGTCAAGGCGCCGGCCGCGGGAAGAGTCGCCTCGGTCGACGTGGTGCCGGGCCAGTACGTGCAGGCGGGCACCCCGCTCGCGCAGATGGTGGGCTGGGAGGGCAACCTGGTCGTCGCCTACGTGCCCGAGACGCAGATCGGCTCGGTGAAGAAGGGCCAGACGGTGGACGTCACGATTGACGCGTACCCCAACGACACCTTCCCAGGCCACGTCCAGGCGATCGTGCCGGCGACGCAGGCGGCGCTCTCCATTCTGCCGACCACCCAGAGCAGCGGCACGTTCACCAAGGTGACGCAGCGCGTTCCGGTCTACGTCAGCTTCGAGAACCCTGACGGCGCCGATCTCTACATGGGCCTGTCGGTCGAAGTGCGGATCCACACAGGGTCATGAGGCGGCTGTGGATGCCCGTCGCCTTCCTGGTTCTGGCCGCTCTCGCCATGGTGGCGATCACGGTCGACTTCAATGTGAACCACCAGGACTGGGCGAGTTCGGACAACGCTGAGCTCATGGCTCCGACCTATGCCGTGATGGCACCCGCATCGGGCCGCGTGACCGCATGGACGTCCCGCATGCCAGGCAGCCGCCTGGGGACGGGCGAGCGTCTCGGCACGCTGGCGACCCAGCAGGGGACGATCGTGCTGACGGTGCCGCATAGCGGGCGCCTGGTGGGCGACTACGCCTACAGCGGCGACATCGTGGCGCAGGGCCAGGAGGTGGCCCTGATCGCGGATCTTCGCCGGGCCTACGTCCTCGCCTACGTGACCGAGACCAGCGCCGGCAAGATCAGGGCGGGCCAGACGGCGGACCTGCACTTCGCCGACGAGCCGGGCACCTTGGTCGTGGGTACCGTCCGCCACGTCTACCCTGCCGTCGCTTCCGTCGTCTGGCCGGTGCCGAGCCTGGCGCTGAGCCAGGCCTACTCGAAGCAGGCGCAGTGGGTGCCCGTGAGCATCTCCCTGCCCAGTGGCTACAGCCTGCGCCGCTACCTTGGCATGTCGGCTTCGGTGCGCATCGCGATCGGAGGTGGCGGGTCTTGAGCGACGAGTTGGACAAGGGCGCAAAGCCGCAGGACGAGAAGGAGCCCGCCGAGGAGCAAGAGCAGCGCTCGGCCCACGCCCCGAAGCATCTCGCGGCGTCCGACCAGCCCGCGATGGGTCCGGCGGAGCCTGTCGCGGCAGCCGAGGCGACCGTGGCGGGATCCTCCTTCGAGGTGGGCGGCGACCACGGCCCAGAGGTCGATGTGCGCAACTGGCACATTGCCCTGCTCGTGACGGTGATCGGCGGCTTCATGGCGATCCTGGACTCCTCGATCGTCAACGTGGCCATCCCGAAGATCATGTCGGTCTTCGGCATGAGCACGAGCCAGGTGCAGTGGATCGTCACGATCTACATGCTGACGCTGGGCATCGTGGTGCCGACGAGCGCGTGGATCGGGGACCGCATCGGCTACAAGCGCCTCTACGTGCTGTCGCTCGCGGTCTTCACGATCGGTTCCGCCCTGAGCGGCCTCGCCTGGAGCGGCGGCGCCTTGATCGGCTTCCGCGTGTTGCAGGCGATCGGCGGCGGCATGATCATGCCTGTGATGACGTCGATGGTCTACCGCATGGTGCCGCGCAACCAGATCGGCAGCGCCATGGGCATCCTGGGCGTCGCGATCATCGTGGCACCGGCGCTAGGACCCACCATCGGCGGCTACCTGGTGCAGTATGTCGACTGGCGCCTGATCTTCTACATCAATGTACCGATCGGCGTGTTCGGCATCCTGGCCGCGGAGCGCATCCTGCCCGTGTTCAAACGCCACCCGGTCGGTCCGTTCGATACCGTGGGCTTCCTGGCTTCCGCGGGGGGCCTGTTCACCTTGCTCTACGCCCTGTCGCAGGGGCAGTCGCTCGGCTGGACCAGCGAGACGATCGTCCTGATGCTGATCGGGTCTGGCGCCCTGCTCATCTTCTTCATCTGGTGGGAAATGCTCGTCGAGCACCCGCTGCTCGACGTGCGCGTCTTCCGCTTCGGCGCGTTCGTCTGGTCCAACATGCTCGTCATCGCGACGACGGTGGCCCTCTTCTCGGGGATCTTCTACATCCCGCTGTTCCTGCAGAACATCGCCGGTATGGGGGCGCTCGAGACCGGCCTCATCCTGATGCCGTCCGCCCTGATGAGCGGCGTCATGATGCCGATCTCCGGCAGACTCTTCGACCGCGTCGGTCCGCGGCCGCTGGCCTTCGCGGGGCTCATCGTCGTGGCGTTCGCGACCTACCTCATGCACAACCTCAACGTCTACACGCCGACGGCGACGATCGTCTGGTGGCTCGTGATCCGCGGTCTCGGCATGGGGCTCATGATGATGCCGGTGCAGGCGGCGGGGCTGAACGCCATTCCCACGCGCCTTGTGGGTCAGGCTTCGGCCTTCTCGAACATCATCCAGCGCGTCGCGGGCTCGTTCGGGATCGCGTACCTCACGTCGTACCTCGACGGCCGCATGGCATCGCACACCAACGACCTCTCAGCCGCGATCTCGCCGAGCCATCCCGCCGTCGTATCGCTGCTCGGAGCGATCGGTCACCAGTTCGGCGCCTGGTTTCCGGGCCTGCAGCCGAACGTGCTCGGCAGCCTCTTCCTGTCGGGCATGGTTTCGCAGCAGTCCTTCGTCAGCGGCATCGACGACGTCTTCCTGTTGACGACCCTGATCCTGATCGTGGCGTTCATCCCGGTGATGTTCCTGCGCAAGACGCAGGGCGGTGGCGGCTTGATGCGGATGGGCGGGGAGTAGCCGGCCCTGCACGCAATGCGGGTGGCCCGACGCGGGCCATCAGCCAGATGTCCCCGCAGCGAAGTCCCCGCCGCTTGAGCGGCGGGGACTTCGCTGCGCCGGTTCAGGGCGTCGGGCTCGAGGGGGCGGGCCCCGTGGGCGAGGTCGTCGTGGTCCCGGTACCCGTCGGCGATGTGGGGCTGGTCGTCGGCTGGGTCGGGGCGGACACCTGCAAGGTGCCGGTCGCCGTGGGCTGATCGATCAGGCTGTACGTGAAGTTCCCGGGTTGTGTCGGTGTGAAGCTGAGCGAGATGCTGCCACCGGGCGGAATGACCTCGGGGTTGGCCATGAAGGTCTGCAACTGGAATTCGTGCGGCGTCGTGTCGAGGTTCTGCACATTGAGCGTGAAGGCCGTTCCGACGGTGGCCGCGAGCTGCGACGTGCTGAACTGGTTCTGCTGGATGGCGAGGCTGAGGCTTTCCTGGCCCGTGCCAGGGCTGCCGCCGCCAGTGCCCCCGCCGTTGCCGGCGCCAGTGCCCCCGCCGTTGCCGCTGCCCTTGCCACTGCCCTTGCCACTGCCGTTGCCGCCGCCGGGCGTCGGGCTGCAGTAGTTGGTCGGGACCCAGAGGTAGCTGTCGAGGGGCTTTGGGATGTTGGGGCCGATCTGGATGTCGGTCGGCACCGTCAGGAAGACCTTCGAAAGGGGAGGATCGGGCTGGCAGGCCGGGGACCAGAGCAGCTTGGGATGCAGGGCGTCGACCGCCTGCTGGGTCCAGACGTTCGAGATCTGGGTCGGCTGCGTCCCCTGGATGAAGAGGTACGAGTTGATGTACTGCGCCGGCGTCAGCGGCGACGGCAGAAGACCGCTCTTGGAGTCCACCTTGAGGCTGACGATGCCGCCCGGGCGCGGGAAGTTCTCGACGGGCAGGCCCAGGGAAGCCTGCGACATGATCTTCTCCCAGATCGGCAGGGCATAGGTGGCGCCATAGGTGTTGGGTTGCGGCTGCTCGTTGTCGTAGCCTTCCCAGACCGCGGTCACGAGCTGCGGCGTGAAGCCGAGGAACCAGCCGTCGCGGCCCTGGTTCGACGTGCCTGTCTTGCCCGCGACCGGACGGCCGATCGAGGCGCCGTACGCGGTGGCGCCCGGCTCGCTGAAGACGGCCTCCATCATGTTGATCATGATGTAGCTGATCTGCGGCGAGAGCTCGTACATGAGGTGCGGCTTCCGGCTGTAGAGCACTTCGCCGCTCGGCGCCACCACCTTGCGCACGATGATCGGCGTCGGGCGCAGGCCCTCGTTCGCGTAGGTGGCGTAGGCGTCAGCCATCTGCAGGGGCGTCACGCCCTTCGTGAGGCCGCCGATGGCCATCGCGAGGTTGAAGTCGTTCGCGGCGCCGTAGCGCACGAGCGGCAACCCGAAGCGCTTGGTCGCCATGTCGAAGCCGGCTGGCACCCCGACCATGCTGAGCAGGTGCACCGAGTTGTTGTTGTCGGAGATCGCGAGCGAGTGCCGCATCGTGATGCGGCCGTAGTACTCCAGGGTGTCGTTGTTCGGCCAGAACTTGCCGCCGACCTTCATGAACGGCCCGTCGTCGATCACCGTCGCCTCCGTCAGGCCTTGCTCCAAGGCGGCGGGATACTCGGCGAGCGGCTTGATCGAGGAGCCCGTCTGGCGGTTGACGAACGCGCGGTCGAGCGCGAAGGCGACCGGGTGGGTGCGGCCGCCGACGATCGCGAGGACGTCGCCGCTGCGCGGGTCCATGACGACGGCGGCCGCTTCCGGCTCCGGCGTCTCGGCGCTCGACGGGAAGGCGTTTTGCATCACGCTCTGCACGGACTGCACCGCGATTGCCTCGATCTTCGGATCGAGGGTGGTGTAAATGTTCAGGCCGCCGTTCAGGATGGTCTGCAGGGGGATGCGCCCCTGCAGGGTGTTGATGACGGCCTCGACGAACCAGGGGTCGGGATAGCTCCCGCTGCCCAGGTTGGACTGCAGGTGCAGGGGCTCGGCGTAGGCGGCGTCCGCCTGCTTCTGCGTGATGTCCCCTGCCGCGACCATGTTGTCCAGCACGACGCGCTGACGGTCCTTGGCCGCCTTGAAGTTGTAGTACGGGTCGTAGTAGCTGGGGGCCTGCGGCAGGCCGGCGAGCATGGCCGCCTGCGCCAGGTCCAGCCTCTTCGCGGAGACGCCGAAGTAGACGCGGGCCGCCTGGCCGAGGCCGTAGGCGCCGTTGCCCATGTAGACCTCGTTCAGGTAGACCGTCATGATCTCGTTCTTCGTGTAGTCGCGGGTGAGCTCGAGCGCGAGCAGTGCTTCCTTGATCTTGCGGCTGATCGACTTCGTGTCGGTCAGGTAGCGGTCGCGTGCCACCTGCTGCGTGATCGTGGATGCGCCCTCGACGAAGCTGTGGTGCAGGACATCCACCATCAGCGAGCGTGCGATGCCGCGCAGTGAAATGCCCCAGTTGGAGTAGAAGGTGCGGTCCTCGGTGTCGATCAGGGCGCGCAGGAAGTCGTGCGGCACCTGCCTCATGGTGATCGGCAGGGAGTTGTGCAGGCCGATGGACGTGATGTAGTGCCCGTTGCGGTCGTAGATGCGCGAAGACATCGCGGGCGTCTTCGTGAAGTCCGCCACGCTTGGCAGGCTCCTGGCCTCGTAGAATAGGAGGCCGGCCACCGCAAGCACGCCAACTATGACGATCGCGAGTACGGTCACGAGCGCTAGACGCCACCAGATCACGCGACGCTTGGGTCGTGTCGGGGTCTTAGGTCGGGACATCGTTAACCCCCTTAGATCGGGGCGTTTCCCCGTGAGTATACCTTGCGCAGCGTATACCGGGAAAGGAGCCAGGTCACGGCATGCATGGTATAATACCTTTTCAAGTCGGAGGTGGGCCCGATAACATCCTTTGATGAGCAGATCGCCATTCTGACGCAAGGCGCAGCGGAGATCATCGAGACGGAGGAACTGAGGCGCAAGCTCGCACGCGGCAAGCCCCTCGTCGCCAAGCTCGGCATCGACACCACGGCCCCGGTCATCACCTTGGGCCATGCGGTCGTGCTGCGGCGCCTCTCGGCGTTCCAGAAGCTGGGTCACCGCGCCGTCTTCCTGATCGGCGACGAGACGGCCCGTGTGGGCGACCCGAGCGGACGCTCCGACACGCGCGCGGCCCTGGACGAAGCCGCGGTGGAGGAGGCGGCGAACGCCTTCCTGGCGCAGGTCGGCGCCATCCTGGACCTCTCGCAGGTGGAGGTGCGGCGCAACTCCGAGTGGCTGCGCGCGCTCGGTTTCAGCGGCGCCCTGCAGCTCGCGAGCCGTTCGACGGTCGCCCGCATGCTGGAACGCGAGGACTTCCTCAAGCGGTTCCGGGAAAACCAGCCGATCTATCTGCACGAGCTCATCTACCCGTTGATGCAGGGCTACGACTCGGTCGCGCTCGAGGCCGACGTGGAACTCGGTGCGACGGAGCAGAAGTTCAACCTGCTGATGGGGCGCCAGCTGCAGCGCGACCACGGCATGGAGCCTCAGGTCCTCGTGATGATGCCGATACTCACAGGGCTCGACGGCAGCCACAAGATGTCGAAGTCCCTTGGCAACTTCGTCGCGATCAACGAGGCCCCGGACGAGATGTTCGGCAAGCTCATGTCGATCCCGGACCACCTCATTCCCGAGTACCTGCTGCTCGCGGGCGACATGGCGCCTGCCGACGTCGCTGAGCGGCGTCGACAACTAGCGGCGGGTTCGCGCAACCCGCGCGACCTCAAGGCGGAGATGGCCGAGCGCACCGTGGCGCTTTACCATGGCCTCGCGGCGGCCGATTCGGCGCGCGAGCGCTTCTTCGCGACGTTCTCGCGGCACGAGGTGCCCGCGGACGCGCCGTCGATCCGCCTGGGCGACGCGGAGCGCAGCGACCTTGCGGCGGTTCTGGTGCGGGCGGGCCTCGTCGCTTCGATCGGTGAGGCGAGGCGCCTCGCCGATCAGGGGGGCGTGCGCGCCGGTGATGCGAGGCTCAGCTGGGATCAGGACCTGCGCAGCCACGTGGGCGACACCTTGCGCGTCGGCAAGCACCGCTTCCTGCGCATCCAGGCCTGAAAGAAGGTCGCGGTTGACGAGTATATGCAAACGGCATATACTCGTCGTTGGAGGCGATCCCATGCGCGGTTGCGGCATGCGACGTGAGCACGGTGTTCCCTGGCCCGAAGATTTCGCGGATTCCGGTCTCTGGCGAGGCCCGCACGGCATGGGCGGCGGACATGGACCGCACGGCATGGGCGGTGGACATGGACCGCACGGGCGGGGCGGCCCAGGCGGCGCGCGCCAGCGCAATCACCTGGTTCCGACGCTGCTCGTGCTCCTGCGCAAGGGCCCGCAGCACGGCTACGCCTTGCTCGGGAAGCTGGAGGAGACCCTGCCGCACTCAGGCGCCATGCCTGACGTCTCGAGCGTCTACCGGACCCTTGCCGACCTCGCGGAGGAAGGCGCGGTGACCTCGCACTGGGAGGCCGGCGAGGGTGGGGGGCGCAGGGTCTACGAACTCACACCGCTCGGAGACGAGATGCTCGAGGGTTGGCTTGCGCAGCTCGAGACGCAGTACGAACGGCTCGGCAGGCTGATCAAGCTCGGCCGGGAGTGAGCCCGGAAACGGAGAGCGAGGGGACGGAGGCCGAGCCTCCGTCCCCTCGCCGCATCTGAAGGGCCGTCACACGTGCGCCGGGGCGTCGCGCAAAACGAGCAGCTTCATCTGCACTGCGCCAAGGGGGTCGTCGATGTCGATGCGGTAAAGGCTCGCGACGGCGCCATCGCCGGCGTTGGCCAGCACCGACTGCACGATGGCCGCCAGCATGTCCACCGCCGAGGCAGGCGGAGTGGGGACGCCCATTTCGCCGGCAAACTGCTCGACTGCCCAGAGGTAGTGGCCGGCGATGATCATGCCGACTTCCCTGCACGCATCGAGAACCTCCTCGGACGGTGCGTCACCCTCGCCGAGGAGACGGCCGATGCGGCGCGCGTCGGCCGGGTGCATCAGCAATAGCAGGCGCCCGGTGAACTGGCCCTGCACTGCGATGTGCACACCGACTTCCGGTTCCTCGGGGCTTTCGGCCAGGCTCGATGCCTCATCGATGGCGGAGATGCCGCGGCGCAGTTCGTGCGTGCGCACCGGCACTCCGAAAAGATTGCTCAGGGCTTCGTTGAGTTCCCTGAGGTCGCTGCCGCGACCGGGCAGAAAGCCGCCGCTCAAGACACGTTCACGCCTTCCATCGCTCCCCAAGCCCATCTCGCCCGGATTAACCACAAATCTTCGACTCCGCCTCGGCGAGCACCTGCGCAGACAAGGCCAAAGCTGCCTTTTGCGGGATGTGCCGCCGGATGTCACGCCCAGACGCGACTTCTGTGGCCAAAGCGGCAAGACGTACAAAGCCTGCGGCATAGGTTCGATGGGAAGGTGGAGCAGTATGCCGGGATCTATTCGGCGCCAGATCGATCGGCTTCTGCGCAGGTACGTCATGCCGCCGGTCCATTTCGGCTCGTGGCTCGTGGGGGCGCTGATGTTGCTCGCGGTGGGCAGCGTGGTGCTGCTCGAGCTCAACCTCGACCAGACCGTCCTGGACCTGTCGCGCATCGAAGCGCAGCAACTCGCCATTCGGGTGCTGTCGACCGCGCTCGAGCGCGATCTCGGCCAGGACAACACGAACCTCTTCCAGGTGAACGTCCAGAGCGGCATCGCATTCATCCAGCCCGACCTGCCGCGCATCAACGACGAGGTGGGGAAGGCGGCCGTCGCCATCCAGGCGGCGCTTCACCATCTTCCGCGCGATCCGATCACGATCCCGCTCGGCCAGGCGCTCGGATCGAAGCTGTTCTCGGCCTATGGCCCGATGATCCCGGTGACGCTCATTCCCTACGGCGCGCTCACGATCAACTTCCATGAGGCGTTCCAGCAGGCGGGAGTGAACCAGACGATGCTGACCGTCTACCTCGACACGGACACCATGGTGCAAATCATTGTCCCCTTGGTGAGCGACGAGGTGCATCTCAAGGTGCAGGTGCCGGTGGCGCAGGAGTGGATCGCGGGCAAGGTGCCGTCGACGGTGGTCCAGGGCGGCGGCCTGACGCCGATCACGATTCCGATCGGCGGCGGCACAAGCGGCAGTACCGGTAGCGTGGTTAAGACAGGCACCAAGTGAGCCGTTCGGATCCGTGAGCGATCCACCGAGTATGGCGGCCGCAACGCCGGAGAGGCCGGCAAGGGCGTTGACCATGCCACCGGTCCAGGCCTTGCGTTGCAGCACGCAAACGTAGTTGGTTCAGTTGCAGCGGTCACCGTAAGCTAGGGGAGCGCGCTTGGGCCAAATCAGAGTCATCTGCAACTCAGTCCGAGACTTCGGCATATGGCACTATCCACCTCAACGATTTTTGCAAAGGGCAACTGGCCAAGGCGTTCTCTAAGGCGTGTGGAATCAATCGTCATGATCTGCTCACACTTAACGACGCTGTTTTCCGGCAAACCGCTCTCGGAAGACGATATTAGCACCTGAAATGGATACGCCTTTGGAGGCACCTTGGTACTGACTGCAACAACGATCGTTGTTGAGCTGTACTGATTCCCAATGTCGTTTTGAATGACGAGCGCAGGTCTAAGACCACCCTGCTCGCTTCCGCGGCCGGGCGACCAATCGACCCAATAGATTTCACCGCGCCTAATCACGCAGCACAACCTCGGCCTGGGCGCGGAGAGCTACTTCAGTCTCTTGAGCCTGTACACTGGCGAGAGCGGCATATCCCTCCGCCATCGCGAGGTCAAGCTGTCTTGCGCGATAGTCTTCAACCAACCGAGCCACAGCCCCGCTTGATGTGGTGCCCCACTTCGTAGCGAGATGTTTCAGTTCCCTAACGTCGGACTCCGGCAGACTGAGAGTGACTCTGGCTACGGACATACTCACCACTCCGCATACTGAAGCGCTTACGAAAGATCATACCACAGAGACGCAGGATTGTGAAATGCTCGAACAGCGCGGGGAAACTGAACGTCGCCCGAGGCAGGCTTGAGAGAACGCCATGTTATTGCATGATCTTGCCGGCTCGTCGCGGGAGGGCCATGGACAACGCAACACCGGGGACTCGCCGACAGGTGGAGAGCGAGCGAGTCTCACTGCCGGTATGTGACTTGACGCCAGACGCTCCCGCCATCCGAGGTGGAGTAGAGTACGCCATCGGCGAGCAGCCAGCCATGGACGGGGTCGCCGAACGACAGGCTCTCGGGAGGGGAGAGGCTCTCAGGCAACTCTTGCGTCGGGAGAGCGATCTCATCGAAGGTCCGGCCGCCGTCTGCGCTGCGAATGATGCCCTGCAGCGCGAACACCCAATGTCATGCGATATCACCAGGTCGACGTGTCCCCCGATCTGCGCGGGCGATCCGGGTTCCGTCTGCTTTGCGAGCAAGACGCTTGCGTAGAGCGTCCGGTTCCCGCTGCTCAGCTTTCCGTGGAACAGAAGAATCGAGTCGTGAGGGAGTTCATCGACTACATGGAGTTGTGGTCCAGTCCAGACTTCCCCTTTCCTCCGGCGTTGAAGGTCCATCTACGCATCGGGAGTCTGGCATCCGTTCGGCGCCTCACGCTCAAAGCTGACGCGCAAAGCGCAGATCTCGCTGGCCCTTGGGAAACCATCGCAGGTTCCTACGAGTATGTCTCAACGTACTCCATGTCGTGACGATACTTCAAATCATTGTCCCCTTGGTGAGCGACGAGGTGCATCTCAAGGTGCAGGTGCCGGTGGCGCAGGAGTGGATCGCGGGCAAGGTGCCGTCGACGGTGGTCCAGGGCGGCGGCCCGACGCCGATCACGATTCCGATCGGCGGAGCGGGTGGCAGCTCGGGCACGGTGGTCAAGACGGGTACCAAGTGAGCCGCAGCCAGTTGACCCTGCGCCCGACCAGCGCAAGAGTTCGGGGAGGGCAGGCAGGACAAGGCGGATTTGGCAAGCGGTCATTCAACGTTGGCGGATCATTGCGTGCGATCTCCAACCGCCCCACACGTGTTGAACGGGTCCGTTGACGCTCCTGCTAATTGTCAACAAATGCTGCACATCGGCTTCTGCCCGGTGATACGCCGGGTAGTGTAGAAGCTGAGCACTCCGGCCCGGATCTCGACGCAACGGGCCTGCCTGACTCGTGCGAGTGTCTCGGCAACCTGGCACCGGTCACCATTCCGATCGTAAGCGGCGTGACCGGTGGGACTACGTCGGGAAAATAAGTTGCACCCCGTCGGTGGATGGCGCGTTGGCGGCGGCCGTGTCAGGATGGCCTGGACAAGCGGGGGCGGGTGGTGGGTGCGCGGATCGCGCGACGGGACGTGAACGATTCAGCGCGCACCGGGTTCTAGATAGGTGCGGGGGTGGGGACGACGACGCTCGAGCTTCTCATGCAGACCTACGCGCGGAGCGTCTACCAGCAGGCCTACCTCTACACGGGCGACGCCGCGATGGCTGACGACATCACCCAGAACGTGTTCCTTCAGGCATACCGACACCTCGGCGCGATCCGCGATCCGAAGGCCTGGCTGAACAAGGTGACCCTAAACGCGGCACGGAACATGCAGCGCGCGCGTACAAGGCACGCGGCGGAGGAATTGCCGGACGACCTTGCGGGTTCGGGACCCGACCCCGCAACGCGTTACGAGGAGCGTGCGGTCATCGAGGCGATCCTCGGACTGCCTGCGGCTCTGCGTCAGGTGATCGCGCTCGTCTACTACCAGGGGCTAAGCGCGCACGAGGCGGCGACGATGCTCGGAATTCCGGAAGGCACGGTGCGCAGCCGGCTCTTTCGGGCGCGCGCCATGCTCCGCCAGCTGCTCGAGGAGGCATGTGAAGGATGAAGAGAACGATCGAAGAGACGCTGCGGGACCTGCCGCGAGCCTTGGAGCGAGCCGGCATCGAGCCGGACCGCGCGGCGCTTGCCGCACGCCTGGGCTCGGCGCCCCGCGGTGGCGGCCGCCGCTGGCTATTTGCGAGCGTCGCGACGGTTGCCGCGCTCTTCCTGGTCGCCGCGCTCGTACACCTGCAGCTGCACGGGCGTGCGCCGCACCCGGCGCGCAACGTCGCGCGCCATACGGACTGGCGGCGGACGTACGCCATGGCGCGGAGCGAACTCGGCCGCCAGCTTGCGAGCGCTCCGCTACTCGTGTACCTGCCAACGCTCGAGGGCCACTCCGCCCCGCAAGGGACGATCGACGCGAACTTTAGCATCAAGCCGCATGGGTATCGCGTCTCGCTCGGCTACGGACCGAAGCGGCCGATTCCGTTCAACGCTCCGCAGGCCCAGTTCGGAAACGCGGAACTGCTCATGAACGTGATCGGCGCAGCACCCGGTGGGAGCCTCGGCCTCTCGCAGTGGATCCCGCTACCAAAGGTCGAGACGATGAAGAACGCCGTGCAGGGAACAGTGGACCTCGGCCACGGCATCGTCGCCACGACGTTCGTCATCGGCGCGGGGCAGGGGG
>JAJZVM010000103.1 GCA_021845645.1 Bacillota bacterium
GCCTGCCGTCGCAGGCCGCCGCAGCCGCGTCGCCTCGCTCAGCCCTCGAGCAGCAGCTGCGTCGGATCCTCCAGAAGCTCCTTGATATGCCGCAGGAAGCGGACCGAGACCGATCCGTCGACGATGCGGTGGTCATAGGAGAGGGCGATGTACATCATCGGCCGGATCTGCACCTCGCCGTGCACGGCGATCGGGCGCTCCTGGATGCCGTGCATGCCCAGGATCCCGACCTGCGGCGCGTTGAGGATCGGCGTCGAGAGCAGGGAGCCGAAGACGCCTCCATTGGTGATGGTGAAGGTGCCGCCACGCAGGTCCTCGAGCGTCAGGGCACCGTTTCTCGCCTTCGCGGCAAGCTCGGCGATCGCCTGCTCGATGCCGGCGAAGTTCAGGCGGTCGGCGTCCCGCACCACGGGCACGACCAGCCCCTCGTCGGTGGAGACCGCGATACCGATGTCGTAGTAGCGCTTGAGGACGATCTCGTCGCCCTGGATCTCGGCGTTGAGATGCGGATAGGCCTTGAGAGCGCTCACGGTCGCCTTGGTGAAGAAGGACATCAGGCCGAGCGACACACCGTGCCTTTCTTTGAAGGCGTCGCGGCGCTCGTGGCGCACCGCCATCACCGCGGAGAGGTCCACCTCGTTGAAGGTGGTGAGCATCGCGGCCCCGTGCTGCGCCTCGACCAGCCGGCGCGCGATGGTCAGACGCCGGCGTGACATGCGCTGGCGCTCCTCGCGGCCGCTCGCGGCCGCGAGGACGTCCGCAGACGCGGGAGCCGGAGCGGGCGGTGCCGGCGTCTTGGGCGCGGGCACCGGCGCGGCGGCCGCGGGCGCCGCCGGGATCACCGTCTCGGGCGCGGTGGAGAGTCTGGCCGCCGTGCGCTCGACGTCCTCGCGCGTCACGCGGCCGCGCGGTCCGGTGCCCGTCACCTGGCGCAGATCCACCTGCAGATCCTGCGCCGCCCTACGCACCTCGGGCGATGTGGGACCGGCCGCGGAGGCGGGTTCTTCCGGCGCCGCCGGAGCAGGAGCGGCTGCGGCGGGCGCTTCGGTCGCGGCGGCCATGCCTTCGGCGATGGTGCCCAGCACCTCGCCGATGCCGACGGTCGCACCCTCCTCCTTGCGGATCTCCTGGAGGGTGCCGGCCGTCTGGGCCTGCACCTCCAGATTGACCTTGTCGGTCTCGAGCTCCACCAGCGCGTCGCCCGCGGCTACCGCGTCGCCGGGATGCTTCAGCCAGTGGCCGACGGTCGCCTCGACGATCGACTCGCCAAGCTGCGGTACGGTGATCTCAGTTGGCACGTCTCTTCACACCCCGCGTTTGCAGTTTCTCCTCCGGCAGCGAAAGAGCTTCCCCGATGATGCGCTCGTGCTCGGCCTTGTGGACGTCCGGCATCCCCTCCGCGGTGGACGCGCGTTCCGGCCGGCCGACGTAGCGGAGCTCCACCCCGTCCGGCAGGAGCTTCGCGAGCCGCGGCGCGATGAACGTCCAGGGACCCATGTTGGTGGGCTCCTCCTGAAGCCAGATCGCTTCGCGCACCCTTGGATAGGCTGCGATGACGGCACGGATCTCTTCCTCCGGGAAGGGATAGAGGAGTTCCAGGCGGATCAGCGCGGCCCGCTCGGCGTCGCGGTGTTCCTTTGCCGCAAGGCGGTACTCGACCGAAATCTTGCCGCTACAGAAGACGAGCCGCTCCACCCGCTCGCGCCGGTTCATCGCCGTGTCGTCGTCCAGCACCGGCTGGAAGCTGCCCGTCGCGAGTTCCTCGAGGTCGGACTGCGCCATCGGGTGGCGCAACAGGCTCTTCGGCGTCATCACGACCAGCGGTCGTGGCTGAAGGCCCAGGGCGGCCGCCTGGAGACGAAGCAGATGGAAGTACTGCGCGGATGTGGTGCAGTTGGCGATGCGCAGGTTACCCTCGGCGGCGAGTTGCAGGTAGCGCTCCACGCGGCCGCTCGAGTGCTCCGGACCCTGGCCCTCGTAGCCATGCGGCAGCAGCAGGACGAGATTCGAGCGCTCGCGCCACTTCGCCCTCGCCGCGGTCAGGAACTGGTCGACCATCACCTGCGCCGCGTTGGCGAAGTCGCCGAACTGGGCCTCCCAGAGGACGAGCGTCTCCGGAGCCCTGAGGCCGTAGCCGTACTCGAAGCCGAGCACGCCGGACTCCGACAGGGGGCTGTTGTAGACGGCGAACGACGCCTTGGCGGTGGGCAGATGCTGCAGAGGCGTGTAACGGTGGCCGTCATGCACGTCGTGCAGCACGAGGTGGCGCTGGCTGAAGGTGCCGCGCTCCGTGTCCTGCCCGCTCATGCGGATGGGGATGCCGTCTTCGAGGATGGTGGCGAGGGCCAGGCTCTCGGCGTGCGCCCAGTCGACGCCTTGCGGCCTGTCGAGCAGTTCGCGTCGCCGCTGAAGGAGCCGCTCCAGTTTCGCGCTGCCGGTGAAACCCTCCGGACGCGCCAGCAGGGCGTCGTTCGCGGCGCGCAGCCGCTCCTCGCCAGGTGGCGTGACGATCCCTTGCAGGGTGCGCTCCTCTGGCATCGTCTGGGGGAACTTGACCCGCCCCTCGACCACCTCGTCGAACGCGGCGCGCAACCTCTCGCGCGCCTTCTCCTGCATGGCCGCCGCGGCGCCCCGGTCCACGATGCCCTCCGCGACCAGCCGGTCTTCGTAGACCTTGCGCACCGTCGGGTGGTTGCCGATCAGCTCGTAGAGCCTGGGCTGGGTGAAGCTCGGCTCGTCGCCCTCGTTGTGCCCGTAGCGCCGGTAGCCGACGAGATCGATGAGGAAGTCCTTGTGGAAGAGCTGCCGGTAGGCGATCGCGATGCGCGCCGCCGTCATGCAGGCGTCCGGGTCGTCAGCGTTCACGTGCAGGATGGGAATCTCGAAACCCTTGGCGAGGTCCGACGAGTAGCGGGTGGAACGGTCCTCGCCCGGGTCCGTGGTGAAGCCGATCTGGTTGTTCGCGATGATGTGCACCGAACCGCCCGTGGTGTAGCCGAGCAGCTGCGAGAGGTTCAAGGTCTCCGCGACGATGCCCTCGCCGGGGAACGCCGCGTCACCGTGCACCGAAACGTTGATGGCCTGGGAGAAGTCCGCCCGCGGGCGTCCGGGCGCGGTGCGGTCGTCCTGCGCGCCGCGGGTCATGCCCTGGACCACCGGGTTCACGAACTCGAGGTGGCTCGGGTTGTTGGCGAGCGTGATCTGCACCGGCTGCTCGCCCTCGTTCTGGATGGTCCGCCGCGAGCCGAGGTGATACTTGACGTCGCCGCTCCAGCCGACGTAGAGGTCCGGCTGCTCGTCGGGCCCGACGTGGAACTCCGTGAAGATCTGACCAAAGGGCTTGCCGATGACATGCGTCAGCACCGAGAGGCGCCCTCGGTGCGCCATGCCGATCGTCACCTCGCGCGTGCCGCTCTCGACGGCCGCGTCGATGATCTCGTCCAGCATGGGCACCAGCACGTCGTTGCCCTCGATCGAGAACCGCTTCTGCCCCTGGAACGTGCGGTGCAGGAACTGCTCGAACTCCTCGACGTCGGTGAGGCGCTCGAGGATCTCGAGCCGCCGCGCCGCGGCCATGTGGCGATAGCTGCCGTCCTCCGCGGCGTGCTGCAGCCATTGCCGCTCCTCGGCCTCGTGCACGTGGCTGAAGTCGAAGCCGATCGTTCCCATGTAGATCTCTTCAAGGCGGGCGATCGCCTGCCTCAGGCTGCCGGCGGCCGGGCCCGCCGCCGGGAACACGATCGCCCCCGGCAGCCGGTCCATCTGCTCGTCCGTCAGGCCGTAGCCCTCCGCGTCGAGCGCGTGCTGCGTCGGCGGATCCTGACCCAAGGGGTCGAGGTGCGCCTTGAGGTGCCCGTATTCCCTGATGGTGCGCGCAAGACGCGCCGCAAGCACGATCTCCTGCACGTCCGCCGGAGCGGCGGTCGCCGTGCCCGGAGCATCCTTGAGGCCCACGCCACCCTCCAGCTCCATGCGTCGGAACATGGCAGCCGTCGCGGCGTCGACCGACTGAGGATCCTGCCGGTAACGCTCGTAGAGCTCAAGGGCCCAACCAGCGTTCGGACCATGAAACAGCTCCCCCAGGTCCATGCTGATCTTCCTCGCGGGGCAGATTTCTTGGTCATCCGGGACGTCCTGCCAAGTAGGTCTCATTATAACCAACGGCCGAATGCCTGTGTGACGTGGCAAACACTGTAGGCAAGGGCGGTCCGACCGTCAAGGGCACAGGCCACACGTTCGAGGTCCTACCGTGCCTCGCGCCCCTCCCCGCCACCGTGCCCCCACGTGTCCCGGTGGCAGCTTCCGGGAGGACACGCACGGCAGGCGACGAAGGCTTGCAGGACAAGGAGGCGCTCCACGTTGGAAGTTTTGCGCGTAGGGATCGCCGGCAGCGGCTTCGGTGCCCGTGTCCACGCGCCCATGCTGTCGGCCCATCCGGGCTTCGAACCGGTGGCGATCGCGAGCCTGCACCGCGGCGACCCGGACCGCACCCGCGCCGAGAGCGGAATCGCGAACGTCCTCGGCGACTGGCACGACCTGCTCGATCTGCCACTCGATCTCCTGGTGGTCGCCGCGAACCCGGAGCTCCATCGCGAGATCACGGAAGCTGCGTTGCAGGCGGGACTCCATGTCCTCTGCGAGAAGCCCATGGCGCTGGACCTCGCGGAGGCCGAGTCCATGGAGTCGCTGCGCAGCTCGCGGGACCGCATCGGCGCGATCACGTTCGAGTTCCGTTTCCGCCCTGCCCGCGCCGCGGTGCGCAGCCTGATCGCGGACGGCGCCATCGGGCGGATCCTGCATGTCTCCTACGCGGGTCAGGACCGTCGCCTGCCGCAGCTGCACAGCGCGCCACTCGGCTGGCTGGGCCGCAGAAGCCAGGGTGGCGGCAGGCTGGGGGCGCTCGGCAGCCACATGTTCGATAGTCTGCGCTACTGGACCGGCGATGAAGTCGCCGAGCTCTCGGCGCAGCTCACGACGCATGTGGCCGAAGGCCCCGGCGGCGAGCGGCGCGATGCGGACGACGCCTTCCAGGTGTTCGGCCGTCTCGTGTCAGGCGCCACCTTCCTGCTCGACTATCAATCCGCGACGACGCGCCCGTCGGGCTGGCAACTCGAGGTGCACGGCAGCGAGGGCACGATCGTCCTCTCGGACGACCGCACGGTGCGGCTGCAGCGCGGCGACGGCGACTGGCGGGAGGTCGAGCTTCCCGAGGCGCAGGAGACACCTCGGCTTCCAGACACCGCGAGAAGCTACGCCAGCGCGCTGCTCCCCTTCCTCGACCGGCTGCACCGGTCCGTGGCACAGGGCCGCCCGAGCGGGGATCTTCCGACCTTCCAGGACGGAGTCGAAAGCCAGCGGCTGCTGGACGCCGCGCGCCACGCGTCGGGAACCGGGCAGCGCCAAGTGCTGCGCGGACCGTCAGGACAGGTCGTTCGTCCCTAGGAACGTCGGCGGAGGTCGCGAATACCCCCATACTTCGAGACAAGCGAGGAGGCGCATCATGCAGCTCTTCCCAGGCGCAGAAGTGCTTGAATTGCCGATGCAGGGGTTCGGCGGAACGAGCGTCGTGTACCCAGTCCTGCTCACGGGCGAGGAAGGCGCCACGCTGGTCGACACGGGCTTCCCCGGTCAGGGAGACGCACTCGAGGCGGCCCTCAAGGCGCACGGCCAGTCCATCTCGGACCTGGACCGCGTCATCCTGACCCACCAGGACATCGACCACATCGGCAACCTGCCGGCGATCGCGGCCGGACGGGCCACGGTGCTCGCCCATCGGCTCGAGGCTCCCTACATCGAGGGACGCGAAAGACTTCTCAAGTTCAACCCTGAGCGCATGCAGCGGATGCTCGAACACATGCCCGAAGCGGCGCAGGCCCAGTTCAAGGCACTCATGTCGAACCCGCCCAAGGCGCAGGTGGACGTGCTGCTGGAGGATGGCGAGGAACTGCCGCTCTACGGCGGCGTCCGGGTCATCCACACGCCTGGCCACACGCCCGGCCACATCAGCCTCTACTTTCCGCGGCACCGCGCCCTCATCTCGGGCGACGCCATGCGCGTCGTGAACGGCCAACTCGAGGGTCCCGGGCCGGAGGTGACGCCGGACATGCCGACCGCCCTGGCGTCGCTCGCGAAGCTGCCGCAGGACGTCGACTACGTCCTCAGCTATCATGGCGGCCTATTCGGACCGGGAGCCGCCAAGCGTATCCAGGAAATCATCGGCTGACGACGGATCGCGGCGAGGGGGCTGTCCCCTGCGGGCCTTGGCCCCTGCGGGACAGCCCCCTATATTCGTCGCACCGACCACAGAGCCAAAGGACTCTTAACCAGACCACAACCGAACACTAACAGGGCAGCGGGAATCTTCTGCTGAGACCGGCGTGCACAGTCCAGAGCAGGAGGGGATCGCGTGGCCCAGCGGACAGGCTCCCTCGTAGGCGCGCTCAATGACGCGCCGCTCAGCCTCTTCCACCTTCGCACCGTGCTGACCGCGGGCATGGGCTTCTTCACGGACGCGTACGATCTTTTCATCATCAGCGCGGCGGTAACGCTGATCAAGGTGCAGTGGGACCCGAGCGCCACGGCGCTCGGGTTGCTTTCGAGCACTGCCCTGATCGCCGCGTTTGTTGGCGCCTTCCTGTTCGGCCGCGTGGCCGACGTGTTCGGCAGGAAATCCATCTACGGACTCGAGGCGGCGATCATGGCCGCGGCGGCCATCGCCTCCGCCTTTGCGCCGAACATCTTCTGGCTCATCGTCTTCCGCTTCATCCTTGGTGTCGGCATTGGCGGCGACTATCCCGTCTCGGCCGTGCTGATGAGCGAATATGCGAATCGCCAGGACCGCGGCAAGCTGGTGGCGCTCGTCTTCTCCATGCAGGCGCTCGGCCTGGTCGCCGGTCCGATCGTTGCGATGACCCTCCTGGCCTCAGGGGTGTCTGGTGACCTGGCCTGGCGGCTCATGCTCGGGCTCGGTGCCTTGCCAGCACTCACCGTGATCTACCTGCGGCGCACGCTTCCGGAGTCTCCGCGCTACGTCGCACGCGTGCGAGGCAATGCGCACGAGGCCACCCGCTCGGTGCGTGAGTTCACGCAGGGCCAGGTCGACGCGGCGGCGGACGCCGAGCCGAAGGTGCGTCTCTCCTTCTGGCAGTTCCTGCGCGACCGGCGCTACCTGCGCCTGCTGCTCGGCACCGCGGGCACGTGGTTCGTGTTCGACTACGCCTACTACGGAAACTCCATTTCTACGCCCCTGATCATCAAGTCGGTCGCACCGGCCGCGACGACCATCGAGACGATGGCGTGGACGCTCATCATCTTCGTTGTGGCGGCCGTGCCAGGTTACCTTCTGGCCATCCTGAAGCTCGATGACATCGGCCACCGGCGGCTGCAGTGGATCGGCTTCACGGTGATGGGACTGGCATTCCTTGCCCTGGGCGTCATCCCCGGCATCACTTCGCTGCTCGTGCCATTCCTCGTCATCTACGGGATCAGCTACTTCTTCGCCGAGTTCGGCCCCAACACCACCACGTTCGTGCTGAGTGCCGAGGTCTACCCCGTCAGCATGCGTACGACCGGTCACGGACTCTCGGCCGGCATCGCCAAGGTCGGCGCGTTCATCGGCGTGTTCGTCTTCCCCATCCTCAGCGCGGTGCTCGGTATCGCAGGAACCCTGCGCATCACCTTCCTCTTCGCGATGGTCGGCGTGCTGCTGACCATGCTGCTGCCGGAGCCGGCCAGACAGGACCTCGAGGTCGTGTCCTACGAGGACGAACTCATCTCGCAGCAGGCCTGACGCGGCAAGCTGCCGTTCGAGCACAACGTGGCGCGTGCGATCGGAGGCGCCGCCCGCAGGCGACGCCTCCGTCACGCTCACCTGGAAACCCTTATTCGGATGCGCTGGCCTCCACCTGCGGTCCATTCGCAACGCCGTCGACAAAGGCCGCCTCCACCTCCTGCTCGGTGAGCCCCACCTCGCGCAGGATGCGCCTGGTGTGCTGCCCGTGCAGAGGAGGAGGTGTCCGCGGCTCGGCGGGCGTACCCGTGAACCGCCACGGCAGACGCACCTGCCTGAGGTTCGGGATGAGGGGGTGGTCCATCTCGACCACCGTTCCGGCCTTCGCCACCTCCGGGCTCACGAAGACCTCGCTCACGGTCCTGATCGGGCCGCAGGGAATTCCGGCGGCGGTGAGAGCCTCGAGCCACTCTGCTCGGCCGCGCGACGAGAGCGCGCCGTCAATCGCCTCCTTGAGGGCCTGCCGGTGGAGCACGCGCTGCGGGTTTGTCGCAAAGCGCTCGTCGCGGACCCACTCCGGATGGCCGAGCGCGTCGGCGAGGCTCTTGAACTGCCGGTCGTTGCCGACGCCCAGGGTGAGCGGCCCGTCCATCGCCTCGAACGTCTCGTAGGGAGCCATCGACGGGTGGGCGTTGCCGTAGCGCCTTGCGGGCTCACCTGTAAGCAGGTGGCTCGAGGCCACGTTCGCCAGCATCGCCACCTCGCACTCGAAGAGCGACACCGAGACGTGCTGGCCTCTGCCGGTCTGGCTCCGGGCGTACAGCGCCGCCAGGATGCCACTGAGCAGGAATGAGCTCGTGAAGAGGTCGGCGGCCGCGACGCCCACCTTGTACGGTGGTCCCTCCTCGGGCCCGGTGATGGACATCAGCCCGCCGGCCCCCTGGATGACGAAGTCGTAGCCGGCCCGGTCGTCGCCGAGCGGGTAGCCCCGGACGCTCGCGGTGATCAGCGAGGGATTGTTCCGGCGCATCCGCTCGAGCGACAGGTTGAACCGCTCGAAGTTGCCCGGGCGGAAGTTCTCGACAACCACGTCCGCCCAGCCGAGCGCCAGACGCCGCACGACGTCCTGCGCGAGCGGGCGCGTCAGGTCGAGCGCGATGCTCTCCTTGTTCCGGTTCACACCGAGGTAGTAGGCCGACTCGCCCTTGACGAAGGGCGGCCCCCAACTGCGCGTCTCGTCCCCTTCCTGCACGTGCTCCACCTTGATGACGCGCGCCCCCAGCTCGCCGAGCGCCATGGTGGCATACGGCCCTGCGAGCACGCGCGAGAGGTCGAGCACCTTCACTCCGGCGAGCGGACCCTGTCCCCCGCTAGACACGGGCCGTCAGAGCGGCGATGGCCCGGTGGGCCGCCGCGACGTCGTCGAGGTTGTTGTAGGGGCCGAACGAAAAGCGCACCGCGCCGGGGCCGAACTCACCGACGGCGCGCGCGATCACGCCGCCCTCGGCCAGCCGCCCGACCACATCCCCGAGCTGCTCGGGGAAGCGCAACGTGCACATGGCGGCACGCTGCGGCACCCCTACGAGTTCACTGCCTTGCGGCAGTCCGTCGACGAACGCGTCGGCGAGACGCCTCTGGTGCTGCTCGATCGTCATGGAGCCGATCTCCGCCCTCAGGGCCAGCGCGGCTTCGAGTCCCTCGAAGAGCGGCCAGTTCGCGGTGCCCACCTCGAAGCGGCGCGCCTCCTGGCGCCAGGCCACATCCTCTTGCTCGCGCCCTGCGAGGTCTTGCTCGGCGGAACCGCTGCCGGCCGGCAACAGGCCCAGCTTCTCGAGGTTGTCCGGCCGGACGTAGATGCCGGAAGTGCCGACGGGACCGAGCAGCCACTTGTGGCCGGAGAACGGGTAGAAGTCCGGATCGATCGTGCCGAGATCGACCTGCAACTGGCCGAGGGCCTGCGCACCGTCGATCAGCGACAACACCCCGCGGTCGCGGCACAACCGGGCGATGGCCGCCGCCGGCAGCACCCGGCCGCTGGTCTGGAGCACATGGCTGACCGCAACCAGCCGCGTCCTCGGGCCGATCATCCTGGCGAGCCCGTCGAGCAGTTCCTCGTCCGTAGGGGCCATCCGCCAGGGAATCACGCGGATTCGACCCATCGCCTCGAGGCCCCGCCAGGGGAAGCGGTTCGCCGGGTGCTCCTCGGCCCCGACGATGACTTCGTCGCCGGCGTCGAAGCGCAGCCCCTGGGCCACCCAGTTGATCGCCTGCGTCACATTGCCGGCGAACGCAACACTGGCCTGCGGCACACCGAGCAGGAGCGCCATCGCCCCGCGCACGGCCGCCATGCCCTCGCGCCTGCGCTCGTAAGCCTGCGGCCAGCCGGCACCTTCCACCTGCCACTGCTCGTAGGCCTTGAAGAAGCGCACCGTCACCGTCTGCGGTGCGGCGCCCATGGTACCGGTGTTCAGGTAAACCTTGCGCCGCACGACCGGTACGTCGGCGCGCAGGTCCTCGAGCGTGTAACCCATGGCCATGGCCTCCTCGCTCGTCCTCTTACGCCGGATCGCGATCGGTCACCTGCCGTTCTGTCTGCTATCATCCTAGAGGCGACATTGCGCATCGGTTCGGAAGGCGGCGAATCTTACGTCGGACCCCATACGGGATGGGAAGACCGCCAGGCTACGGCGGTTCTACGGCATGGCGCATCGGCTCTACGACATGTTCATGTTCGAGACGTCGCAGGAAACCTGGGAGGCGGCATTGGCCCTTTTGCACCCCTCGCCGGGAGAACAGGTGCTGGACGTGGGCACCGGTACCGGTAGACTTGCCATCGCCCTCGGGGACCAGGTCGGCGACGAAGGCAAGGTCTACGGCGTCGACATCTCTCCCGCCATGCTGCGCCAGGCGCGGCGCCAGGTCGCCCGAACGCCGATCTCGGACCGAATCGATCTGCGGCTCGGCGACATCCGCG
Organism: Bacillota bacterium; assembly: GCA_021845645.1. Next base: position 10,704 of record JAJZVM010000103.1, read on the forward strand.
CCCTGCCTTTCGCGGACGGCAGCCTCGACGGGGCGGTTGTCAGCCTCGTCCTCGAACTCCTGCCGCCCGAAGGGACATCCGCCGCCCTCGCGGAACTGCGTCGCGTCGTACGTCCCGGCGGGCGCATCGTCCTTGCCGCCTTGGCCGAGGAGATGCCTTACGGGCGGACGCTTTCCTTCTATCTTGTGCTGCGCAGCATCTTCCGGCTCGCCGCGCTCGGACGGCCACTCGCCCTGCGCAAGCTGGCGACGCAGGCAGGGCTTCTGGCGCGCATCTCCATGCGGCGCGACCTGCTGCGCCTGCCGATCGATATCCTGCTCTGCGAAGTGCCGAAGACGGCCGACTGATCTTCCGCGCGACCCGTGCCGCCGCAGGCCTTGGCTTGCGGCGGCATTCTCTTGCCCTTCCCGGCGCAGACTGAGGGCAACCTGCTGCGCCGCCGTGCCCGGCAGTGTGGGTCCATCGGACCCTCGCGGGCGGTCTTGTGACCCTTGACGCCTTCACGCAGAAATTTGACCGTTTGTTAGGCAGACCTAATTTCTACACCGGACCGCGAGGAGGTGCGCCGTGCGACGCGAAGGCGCTGGCTACGCCGTCTCCGAACAGCTGCAGCGTGGCCGCACCCGGCGCGCCACCGCGGCCGCCGCCGAGCCGCCCAAGACCGGGGCCCGGCGCGCGGGTTTCGGCCGGCTCTTCCTGCTCGGCGCCGTACTCGGCCCCGGGCTCATGGTGATGCTCGCCGACACCGATGTCGGCAGCGTCGTGACCGCGGCGCAGTCCGGTGCGCTTTGGGGCTACGGCATGCTGCTGCCGCAGCTCCTGCTCATTCCGGTGCTGTACGTCGTGCAGGAGATGACCGTGCGCCTCGGCGTGCTCACACGCAAGGGACACGGCGAGCTGATCCGCGACACCTTCGGCCGGCCCTGGGCCTTCCTGTCGGTCCTCACCCTTTTCGTTGCGGCGGTCGGCGCGCTGGTCACCGAATTCGCAGGAATCGCCGGCGTCGGGCAGCTGTTCGGCGTCCCGAAGGTCTACAGCGTCGGCGCCGCCGCGCTGCTCCTGATCGGCCTGGGCGTCACCGGCAGCTATCGGCGCGTCGAGCGCGTGGGCATCGCCCTTGGGCTCTTCGAGCTGCTCTTCCTGCCGGCCGCCCTGATGTCCCATCCCGATCCCGTCGCGCTCGTTCATGGGCTGGGCCAGTTGCCGCTCGGCAACCATGGCTATCTCCTGCTTCTCGCCGCCAACGTCGGCGCCGTCATCATGCCATGGATGGTCTTCTACCAGCAGGGGGCCGTGATCGACAAGGGCCTTCGGCCGCGCCAGTTGCGCGGCGCCCGCCTCGACACCCTGGTGGGGGCGGTCGTGACGCAGCTCGTGATGATCTTCGTGGTGGTCGCCGTCGCCGCGACGATCGGTCGCTCGGGTCACGCGGCGGCTCTCCAGAGCATCCCGGAGATCTCCCGCGCGCTCGAGCCCTTCCTCGGATTCGCCGGCGCGAAGCTGGCGTTCGGTCTCGGCATCCTCGGCGCGTCGCTGGTAGCGGCCATCGTGGTCTCGGTGGCTGCCGCCTTCGGCATCGGCGAAGCCTTCGGCTGTCCGCACAGTCTCAATAGCCAGGTCGGCGAGGCCTCGCACTTCTACCTCGCGTACGTCCTGGCGCTGGTGCTTGGGGCAGCAGTGGTGCTGACAGGCCTCCCGCTCATCCATCTGACCATCGACATCGAAGTGATGAACGCGATCCTGCTGCCCGTGGTGCTGGGCTTCCTGCTCGCGCTCGAGGCGAAGGCCCTGCCTGCCCAGGCACGCATGCGCGGCCCGTACCGCTGGTTTGTCTACCTCGCCACCGGCTCGGTCATCCTGGTCGGGCTGGTGACCACGTTCCATGCGGTTGCCGGCTAACGCCGGCGGGACAGCCTGGGGCCCGCCGCACAGATGCGGCGGGCCCAGTGTCTTCCGTCAGCTTTTCCTGGGCGCTACTCGCCTACGACGCCCCTGTACGCAAGGTACGAGTAGACCGTCGTGAGCAGGACGGCGGCGACGATGCAGATCAGCAGGGCGACCCTGGCCCCTTCCGGCCAGAAGAACAGCAGGGCAACGGGCACGAGGCCCGCCAGCATGAACACCGGCCCCGCGAAGCGGTGCGTGCGCCGCCAGACCTCTTCATTGGAGAGCGTCCACGCCGTGCGTACGCCGACGAAGTAGTTGAAGCGCACCCGGCCGAGCGAATTGCCGATGAACATGAACAGGAGCCCGACGACCACCACCGCCATGTCCCCGGGATTGGCGGCGCTATGGCCTAGGTTGCGCCACATCGACCAGAAGAACATGAAGGCGATCACGAGGACGATCAGCAGGCGCAAGGACCGGTAGAACGGCAGGAAGTCCGGGTAGTTGCGCCGCCTCGGGTCGATGACGGGAACCACGAGCAGGAAGAGCCACACCACGACCGCCATGCCGATCGGCAGGAAGGCCGCCCACGGCGCCGACATCCAGCCGTTCGGCCGACCGTTCAGGCCGAAGTGCGTTGCCACGCGCATCGGCAGGTGCGGCATGGCCCAGATCCCCACAGCCAGCATGACGAGCCACACGAGGTACACCGGCCAGTCGTGCCGTGCCTCGGTGGCCAGCCGATACTCCTTCGCCTTATCCGCCATGACTCCCATCCTCTCCCCCATCGCCGCGGCTGAGAATCTCGAGACCCCAGCCGAGCGCTTCCTGCAGCACCGTGGTGTGCAACGAGTAGATGATCATCTGACCCTGCCGCCGCGACACCACGAGGTCCGCCTGGCGCAGGGTGTTGAGATGGTGCGAGATGCTCGGCTTCGACAGGGTGAATGCCGCGGCGATCTCGCCCGCGCTGAGATCTCCCTGGCTGAGCATGCGCAGGATCTGCCGCCGCGTCGGGTCCGACAGAGCCTGAAAAACGTCGCCCAGGGGCATCGCGCCGCACCTTCTTTCGTGTTTTTATAATCATCTAACTATGTTGTCGCGTCAAGCGAACCCTGCATCTCCCCGCCGGCCGCGCCATCTTGTAGGATGGTTTTTAGGTGCCGAACGCAGGGGTCGACCATCCAGGTACCGGAAATCGGCGAGCAGACCCGGCGCTCCGGTCCACTGGTCGCGGGTCCTTCGCCAGGCCAGATGGCGGCGCAGGTACGGCTTGGAGGTATGTGCCACGATCCGCCCAGGATCAGGATTTTTAGCGTCCGCAGTGCGCTGCGACCCGCAAAACGGCGGCCGGACCCTGGCGAGTGGACCTAGATCATGCGACTTTTTTCACGTGCGCCTAGGGCCACTTTGTCAGATCGCGCGCCATACCGCTCTGGCAGATGGCCGTGGTGTGGGCATATTGCCCGGCCAACCTACCTACCGGCCGAACCAGCACGAAACGGACTAGATGTTCATATGGCCTAATCGTCACAAGCGCGATAGTAGCTCCAGGCAGACAGCCCGCGTTGGGCAGCGCCGACGGCCGCGAGGCGCACTGCCAAGGGGAGGCAAAGTTCCATGATCGACTATCTTGCAGTTATGCTGGTCGCCGTTGGTGCCGGTCTTGCGCTTCTGGCCTTGTACC
>JAJZVM010000104.1 GCA_021845645.1 Bacillota bacterium
TTCGCGAGTGTCGAGGAAGCGGTCGCGGAGATCCGCAGGGGACGCATGATCGTCGTCATCGATGACAAGGACCGCGAGAACGAGGGGGACATCGTCGCCGCGGCGGAACTGGTGACGCCGGAAATCATCACGTTCATGGCCACGCAGGGCCGGGGTCTGATCTGTCTGCCCTTGGCAAGCGAGCGCGTCAAGGAACTGCAGTTGCCCCCGATGGTGTCCGAGAACACCGAGCACTGGGAGACCGCATTCACCGTCTCGATGGACGCAAAAGGCGTCTCCACAGGCATCTCGGCGGCGGACCGCGCCCTCACCGCCCGTCTGGCGGCAGACGCCAAGGTCGGTCCGGACAGCTTCGTGCGCCCAGGACACATCTTCCCGCTCGAGGCGCAGCCGGGCGGCGTCCTCAAGCGGGCAGGCCACACCGAGGCCGCGGTCGACCTTGCGCGCATGGCCGGAATGTCACCTGCGGCGGTGATCTGCGAGATTATGAAGGACGACGGCACCATGGCCCGAACGCCCGACCTGCTCGCCTTCGCGGAGCACCATGGGCTCAAGGTGGTGACGATCGCCGACATCATCCACCACCGCCGCCAGCGCGAGCGCCTGGTCGAACGCGTCGGCGAGGCCGAACTGCCGACCCGCTACGGCCACTTCCGCGCGATCGCGTTCGAGGACGTGCTCATCCGGAGCTCGCATCTTGCCCTGGTCAAGGGCGACATCGACGACGGCCAGCCTGTGCTGTGCCGCATGCACTCGGAATGCCTGACCGGCGACGTCCTCGGTTCGCTGCGCTGCGACTGCGGCGACCAGCTGGCGTCCGCGCTGCGGCGCATCGAGGCGGAAGGACGTGGCATGCTCATCTACCTGCGCGGACACGAAGGACGTGGCATCGGCCTTGGGCCGAAGATCGCCGCCTACGCTCTGCAGGACCGCGGGTTGGACACAGTGGAGGCGAACATCAGCCTTGGCTACCCGCCAGACCTCCGCGACTACGGCATCGGCGCCCAGATCCTCGTCGACCTGGGCGTCCGCTCGCTGCGGTTGCTCACCAACAATCCGCGCAAGGTGGCTGGCCTGGAAGGCTACGGCATCTCGATCGTGGAACGGGTGCCGCTCGAGGTGGAACAACGGCCCGAGATGGCCCGCTATCTGGAGACAAAGCGAACGAAGCTCGGTCACCTGTTGACGAAGTGACGAGACAGGAGGCGGCTGGGGTGCGGGAGTTGCGCGAAAGGGCACAGGGCGGCGGGCTGCGCGTCGGCATCGTCGCCGCGCGCTACAACGGGATGCTGGTGCAGCACATGATCGACGGCGCCCACGAGGCTCTGCTCGACGCCGGCGTGAAGGACGAGGACATCGTCCTGGTTCGGGTGCCGGGGGCCTTCGAGTTGCCCGCCGCGGCGAGGCGGCTGGCTGACACGGGGCAGTTGCACGCCATCGTGGCGTTGGGTGTCGTACTGCGTGGCGAGACGTACCACTTCGAGGTGGTGGCGGACGCGTGTGCGCAGGGCATGCAGCAGGTGGCGCTCCAGGGCAAGGTGGGCATCGGCTTCGGTGTCCTGACCGTCGACACCATAGAGCAGGGCCTCGCGCGTGCCGGTCTCAAGCAGAACAAGGGCCAGGAAGCCGCCCTGACAGCTCTCGAGATGGCCCGTCTGCTTACCAGCGTCTAGCGGAGCACCTTGACGCGAAACGAATGGAAACGGCTGGATTGCGGCATGCCGTAATCCAGCCGTCTTTATGGAACGACTCAGCTGGCGCGCGAGGCCAGAGACATGAGCTCGGCGGCGCAACCGCGGCAGACGTTCTTGCCGTGGAAGTGGACCATGTCGGCGGCGTTCCCGCAGAAGATGCAGGCCGGTTCATACTTCTTGAGGATGACCTGCTCGCCGTCGACATAAATCTCGAGAGAGTCCTTCTCGGCAATGCTCAGGGTGCGCCTGAGTTCGATCGGCAGGACGACACGTCCGAGATCATCGACCTTGCGGACAATGCCAGTTGACTTCATCACGGCTCTGCTCACCTCACTCTGCAAGACCTGACTTCACTTTACCACAGTAACCCAGACGATGTCTCTAATAGAAAACTCAGATGGTTTGATTTCACATGTCAAAGTGACATCCGATGGGTCAAAAGGTACCCCGTCACAACAGCAGCAGCTAGTGCCACCGCCAGGCCGGCAGTCACGCCGAGCCCCGGCCTGGGTCTGCCCTGCCGCGCGCCATGGGCCTCACGCCAGTAGCGCAGCACCGCCAACACCGCGAAAAGGCCCCCCACTCCTGTGAGCATCGCGCCCAAAATGCTGCCGGCATGCGACGGTTGGCGGTGCAGTAAGATGTCGAAGCGGGCGACGACAAAGCCGAACGCAAGCAGGGAGATCGCCGTACGAAGCCAGGCCAGGAGAGTACGCTCGGATGCCCAGAGTGCGCGCGCACTCGGACGGCGATGCGCCGACGCCATGCCCTTCGCCTGCCTTCCCGCATTCCGCTAGTCAGACACCACCGCGGTTTTCTGTGGTCTCGGACCAAGAGTTCGCTTTCAGCATCCCCGCTTTTCGGCGGCAGTCCACCACCGCTCGCACCGTTGCAACGGGCACGCACGTGCAGCCTCGGCCGGCCAATCCAGAGTGCACCAGTCATCGTGGCAGGACCCAAAGTATAGGCGCCTAATTTACCACATTGCGCCCAGTTCCATGTTCGGGGCCAATCACGTGGGAGGGGAGAGGTGTCCTGTGCAAGGAGATTCCAACGCGAGCCGTCGCAATCGGCGCTGGTGGTACCTAGTGCTGATCATCCCCTTTTTCGCAACCTTGTTCCCGCAGCTCTACAGCTCCGCGCTGCCGGCACTCGGGGGCATGCCCTACTTCTACTGGTACCAGCTGATGTGGGTTGTGATCACGGGGATTCTCACCATCGTGGTCCACTACTTGACCGCCTGACCCGCGAGAAAGCCGAGAGGAGGCACTGACACCTTGAACACGACAGCATTCGTGATCTTTCTGGTTCTCTTCGTGTTCGTCACCGTCCTTGGCTTCTACGCCTCGCGGTGGCACAAGGCCGATCTGTCCCAGCTCAGCGAGTGGGGTCTGGCCGGCAGGCGGCTCGGCACCCTGCTCTCGTGGTTCCTGATCGGCGGCGACCTCTACACCGCGTACACCTTCATCGCGGTGCCGGCGCTGGCATACGGCTCCGGAGCCCTCGGCTTCTTCGCCGTGCCCTACACGATCGTCATCTACCCCTTCATCTTCACCGTCTTCCCGCGTTTCTGGTCGGTGGCCAAGGCGAAGGGCTATATCACAGCCTCGGACTACGTCAAGGGCCGCTTCGAATCGCGCGGCATGGCCCTCGCCGTAGCTGTCACGGGAATCATCGCCACCATGCCGTATATCGCGCTGCAGCTCGTGGGCATGCAGGCCGTCCTGCAGACGCTCGGGCTCGGCGGCACGGGCAGCGCGGGCGATATCGCCCTGGTCATCGCCTTCCTCGTCGTCGCCTTCTACACCTGGACCTCAGGTCTTCGCGCGCCGACCATGGTCGCCATCGTCAAGGACACGCTCATCTACATCACAGTCATTGCCGCCATGATCGCGATCCCTGCGGCCCTCGGCGGCTTCGGTCACATCTTCAGCGTCGCGAACGCGAAGCTCCTCGCGGCCACGCCGCCGCATTCCGTGATCCTCTCCCCGCCGCTCTACGCGGCATACGGCACCCTGGCTCTCGGGTCGGCGCTTGCCCTCTTCTTCTACCCGCACGCCATCACAGCGATGTTCGCGACCAAGTCGCGGCAGGTCATCCGACGCAACGCGGCGTTTCTCCCGCTCTACTCGTTGATGCTGGGCGGCATCGCCCTGCTGGGCATCATGGCGCTCGCGGCTGGCGTAAATGTACACGGCGACAGCAACCTCGCAGTGCCGCTGCTCTTTGAGCAGCAGTTCCCGCAGTGGTTTGTCGGGTTCGCGTTCGCCGCGATCTTCATCGGGGCCCTCGTGCCGGCGGCCATCATGTCCATCGCGGCTGGCAGCCTGTTCTCGCGCAACATTTACAAGGAGTACTTCGCCCGGGGTGGGTCTCCCAAAAACGAGGCGTGGGTCGCCAAGATTGTCTCGGTCTGCGTCACGATCCTCGGTCTCGTGTTCGCGCTCGGAATCCCGGTGCAATATTCGCTCTACCTGCAGACGCTCGGCGGCATCATGATCCTGCAGACGATCGTGATGATCGTCGGCGGGCTCTACAGCCGCTGGTTCCACCGCACGGCACTTCTGCTCGGCTGGGCCGTCGGCGAAATCATCGGCATCGCGATGACGGCCTCGGTGGACTTCAAGTCGTCCATCGTGCCGCTCTTCGGCGTACCGGGCTACGCCGGCATCTGGGCGCTCATCGCCAATCTGGTCGTCGTTGTGGTCTTGTCGCTTGTCTTCCATGCCGTGAAGGTCAGCAACGGCGTGGACGAGACGACCACCGCCGACTACGCTCTCGAGCAAGGTCGGACGGAGGTCACCGTGGGCTGAGGCCGAGGGCAGCCTGGGGGGCATCGCCCGGCGGGCGGCGCCCCCCGCATGCAGCAGCCAGGACCTGGTCCGGCGTCGAGGCAGGATGTGCGGCGCCCATTAGCCAAACTTCCCTTGAGGTGCAAGCCGTTTGTCGGCCCCGAATCAGGAGCGCTACCTGCCCTGGGCTCTCCTTGGCGGGATTGGCTGGTTCTTCGTCTTTGCAGATCGCGCCGTTCTCAGCCCGCTCCTGCATATCTTCGGCCTGCAGTTCCATGTGGGGCCGGGAGAGCTTGGGCTCATCTCCTCCGCCTTTTTCCTCACCTACACATTCGTGCAGATCCCGGTCGGCCACCTGGCCGACCGGGTGTCGCCTCGTACCCTGCTTGGCGTGGGCTATGTCGGCTTTGGCCTTTTCATCGCCCTGACGGGCGCCGCCAGCTCGTACCCCGCGCTCCTGGTGCTCTCGGCGCTGGCAGGCGCGTTCCAGGGGGTCTACTATCCAACGCAATTCGCGGTGACGGCAAGGCGCATTCCGCCCTCGGCCCTCTCCGCCGCCAACGCCGTGATCACTTCGGGGATGGGGGCAGGCATTGCCGGTGGCTACCTGATTGCCTCCACGCTGGCACCGAGCGACTGGCGCCTGCCCGTCGTCCTGCTCGGTCTTCTGACCGTTGGCGTGGGCCTGTGGCTCTATCGCGTGACGCCGCAAGACGTGCAGCGCCCCCTGGCCCAGGCCGTGACCTTGCCAGCCGTGGCGCCATCCGCGCGCAGGTTCGCGCTTCTGCTCGCCATCAACTTCTGTTCGCTCTACCCCTTCTTTTTCATGCTTGCCTGGCTCCCCTACTACCTCGGGCTGCATCAAGGGCTGCAAGGCGTCGGGCTCGGCGTTGCAGCCTCGCTGCCCACGCTCGTGGCCATTCCCGCCACCATTCTGTGGAACCGCAGGCCCGCCGCGGCAAGGCTTGGGCGGATGCGGTGGCTCCTGGCCACAGCGGCCTTGTCCTTGCTGGCCATGGGCGCCGCAGGGGGCACCTGGGCATTCCTTATCGCTCTCGTGGTCTACGGCGCAAGCGGCAAGCTGGTGCTCGACCCCATGATCCTGAGCGAGGTGGCCCTCAGTCTGCGCGGGGAACAATACGGCAAGGCCTACGGGACGATGAACTTCGTCGGCATGCTGGCGTCCGTCGCGGCGCCCGCGTTGGGCGGCATCCTGGTGGAGCACTTCGGCAGCTTCTCCGACGCCTTCCTGGTTGCGGCGCTCATGCTGTTCATCGCCCTCGCACTCAGCCTCTGGCTCAATTCCGGAGCAGAGGTAGGTCCGGCGCCCAGGACGAAAACTCCTACCGTCGCGGCGGAAGGAGGTGCCCAGCGTTGAGAAGGATCTGGCTCACCGCATGGGCCGCTGCCCTGCTCCTCGCCGGCTGCGGCGGAACAGCGCCCAACACGCACGTCACCAGCCCGCAAAAGCACCACCGGGTCGTGCGAGACAAGTCCTACGTGCATCCGGTCGCCGCGGCAGGCCTGCCCACCTACACCGCGCAGGTGGTGCCGCTTGCGCTCCCGCAGCGACCTGCGCTCACATCGATACGCATGGATACGCCGAGCGACGGCTGGGCCATCCTTCAGCTCCTGCACGGCACGGCCGCCGCCTACACGAGCGACGGCGGCGCGAGCTGGCATACGCTGCTCGTTCCCACCAGGACGGCGGTGCAGGTGGACTCGCCGACAGCGAGCACCGCCTTCGTGCTCGAAAACGGCTGCAACCAGGGCCGCTGCGGCCTGACGGCCGTGGAAGCCACGTTCAACGGCGGACGGACGTGGCAGAACATCTTCCAGGTCACCGGCTTCTACGCGTCTTCGATCAGCTTCCCGTCGTCGAGCACTGGCTTCATCGTCGGCCACACATCGGGGACCGCGGCGGCAACGACCGAGGTCTTCAGCACGACGGACGGCGGCCTCATCTGGAGCAGCCGCGCGACGCTCTGCCCCTACAAAGGATCTGGCCTGCAGGCCATCTCGTTCCTGAACGCGTACCAGGGCTTCCTGATCTGCGGCGGAGCCGAGGGAGGCGGGCTGCAGCCGAAGTCCTTCTACGCGACACGAGACGGTGGCCGCAGTTGGACGATGGTCTCGTCGGCGCAGGCGGTCAACGCAAGTCTTGGCGGCCTGCCACTCGCGGGGTACGTGCACAGCATGTTTTTCCTCAGCTCGCAGACGGGGTTCATCGGCCTCGACCGGGGCGGCATCTATATGACGCGGGACGGCGGTGCGACCTGGCAGGCCGTTTTCGGACAGCCGCTGCCCACCGCAGGCGGTCAGGCCTTCTCCGTCGGTTTCAGCGACCCGGAGCACGGCTGGCTACTCGCGGGCGATGGCCCCCCGCTCTACACGACGGTCGACGGCGGCCTGACATGGCAGCTTGTCTACCCGCCGCTCAGCCCAAGCACCGCCCTCTCCTTCTTCAGCGACCAGCTCGGCTACGCAGCGGGCTGGACATACGACGGAGCAACCGTCCTGCGCACCGTGGATGGCGGCCGGACCTGGACCGCTACCGGCGAGGCTCCCGCTTCGCTGTCCACCCTCGAGGTCCTCGGGCCGAGTCAGATCATGGTGCTCGGCCCGGACGCCCCCTACGTCTCGCTGGACGGCGGGCGGACATGGCAGATCGAGCCCTTCGCGCATGGCTGGTATCCGGCGGCGCTCGGGATGTCGAGCGTCGACCAGGGTTGGATCATCGGCTACCGTCCAGGCCAGGGCAGGCAGCTCTTCTTCACCCAGGACCTCGGCGCGAAGTGGCAAGCCCTCTCTACGCCGTTCATTCCGAGCGCCGTTGCACCGCTCGGGGGGCAAACCGTTCTCGGCGTAGGAACGCCGAAGGTGCCGAGCATTTATTTGAAGCCCAACCGTCAGGGGCGCAAGCCAACTGTGCTGGACTCCGCACTACCCTACCTCTGGCGCAGCGTCGACGGGGGACTGCACTGGATCCCCATCGGCCTGCCCCACTGGCTGCCTGGGCAGGGAGCTCCGATCGGCATGCGCGTAGGAACCGATGGGCTCGTCTGGCTCTGGTCCGGTCAAAACGTCTGGCTCAGCCTGGACGGCGGCCAGAGCTTCCGGCGGATCGCGCTGCGTGCAGCCGGCGTGCTTGCGGACGTGAGCTTCGTCGATGAGATGCACGGCTGGCTTCTGACGACGGCAGGCACCGTCTACGCCACGTCCGACGGCGGTCTCGTCTGGCAGGAGGTCGCCAGCAGCGTCAGCTTCTAGCCGTTCCCGGAAACGCAGACATTCACAGATTGAAGTCCGCAATGGGCGGGCCGAACAGCCTGGCCGACGACTAGCCTGCCGGGGAATCGCACCCCGGAACCGCCGCCGACCATCCAAATCGTTTCACGTGGTTCCTACCGTATCTACCCCCTCCATCAGCACGTAGCGCTGTGCCCAGGCCTTGGCGTCCGGCATGCCGCAGCGCATGATGCGCCTAGCGGCTTGCGTAGTGTCGTATTCCGTCCGCTTCAACTCGACCTCTTCGCCAAGCAGGGCCCAGTAGGCACCGGTCCCGCCGCCCTGCGGCATGCCCACGCTGCCCGGATGCACCTGAAGCACGCCACCCCTGCGCTCGGTACCCTGACGATGGTCGAGGCCAGCGACGACAACGCCGCCGTGCGGCTCGGATAAACTCGGACTCTCTCCGTCCTGCGGCGCGGCATGGTAGAAGCGGATCTCCCCCAGGTCCTGCGAGTGGAAGCTGAGATCGCGGGGCAGCGCCTCGAGAAAATCACGCTGGTGGCCTGTGATGTGCTCCGCCGCCCAGCGGACGAGCGGGTCGCAGGTCTGCAGCTCGATCCTGTGTTTCGCCATAAGCAGGTCGTAGCAGGTGACCACGGCACGGTCCGAAGAGCCTTGCAAGACGGATGCCCAGTCACCGAGCGCCATCAGGATCTCCATCGTCTCCGCCGGTAGCGGCCCTGCCGCGATGTCGCCGCCAAGGATCACCTTCTCGACGCCCGCCTTTCTGGCGGCATGCAGCGCGGCTTCGAGCGCGGGCAGGTTGCCATGGATGTCGTACAGCGCGGCGATCCTCATATGATTCCCTCCCATGCGAGAAGAGACCTGATCCCCCAGACTGACGGCTTCGCTCGGCCACAGGCAATACCTGCCTCGGTCGCCACGAGACGCGTTGACGCAGGTATGCCCTTCAGTCTAGGCTGATACCAGGACAAGACTGGAGGGGATCCCTTGAAGCTCATTCGCCTCGTGCCGGCCGGTCAAGGTCAGGCGGAGTCGGACCACGTGTGCGGCTGCCACGACCACGAAGACGACCACCAGCACGGCGAGGGCCATTCGTGCGGCTGCGGTGGGCACGAGCACGGCGACGGATGCGGTTGCGGCCACACGCACTGATATAGCTTCCCCGGCGGGCATCGCTAGCGATGCCCGCTTTGCCTTCCGCTTCCGGCTGCCTGCGACCTTCAGCCTACCCGAGATCCCCGGCGATACCGCGCAGTATGCCGTCCAGAACGAGCCTCGCATCGCTGTCCGAGCCGCGCAGCGACACCTCCAACGCCCCAAGCCACGCGAACACCAGCACGTGTCCGACCGCGCCGGGTCCCCATGGCCAGAGACCGTGCACGAACCGGCCGAGCGCATCGGGCCCCACACCTGGCCCAGGCTCCGTGAACAGTCTCGCCATGCCGTCCCTCGACGCCATGTCCCATGCGACGAGGAGTGCTACACGCACCGCCCGCACACCAGGCGCCACGTCCGACGTGGCCTCGCGCATGGCCGCAAGCAATCTGCCCTCGTACGCCTCGCGCGCCGCTCGGTAAAGTTCTAGCTTGCCGCCAAAGTGGTGGTAGAGCGCCCCCGTGGTTACGCCGGCCGCGCTTGAGATGGCATAAACGCCCACCGATCCGTAGCCATGGGCTGCGAAGGCGGCTTCAGCGGCGGCGAGAATCCGATCGCGAACCGACGCTTCGTCCTTTTCCATGCGTTCAACATAACACAGTTACGCCTTCACGTAATCCCGTTATGCCCAGGAGGGCCTATCACTTGCCAAAACCTCGCTTTGGGGGGCCGTTGGTTGGCCGTGATGCCGCGGGTTCCTGCACGCGAGCGGCCATCCCCTATTCGCTGCCGGGATAGACGCGCTCACTCAGGCGCCTCCCGCGCGACGGGTTGAGGTGGTGCGTGGGCCCGCCGAGGACAAGGACATCCTCACGACCCACGGGGCAGAGGCAGGGCTTGAGGCGCACGCGCTCCTTGGGACTGCGTTCCGTGCGGTCGCGTACACGTGCGTCGCCCCTCGGGTGAATATGGCCAGGATCGTGCGCGCCACCGAGGCATCTGGGGCCCCGGTCCGCAGCGTAGCCCCGAAGTCTGTTTCGCTGTGGCGGCGGCTCGTACTGGTGCAGACGAAATCCTGTCGCCACGGGGCTGGCGGCGCTGGGGCGGCGCGCAGGATACGGGGCGCTGCCGGGCGAAGCACCACCCGCTCAAGTTGCGCACACGGCAGGGAGGGGACCACTTGCCAGCACAGATACGCCTGAGGCCGATGAGCGACGACGAGTATCGCACATGGTACGACTGGGTCGTCGGCGACTACGCCGCGGGACACGCGGCCACCGGCAACATCACGGAGGAAGCGGCACGCGCGATGGCCGACAACGAATTCAGGCAGCTCTTGCCGGACGGAACCGGTTCGCCCGCGCAACATCTCTACACCGTCACAGACGCCGCGAGCGGCCAAGCGGTCGGCGTGATCTGGTTCGCCGAGCGAACCGACGGCGGCGTTGCACAGGCCTTCATCTACAACCTCGTCATCTGGGAGGCGTACCGCGGCAAAGGCTACGGCTCGGCCGCCCTGCTGGCGATCGAGCCGGAGGTGCGGTCCCTGGGCCTGAGCCGGCTCGCACTCCACGTCTTCGGCTCCAACGTATCCGCGATCCATGTCTACGAGCGGACAGGCTACAGACCGACCAACATCCTGATGGCGAAGGATCTGACGTGACCGCGACAGAAGGCGGAGCGGAGCGACGGCACATGGTATGACGGGTGCCTTCCTGCACGGTTTCCTGCTCGGCTTGGCGCTGATCCTGCCGCTCGGGCCCCAGAACACGTTCATCCTGACGCAGGGCGCGACACAGCCCCGTTGGCGCCTTCTGCTGCCAGTCGTCGCGACGGCGGCCCTCTCCGACACGGCCTTGATCACCGTGGCGGTTGGCGGCATCTCGCTCGTCGTCCTGGCTATTCCGGCGCTGCGCCTCCTGCTGAGCATCACAGGGGTCCTGTTCCTCGCGTACATGGGCATCGCTACCTGGACGGCTCCAGCGGGCGCGGCGCCGGATGCGGCACCGGGCGATGGGTCGAAGGGCCGCACTGTGCGCCGCAGCCTGGCGGTGTCGCTGCTCAATCCGCACGCGATCATGGACACGGTGGTCGTGATCGGAGGTGGCGCCGCAATGTACGCGTCGTACCTGGACAGATGGTCCTACGCGCTGGGTTCCCTGCTCGTTTCCTGGCTCTGGTTCTTCGGCCTCGCGCTGGTCGGGCGCGTCATCGGGCAGGCGGCGAGAACCGCAGGGGCCCGGCGCCGCCTAGGTCGCATCTCAGCGTTGGTGATGTGGGCCGTGGCACTGCGCTATGCCCTGGAGCTCACGCAGTCGGCCATAGCGCACGTCACCTGACTCGGGTATGGTGCCACCCTGCCTCTGTCCTGTCCGAAAGCCGCCAGCGAAGGTCACGCAAATACGTCAAAATGGGTCCATGCTCAATGACGCAATCCGCTGGAGGATACTGGCGAGCCGTGACGCGCGCTTCGATGGCGTATTTTTTGTCGGCGTTACGAGCACGGGGATCTACTGCAGGCCAAGCTGCCCCGCGAGAACGCCGAGGCCTGAGCACGCGCGCTTCTACCCGACGGCTGCGGCGGCCCAGCGCGCGGGCTTTCGTGCCTGCAAGCGCTGCCGCCCCGACGCGAGCCCCGGATCGCCAGAGTGGAACAACCGGGCGGATCTCGTGGGCAGGGCGATGCGCCTGATCCTGGACGGCGTCGTCGATCGCGACGGTGTGGAGGGATTGGCTCGCCGCCTCGGTTACAGTCCGCGCCAGCTCCATCGCCTGCTCACGGCGGAGCTGGGAGCGGGGCCGCTTGCGCTCGCCCGCGCGCAGCGGGCACACGCGGCGCGCGTGCTCCTGCAGACCACGTCGCTGCCTGTCGCCCAGGTGGCTTTCGGCGCCGGCTTCTCGAGTGTGCGCCAGTTCAACGCGACAATCGGCGAGATCTACGGGCAGACCCCAAGTGAACTGCGCAACGGTGCAACGCCCTGGGGCCATGCACCAACGGGGGAGACAGTGATCCGACTCCGCCTGCCTTATCGGCCGCCGCTTGCGTTCGCGCACCTGCTCGATTTCCTCGGTGCGCGCGCGGTACCCGGCGTCGAGGTCGTGCGAGACGGGACATACAGCCGGGCCCTGCGATTGCCGCACGGCCTGGGGGTGGCAGCGGTGACGCAGCCTGCCTCTTCCCACATGGCATTTCTCGAGTGCGAGCTCGAACTGACCGACGTGCGCGATGTCCAGGCAGCCGTGGAGCGGATGCGCCGTCTCTTCGACCTTGACGCGGACCCCTTCCAGGTGCTGGATGCCTTCGCTGGCGATGATCTCCTCGGCGCTCTGGCTGTCGCCCGGCCAGGGCTGCGGGTACCCGGGAGCGTCGACGGCGAAGAGACGGCAGTGCGCGCGGTGCTCGGCCAGCAGGTGTCCGTGGCCGGCGCCCGCACGCTCGCTGGGCGGCTGGTCCAGCGCTACGGCACGCCTCTCTCCCGTCCGCACGGCACCCTGACGCACGCCTTCCCGGACGCCGCCCGGTTGGCGTCGCTCGAGCCGGAAGCGCTCAGCCTGCCCCTCAGCAGGGCGCAGGCACTGATCACGCTCGCGCGGGCCCTCGCCGAGGGATCGGTCGTCCTGGACCCTGGGGCGGACCGGGAGGACGTATCGAGGCGGTTGCTGGCGCTCCGCGGCGTCGGTCCCTGGACCGTACAGTACTTGCGCATGCGGGCGCTCGGCGATCCTGACGCGTTCCTGCCTTCCGACCTCGGCGTGCGCAGGGCCTTCGAGCGCCTCGGCCACCGCACCGACCCCGCCTCCGCACTCAGGCTGGCCGAGCGCTGGCGGCCCTGGCGTGCCTACGCTGTCCAGTACCTCTGGACGGTCCCACCGGCAGCGCCGCCCGCCGACCAAGGACATTGGGTTGGGCAGCTTGAGGGAGGCAGCGAGGGATGAAGGAAAGCGCGTTCCATGAGAGCGATGGGGACAGGTACTTCGGCGTGATGCCAAGTCCCTTGGGTTACCTAATGCTGGTGGGAGACGGACAGAGCCTCACAGGGCTCTATCTGGGCGAGGGTGCGCTCGATCCCCGTTTCGCTGCCACGCTCGAGCGCAGGGATGACGTGTTCGGTGCGGCGCAGGGACAGCTCGAAGCCTACTTCACCGGCGTCCTGCGCACCTTCAGTCTGCAGCTCGCGCCGCGAGGCACACCCTTTCAGCGACAGGTGTGGCAACACCTCGTCGGCATCCCGTACGGGGAGACGACGAGCTACGGCGCGATCGCAGCCGCGATCGGCAGACCGGGAGCTGCCAGGGCGGTTGGCCAGGCCAACGGCCGCAACCCGATCTCACTCGTCATCCCTTGCCATCGGGTCGTCGGACGGGACGGAGGCCTGACAGGCTACGCCTGGGGACTCCATCGCAAAGACTGGCTCCTGGCGCACGAAGCGTACGTAGCCGATGGCGGCATGCACCCAAGTACCCTTGCGCCCAACTGAGGCCACCGGCCCGCGGCACGTGGAGCCCGGCGCGGCGATGCGCAGGCAGGGCCGAGCGGTGCGCGGCCCTGCCTGCTCTGGGTCCTACTGCCCCTGGACTTGGTCACAGTAGGCGTGGACCGCCTGGCGGTAAAACAAGGCGAGACCTGGCCGCAGCTTATCGAACGTGTCAGTGAAACGCGGGTCCTCGACCATGAGGTCTCCGAGACCCCGAAACATCGCCAGCGGGCACGCGTAGAAGCGGTCATTGATCAAGTTGTGCATCCGCCGGACCGCGTCCAGTACATCCGGGTCATCAGGCGACCGGTCCGCAAGACCTGCAATGTCCCGCAAGATCGTCTGCTGCTGCTGCATGATGTCGTTCCAGTCGTCCTGGCTGTATGCCTCAGCCCGTTCGCGAGACTCCTTGTAGGCCGCCGTGTGGCCCCACTTGCGGCGGGCCTCCTCCTCGTACTCGGCGTTGTCGAATCCCTCGAACATGGCTTCCTCGGACAACTCGCTCCCTCCCTCAAGACTGGCCAGCGTCCCGTCGACAGCCCCGATCAGGCGTTCGATCCGCTCCCTGCGGCTGCACAGCAACTCCCGATGGCCGCGCAGTGCCTGCCTGCGGTCAAAGCTCGGATCACTCAGAATCGTCTTGATCTCCCGTAGGCCGAAACCCAACTCCCTGAAGAAGAGCACCTGCTGCAGTCGCTCGAGATCCGCATGGCTGTACACGCGGTATCCAGCTGGGCTCCGCTCCTGTGGAGAGAGGATGCCTATCGCGTCATAGTGGTGCAGCGTCCTGACGCTGACGCCAGCCAGGTCGG
>JAJZVM010000105.1 GCA_021845645.1 Bacillota bacterium
CATGGCCGCCGACTTGTCCAGGACCAAATTTCGTGAACTTTTGCCGCCTGTACCCCCAAACCTGCTCCGCACGCGGCCCTGCTTACTCATGCGTCAGGGCTGGGGCTGGGCGGATGCCAATCGATAAGAGTGGCCACCGCCCAGGCCGCCACGCCCTCCCCCGAGCCGATGAATCCGAGCCCCTCCGCGGTCGTGGCCTTGAGCGACACACCGTGCGCGGCGACGCCGAGCGTCTCAGCGAGTGCCGCCTGCATCCGCTCACGATATGGCGCCACCTTCGGGGATTCGAGCACCAGCGTGCAGTCCGCGTTGCCGACCCGATATCCAACTTCCCTGACCTTCTCGACCACCTGCCGCAAGAGGTCAAGCGAGTTGGCGCCGGCGAACTGTGGATCGCCCGGCGGGAAAAAGTGCCCGATGTCGGGCAGCCCGGCCGCTCCGAGGATTGCATCCATGAGTGCATGACAGATGACGTCGGCGTCCGAATGGCCGATAGCACCATGCGGCGAGGGGATCTCGACGCCTGCGAGCATAAGCGGCAGCCCGAGCGCCAGCCGGTGAACGTCGAAGCCATGCCCGATCCGCAGGGCGCCCAGCCCGCCGTCAAGGCGCATGATGTCTTCCGGCGTCGTCACCTTGAGGTTCCCCTCCTCGCCTTCCACATAGAACACCTGGCCGCCGAGCCGCAGCACGAGCTCACCGTCGTCCGCCGCCTCGGGGTCACCTTGGTGCGCCCGCACGAGGAGATCACGATCGAAGACCTGGGGCGTCTGTACGCGCCAGATGCCTTCCCGCGGCACGGCGCCACCACCCAACGCAGGGTCGCGGTGCAAGGCGTCATGGAGCGGTAACCGCGGAATGGCGCAAGCGCCCGGGACAGAGAGCAGCCGCTCGACGAGGGCCTGCGAAACGGTCGGGCGGGCCGCGTCATGTACCGCCACGCGTCGCACGGACGCTGGCAATGCGGCGAGCCCCTCGCGCACCGAAGCGCTGCGCGTCGCGCCGCCCGCCACCACGATCGTCGGCTTGGGCATGGCGCGGGCGAGTGCCTCGGCCTGTGCCACGTCCTCCGCCCGCACGACCAGCACGAGTCCGTCGACCTCCCGGCTGCGCAGGAAGGGGCGAGCCGCCGACGAAATCAGCGGCTCGCCCCGCCACACGTAGAAGGCCTTGCTGCGTCCGAAGCGGACTCCCGATCCCGCTCCGACAATCAGAGCGTAGGTCTCAGGGTTGCGCCTGAAGTCGGTTGCCATTCTGCTCCTGCCGCTCGTTCATGGATTTGGGCTTGGCGAAGATCATGCGTCCAGCGGACGTCTGCAGCACTGAGGTGACCAGGACCGCCAGCGTTTCGCCGATGAACTTCTTGCCGCCGTCGACGACGATCATCGTCCCGTCGTCCAGGTAAGCGACACCCTGTCCGACTTCCTTGCCCTCCTTGATGACGTGCACCATCATCTCCTCGCCGGGCAGCACCACGGGCTTGACCGCGTTCGCAAGCTCGTTGATGTTCAGCACCGGCACCTGCTGGAGCACCGCCACCTTGTTCAGGTTGAAGTCGTTCGTCAGCACCTTGCCCTCCAGGGCCTTTGTCAGGCGGAGGAGCTTGGAGTCGACCTCCATGTTGGGATAGTCCTTGTCGTTGATCTGGACCGGCACCTGAAGTTCCTTCTGGATGTGGTTCAGTACGTCGAGCCCCCGCCTGCCGCGGTTGCGCTTAAGGACATCCGCGGAGTCGGCGATGTGGCGGAGTTCGTCCAGCACGAACTGGGGCACCACGATGGGTCCCTCGATGAAGCCGGTCTCGAGGATGTCGGCAATCCGCCCGTCGATGATCACGCTTGTGTCGAGGACCTTCGGCACGCTCCTGCCATGGCCCGCCTTGACGGACCGCTTGACCAGGAGTTCCCCCTCGCGCGGTTCGCGCCTGCGCGCCACGCCGATACCGAGGAAGCCACCGACGTAGCCGAGGAAGACGGCAAAGACGATCGGCAGGATGTTTCCGACGACGGGAATGGCCTCGACCGGCGTCGTGATCAGGTAGGCCGCGAAAAGGCCGAGAAGTGCGCCGACTCCGCCAGAGAGCAGCTCATTGCTTGAAGAACGCAGGACGCGACCTTCCATGAACAGGTTGAGCTTCGCGACGGAACGCTGCAGGCCCCCCGCCGAGAAGAACCCGACAAAGCCGCCGAGCGCTCCGATCAGCAGGGCGGCGCCGATCTTCTGGTAGATGTTCAGGTGCACCGCTGAACCCAGCGCCTTGAACAGGTAGTAGCCGAGCAGAAGCCCGATCACCAGCCCGGCCAGGGTCAGCCCGCCGCGCCACGGCGCTTTCATCCGCGGTCACCTTCCCTCCGTAGCATTGATTATAGGAGATCCTTCGCGAAGCCCGCAAATAAACAGCATCAGCAGTCTTCCCTTCTTCGCACAACTACGGCTATGTTTGCCCGCTCTTCCACGCGCGATACACGCCTGCCACACCCTGGTCACGCGGCCCCCGCCGCCCGGTGGCCCCACAGTCCGCGACAGCTCCGGGCCGTTTCCTGCTAATTGCGCAACTTTTTGATAACACGCAACGTGTATCTCGCCCAGCAACTTGCGCTTGCCTCTCCGTGTGCGGTCGCGTTGACGGCGGTTTTGCTGGTCGGTATAATGAGGCCACCTTGGAGGAGGGGTCGAGCGGATGAAAGACCTCCTGTGCGATCAGTTCCAAGAGACCGTCGACGAGTGCCTCATCCGCCACAAGAACATCCTCGACACCGTTTCGAAGCTTCAGGAGTCCGTTGCGCGGGTGAACCGCGCCGTCGCCAAGGCGGTGACGGACTGTGGTTGCGTGACGGTGCACGCCGAACGTCATCCCATCCCCGAAGGGATCTCCCTCGAACAACTGCGCACGGTGCTGGACTCGGGTGTTCGCGGCCAACTTTGCGACAACTGCCGAGAGGTGGTCGAGGCCGAAGTCGGCCAGACGCTATTCTACCTGACGGGCGTGCTGAATGCTGTCGATCTGAACCTATACGACTGCCTGCTGAAGGAGCAGAAGCGCATTTCCGCGCTCGGAATCTTCAATTTCTCCTGATACGCGACTTGCCAAGGAGCCCGGCCAAGGCCGGGCTCCTGCGTATTTGCTAGCGCACGACGTCCCTCAGACGCGCCAGGTGCCGCTGAATCGCCCGCGCGCGGGCAGTACCGATGCCTTCCACTTCGTCCAGTTCCTCGAGGCTCGCGGCCATCAACCGGCCGAGCGTTCCGAATCGCTGTGCCAACTTTTCGCTGACCGGTGGAGGCAGCCTCGGCACGCGCCGCAGCATGCGCAGGCCGCGCGGCTGCACCACCTGCTCGAGCTCTCCCGGGTGTCCGAGGCTGCGCGCGATAGCGCTGCGATCGAGGAGGGCCTCGGCGCTCCACGCGGCCAGCTGCTCGCGCAAGTCACGGGCATGCTCGATAGAACTGTCTGCGGCATAGTCCCGCAAGACATGGAGAATCTCCTCGGCGAGCGAGCGCGTGAGCTCGTGCAGTTGCATCGCGACCATGCGCCCCTCGGTGCCGAGCTCCTCGATGTAGCCCAGCACTTCCCGGGCGATGCGGTCGAGCAGGGCGAAGCGCTGGACCGCCGACGACACGTCGCCAAGCGTCGCCTCGCCGGCAAACTCCAGCGCGTCCAGCTCGCCGATCTCACCCACCAGCGCGATCCGCTGGCGCTCCAGGGCCTGCAGAGCCTGGTTCGCGCGGCCGAGCACCTGTGCCGTGTCGCGCAGCACGTGGCGCAGGATGCCCTGGTAGAGCGTGACCTGGTGACGGCGCTGCGAGATCGCGATCACCACGACGCCCGTCTGACGGCTGACCCGCTCGGCTGAACGGTGTCGGATGCCGGTCTCCACCGAAGGAACGTTGGGATCTGGCACCAACTGGACATTCGCCCGCACGATCCGCTTGGCGTCGGCCGTAAGTATGAGGGCGCCATCCATCTTGCTCAGCTCATAGAGCACCGCCGGCGTGCAGGGAACATCCATATCGAAGCCGCCTGCCGCCAGCGACAGCACCTCCGGCGTATCGCCGAGGACGATCAGGCCGCCTGTTCCGGCATGCAGCACGTTCTCGACGCCCTCGCGCAGAGGTGTGCCAGGAGCCACCTGGCGCAGCAGCCGGTGGAGCCGATCCTCGTCGCGCACGCCCGCCCTCCTCGAAGTACGCCCCGCCAGGCCCCATCGTGGCCGGCGGGGCATTCCCGCACCTTTGCTAGCCTACCGGCTGGCTCACATCCGCAAGGAAGCTGAGACGGCCGTCGTCGCCTACCGAAATCTGGACCTCGCGGCCACGCTGGACCTGGCCCGCAAGCAGCGCCTCAGACAAGGGGTCTTCCAGCAGGCGCTGGATCGCCCGGCGCAACGGTCGGGCGCCATAGACCGGATCGTGGCCCTCCCGTGCGATCAAGGCATACGCGTCTTCGCTCAGCTTGATGTGTACGTCCTGCTCCTCAAGACGCTTGGCAACGCCCCCGACCAGGATGCGCACGATCTTCTCAAGTTCTGTGTCTCCCAGCGAATGGAAGACGATGATGTCGTCGATGCGGTTGAGGAACTCCGGACGGAAGGTGTGCTTGACCTCGTCAAGGATGCGCTCGCGCATCTTGTCGAATCGGCCGCTGTCATCCGACCCGGACCGGAATCCGATCCCGCTGTCTTGGCGCAGGCGCTCCGCGCCAACGTTGGACGTCATAATCACGACCGTGTTGCGGAAGTCGACGTGACGTCCGGTCGCCTCGGTCAGCCGACCTTCCTCGAGCACCTGCAGCAGGATGTTGAACACTTCGGGGTGTGCCTTCTCGATCTCGTCCAGCAGCACCACAGAATACGGCTTGCGGCGAACCGCCTCGGTGAGCTGGCCACCTTCTTCGTAACCGACATAGCCTGGCGGGGCGCCTACCAGCCTCGACACGGTGTGACGCTCCATGTACTCGGACATGTCGATCGTGACCATCGCGTCCTCATCCTCGAACAGGGCCTCCGCGAGCGCCCTCGCGAGCTCCGTCTTGCCGACGCCTGTCGGGCCAAGGAAGATGAACGAGCCTATCGGGCGCTTCGGATCCTTGAGACCCGCCCTGGCACGACGGATCGCTCTCGCGACGGCCGCGACGGCCTCGTCCTGTCCGACGACCCTGCGGTGGAGTTCCTCCTCGAGGTGCAGAAGACGCTCAGACTCCTCCATCTGCAGGCGCTTCACAGGCACGCCGGTCCACGACGCGACGATGCCGGCGATGTCCTCGGCGCCGACCACGAGCTTGTGCGCGACGGTCTGCTGCTCCCACTCTTCCTTCATCTTGTCGAGTTGCTCGCGAATCTGCTGCTCCTGGTCGCGCAGGCGGGCCGCCTTCTCGAACTCCTGGGCGCCGATCGCAGCCTCCTTCTCCTTGCGCGTCTCCTCGAGCTTCTGCTCGATCTTCTTGAGATCCGGCGGCGCGACGAAGGAGTGGAGACGCACCCGCGACGCGGCCTCGTCAATCAGGTCAATGGCCTTGTCCGGCAGGTAACGGTCGGAGACGTAGCGGTCCGAAAGCCGTACGGCGGCTTCGAGCGCCTCGTCGGCAATCTCCACGCGGTGGTGGGCCTCGTAGCGGTCGCGCAGACCACGCAGGATCTCCACGGCCTCCTCGGGCGACGGCTCCTCGACCATGATCGGCTGGAAGCGGCGTTCCAGCGCCGCGTCCTTCTCGACATGCTTGCGGTATTCGTCGAGCGTGGTTGCACCGATGCACTGGAGCTCGCCGCGGGCGAGCGCCGGCTTCAGGATGTTGGAGGCGTCGATCGCGCCTTCCGCCGCGCCCGCCCCGACGATCGTGTGCATCTCGTCGATGAACAGGATGACGTTGCCGGCGTGCCGGATCTCGTCCATGACCTTCTTCAGCCGGTCCTCGAATTCGCCGCGATACTTCGAACCCGCAACCAGCGCACCGAGGTCCAGCGTTACGACGCGGCGGTCCTTGAGGGTCTCCGGCACCTTGCTCCCCACGATCAGCTCCGCGAGGCCTTCCGCGATCGCCGTCTTGCCGACGCCGGGTTCTCCGATCAGGACCGGATTGTTCTTCGTGCGGCGCGACAGGATCTGGATGACGCGCTCGATCTCCTTCTCCCGCCCGACGACGGGGTCGAGCTTGCCCTCCTCGGCCAGTTGGTTGAGATCTCGCCCGAACTGGTCCAGGACGGGCGTCTGGCTGCGCTGGCGCTGCTTCTGCGGGGCCGCTCCCTGCGTCGGCACGCCGAGCTGCTGTATGACCTGAGCCCGCACGCGGTCGAGATCCGCGCCGAGATTCAACAGGACGCGCGCCGCGACGCCCTCGCCTTCACGGATCAGTCCGAGCAGGATGTGCTCGGTGCCGATGTAGTTGTGTCCGAGGTGGCGCGCCTCTTCCGCGGAAAGCTCCAGCACCACCTTCTTGGCCCGCGGCGTCAAGCCGATGTCGCCCTCGGCTGGCGTCGAGCCGCGGCCGATCACCTTCTCGACCTCCGCCCGCACCTTCTCCAGGCTGACGCCCATCGAGAGCAGGGCCTTGGCCGCGATACCGTCGCCTTCGCGGATCAAGCCGAGCAGCAGGTGCTCGGTGCCGACGAAATTGTAGTTCAGACGGCGCGCCTCCTCCTGGGCCAGGAGCAGGGCACGCTGGGCGCGCTCGGTGAATCTCTGGTACATCGCTATACACCCTCCTTCTGCAGCCGCTCGCGAACGAGGCGGGCTCGTGCCGCACGCTCCTCAAGCGTCTGCAACTCGTGTCCGATTGTTCTTGTGAGAAACCCCGGCAAGGCAGCTACCAACAATTCGTTGACCACCTCCGGAGAAACCTGCAGCATGCCCATCTCCACGCCTAGGCGCAGTTCCGAGAGCAGCTGCATGGCCTCCTCGCGACCGAGCAGCTGGGCATAGCGCAGAACGCCGAGAGCCCTGTTGACCCGGTCCTGCGTCTGCTCCAAAGCCTGTTCCTTGAGCATCCGCCGCGCGGCCCTCTCCTGGTCGATGATCTGCTGCGCCGCGCGCTCGAGGGACGCGGTCACCTCTTCCTCCGCCTGCCCAAGGGTTATCTGGTTCGAGATCTGGAAGAGGTCCCCGGCCGCCTCGGTGCCTTCGCCATAGAGGCCGCGCACCGCGAGGCCGAGTTTGGGCAGAACCTGCAATAGTTGTGCGATGCCACGTGTACGCACGAGGCCGCCAAGATGTAGCATGACCGAAATGCGCAATCCGGTTCCGACATTTGTTGGACATGCGGTGAGATAACCGAGTTCCGGCGTAAACGCGTAGTCGAGTCCCGCCTCGAGCTGGTCGTCCGCTCGCAGGGCGTCGTCGAGCGTCTCCCGCACCGCAAGTCCAGGCCGGAAGGCCTGCAAACGCAGGTGGTCCTCCTCGTTGACCATCAGGCTGAGGGCCTCGTCGTCCCGCACCGCCAGGGCGGCCTGCTCGGGAGATTGCATCTGCTGCGGGCTAATGAGGTGCTTCTCCATCAGCACCGCGCGATCCACGTTCGAGAGGTCGCCCAACCGGACGAAGCTCCAGCCGGGTCCCAAACCCTGCACGGCGCCCTGCACGCGCCCCAGTACCTGCAAGGCAATCTCCGGTGTCAGCCTGTCGGGAAAGGCGAATCCCTCCAGGTTGCGTGCAAGCCGTGCGCGGCTCGAGACGACGACATCCGCCATCTCTCCCCGTCCACTCGTCCAAGCGCTCCGCGCGGAGGCAAGGTGCTCGCCGAACTGCATCCGGTCTACCCCCTTTCGCCTTCTAGCTGCCTGATCTCGTCGCGCAGGGCCGCGGCGCTTTCATATTCCTCGCGCGCCACCGCTTCGTGCAGATCGCGCCGCAGCGCCTGCAGGCGGCGATCCCGCTGGAATGCTCCGCCCCGCCGCGCAGGCAACTTGCCGCGGTGCTCCGTCGTGCCGTGGAGGCGCCTCAACAGCGGTTCGAGCTCGTCACGGAAGTTTCCGTAACAGCTGGGACAACCGAGTCGGCCGGTTTCGCGGAACTCACTGAAACGAAAACCGCAACTCGGACAACGCTTCTCCGTCTCGGTCTTCAGCGTCGGCCCCTGGCCGGCGAAGTTGGCCAGCAGGCTCTGCAGCAGCGCGACAGGGTTCGCAATCTCGATCTCGCCGTTCTCCTGCGCACACGTGGCGCACAGATGCGCCTGCTCGACTTGCCCCTGCACGATCCGCGTGACGTGCACCGTCGCGGGCCTCAGCCCACAGCTCTGGCATTGCATGGCCATCACTCCTCGTCGCTCAGCGCGAGCAGCGCGGCACCCAGACAGCGCGCCCGCACGAGATCACGCAGTGGCAGTGGCAGGCCGATCGCCTCCCGGCGCGTCACTGCGACAAGCATCGCGGCCTCGCGATCGACGACCAGCCCCGCTTCGCGGCAACGCTCGATCAGCGCATGCGCAGGCCCCTGCGCAATGCCGTCCGGCGCTTCGAGCAAGGCTGCCGCGATCCTGCCGATCTCAGGGTGGGCCGCCCGGCGGACCCGGATGTAACCGCCGCCACCGCGGCGGCTCTCGGTGACGAAGCCGCGCTCTGGCGTGAACCGCGTCGCCAGCACGTAGTTGATCTGCGACGGCGCGCAGCCATACAGGCGGGCAAGTTCGACGCGCTGCAGCGCGACCTCGCCGAACTGGGCCAGTTGCGACAGGATGTGGCGCTCGATCGCGTCGGCAAGCGTCATCGACATCGCCACACCTCCACTGAGAGCTGTTTGACCTTCCCTGACCTTATTATAGGTGGCCGCTCATGGTTGTAAAGCCCTCGGCCTCTATTCCTTGGTCAGCAGGACACAATGCAGGTAATCGGTCTCAGGGATCTCGATGCGCACAGGGTGGTCGCGATCCGCGCCGTGGACACCGAGGATGCGGCCGGAAAAGCCGGCGTCCTGGGCAGCGGACCGGACAGCGCCCAGGAAGTCCTCGAGCGAAACGGCATGCGAGCACGTGGCCGTGCAGAGGATGCCCCCGGGCGGCAGCAGGCGCATCGCCCTCAGGTTGATCTCCTTGTAGGCGCGCAGGGCAGCGGGCACGTGGCTGCGTCCGCGAGCGAACGGCGGGGGGTCGAGCACCACGAGGTCGAAACGCTCGCGCGCCTGGCTCATGGCCCTCAGGCCGTCGAACGCGTTCTCCACGCGGGCGTCCACCGTCGCGCCGTTGCGCTCCGCATTGCGCCGCAGCGCGGCCACCGCCTCCTGCGAGCTGTCCATCGCAACTACCCCGCTCGCGCCGCCGCGTGCCGCGTGCAGCCCGAATCCTCCCGTGTAGGAGAACGCGTCGAGAACACGCCTGCCGTGGCTCAGACGCTCCACCCGGCCACGGTTGCGGCGCTGATCGAAATAGTGCCCGGTCTTCTGGCCGGACAGCAGATCGACGAGGTAGACGATGCCGTCCTCGCGCACCTCCACAGGTCCTTCAGGAGGTTTCCCCTCGAGCATGCGCAACTCGAGTCCTAGACCCTCGTGCTGCCTGCTCGGTGAGACCGCGCGCAGCACGACGCCCCTCGGCCCCAGCTGGACGAGGGGCTCGAGGAGCCACGGCAGCAGCACCTCCTGCGCGCCCAGGGTGTCGGGGCTGACCACCAGGTAGCCGCCCATGCGCTCCACGACGAGGCCAGGCAGACCGTCGGCTTCGGCGTGCACCAGGCGCGCGTCGGCGCCATCGCCGAAATCCCCCGTGCGGCGCGTGACGGCGAGGTCAAGCCGCCGGCGGGCCCACGCCGCGTCGGGCACGTCTTCAGCGCGCGTCAGGATGCGGACGAGAATGCTCGACGCGGGATTGGCATAGCCAGCGCCAACGACGTGTCCGCGCGCGTCGGCGACCTGCACGATCTCGGCGGGAGCCAGATCCCCCGGTACGTCCTGGAACTCCCCGCGGAACACCCAAGGATGCCCTTGCAGCACGCGGTGCTGCCCCTGTCGCAACGTCAGTCGGCGAACGGTGCTTCCCCTCCCTCCACGGCCCGGACCAAGGCGAGCATCGAACCGCGCCAGACAGGACTCCCTTGCGGGTCCTGCTCGCGGGCGTAGCTTCCCTCCACGAAAGCGAAGGCAATGCCGGCACGCGTCGCGGCACCGTCGTCGCGCAGGTCGTTGCCGACCATCACGGCCGCCCCGGCGTCGATTGCCTGGCTGCGCAGGATCTCCTCATAGTATTTCGGGTCTGGCTTGTTGTACCGGCAGGTTTCGAACGATGTGATCGCCTCGAAGGCCTGGGGTGCGATGCCTGCCCACCTCAGGCGCTCCTCGATGACGAAGCGCGGAAACACCGGGCTCGTCGCAAGGACCATCGTGTAACCCCGGCGCCGCGCCGCATCGACGAAGTCCCGCGCCCCCGGCATCGGCCGCGTCTGCTGTCGCAAGGTCGGGAAGACAACCTCGTAGAACGAAGAAAACGCTGCGTCGCAAGCCTTGGACTCTTCCTGCGCTAGACCGGCGCGGAAGCGGGCGTAGAACGCCTCCTCGTTCGTGCTCCCGTCGGTCCGGCTGGCGACCATGGCCTGGACGGCCGACATGAAGCGCGGCGAGAAGTCGGGGAGGCGCACGGCCTCCCCGACAAACGCAGCCAACTGCTGCAGGTAGACAGGCAGAAAACGATCGATATCAAGCCCGAGCAGTGTGCCATCGAGATCAACGAGCAAGTGGGACTTCGTCAATGCGCGCTCGCCTTTGCCTTCTGCATGATCTGCTGCGCGACGGGCGCCGGCGCCTCTTCGTACTGGGCGAAACTCTGCCGGAACGTCGCGCGCCCGCCCGCGAGAGAACGGAGTTCGATCGCGTAGCGCTGCAGCTCCATACGCGGCACCAAGGCGTGCACGCGGCTGCGCCCGCCTTCGGACTCCATGCCGAGGACCCGGCCGCGCTTGCGGTTGATCACGCCGATGATGTCGCCCATCGCGGCCTCGGGGCAGTCGACCCAGATCTCGTCGACCGGCTCGAGCAGCGCGGGTCTGGCCTTCTGGGCGCCCTCGCGGAACGCGAGCGATCCCGCCACCTTGAACGCCATCTCGGACGAGTCTACCGGGTGGTAGCTGCCGTCCACCAGGGCGCAACGCACACCGGTCACCGGGAAGCCGGCCAGGATGCCCTGAGCCATCGCCTCCACGACGCCCTTCTCCACTGCCGGCCGGTACTGTGAAGGAACGACGCCGCCGAAGATCTTGTCCTCGAACACGAAATCCCCGTCGGCAAGCGGGCTGAGTTCCAACCAGACGTGGCCGAACTGCCCGTGACCGCCCGTCTGCTTCTTGTGCTTGCCCTCTATGCGCACCTGCCCCCGGATCGTCTCGCGGAACGGCACTTCCGGCAGCTCCATCGCCACATCCACGCCGAACTTGCGCTTGAGGCGGTCGTGCAGAACCTCGAGATGCATCTCTCCAAGCCCGGCGACCACGGTCTCGTGACCGCTCGGATGCTCCAGCCGCAAGGTCGGGTCCTCCTCGAGCAGCCTGCCCAAGGCGCCTGCGAGGCGGTCCTCGTCCGCGGTGCTGCGCGCCTTGAGTGCCAGGCGGAAGACCGGTTCCTCGAACACGATAGCCGCCGCCGCGGCCATGTTTGCCTTCGCGGCAAGCGTATCGCCGGTTTTGGTGTCCTGCAGGCGCGGGACGGCGCCGATCTCGCCGGGCAACAGCTCCGGGACCGGTTCCTGCTTCTGGCCGCGCAGGCGGTAGATCTGACCCACCCGCTCTTCCTGACCCGTCCTGACATTGAACATGTGGCTGTCCGAGCGCAGGCGGCCGCTCAGGACCCGCAACAGGCTGAGGCGACCGACGTGCGGATCGGCGGTCGTCTTGAAGATGAACGCGGACGCGTCGGCGCTTGCGTCTGGCGCGATCACTCCTTCGGCGGCCGGGATCGGCCTGGGCGCCACCCCGAACTGGCCGATTGCGTCCAGGAGCATGCGCACGCCAGTCATCGTCGATGCCGATCCGAACAGCACGGGAACAGCGCCGCCACCGGCAACCGCCTTGCCGATCGAGCGGGTGAGCAGTTCGTCGCTCAGCTCTCCGGAATCCAGGTATTGCTCGAGGGCCTCATCGTCCGCCTCGGCGACACACTCGCACAACTGGTCGCGCAGGCTGGACGCCTCCGCCGGCACCTCGTCGAGCGGCCTGCCGTCAGCGCCTTGCGCCGCCCCGCTCCAGATGGCGTAGGTGCCGTGCAGCGACGCCTCCTGCCCGAGCGGCCAATCGAGGGCCACGAGCGAATTGCCGTATGTCTGGCGCAGGGTCGCCAAGGCGTCGGCGGCGCTCGCATTCTCCCGATCGAGCTTGTTGACGAAGATCATGCTGGGCATGCCAAGGCTGCGCAGGCGGGCGAACTCGAGCTCGAGACCCACCTGTACAGGCTCGGCGGCATCCACCACAAGGAGCGCGAGGTCCACGACACGCTCGACCGCGCGCGCCTCGCCCACGAAGTCCAGGTATCCAGGGGTGTCGACCAGGTAGAGGGCCTTGCCCTGCACTTGCGCCGACCCCACCGCGAGGCTCAGGCTGATATGACGCCGCTGCTCCTCAGGCTCCTGGTCGAGGCTTGAGGTACCGTCGTCCACCTTGCCTCTGCGGTCGAGGGCCCCGGCACCATAGAGAAGGGCCTCCGCAAGCGTGGTCTTGCCACACCCGCCGTGGCCAAACAGGCCTACAGAACGTACACCGTCAGGCACCACATCTCCCATCTCGTGCGGCGCGGGATCGCGCCCCTGCCTCCTTTGGCTCTCGGGATCTACGTCTTGAACTCCTGGCCGCTTTCGCCGGTCGTCCTCGCGACTCCTTCAGCCGACCGGTCGCCTGCGGCGGTCCGACTGGTCCTCGGCTTTGCGCCACCCGAGTCCGGGCAGCCACCGCGCAGCGAGGTAGGCGCTGCCAAGAAGACTGAGCGCCGCGAAGATCCGCGATTGCCAGTCGACGCCGAGCGTCGCGAGCGCCAGGCCGAGCGGCGCCCAGCCACCAGTCGTGGACACCGCCTTGGCGCCGATCGCGCCACGCAGGTGGTGCAACACGGTAAGAACCGCCGCAGTGGCCCACGCGATGCCGAGGGCGCGTGCCCAGACAAGGTTTCCCTGCGGCTCGAACACCGCCAGCGCGAGCGGCACCATCAGCCACAGCGCGCCGAGCAGCCCGACTCTGGTGCCGGCCGAGGGAAAGCGGCGGCGGGAGCCGACGACGTAGGGGCGGGTGCGCCAAAAGTCCCGCACGATCGGCAGAAGGTCGATCGCGATCACGACGCCGCCGACACCTGTGAGAACGAGCAGCCACGTCTTGGCTGCGACCACCGAGAGGACGAGGCCGCCGTGCCAGAGCACCGCGCCCCAGCGGGAGAGGTGGATCGACACAGGACGCCTGTTGACGAGCCTGGGCCAGACGTAGAGAGCGACACCCAGAACTAGGCTGCCCAACCAGCCGAGCAACAGCAGCATCTCGGTGGGCTGGGCCAACGCCCGGCCCGTCGTCGCGCCGACTACCGCCACGAGAAAGAGGTACACGGGTGCGGCGATGAACAGCGCACGAGCCACCTGGTCACGCGCCGGGTCCGCGTGGACCGGCCTGCCGACGGGTGCCAAGTACTCCTGTAGCGGGTCGACGATCTTGCCTTGCGGCGGAGACCGCCACCACGCGAGATAGGCGTAGACCAGGGACGAGGCAAGCATGGCCACGTAGCCCAGCCGCAGCACGAGACCGCCCAGCAGCGAGGGGGGTACCGAGAGCAGGAGCAGTGCGGCCCCCATGGTGGCGACAAACGCCGTGACGAGCCGCGAAGGCACGCCTCGCGGCGTGGCGTGCAGCACCTCGAGGCCGATTCCACCGGCCATGATGCCCGATGCACCGTAGCCGAGCCAGAGGCGCAAGTCGCCCGCCGCGAGGGTGCTAGGCGACGCGATGAGCCAGATGCTGGCCAGGGCGGCCGCCACAAGGCTGCCGGCCGAAGCCGCGACATACCGCTTCACCGAGAACCCCCCCCTCGCGCAGCGCCTAGACCTTCCAGTCCACCGCCTCGTCCTCCCGGCCGGCCTGCAGGTTGAC
>JAJZVM010000106.1 GCA_021845645.1 Bacillota bacterium
CATGCGCCTGCTGATCAGCGCATCGAGGTCCAGGCGCCCTGCCATGTAGAGGTCCAGGATGGCCGGGATGTCCTCCTGCGGCCGGGACTGCCCGTACCAGCTGCCGGTGAGGATGCGCGCGGCCGACGGGATGGCGAACGCGTTCAGGGAGATCTGCTCGTCCGGGCTGGCGATGCCCACCACAACCGTCATGCCGGCCTTCCTCGTCATGCCGTAGGCCGCCTCGATGGTTGCGGGGCGCCCGATGGCCTCGAACGCGTAATCGCTGCCGCGCCCCTCCGTCAGGTCGAGGACGGGCGTCACGATGTCATCCGTGCCGCGCGCGTCGACCACATCTGTCGCGCCGAGGCGAAGGGCGAGGTCCAGCTTCTCCGGCACGCGGTCGATGGCAATGATCTGCGCCGCGCCCTGCAGCCGGGCCGCCTGGACGATGCTGAGACCGACGCCGCCCAGCCCCACGACCGCCACGCTGGCACCACGGCCCACCTGGGCGGTGTGCACGACGGCGCCGTATCCGGTCGTGACTGCGCAACCCACCAGGGCCGCGCGATCGAGCGGCACGTCGGTGCGGATGGGCACCACCGCCCGCTCGGATACCACAGCCCTTTCCGCGAAACACGACGTGCCAAGGAAGTGGTAGACCTCCTGGCCGCGATCCCCGAGGCGCACCCCTCCGCCCGGCAGGGTGCCGAGCATCTGGATGGAGAAGGCCTCGTCGCACATGTCCGGCCGACCGATGCCGCAATAGTAGCAGTGGCCGCAGCTCGGCACCCAGGAAAGCACGACGTGATCTCCCGGCTTGGTGCCTGTGACGCCCTCGCCGACGGCCTCCACCACCCCCGCGCCCTCGTGGCCGAGCACGGCGGGCAGGGGCACCGGCAGGACGCCCTCGATCACGTGCAGGTCGCTGTGGCAGACGCCGCTCGCCGCAAGGCGCACCAGCACCTCGTGCGGCCCCGGCGGCGCCAGGGTCAGGTCGCGGATCTCGAGCCGCGCGGCTTCTTCCGCCAGGACGGCCGCCTTCATGCTCCCGCGGTCCCCGCGGAGCCTCCCCGCTCGCTCATCAGTTCGCGGTACGCCTCGTAGAGCGGCGGCATCATGGGCAGAAGCTTGAGCGCCTTCGCGATCGAGCCGCGCGCCTTGACGATGCCGCGGCCGAGAGCCTGCGGCACGTCGAGCTTGCCGCTCCAGAACTGGTGGCCGACGTCCGCGGAACACTCGAAGGTGACGTCGGGCTTCGGCTCGGTGGCATCGAACAGCATCCGCATGGGCGGGTCTCCCGCCTCGGGCGTGCGCCCGTCCATGGTCAGGACCAGATCGGGGTTGTGGTAGACGAAAGAGACCACCATGCCCGCCTCGTTCAGGGTCTTCGCCGCCTGGCTTGAGGCAGCCCGATTGCCGAGGATGCCGAAGATCTCCACCATCTCGTCCCTGTCCCGGTATGCCGCCATCTCCATCCCTCCATGTCCGCTGGTGGGAAAGCCGCCCAGGCGGGTTGTTCGCGGGCCGCCTGCCGATTCCTACGTCGCTCGGGACCGCTCCGCCGCCGCCGCCTCGAGCGGTAGCGACCTCAGTTCGGCGAGACGGTCGAGGTGGCTCTGCCGCCTGCACGCAGCGACCTGCCGCTCGATCTCGTCGCCGTTCCAGCCGAGCCGTGACGCGATGCGCTCCGCCACCGGCCGCAACACCTCCTCGGGCTCCCTGAGGCCGCCGAACCAGAGCAGTCCCGTCCGCCTGACCAGAAGATCCGAAAGCTCGAACACCTCCTCCCGCTCGACCGCCCAGTCCACCTCGCCCCACAGGAGCTTCGCCCCGGCCACCACCGGCTCGAGCCCGGCGGGGCGCGACGCGGCGTAGCGCAGCACGTCCTCCGCCAGCGGGCCATGGCGCGCTATCAGCTCCGCCGCCGCGCAGCTTGGCACGTGGTATCGCTCGGCGAGAGGCGTCGCGCTGGGCGGCTGGGCGGGTGGCGTCGCAGCTGCCGGTGCCGGCCTTCCGACCGCTCGCACCCCCCTTCGCCGAAGCAGGCGCAGGGTGTCTGCCGCCATGCTGCGGAAGCCGGTCAGCTTGCCGCCCCGCACACTTACAAGGCCGTCCCTGCGCACCTCGATCGACCTGCGCCGCGACAGCCCCCTGGTCTCCCGCCCGGCCTTGCCGGCGACGAGCGGGCGCACGCCGGAGTAGACCCCGAGGAGGTCGCGGGCACTGAGATCTGCCGCCGGGAATGCCTTGCGGACGACCCGGAGCAGGTAGCGCACGTCCTCGTCGGGCGTGTCGGGCAGGGCGGGATCACCGACAAACGGGATGTCCGTCGTGCCGACGTAGGTGACGGACCCCCGCGGAACCGCGAAGGTGTTCCCGCCGCCCGGCGAAGGCAGGGCGATCGCATGGTCGATGGGCAGCTTCTCCCGTGGGAATACGAGATGGCAACCGCGGGCGAGCGCGAGCCGCCTACCCGCGGGATCCAACTCGCCGGCCCACGGCCCCGCGGCGTTCACCGCGGCACGCACACGCACCTCGCAGCGCTCGCCGCTCTCGACATCCTCGAGCGTCACGCGGCCGCCCCGCGGGGTCAGGGCAAGGCCCGCGGCCCGGACGCGGCTGAGCGCTACGGCGCCTGCGGCGCGCGCCGCCTGGACCACGGTGTAGACCAGGCGCGCGTCATCCGTCACGGCCTCGTAGTAGCTGACCCCACCTTGCAAGTCCACCGCCTGTACGAAGCCCGCCACCTCACGGAACGCGTCGGCGCCCAGCATGCGCCGCCGGTGCTTTTGCGGGACGCCGGTCAGGCGATCGTAGAACCAGACGCCCGCTCCCAGCAGCCAGAGCGGCATGCCACGACCCCGGTAGACCGGGATAAGGAAGGGCAGCGGCACGACGAGATGCGGCCAGAGCTTCTCGAGCAGTTCGCGCTCGCGCCCCACCTCCCGCACGAGTCGCACCTCGCCGTGCGGCAGGTAGCGCAGGCCGCCGTGGACCAGCTTGGACGAGCGGGACGAAGTTCCGCCTGCCCAATCGCGCGCCTCGACGAGCAGCGTGCGCAGCCCGTGCGTGGACGCCTGCCAGGCGATGCCCGCTCCCGAGATGCCTCCACCGATGACGCACAGGTCGAACGCATCGCGGCGGGCCGCCGCCCAGTCCTGGCGCCTCCGCTGGCGCCAGAGCGGCTCGGCCCCCGTCACGGGTCCGGCCAGAGGACCCCCGGGTTGAGCATGCGCCCGGGGTCCAGTGCCGTCCGCAGGGACTCGAGAATGGCCAGCTCCTCCCGGCGCTCGCGCCAGGCCCATGCCCGGCGCATGCGTCCGACGCCATGGTGGTGCCCGACGCTTGCCCCTTTGGCCGCCGCCGCGCCGAGGAGCGCGTCCCAAATGCGGCGCCCCGCCTCGGCGGCTTCCCGACCCGGCGCCGGCACCGCCGCCACCGTGAAGTAGAGGCCCGCTCCGGATGCCTCGGCGTGTGCCGCATGGCCAAAGGCCGCGACCACCTCCGGCACCTGGCGGACCGCCTCGATCGCCGCCTCGTAGACATCGGCGATGGCGGACCAGGCCGCACCGCACTCGATCGTGTCGACGAGGACGCCCTGGGCGAGGTACATGCCCCACTCGGAGACGTCGTTGCGCGCAGCGAGCCAGTGCCGCCCGATCGCCTCCGGCAGCGCATGGCCGTCGCATTGGGACACAATGCGGTCCGCCGCCGCCACGCCCCCCGCCACCACTTCCGGCTCGCCGAGGCAGGAGAGGAGCAGCAAGGCGTCTACGCCTTCCTCCGGCAGCACTCCGGCAAAGCCGTGCATCGCGTCGTCCCGGTCGTATAGCCTGATGACGCCAAGCGGCAACCCCTTGCGCGTGACCTGCCGCATGGCCCGAAGGCCCTGGCGGAAGTCCCTGAACGCGTAGCTGCGCACCTCTTGCGCGGACGGCAAGGGCCAGGCGGAGAGCGTCACCGCGGTGATCACCCCGAGCGTGCCCTCCGAACCGACGAAGAGGGGCCAAACCTCGGGCCCGAGCGAGCGTCGGGGAAGCCGTCCGAACCGGGTCGCCTCGCCATCCGCCGTCACCACTTCGATGCCGGCGACCATGTCCTCGATGTTGCCGTACCAGGTCGAATACTGGCCGCTGCTCCGCGTCGCGATGAGGCCGCCCAGGCTCGCGAGGGCGATCGACTGCGGATAGTGCCCGAGGGTGAGACCGCTCGCTGCCAGTTGCTCCTCGAGCGTCTCCAGGATGCAGCCCGCCTGCACGGTGACAAGGCCGCTTTCCCGGTCCACCGGGCCGATGCCGGAGAGGTTCCTGAGGTCGAGCACGATGTCGCCCGCGGTGGCTGCGATCGCGCCGACGACGCCGGAACCCCCGCCGCGCGCGATGACGTGCAGGCCCCGGTCCCCCGCGAACCGCATCACCGCCTGCACGTCGGCCGTGCAGGCCGGACGCGCCACGGCCGCGGGACGTTCAAACCGTACGCCACGGAGCTCAGCCATCTGCCGCAGGGGGCTCATGTCGCCCGCGGCACCGCTCCGCTCCGCCTCGCCCAGCTCGACCCGCCCCGGCAGGAGCTCGGCGAGTTCCCCTGTCCACGCCATCGCATCACCGCCCCTATCGTACAGAATACTGTACGCTTAGGCCGACGAACAGATGCCAAAAGACCATCGCCTTGCCCATCGGTCCCTACTCGCTCGGCTCGCGCCGACCGGAAAGCACCTCCCGCTGGATCGCCTCGATCTGTTCCGCCGTCACCGACCGGCCGAGCAAGGCCCCTAGGGCACGGTCCTCGCGACGGCTGAGCAGCACAGCCCTGTCCGCTCCATCGGGCAGCTGCGAGCCGATCGGCAGGACCTGCAGCCCCGGATGCTGCGGCAGCACGTCCTGCGGCCAGACGACCGCGTCCACCTCGCCGCTGGCCACCGCTCCCTGCATGCGCAGATAGGGCAGCTCGACAAACGTCGCGTCCACGCCCCGCGGCACGAGAAGGCGCGGCAGCCTGGACTGGTCGGTGGAGGCAGGGTCGGTGCCGACACGGAGGCGATCGGGCCAAAGCGCGAAATCGTCCCGCACGAGCCAGCCCTGGCCCGCCGCGTAGGTCTCGGGGCCAAGCCGCATCAGCACCTCGCAGTCCGCCAGGCCCTGCAGGGCCTCCCGGGCGGCGAGGGCGGAGACGACAGCCAGATCGGCGCGCCCGGCCGCAAGGGCCTCGACGCGACTTCGCGCGCCGCGCATGTAGGCGAGGCTGTGCGCCACGGGTGAGCGCCGCAGGAGGTCGGCGAGGGCGGTCGCAAGTCCCATCACGCGGCGCGAATAGGGGAACGGCAGCAGCAGCATGAGCCCTTGCCGGCCAGACGCGTGCCAGAGGCCCGCCGCATCGCAGGCCACGAGCCGGCTCGCCGAGGGGCCGCGCGCGTCCGTCACGAGACCCGCGTCCGCGCGCAGGAGCGCGAGCGCGGCCTGCACCGTGCCGCGCCCCACCCCGAACCGCGTCGCGAGTTGCGCGATGCTCGGGATCTCGTCGCCCGGGGAGAGCCCCAAGAGGAGAATCGCAACCTCCTGCATCACCTGGCCGCGCTTCATGAGATTGCCCAAGCTGTCGGCCCCCTCCGTGGCAGCATTCTGGCCCAAGCAGGCAGCTCCTCCAGGTATCCGTCCAGCGACGTCATGCCGCTCCGGCTGCGAGGACTCACACGGCGCCGTGGCCAATCCTACAGCCGATGACGGATTCGGCCAAGTTCTCGTCTGCGGGAGGGTACCTTGTGCCATTCAGCGTGATCATTCCCACGGCCCGGCCGGATCTCTTGCCTCAGGCCCTGCGTTCCATATCCGGCCAGAGCGTCCCGCCGGGCGAGGTGCTGGTGCTGCACGACGGCGGTCCGCCCCTTGAGCTCGGGGACTGGCCCTTCCCCGTACGCAGCTACGGCGTCATGCCGCGCGTCGGGCCGGCCCTCGCGCGCAACTTGCTGGCGGCGGCCGCGGGCGAGGAACGACTCGCCTTTCTGGACGACGACGACGAGTGGCTACCGGAGCATCTGGCGCACCTGGGCCAGGTCACCGCCGATGGTCTCGCCTTCACCGACGCCCACCTGCACCATGTGGATGAAGGCTGGACGAGGCCGTTCGCCTTCCGCTTCAGCCCCCAGCTCCTGCGCAGTACGAATCCCATCATCCTCTCCACCGTGGGCGTGAGCCGTGCCGCCTTCTGGCGGGTCGGGGGATTCGACCGCTCCTTCGCCCGCT
The DNA here is from genome assembly GCA_021845645.1 of Bacillota bacterium. The sequence continues at coordinate 6,222 of JAJZVM010000106.1, forward strand.
ACGAGGCGTGGGATCTCTTCCTGCGCCTGCTGGAGGCCGGGGTGCCCCTGCGTCGCATCGCCGGCCCCGACGTGGTCTACCACTATTCGCGCCGCTCCATCACCGCGGACGACCCGGCGATGGCGGAGGCATTCCGCGCGTTCTCCGAGCGCCACGGCCTGAGCCTCGAGCGCAAAAGCTTCGTCGGCATGCTGGACGACCCCGCGCTTGCGCATCTGCGGGAAGGGGTTGCCGACACGCGGGCTTGACACGAGCCTGGTGCCCGCATCCCACGTCGGCGAAACCGGGGGGTGCCTTGGGCGAACGCAGGACATCCGCTCCGAAAGACCTGGAGATTCATAGATATCGAAGTCTGTCTCTGATTGTTCGCACTCCGCCCGTCATGGTGGTTCCCTGTGGCACCCGAAGCCACAGAGCCACGGGGGGCCGCACACGGGTCCACCGCGTCGCAGCGCGATGCACGAAAGGTTCCTGCAACTGCTGGAGGCCTATGTCGTGCTGTCCGATCCCGTCCGTCGCAGGGCACTCGACGGGGCTTTGAGACTCAGGCATACAGGCCCGCGGCGCAGGCGGCACCAAGGCAGGGAGTTCATCGCCGAGTTCTTCGTAAGCCTTTTGCGCGGCATGATGCGCTGAAGGCCGTCAGAGCTGTCGGCGCCCGAGACTCAGCGCGCCGATCCCGAACACGATCGCGGCCCAGATCGCCGCCCAGATCAGCACGGCTGCGGGCTGCGGCGCGAGGGCCATGAACGGGTTGCTGGAGAAGCTCGTGAAGCCGCGTGCCAGGGCGATCAGGGCTGGTGGCTCGAGGTGGTATTCGGCAGCCTGCCAGAGGGCGTTGGTCGGGAGGAGAATCTTGCCGACATCCCCCACCGCCATCAGCGTCGGGTACCTGAGCGCCAGTCCCATCAGGTCGATCGTGCCGAGCATCCAGGCCAGGAAGAAGGCGACCGTCGCGACGATCGCGGACGTGACGGCCGAGAGTCTGGTCGCGAGAGCGAGACTAAGCGTCATCAGCAGTAGCGCCTGGGCCACGATCAGCAGGAGGCCCGCCACCGGTTGCGGCGGAGCGTAGCCCGCCACGCGGCTGACGACCAGGATTTCGCCGCTGCCGGCCACGAGCGCAAAGGCGCCAACCACCACCGCCAGTCCCAGCCACTTGCCGAAGAGGTACGCGCCGCGCCGGATGGGCCGCGCCAGAATCGCCGCCGCGATGCCGGACTCCAGTTCCCCGGCGACAGCGGCGGCCGCGCTGAAGACGGCGGTCAAGGCGAGCATGCCGGTGAAGAGCAGCATGAGGAAGATGAGCAGGATGGAGAATTGCGCCAGGCGCTCGATGCCCTGCAAAGAGCTGAGCTGGCTCAGCTTCGCGAACGCCCAGCCGGTGAACCCGACCAAAAGCAGCGTCGTCGCGAACAGGGCGAGTGTGAGTCGGCGGCGCAGACTCTCGATGATCGTCAGGCGGCAGATCTCGAGCATCAGCGCACCTCCAGCCAGTCGAGGAATATCTGCTCGAGACTGGCCTTCCTCGGCGTGACCCTGTAGACGCGCCCCCCGTTCGCGACGATCGCCGCGACGAGCTCCGGCACGTCACTCTCGGCGATGTCCGGGAAAATGGCGGCGCCTGGCGCCGCCATGGTTCCACCCAGGCGTGCCACCGCCGCCGAGTCCAGGCCATCGACCGCCACCTCGGCCCCTCTCGCCTGCAGGAGTTCGTCGAGGCGCCCACTGGCGATGACACGGCCATGGTCCACGACCGCCACCTCGTCGCAGACGGCCTCGATCTCGGTCAGGAGGTGGGAGTTGAGGAAGACCGTCGCGCCGCGGTCCCTCAGGCCCTGGATGATGCCGCGCACTTCGTGCCGTCCCACCGGGTCGAGCGCGGACGTCGGCTCGTCGAGCACGACGAGCTCCGGTTCCCCGATCAAGGCCGCGGCGAAGCCGAGCCGCTGCTGCATGCCCTTCGAGAAGGCGCCCACGCGCCGCCTGCCTTCGGCGGCGAGCCCGACGAGCTCGAGGGCGCTGTCCGTTGCGGCCGCGATGCGCTTCCTGCCGAGGCCGGCGAGCACCGCGTGCGATCGCAGCACCTCTCGGGCGCTCAGCCATTCCTGGTAAGGAGCCGTCCGCAAGCAGGATGCCGACGGTTGACAATGTGCGGCGAGCGTAGCATTGTAGGTTCGGGGTGGTAGGCCACGAACTCGCGGTGGGACCCGCCGTTCCAGATCGGGGACAGGCTGTTCACGCAGACGGATCTGGATCTGATCCGCTGGACGAGCGAGCGCTTCGCAGGTCTCAGTCGGATGGAGCTTGCCTACACCATTTGCGAGAACCTGCCCTGGACGGCACCGAACGGGCAGCCTCGCGTGCACGCGTGCCTGCCCCTGCTGGAGCAGTTGGCCGCAGCTGGGCTGATCGAGGTCCCGGCGAAGCGGGCACACGGCGCCTATCGCCCGGCGCGTCTGCGGGCGGAGGCCCTGCCGGTGCCGGACGTGGCGGCCAGTCTGCGCGAGGTTCGGCCGGTGACGGTGGAACCGGTCCCGCCGGAGGAGCAGGCGGTGTGGGACGCCACGCTGGCCAAGTATCATCCGCTGGGGTTTCAGCGGGCCTTCGGGGCGCACCAGCGCTACTGGATCCGCGGCACAGTGAGCGGGGAGCGGGTCATCCTGGGCGCGCTCTTGTTCGCGGCGGCGGCCCGGCATGTGGCGGTGCGGGATGCGTATCTCGGCTGGACGCCGGAGGAGCGGCAGCGTTGCCGCTACCGGGTGGTCGCCAACAGCCGCTATCTCATCCTGCCCGGCGTGCGGGTGCCGCACCTGGCTAGTCACGCACTGGCCGTGGCGCTGCAGCGCCTGCCGCAGGACTGGCGGCAGCGGTATGGCTACAGGCCGGTGGTGGTGGAGACGTTTGTGTCGCCGCCCTGGCGGGGGACCTGCTATCGGGCCGCGAACTGGCTGTATCTGGGCCAGACGACGGGGCATGGGCGACAGGACCGGCAATACGCGCAGGGCGGTACGCCCCGTGCGGTCTTCGTGTATCCCCTGCAGCGAGACTGGCAGCAGGCCCTCCTGGCAACCGGCAGTTCCCCGTCTGAACAGGACGTCGCAGGCGAGCAGGAGCAACACGAGGAGGAAATGGCGATGCGCACCGCCAGCCAGACGCTGAACGAACTGAACGCCGCGCGCGTCCAGCAGCGGTATCAGGCCCTTGTGCCCTACCTGGACGAGAAGCAGCGCCGACTGCTGGCCGGGGCCGAGGCGCTGGTTGCTGGCAATGGCGGAGTCGAGCAGGTGGCTGGCTGGCTCGGCATCTCACCGGCAACGGTGCGCAGAGGGCTGCGCGAACTGCAGAACCCGGAGTCCATCCAGCCCGAGCAGGTGCGCCGGCCCGGTGGCGGCCGCCGGGCGACGACCGAGGAAGACCCTACGCTCCTCCCCGATCTCGAGACACTCGTCGCGCCCAGCACGCGCGGCGATCCGCAGTCCGCTTTGCGATGGACCTGCAAGAGCACCCGCAAGCTGGCCGCCGAACTGCAGGCGCGCGGCCATCAGGTCGGTCATACCTTGGTCGCCGAACTGCTCCACAGTGCGGGCTACAGCCTGCAGGCCAACCGCAAGACCCTGGAGGGTGGCGGCTCGCCAGTCGAACGCGAGGAGCGCGACGCCCAGTTCGAGCACATCAGTGAACGCGTCAAGGAGTTCCAGGCGCAGGGCCAGCCTGTCATCTCGGTGGACTGCAAGAAGAAAGAGCTCGTCGGCCAGTACAAGAACGCCGGCCACGAGTGGCAGCCCGAGAAGCAGCCCGAGCAGGTCCGGGTCTACGACTTCATCGATGAGCTGGGCAAGGTCGCCCCTTACGGCGTCTACGATGTCACCAAGAACAGCGCCTGGGTCAGCGTCGGCACTGATCACGATACCGCCGCCTTCGCCGTGGCAAGCATCCGCACCTGGTGGCAGCTGATGGGCCATGAGACCTACAGGGAGGCCACCCGCTTGCTCATCACTGCTGATGGCGGCGGCAGCAACGGCGCCCGCAACCGCCTGTGGAAGGTACAGCTGCAAGAACTTGCCGACGAGACCGGCCTCGAGATCGCCGTCTGCCACCTTCCACCCGGGACCAGCAAATGGAACCGCATCGAGCACCGGCTATTCAGCCACATTACACAGAACTGGCGCGCCCGCCCCCTCACGAGCCATGAGGTCATCCTCAATCTCATCGCCAATACGACCACCAGCACCGGCCTCACGGTACGCGCCGGCCTGGACACCAACGCCTATCCCACAGGCATTAAGGTCTCCGACGAGGCTATGGCCGACCTCAACCTCTCCCGCGATGACTTCCACGGTGGATGGAACTACACGCTCCGTCCCCGCCCGCAAAAGTCAGGTTGATGTCGTACGACGCCTAACGGAAGAGCTCCGGCAGGTAGCCGATCCGCCGCCTGGCGGACGGATCGCCGATCGGCCCGCCCAGCACCATGCCCTCCCCGGCCGTCGGCCGCACGAGGCCGAGAAGCAGCTTGACCGCCGTCGTCTTGCCGGCGCCGTTCGGCCCAGGAAGCCGAAGACGCTGCCGCGCGGCACCGTCAGGCTGAGTCCGTGCAGAGCGACGCGACGGCCGTAGCGCTTTTCCAGCAGATCGGTGCGGATCGCAGCGTCGGGGTCGCGTCCGGGTGCCGCCGCCTGTACCACGTGCCACCTCCCGCCCAGGGTTTGGCTGTAGTATCCATCTTGGCAATCGCAGCCTGAGCGCGCAAGCATGCTCGAGAGCCGCTCTCCCGCCTAACACGGAAACCGCACCGGGTCATGGCAGCCGCATGCCAAGGCTGTTGCCGCTGTCCATGGGCACCGCCGCCGAAGCCCGCAGGCCCTTTCCGGTCCAGCGATAGGTGACGTCCAAGGGCCTCAGCGACGGCGCATACATCGGGTCCGTCGGCTTGTAGCGCCAGAAGCGGACCGTGATGAAGCCCCTGCCCGACGCGACGATCTTGAGCTGCGATGACTCCTCACCGAGGTTGGACAGCCCGGCCAGACGATCCGAGCCGATCAGCGTGCGGCCATGCCAGAACAGCACGAGCTGTCCGTAGCCGTCCGCGGTCGGGAAGCGCACGGCGGGGACCGCCGTCAGGGTACCGCCGAATCCGTCGGGCACGGTGACGACCTTGCCCGCGAGGTGCAGGTGCTCGCCCGTCGTGGCGCCAAGGCTGTATTCGCGCGCGGATCCGAGAACGCGCAGGACCTCCTTGCGCGTGAGCTGCGCCGAGGGTGGTGCCGCGAGCGCGGCTGGCAGTGCGGGCAGCAGCAGGGCCAGGAGGCTAAGAGCGCCGGTGACCGCTGCCGTACGAAGTTTCATCTCAGCACTCCTCTGCAGACCTTCAGCGCAAGCGAGAAGCGATGCTTAGGAGTTCTGCCTTCCCGAGCGTGCCGGCGACGGCGTATACCCGGTCCCCCGACGTCCAGACGACGCCCCCGGCCCTTTGGCCCTTCGCCTGCAGCCAAAGACCGTTGGCAGCGCCAAGCGTCACCGTGGCGGAGGTGACCTGCGCCATCGGCACCGGGATGGGCATCATCCTGGTGGGGTCGGTGATGTCGCGGATCTCCGTCGACAGCACGGGCGACACGCCCGGCAGGGAGAGAACGTAGTCCTCGATCTCCGCCACCGTGGCACCGGTCGAGAAGACCTTGGGCTCAGGCGCCTCGACCAGCACGAGCGGCGGCATCCGCTGCGAGCGCAGTAGCTGCGCGGCCGCGGCGCCGTAGCTGATCACCACGGCCGGGCCCGTCGTGACATGCAGGACACTGCCCGAGATGTTCCTCGGCATCGGCGGCAGAGAGATCTGGTGCTCCGCGGCGTAGGACGCGAGCTTCTGCTGGTCGAGGGTGAGGCTCTGGGTCGCCTGCGCGAGCACAGCGTAGGACGGAGCGGGCAGGCTGTGCGGCAGAACGGCGGGCGTCGCGACGCGGAAGCCCGCCGCAGTCTGCGCCGCAACGAGATCCGCCTCGGCCGTGAGGCGCGAGTTGCCCTTCTCCTGCATGGTGCCGAGGTTCTGGAGTCCGATCAGCGACCGCACCTGGCCCGGGGCGACCGGCACGGCTGTGAACTGGCGCGGCTCGAAGATGAGCAGGAGGTTGCGCGCGTATCCCCCAACCGGTGTCGCCGCGAGCAGCACCAGCAGTGTGAGGAATCCCGCCAACCCTGTCGCCCAGCGCAGCCGGCCCCTGGCGGGCGGCTGCCCGAGGGCGACGGCCCCGCCCCGCGCCTCGGCTTGCAAGAGGCGCTGCCGGGCCAGGGCCTGGCCTGCGTCCAGGTGGACGTCCGGCGCGCACATCGCCCGCCTCGCGTCCCGCGCCGCATCGCGGATCAGCCCGAGTCGTTCCAGGCAGTGCCCGCAGTCGGCCACGTGCCGTCGCACGCCCGCGCCGACGGCCCATTCCTCATCCAGCATCCGGCGCAATGTACCGTCATCCGCGTGTCGCATGGTCCATCTCCTTTCTCAGCCGCAGTTCCGCACGCCTGAGGCGGGTGCCGATCTGCCCGACCGGCAGGCCCATCGCCTGCGCGATCTCGTTGTAGCTGAAGCCGCTGTAGCGCAAAGCGAGCAGCGTCGCCTCGCCCTGTCTCAGCCGTGTCAGTGAACGGCGCAGCTCTGCGATCTCCTCGCCCGCCGCTACGAGGTCACCCGGGTCCGGCGCACCTCGGTCCCGCAGCCTGGCGTCGCGCTCCTCGCGCACGCGCCGTCGCCCTTCGCCGCGCAGTTCGTTCAGGGCGCCGTGCGCCGCCGCCCTGTAGAGCCACGGCCCGGGCCGCTCCGGAAAGTCTGCGCCGAAGCGCCTGTAGAAGGCGAGGAAGACCTCCTGCGCGACTTCCTCGCTCCAAGACTGGCTGTGCGTGATCTGTCGCGCGACACGAACGACGCGCGGCCACTCGCTGAGAAACAGCTCGTCAAACGTCCGGGGCCGCCGCGTCGGCGGACTGCCAGTCTCCTCCAGCGACATCGACACCTCCGCTACCGCCCCCTTCGCCCGGATAGCACCGCGGAAGGGAGATTTGTGACGCAGCACCGGGCGGATCAGCCCGACGCGGGCGGACGGTGGATGAAGGCCTGCGCCCGGGTGAGGGAAGGAAACCGTATTTCTCCACGATCGGCCTGCTCATCGGGCTCGCGTCGATGGTGACAAGGCGCCTGCCGCGTGCGATGGTCTCCTGCACGCGGGTCGCGAGGAGGGCCGTGTAGTGGCCCTTCCCCCTGCTCTCCGGCAGCGTGGCGCCACCCCCCGAGACTGAGGTGCTCTCAGGGCCAGACAGCCTCGCGCACTTCCGTGACGTCCCGCAGGCCCTCCGGCGAGCTGATGCGGCGCACGTCCGCCACGACGGGCCGCATGAGACCTTCGGGCACCTCGGCAAGGTCCAGGATGAGGACCGTCTCCGGCTCCTCCGCACGAAAGCCGTGCCGCGCGAGGCGCAGGTGCATGTCTGCGGGGAGGTCGTGCGCGAAGAGCTTCCATTCGAATTCGTGGCCAAGCCTGTCGAAATAGGCCGTCTCGCGTTCGATCACGCCATCGGCATCCGCCGCGTCCAGCCTGGCGAAGACGATCGCACCCTGCCTGCCGACGGTGTCCACAAGGCGCACGACGCCTGGCGCCAGCTCGCGCCGCATGCCGCTCTCGCTGGCCTGCAGACGCTCCTCGCGGTCACAGAGCGCCAGGAGATCATGAAGGTGGTGTCAACAGTTGCCCGATTTGCTGGACAAGCCCAGACATCCGTTGTTCGTGCCGCCCCAGTGCCGGCT
>JAJZVM010000023.1 GCA_021845645.1 Bacillota bacterium
TGGCCTCCTCTCTTCGCCATGTGGACTGGCAGTTCCTTGCTCCTAGTTCGTGCTTAACCTGTTAACCAGTGACAGCGGAAATGTGGGTAAAGGGTAGGTCGACTGGCCTGGGATATCGGCATCGAATTCGACAGGCTCTGCCTATTTGCACACAGAACGTCCGAAATCGAATACAGCGCCCTTGCTGAGATTGCGGAACACTGCGGCGAGCGGGTCTTTCTTGTAGTCGACAATGCGGCTAACCGTGCCCGAAATATCGAAGTGCTCTTGGAGAGAGCTCGGCGTTCGATGCTCCCTCTAACCGTAATTACAGCGGAGCGATTAAATGAATGGAACTTGTCGTGTGAACGGCTTGAAGATTACGTTACTGACTACATCCAATTGCCTTACCTGAGTAATGCAGAAATTGCGTCCTTGGTTCGACTTCTGGAGGAACATGACTCTCTGGGGTACCTAAAAGATGCTACCACGGAAGAACGCGAGAATGCGCTGGCTCGAAGAGCAGGGCGGCAACTTCTCGTAGCTCTTCACGAAGCAACTCTCGGAAAGGCCTTTGCAGATATCGTGGAGGACGAGTTCAACGACCTGAGGCCTGACTCTGCACAGGAACTGTATCTCAACGTCTGCTTCCTCAACCAATTCGACGTCCCCGTCAGGGCTGGAGTGATATCCAGGGTCCAAGATCTACCGTTCGCAGAGTTCAAAGAGAAGCTATTCAGGCCACTGGAACATGTGGTTTTTGACGCTTTCGATCCGAGTCTCCATGATTACGTATACACTGCCCGGCACCCCCACATTGCTGAGATAGTGGTTGCGAGAATACTTCGCAATAGTTCTCAGATCCACGCTCGTATGGTTCTGTTGCTCTCTGCACTGAATGTAGACTACAGCGTCGATCGGGTAGCACTGCGGAAACTTGTGCGCGGGCGCACTTTGGGAGAGCAGTTTGCGGACTATCAAGCGGTCGCGGATATCTTCGCTGTCGCGCGAGGAGTCGCGGGGGACGACCCATACGTGATGCACCAAATGGCGATCTATGAGATGCACCGTCCCAATGGCAACCTAGAGAAGGCGCATGAGTATCTTGTTACCGCGTCGAGGTTAGCTGAACACGATCGGACCATTGATCACTCGTTTGCCGAACTGGCATTCTTGCGCATGCAGAGGGCGTCCAGTGAGGCTGAGAAAGCTAGGTTTCGGCTTGAAGCGCGAAGAGCAGCCCGTAAGCTCACCGACAAGCCTCGCACGCCTCACGGCTATCATACGTTGGCGAAGATAGCCATAGAGCAATTGCGTGAGGTGTTGACCCAATCTGACGCCGCGGAGAGAGACATCGACCGCGCAGTCGAAGAGGCAGAGCAGTCGCTTGAGGACGGCCTGCAAAGGTTTCCGCAGTCTGAGTACATGTTGGAAGCCGAGGCTGAGTTGAGCAAGGTTATTGTGGATGAGGAGCGAGCTACTAAGGCGCTAGAGCGTGCTTTCGCTGCGAATCCCCGCTCCAGTTTCATCGCCGTGCGCTTAGCCAAGACGGCGATCGCGACCGAAGACTTCGCGAAGGCCAGGAAGGTACTGGAGACCGCTCTGGATGTAAACCCGAATGAAAAGAAACTGCACTTTAACTTGGCCCGAGTTCTAATGGCGTTGAACGAGGACGCCGACAGCGTAACTTATCACCTCTACCATAGCTTCACTTTAGGTGACACGAACTTCGAAGCACAGTTCTGGTATGCTCGTCAGCTATACGTGCTTGATCGTATCCCCGAGGCTAGAGAAATGTTTAAGCAATTGCATTCCGCTGCTGTTCCCTTCGATCTTCGCAATTCAACTAGGGGTTTTGTTGCGGAACCTAACGGATCTCAGAAGATATTCTTCGGCAGGCTAGTGAGCCTTGAGACGACTTACGCATTCATCGAGCGAGATGGTCGTGGCGATTGGGTTTTCTGGCACATGGACGATACCACCGACGAAACACTTTGGCAGCGGCTTCACGAGGGAGACCGGGTAAGGTTCTGTATGGGATTTTCCTTCCGTGGTGCTCGCGCAGTCGAAGTTGAGTTGGCGTCCTCGTGACGAGCGTCACTCACGAGGGTTGTGGATTATCGCGGGGACAGCCGTAACCTACAACTCCAGGTCTGCTAACCTCGACAGTTCCTTGACACCTGATGACGTCAGCGGGTGGTCCATGATGGATAGCATCTGACCCAAGCCCCAAACGTCCCCGATCTGATATCTCTCCACTAGCCGTTTTGCCAATTCATGCTGTGCACTTACCAACATGCGATACCGCCCAAATTTCATCCATGGCCGAGTATCCTTCGCGAAAGGAACTGCAAACACTGCGCCACTCCAATTTCCCTGAATAGAAAAGAGCGGTTCAGCATCATACGCTAGATGACCCTTATTTGGATCGATTACAACCCATTGGTCTGTGAGCTCCCCCCAAGGATTGTGATAACGTGGGGCGAGTGTGACGCGCCGACTTGCAGCCACATCGTACACTGCTGCCGCTTCGGCAGATGCAAGCATGACGTAGCCAGTGGTGTGCAACGATCTATCAGCTAGTGAGGCGATCAGCGTGGTCGCTCCCGGCATATCCGGCCAAACGGGAATATAGTGAACGGGCTGCGCAAGATCCCAAAACCCTTCAATTGGCAACCACTGCTCATCCAGAATGATTCCATCGGCTGCCCGCTCCCACCGAAATACCTGGAGTGGAGTAATCCCTGCATAGTGTTGTGTATAGATAGAGTACAAACCCGGAGTGTACAAGTCACCATCGCCACCGCCGTTAGCTCTCGACTCACTAACGAGCCGACCTATCTCCATAATATCGTCGGAACAGCCGACAAGTTGATAGAAATTTCTCAGCGCTCGGGAGATAACATCGTGGACCTCCTGCTTAATTGCGCGCAGTCTATCATTTTCCTCTAAGCTCTTCTTGTCGAAGGAGAGGACGAGGTCCTCAGGCGACTTGATGTCTGTCATCAATCTTCCAACACGCGTTACGCCAAACGGAATATGTATGTCAAACCTTCCCGCGCCCACACCGAAGCCCATCACCGAGAACTGCGGAAGACGGATTGGGGACCGAAGATTGATGTTTATTATCGCCTTCCCGTTCGGACTAAAAAACGTCGCCTTTCCTGTTGGTTCAGTGAAATATGCAAATCCGCATCGCACAGCGGCACTGGGCGCCTCTGCCTCGTAGCTAAACCACTTCACTCCCAGCGCCTTGATGTCGTCAGTCAGATACCCGAAGTAAGAATCCAACGTCAGAGCAGGCAACTGTGTGGCAAACTTATGCACCAATACATTTTCTGGATCTTTACGCAGTTCAATCGGAATAGGGCATGCTTGTATGGCTAACTGCAGACCATCAGCAATTCTCGAATAGTCAACGTCAGGTTCAAGTGACAGTGTGACACTGGTTCCTTCGTGCGCGTCAGGCACCTCCGTGAGGGTGAGATACTGCGTCAGCGGCTGCATGGCTACTTCGAAACTCAGCCCAACAGTGTGACCCTCAGCGAGCCGGGTTCTCACTCGCACACTGGTTGCAATTGTGAACGATGACCAGAATCCAACGCCGAACCTAGCCATCGAGTGAAAACCCAGGTTGCGCGATTCGACTTTGAACTCCTGACTACGTACCTTGCTCCGGCCTATCTGCAAGAAGAAATCCGTAATGTCTGCCTCACTCATGCCACAACCGTTGTCCACCACGGTGACAGTGCGCTGCGCGCGATTCAACCTTACGGTGACATGAGGAACATACTGGGAGGCGGCCGGGGAAATATGTTGTCTATACCTACAGGCGTCTACCGCGTTTTGTAGCAACTCTAGGACTGCTGCAATGGGATCAGAACCCCATAGTCTAGAACTCGTGAAAAGTTCCTTGATCTGGAGTTCATCTAGGCGAATAGCTATGGGAATGTATTGAAAGCCTTCGGTCAAGAAATCGCGGATAATCGTTGGATTCCTTAGCGCTAGAACTCTGCGGCGCTGACGAGTATCGTAAGCGATATACTTTTTCAGCCATGCTTCCGCTTCATCTAGATACTTGTGGGTGCCATGCAGAGCCTCCGGCGATGTAAACGTCCCAGACATCACAACAACGCCATCAGCAAGCGCTACGTTACAACCCACTGAGTTGTGCTTTTCCATCTCCAGGAGGGATCTTTGGGCGCCGGCATCGTCAGAGGCTGTCGCCCTTGCCATTGCATCGTCAAGCACCCGTGTAAGGCTAAACTCGAGTAGGTCACTGCAACAGACCACACTGCTCAAGCTGGCGACATTTGACTGCTGGCGACCGACTGCCACTGAACCTGAATGCAGACGAAATAGCTCCTCGGGTTCAAGGCCGTGCCCCAGGACTATGTTCGCAATGTGGCTGCGCAAGCTTTGCGGAACAATGTTGGTGGCAGCAGGCAAGTCGAGGAATGTTCCGGAGCGCTGTGGATGCGTGGCACGCAAAACCTCTTGAACGGCTGGCCCGCAACGCTCCAAGAATCGTTCGCGTTCCTCTCCCTCTTCAAAAACCGTCATACCAACGTCATGCACGTAGGCAGCTATAATCAGGCAAAACAGTTCTTCTGGTCCGAAGGGCTCTGTCGAGTCAGTAAGGAGTTCACTTGATATGACTTCAGCCATACGCTCCAGTACTTCGTAGCTATGGTGTGAGTCATGACGGGTATAAAGCGGAAAGTATTCAATTATAGATTCCAAGTAAGGGTGAACTACGAGCGCGAACTCAGCAGCGCGTTCTGCTAACGCGCTATCCAACTCATGTAGCCTTCTCCATATGGTCGTTGTTCGCAATTCCTCGTCGGGGCGACCTATCTTTGTATGGAAGTGATGCAAGCCAGCCACCTCCTAACCAGCGGCCACCGTTGGATTACAGATTCAGGCTAAGCACATGCAGTACGGCTGACCAGAAGTTTTCTACCTTTTGCTGGGCGACTCCTTGTCCTTGGGCGTTATCGACACTGGGGTCATTCACCGAGTCGACTCTTCAGCGTCACGTACCGAGACCAGTTGCCGCCGGCCCTAGCCACCCACTTTTCGGCCGTGTTTGGGTGCATCCCGATGAGGCTGGCGAAGACGGACGAGGGGACCTCGCTGGCAATGTGCACGAGAATCGCCGCTCTCGAGGCCTTCGCGTGTATCCCGAGCGCGGCAAGCCGGATGCGCAAGTGTTCCGCTGACATTGGCTGCCCAGGAATACCGCCAGGGAAGAGCCACTGGGAGTCAGGAGGCGACACCGCGGCATGTCCTTTGGGGTGGCGACAGAGATCGCGAATCAAGTCCCCCAATTGGCTTTGGACCTGCAGCTTCTCCGTTCCGAGATGCAGGTAGGTGTCAGAGCCAACCTCTTCGACGTCCGAAACCCTCAACCTCGCCACTCGGCTGAGATGCTGCGCATAGACCACGGCCAAGGCTCCAGCGACTCGATCGACGATGTCTATCGCCTCGTCTTCCAGGAGGGACCTTGCGAGCTCCTCTTGAGCGACCTGGTCGATCGGCTGAGTCGCCGAGCGCACCAGCCTCGGCGGCACAGCGAGAGACGGAGCAATCCTCCTTCTCGCTGCCCAGTGAATGAAGTCCCGGATCAGGTAACGGGGCGTCTTGCCCCCGCACAGCCAGGCGTCGACGTAGGCTTGAGCACACTCCGAAAGAGCAATCCCATCGGCTTCAAGCGACGTGAGGAACCGAAGGGCAGCTAGGATGCGGCTCTTGGCCCATCGAAGGGAACCGTAATTCGACACCCCCCGTCTCTGCCTGCGCCGGAGCCTTCGTGCGACCCACCACTGGCAGTAGGTCGCGAGCACGGTCTGGTGTGCCTTGAGACCGCTGTTCGACAGAAGTGCATCGATCCACTGCTCCAGGGTGTCCGCCGTCCCGTGTGGCGGCAGAACTCCCGTTGCGACGAGAAGCCCCCTCAGATACTCCGCAGCCTGTCGGTTGGGGCTGATGACGTCTAGATCTGCGTGCGTGGGCGCCCGGCCTGATGAGATCAGCTGCCGCAAGAGTTCAGCACCCTTACCTCGCAACCACACGATGAGGGACTTCGGATTCCTGCGAGAGAGCAGGGCTGCATAGAGGCCCTCGACGCCCTCCAGAAGATTGCCTTCCTCATCTCGCAGCAGTAGGTCGACTCTGCGCTTGGCCTCGCAGCTCACGCAGCGACCGCGCAGGTAGAGCCGGTCCTCCTGGCCGCACTCAGAACACACATATCGGGCCTCTACGCCGGCACACGCCGAGCAGAGGGCTTCAGGCGGCTCCGTGACGATCCTCCTCGTTTGCCCACAGGAGGTGCAAACACCTTTCTGACGGACCCGGGCATCGTAACATGTCGTGCACACCGGCCCATCTGGCCACACAGCCTGCACAGGTCTCAAGCGCCCGCAGTCGACGCACTCCCGGAGCGAACGCGAACGGCACGTCGGGCAGAGGTAGATTCCCTCCGCCGTCTTGTGACACGGCCTCTCCCGACCGCAGGCAGCACACGTCCGGACGATCGGGCGATAACAGTTCACGCAGACGTCTCCGGAGCCATTCTTGCCCCGGACGGCGATCTTGCCGACCTGCCCGCAGACGGAGCACTCACGTTCCGGAGCACTGTAGCACTGACGACACACCGGCAAGTGATTGTGGATTGCGTGAATCGGTTTCATCTCGCCGCACCGGCTGCAGGGCTTGAGGGGCTTCGTGTAGCACGTCTGACAGTAGGGGAAGCCCTGTTCCCACGCTGCGATGCGCCGTCGCTTCCCGCATCCGGCGCATACCTGCCAGGTGGTTTCGTCCCGCTGCCGACACGCCATGCAGATGGGCGCGCCGGCGGCGGTCCGAGTGGCCACACGACCCACTCGCCCACACAGGGAGCAGGCTTCGGCGTTGTTATCGAGGAAGCACGAGCGGCAGATGCGGCCTCCATCGACGACATAAGGAAGTTCTCGCGGCATTCCGCACTGGGCACAGAGCGGCAGCGCGATGTCCGACAGGCCCGCCTCGTTCATCCGCCGCACGATGCGCCCCCACGTCGGCGGTGCCTCCGTCGGCGTGGCGGCCATCGATCCGCGCACCCTCAAGAAGGCGGCCACCTGGCGAAGCTGGCGTGTGGTTGAAGCGGCCCCCACCACGATCGCGAAGACCGCGGTGCTGTCAGCACCGATCTCCCGAGCGACCCGCTCGGAGATCCCGGATGCCAGCTCATCCCTTAGGCACTGCTGACAAACAGCTGGGTGATGGCTCTTCGGCAAGGAATGCAAGCCGGCACTGCAGAGGCGCGGTTCCGATGCTGCTTGGCTCATTGATCCTTGGGTTCGAGAACCCGAGCGGGCTTCGGGCGCTTCTTCTTGACCGGGGTCGGGGAGGCGTCCTCATTGACTCTCTGCCTATTGGCGACAGGCTTCACGACCAGTTCAATCAGTTCTTCCGCCGAACAGCCGAGGATGTCTAGGAGCGCCACCAAAGTGTTGAGAGACAGACGCTCCGGGGTCTGAACGACGAGCCGATAGACTTGGACAGCCGACAGGTCAATACCACGCTCGGCCAGGAGTGGGCCGAGATCTGTGGTGTTGAACAGCCCCTTCTTCGCCATAAGGTCCCGCAGGTGCCACACGTATCCGATGTGTCTGCTCACCCGTCCACCTCCTGAGAGGAGCCAAGGATGCGGTCAAGGGCCTCCCTCAGAACGCGGTTCTTGAAGTCGTTGCTTACGCCTGTGTAGATGGCAGTGGTCGAGGCATAAGCGTGACCGGCCTGCTGCTGGACAAAGAGTGGGTCATAACCCGCCTCGATCAAATGGGTTATGTACGAGTGGCGTAGACAGTGGGGACCGAGTTCGTCCGGTAGGCCACAGCCATGGCGGTACTCTGCGAATCGCTCGTTCACGTACCTGAGAGTAACTCTTCCCCCTCGTTCGGTGAGCCAAAGATACGGGCGGTTGGCGCTTTTCAAGCGCGCACGGACCTCCTGGATGTACTCTTCGAGCACCTCGACCGACCACGGAAAGACCGTGAGCACGTTCCTGCGCCGCGGAGAGCCGCCGCGCACGGACTTGCCCCAGCGCACGTGCAGGGATCCGTACCGTTTGAACTCAGGGGCATGCGGATTCCGGGTAAAATCGTGCAGGTCAAGCATTACGGTCTCCCTACGCCGCAAACCCCATGCATACATCACCTTGAAGAGCGTCGCGTCCCGGAAGGCAGCAAGGTACCCCTTGCGCCCGCTCTTCTGAGAGGCCTCAACCTGGTCGTCCGCGTAGCGGAAGAACCGATCCAGCTCTTCGCGTGTAAGCGGCCTGTTCCCTGGACGCCCTTCAAACTCGTCCCGATGCTCGGCGGTGTTCCACTCGTGACAGATCTGCACGGGAATCTCGCCAAAGCGCCGCCTGCATTCTTCACTCCACCCGTAACGAGGGTCGGTGACGTAATCCATGAAGAGCGCAATCGAGTTCTGGTAGTTCCGAACCGTCGAATGCGCCAGGTGACGTTCGGCAAAGAGGAGCGTGGACCACTCCTCCATGTCGGAAGGCGTCCAGGTCCAAGGATACTTGTTGGTATAGCGGAAGAACTGATCGATCACCTGCAGGCGGTGATCCAGGGTCTGCTGCTTTAGTAGGCGGCTCGTCTGCTGGACGCTCCAGCCGCGACGCATCGCCTCCCACACCTGCTCCTCCGGCTGCAGCAGGATCACGCGGGGATTGAGCATGAGATGTGCAGCACCTTCGATATCGACCCTGCGAGCACGGTCTGGAACCGGAGGGTGTCCTTTCATTTGATGCAAGTATCCTTCATCTACTGAAGGCTTGTCAACCCCGCGTCCCACGGGAATTTCGAGGGTCCCATGCGTGAGAACGCACAGGACCCTCGCTGCCGAATTGGCCTCGGGGCGCGGAATTACTTCAAGTGAAGGAATCCTTCATCTGTTGCAATAATTCCTAGTTTCAGGAGCAGCCGATGCTGTTGCCGCAGTTGAGGCACTTGTAGCACGAGCCGTTGCGCACGGTGATGTGTCCGCACTGGTCGCAGATCGGGGCGTCGCCCATGAGTTGGGAGAGCTGTTCGTCCATCGCGTCGCGCGGCCGGATCTCGAGAGCGGGCTGAGGCACCACGGGAGGCTTGTCGGCGACCGACGAAGGCTCTGTCGGACGTGCGGCTGCAAAGTGTACACCCGCTTCAGAGTGCTGGGGCGCCTGTTCATGCTCGTTGCCGTCGTCGATTGGCTTGACCTGGACAAAGTCGGTTCGGCCGAGGTACTCCATGCCGAGCACGCGGAACACGAAGTCGATCACGGACGTCGCGAGCTTGATGTTGGGATGTCCCTCCACAATGCCTTGCGGCTCGAAACGCGTGAAGGTGAAGGTGTCGACGAACTCGTCGAGCGGCACCCCATACTGCAGCCCCTTGGACACCGCGATGGCGAACATGTTGACGAGGCTGCGGAACGAGGCGCCTTCCTTGTGCATGTCGATGAAGATCTCGCCCAAGGTCCCGTCCTCGTATTCACCGGTGCGCAGGTAGAGCTTGTGCCCGGCGATGCGCGCCTCCTGGGTGAAGCCGAAGCGCTTCGCAGGCAGCTGGCGTCGCTTGCGCACCGCGGAGGCGGCTCCGGCTGCCGCGACCGCTGCCGGCACGGCTGCCGCCTTCGGCTCCTCCCTCTTCTCCTCCGCCTTCTCGGCCGTCGAGGTGGAAAGGGGCTGGGAAAGCTTCGAGCCGTCCCGGTAGATCGCGATGGCCTTGAGCCCTAGCTGCCAACTCTGCCAGTAGGCCTGCTTGACATCGTCCACAGAGGCTTCGTTCGGCATGTTGATCGTCTTCGAGATGCCACCGGAGAGGAATGGCTGCACGGCGCCCATCATGCGGATGTGGCCGAGGTAGTGGATGAAGCGCTGGCCGATGGTGCCGCAGCGGTTGGCGCAGTCGAAGACCTCGAGGTCCTCTTCGCGAAGGTTCGGCGCACCCTCGACCGTCTGGAGCCCGCAGGCGTAGTCGGAGGCCTGCTGGATCTCCTCGCGCGTAAAGCCGAGGTTCCGGGCCAGGTCGAAGCCGGGCCGGTGCAGGTCCTCGGGCTTGATGCCTAGGCGGCTGAGGGTCGCGTCGCCAAGCACCCACGGCGAGAGCGCGTATCCGAGCTCGAACACGCCGGGCAGCGCATCCTCAACCCGTGCGATCTCCTCGTCGGTCAGGCCCTTTGCCTTGAGCGCCTCGCGGGAGACGCCGGGCGCGCCCTTGAGCGTCATGCTGCCCATCACGTAGCGGAGGATGTCCTCGATCTCCTCCGGCTTGTAGCCGAGGTGGACGAGTGCCGGCTTCACCGACTGGTTGACGATCTTGAAGTAGCCGCCGCCAGCCAGCTTCTTGAACTTGACGAGCGCGAAGTCCGGCTCGACACCGGTCGTGTCGCAGTCCATGAGAAGGCCGATCGTGCCTGTCGGGGCCAGCAGCGACACCTGCGCGTTGCGGTAACCCCACTCCTCGCCGACGGTGAGCGCACGGTCCCATGCGCTGTGTGCACCGTCCACGATGTTCTGGGGGCAGAGCCCCTGGTCAAGGCCCTGCGGCGCCACCTGGAGACCCTCATACTGCTCGTCCGGCGCGCCGTAGGCGGCCCTGCGGTGGTTGCGGATGACCCGGAGCATATCAGCTCGGTTCAGCTCGAAGCCGTTAAAGGCACCCAGCGCCCTGGCCATCTCTGCGGACGTGGCGTAGGCCTCGCCTGTCATCAAGGCCGTGACGCCGGCGGCCAGCGCGCGGCCCGCGTCGGAGTCATATGGAAGGCCGGAGACCATGAGCAGCGCACCGAGGTTCGCGTAGCCGAGGCCCAGCGTGCGGAAGTCGTAGCTCACCTGCGCGATCTCGGCGCTCGGGAACTGGCTCATCAGCACGGAGATCTCGAGCACGATCGTCCAGACCCTTGTGGCGTGACGGAAGGTCTCGACATCGAAGTACGCCGTCTCGACATCGAAGAACTTCATCAGGTTGAGCGAGGCGAGGTTACAGGCCGAGTCGTCAATGAATAGGTACTCGCTGCAGTTGTGGACGACGATGCCGGATGCGACGAAATGGTCGGTCAAGGGCTCCGTGAGGTCATAGACCGGCTCTTGTCCGATGGGCTCAAGCGTATGGAATTTGTCCGTGAAGCCACCGCCGAAGGCCGTCGTGGTTCGCTCCTGGTAGGTCCCGCGCGTCTCATTCAGCCGGCGCAGCTCAGCAGCCTTCGCGCTCCGGGGCAGGAACCCGATCCTGTGCTCGAACACCATGCGGGACATCCGCGAAATACGCAGGCTGTGCATCTCCTGGACGGGATAGCTGCGCAGGCCGCCATGGCCGTCCGGAAGGATTTTGTGATCCCGACCGCCCAAACGGTTCCGGTAGATCTTCGACTTGACGCCGAAGTTCAGCAGCAGCAACTGGACCTGCTCAAGCATGGTGAGAGAGGTAGAGTCGAGCGAGACGTAGTGGCCCTTGTCCTTGAAGTTCGAAACCGTTCCGTCGGTGGTGAAGAGACCTCGCAGCAGGGCGGCGAGGGACTCCTCGTCGAGGTAGAACACGTCCTCCCGCAATGCCTTCGCGGCAGAGCCCTGGTCGAGGACGGCGTACCGCTCGATCTCCGGGAGGATTTCCTGCGCGGACGTGCCCAGGCGACTCGATGTCGCCGTGGTCACGACGCCCTTGATCGGCCTGTCCGGCTTCAAGGCGTTCAGGTAGTCGACATAGGGC
Source organism: Bacillota bacterium (assembly GCA_021845645.1). The sequence continues at coordinate 11,721 of JAJZVM010000023.1, forward strand.
TCGAGCACGGAGCGCTCTTCGTGGGCCATGGTGATGTAGACGCGCCGCTGGCCGTTCGTCTCCGTGACGCAGCCGTCGCCGAGGGCGAGCCCGACGATCTCCGCCATTTCGCGATCGACGTGCTGCGCGCCGAATCCGGCGCCCTGCAGCACCACCTCGTCGCCCGGACGCAGTTCGCTCGCCGGCACATCGCCACGGTTGACCGTGAACACGGGGTGGTCGGCCGTGACCTTGATGGAGTACCCGGCCTGGGTGCGCAGCTGGTAGGCGTCCTTGACGCCTGTCGGGAACACCGACTTCGCCACGGCCTGGCCACCGCCGATGTTCAAGAGCGGATGCTCGCCCACGAGCTCATCGATCCGCCGCCAGCCGTACGCGGTTGCGACGCGGGTGTCGCCGGTGACGCAGGGATTTGAGGCGTTGATCCGCCCGGACTGCGGCACCGTGTGCCACTCGTTCGTGGTCGTGTCGTACTGGATGCCGGGGTCGGCGCAGGCCCAGGCCGCGCGCGCGACCTTGTCCCACAGTTCGCGCGCCTTGAGCGTCTTCTTTACCTGTCCCGTGGTGCGCCAGGTGAGATTCCAATCCTTGTCCTCGGCGACGGCCGTCAGGAAGTCGTTCGTCACCCGCACCGAGTTGTTCGAGTTCTGGCCGGCTACGGTCGCGTACGCCTCGCCGTTGAAGTCGCTCGAGTAGCCGGCCGCGATCAGGGCCGCCACCTTGCGCTCCTCGGCCATCTTCCAGTCCACGAACTGCTCGATGTCCGGATGGTCGACGTTGACGACAACCATCTTGGCCGCGCGGCGCGTCGTGCCGCCCGACTTGATCGCGCCTGCGGCGCGGTCACCGATGCGCAGGAACGACATCAATCCCGAGGAGGTACCGCCGCCGGAGAGCGTCTCGCCCTCGCCGCGGATGTTCGAGAAGTTGGTTCCGGTGCCGGAGCCGTACTTGAAGATGCGGCTCTCGCGCATCCAGAGGTCCATGATGCCACCCTGGCCGACGAGGTCGTCGCGCACCGACTGGATGAAGCAGGCCGACGTCTGCGGCCGCGAGTAGGCATCCTGGGACTCCTTGAGGACGCCGTCGTCCGGATCCACGTAGAAGTGGCCCTGTGCGGGGCCGTTGATGCCATAGGCCCAGTTGAGGCCGGTGTTGAACCACTGGGGGGAGTTCGGCGCTGCGATCTGGTGCAGCAGCATGTACACGAGCTCGTCATAGAAGGCCTGCGCGTCGTCCGGCGCGGCGAAATAGCCGTGCCGCTCGGCGTAATGGCGCCACGTGCCGGCCAGCCGGTGCACGACCTGGCGCGCGCTCGTCTCACCGCCGAGGACCGGCCGGCCCTCCTTGTCCACGACCGGCTCGCCCGCAGCGTCGACCTGCGGCACGCCCGCCTTGCGGAAGTACTTCGACACCATGATGTCGGCCGCCACCTGCGACCAGTCGGCAGGGATCTCGGCATCCTTCAACTCGAAGATCACTTTGCCGTTCGGATCCGTGATGCGCGAGGTCCGGCGTGTCCACGCGATGGTCGCGTATGGATCCTCGCCCGCGCGCGTGTAGATGCGCTGGATGGCCAGTCCCTGACGTCCCAGGCCCTTTTCGGTGCGCAACTCGTCGCCTCCTCGACCGTACTCGGCAGGGCGCTCCCCCAGCGTCTGCCTGCGCTGCGCTGCCTACACCGTGACCCAAACACAACATGTTGTGGCATGGGCCAACAAGTGAACAACATCTAGTAGCACGAGCCTATTCGTCAGTACGGGCGTCATTCCTGCCGACTCTTGGACGACTTCGTTCGACACGTGGCCCATGCACAATGGCCCACTCTGCGGTATGCTGCACTAAGGGAGGTGTCCATCCTGCGGCGCGTGCGCTGGCTGGCCACGGTCGTTCCGGTGGTGGGACTGATCCTTCTGGGCCTGTTCCGCCATCTGGTCATCGACCGCCTGCTACCCGGGCAGTCGGGGTGGATCGTTGAAACATCGATCCTCGTTGTGCTCGCGCTGATCTTCTCGACGTTCGTGATCGGTGTGTTCGATCGCCTCCAGCGTGACCTCGCCAAGCTGTACGCTGACGCTTCGGCTGGTCGCGACCGCCTTCAGGCGGTGCAGGAGGCAGGTCTCGCACTGGCCTCGGACCTCGCTCTCGACCGTCTGCTGCAGCGCGTGGTCGACCTCTCGCGCCAGATCATCCGGGCACGCTATGCAGCGCTCGGCGTGTTCGGCGAAGACGGCCAGACGCAGCGGTTCATCTACAGCAGACAGGATCAGAGCCACGGCGCGCAGCACCTGTCGCTGGACCGAAAGGACGGCAACTTCCTCTCGATGCCCGTTACCTACCAGGGCAAGGCCATCGGCCACTTGTACATCGCCGACAAGGAATCCGGACAAGCGTTTGATGATGCCGATCGGGAGATGGCCGAACTGTTCGCCGCGCACGCAGCCGTTGCGCTGACGAACGCCCGCCTCTACCAGCAAGTGCAGCGCCTAGCCGTCGTCGAGGAACGCCAGCGCATCGGCATGGACCTGCACGACGGCACGATCCAGCAGCTCTATGCCATCGGCCTCATGCTGGAATCCGTGATCGCGATGCTCGGTGAGGAGTCGAACGCGTCGGCGCGCGACAGGCTCGACCGGGCAGCCGATCAACTGAACCAGACCATTGACAACATCCGCCACTACATCTTCGATCTCCGGTCCGAGACGCCAGGACTGACGCTGCCTGAGGCACTCATGCAGATCGCGACGCAGATCGGCGTGCAGCCGATCACCCGCGTCGACATGCAGACGGACGCCTGGCAGCACCTGTCGCGCGATCAGACGGCTGCACTGTGGCACATCGCGCGCGAGGTCTTCTCGAACGCCGCCCGGCACGCCCACCCGCACAAGATCCTGGTCACCGTCGGCAACGAACCGGGTGGAAGTGTCCTGATCCAGTTCCGCGACGACGGCGAGGGCTTCGATGCCCAACAGGAGTTCGACGAGTCCCACCACGGACTGCGCAACATGCGCATCCGCGCGCGCCAGCAGCACGGCGATCTGCAGGTCTTCTCGGCGCACGGCAAGGGGACGACAGTGCAGGTGCGATTCAAGCCGGAAGAGAATTCCCTCGTAGAGGAGGACGCAGAGTAGATGGCTCAAGAGATCCGACTGGTGATCGTGGACGATCACGAGGTTGTCCGCATGGGACTCAGTTCCCTCTTTGAGAGCCACCCGGAAGTCAAGGTGGTCGGTCAGGCGGGCAGCGTTGCGGAGGCGTTGGATGTTGTTCGCCAGGAGCAGCCCGACGTCGTCGTGATGGATGTGCGCCTGGGTGACGGAAGCGGCGTCGAGGCGTGCCGCGAGATCCGTTCCGAGCTGCCGGACACGCGCGTCATCATGCTTACGTCGTACTCCGACGACGAGGCGCTCTTCGCCTCGATCATGGCCGGTGCCTCAGGATACATCCTCAAGCAGACACGTGGCCGTGTCGTCGTCGAGGCCGTGACGACCGTGGCACGCGGCGGCTCGCTGTTCGACCCGCTGGTTGCTGGCCGGGTGCTCGAGCGCCTGCGCGGCCAGACGACGACACGGCCGGACGACCCGATCTCGTCGCTCACGCCGCAGGAGCGTCGCATCCTGCACCTGATCGCCGACGGCAAGACGAACAAGGAGATCGCGAAGGAAGTCTACCTGAGCGACAAGACCGTCAAGCACTACGTCTCGAACATCCTGCAGAAGCTCGGCCTCGCCAGGCGCTCGGAGGCAGCCGCCTTCATCGCCCGCTTCGAGGCGGAGCACGGCGGCGACGAGCCCCAGGGGTAACCGTCGCTTCCTACAAGCCATCATCCTTCTATGAAGAGCGATCCTAGGCCTGATCATCTTGGCCTTGGATCGCTCTTGATGTCTTGTGCCTCTGCACCGTGCGAGGACCTTGCAACCCGGCATGTGTTCGGCCTCGGCATCCAGGAGTTGCAGGCACAGGTCGTACCCCAGGAGTCCCAGCCCGAGGACATGATCGGCGTCAAGGGGGATCCGACGACCCGCGTGAACGCGGATGCCGCGTCCCCGAAACATGAGATCTGGGAATCGGGCCTATCCAGCCTTCCGGGCGGAGGGATTCCCCTCCCGGTCGACATCCAGAGCCATGCCGCGCCCTGATGCGATCAGTCGCGTCGAGGCACGAAATGGCGCTGTTGCTGCGCGAGGGCCGAAATGCGGTCTTCCGCGATGCGTTCCGCCGCCACTTCGGTCGTCACGCCTTCCGCCTCCGCGCGCAGGAAGACCTGGCGCAGACGCTCGCCGATGCGCTCGACGCGCGCGAAGGCGCGCGCATGGTTGTACCCGCCTTCCTCGAACTCGTCGGCGATGTTGACGATGCCTCCGCCATTGACGATGAAGTCCGGTGCGTAGAGGATGCCGCGGCGCCGCAGCTCGTCGGCCATCTCTGGAATCGCAAGCTGGTTGTTGGCCGATCCGCAGATGATCCGCGTATGCAGCCGCCCGATGGTATCGGGGCTCACGGAGAGACCGAGCGCGCAGGGCGAGAAGACGTCGCACTCCACGTCGTAGATGGCGTCGGGCGCCACCACCTTCGCGCCCGTGGCGGCCGCCGCGCTTTGCGCGCGCTCGGGGCGGACGTCGCAGATGACGAGCTCCGCGCCGTCTGCGGCCAGGCGACGCGCAAGGTCCGAGCCGACGTTGCCTGCGCCCTGGATGGCGATGCGGCGGCCCTTCGGGTCGGCCTCGCCGAAGACGTGCTCGAGGCTGGCGCGGATCGAGGCGTAGGTGCCGAGCGCCGCCGCCTTCGACGGGTCTCCGCTCTTGTGCGGGCGGCCGACGAGGTAGCGGGTCGACTGGGCCATCACCTCGACGTCGTCCGGTGTCAGGCCGACGTCCTCACCCGTGTAGATGCGGCCGCCAAGCATCTCGACGAAGCGGCCCGCAGCCCGCAGCAGAAGGTCGCTCTTCTCGTCGGGATCATTGAAGATGACGCACTTCGAGCCTCCGAAGTCGATGCCGGCGAAGGCGTTCTTGTAGGTCATGCCGCGCGAAAGCCTGAGGGCGTCGGCGACCGCATCGTCCTCGCTGTCGTAGTGCCAGTTGCGCATGCCGCCGAGACCGGGGCCGAGGGTCGTGTCGTGCAGTGCGATGATCATCCTGAGGCCGGACGTCCTGTCGTAGTTGAAGATCAGCTGTTCGTGGCCGTTCTCGGCCATGGCGCGGAAGATGTCCATCGAGGGGCCTCCTTCGTTCTTTCCGAACCGAACGGATTGACCGCTTCTCCCCCGCGTGGATCCAGACCGACCTCTCCTTCGTATCGAGCTCCAATAATGTACGAACACGGGATTGCGGCCGCATCCGGACTCCCTGCGACCGAACGGCAGCCTGGGCATGCCGGCCCGTGCGGCGGCCATGCGTCGCCACGCGACCGCCCGGCACCGGGAGCTGCCCGGATCACCTGCCCGACAGGCGAGGTTCGCCCCGCCCTGCCGTTCTGCCTGCTCGGGCTCGTCCGCCCGTGCGCCTTCTCGCAAGACGATGGGGCTGCCTGGCGTCCCGACCGCCCGATCCACCCGCCGCGAGCCGCCCTCACGACGACCGGAGCCGATCGGCGATGCCTCGGCTCAGCTGTGGATGCCGGGACCCGCGTAGGTGTAGAAGCCCCTGCCCTGCCACCTCCCCGTGAAGCCGGCCTGAACCAGCCGGCGCAGGACCGGCGCAGGGCGGTAGCGGTTCTCGCCGTAATGGTCGTAGAGCGACAGGAGGCCGCCCAGGACCTCGTCCAGGCCGATGCGGTCGCCCCAGGCCAAGGGTCCCTCGGGATAATTGACGCCGAGCAGCATGGCGCGGTCGATGTCCGGAGCCTGGGCGACACCTTCCCCGAGGGCAAAGGCCGCCTCGTTCACCAGCGTCACGACAACGCGCGGCAGTGTCATGCCCGGCGCATCCGGGCCTGGGTAGCTCTGGCCGAAGAGGTCCTGTGCGAGGGACAGGACCCGGTCGTAGGTCCGCTCGTGGCTGAGCAGGCCGTGCGCCACGGCGACCCCGCGCATGCGCTCGAGCGGGGGCACGGCCCCGATCGCGAAGACTCTTCCGGGATGGCGCAGGTACGCGCCGAGCGAGGTCGGTCCCGCGCTGAATCCGGACGCGACGATGGCCGTTTCCGGAGAGATCTGCGTCTCGAGGAACTGCAGCCCCGCGATGAACGAGCGCCGCGGGTGGACCGAGGTCACGAACACGGTTTCCGTATCCGCGGCTTCGGACGGGTCGTGCAGGATACGCATCCCAGGCGGCAGGAGCGGCGCGATGCGTCCGGGCCTCAGGTAGCGCACGCCAAGGCCCCGCTCCTGGGCAAGCGTCGCAAGTTCGAGGCCGAGAACCGACTCGCCGGAGACGACGATCTCAGGGCTGCTCATACGCGTAGAACCCCCTGCCGGTCTTGCGGCCGAGGCGTCCGGCCGCCACCATGCGCGCCTGCAAGGGATGCGGGCGGTAGCGCGGCTCGCCGTAGTAGGCGTGGAACATGGCTTCCGTGACGTTCAGGTTGACGTCGAGACCGATCAGGTCCAAGAGCTCGCACGGGCCCATCGGGAAGCCACCGTCCCGCAGCGCCCGGTCAAGGTCCGAGGGTTCCTCGAGCCGCTCGCCGAGCATGCGCAGCGCCTCGCCGTAGAACGGCCGCGCGACGCGGTTCACGACGAAGCCGGGCGTGTCCTGGCAGAGCGCCGCCTCCTTGCCGAGCTCGCCGACGAAGCCGAGCACCTGGCGGAGCACCTTCTCGTCCAGGTCGTCGTGGCGCACCACCTCGACGAGGCGCATCGCCGGCACAGGGTTGAAGAAGTGCATGCCGAGCATGCGCTCCGGCGCACCTGAGGCTGCGGCCAGCGCCGTGATCGACAGCGAGCTCGTATTGCTCGCAAGCACACCCGCCGTGATGTCGCGCAGATCGCGGAAGATCTGCTGCTTCACGCCCATGTTCTCGACCACCGCCTCGATCACGAGCGCGGATGGCCCGAGCTCCTTCAGCGACTCGACCGGGATGAGGCACCGATGTGCCTCCAGGGCGTCCTCCGCGCCCAGGCGGCCCTTCTGCACCTGTCGCTCGATCCCGGCAGACGCCTGCTTGGCCGCTTCCTGGGCCCTGCCGGGTCCCTTGTCGTAGATGCGCACAGGCACTCCTGCCTGCGCGATGATCTGCGCGATTCCCTGCCCCATGGTGCCGGCGCCAACGATGCCGACGCTCTCAAAGCTCGGGTTCGGAAGCACCAACCGCGAGGACCTCCTCCGTGACGGCCGTTCCTCAGACCTTGGACCTGTAGACCGGCCTGCGCTTTTCCTTGAATGCGGCCACTCCTTCAACGTATTCCCCGGCGTGTCCGGCAAGCTCCTGCAGCGCCGCCTCGTACTGCAGGGCTTCGCGCATGGGCAGCTCGACACCGCGCTGCAGAGCCTTCTTCGTCAGGCCGAGCGCGCGCGCGGGTCCGTCCGCCAGCCGCCTGCAGAAGGCCCATGCCGCCCCTGAGAGCTCCTCGTCCGGATAGACGTGGTTGCACAGGCCAATGGCAAGGGCCTCGGGTGCCTCGATCGGCTCCGCCAGCATCGTCATCTCCATGGCGCGCCCGAGCCCGACAAGGCGCGGCAGCATGTAGGAGAGCCCGGAGTCCGGCACCAGTCCGATGCGCGAGAACGCGGCCACAAAGCGCGCAGACTCGCCCGCAAGCCGCATGTCCGCCGCGAGGGCGAGGCTCATGCCGGCCCCGGCCGCCACGCCCTGCACCTGGGCGACGATCGGCTTCGGCATGCCGAGCATGGCCTCGACGAGCGGGTTGTAGAGCGTGCGCAGGGACTCGCCGATGGACCGCCTGCCGTCCGTCTCCTCGTCGTTCAGGTCCTGTCCGGAACAGAAGCCCCTGCCTTCGGCCGAGAGCAGCACCACCCGTACGTCGGCCCGCCGCCCCGCAGACTTCACCGCCGCCTGCAGCTCCAGCTTGAGGGTGCGGTTCAGGGCGTTGAGCACCTGGGGCCGATTCATCCTGATCTCCTGGACGCCGTCCTCTTCGTGCACCAGCAACGTCTCGTAGCTCTCCATGCCTACTTCCCCTGCCAGCGGGCGTCACGCTTCTCGAGGAATGCCCGCATGCCTTCCCCGCGGTCTTCCGTGGCAGACAACAGGTAGAAATTCTTGCGCTCCAGCGCAAGTCCCTCCTCGAGCCCCGTCATGAAGGCCGCCTGCACGGCCTCTTTCGCGAGCTGCACCGCGAGCGGCGCCATCGCCGCGACCTCCCGCGCCAGGCGCTCAGCCTCGGGGAGAGCCTGGCCGTCCGGCACGACGCGCGTGACGAGGCCTGCCTCGTAGAGCTCGCGCCCTGTGAGGAGCCTTCCCGCCAGCACCATCTCCATCGCCCGCCACTTGCCCAAGGCGCGCGTCAGGAGCTGCGTCCCGCCCGCGCCGGGCATGATGCCGAGCCGGATCTCCGGCTGGCCGAAACGCGCGCCTTCTCCGGCGACGATCATGTCCGAGAGCATGGCGAGCTCCATGCCGCCGCCAAGCGCGAGTCCCTCCACCGCCGCGACGACCGGCCGCTTCGTCGCCCGCAGGCGCTGCCAGAGCGAGAGCCTGTCCTCCCGCAGGAGGTCCACAGGTCCGTACGCGGCCAGCTCGGCGATGTCGGCCCCCGCGGCGAAGACGCCTCCCTGGCCCGTCAGCACGATCGCCCGCACCTCGGTGTCCCGGTCGAGGTCCGCGATGGCCTCTGCAAGGGCCTCCATCAGGGCGAAGGACAGGGCGTTGCGCACGGCTGGCCGATTCAGCGTGACCATCGCGATCGGCGGCCGCCGCTCCACAAGGACCAGCGGCTCGCTGCCCGCGTCGATGCGCCCGGTCATGCCTCGACCTCCCGCACGGCGAAGTCGACGAGGCCCTGGGCGAAGGCCATGAGCGCCTTGAGCGCCGCACGGCTCTCCTGGGATCGCTGGCTCGCCATGAGCGTTTCGCGGTCCGGAAAGTCGAGCGTGGCCATGTACCAGTACGGAAGGTCCACACCGAGCCCCTCCACCGGCCCAGCCGCCATGCCGAGGAGCCCCGGCATCCGGGCCGCGAGCGGCAGGTGTTCCGTGCGGTAGCGGAGCAGGAAGGCTTCCTTATCCTCGGGCGGCCTGTAGAGCGCGATGAGCTGTACCACTGTGATCGCTCTCCCTTTCCTTTTCATCTTACTCCCGACGCAGGTCCTCGACGCGCACCGCCTTGCCCTCGCTGCGCGGCAGGCTGCCCAGTCTCAAGAGGATGACGCGGGCGTGCAGACCGATCTCGTCCCGTATCGCCCACTGCAGTTCCTCAGCGAGCGCTCTCGCCGCCTCACCGCCCGGCTCGTCCGCCCAGGAGATCTCCGGCAGCGCCTCCACCTGCAAACGTCGAGGTGGCGTACGCGGTGGACGCGGATGAGATAGTGGGGCGCGAGTCCTTCATGCCCGAGCAGCGCCAGGCGATGCCGTCGGCGCCGAAATTCAGGATGAGCCGGGCCTGGCGTGCCGTGGCACCGCCCGAGGCAGGCACGACGGTGAGACCCAGGCGTTCCGCAACCTGATGCAGGCCGAAGGGATAGTGCCTGCGCAGGCCAGACGTGTGCGTGAACGGTAGGTGCCCGAGATCGGAAATGCCGCGGATGTCCGCGGGATCCACGCCGGTCGCATCAAGGGACGTTCTGTGGAAGGGGACCCGCTCGCAGGCACGGCGCACGGTCGCGCGCAGGCGCTCCGCCTGCAGAGTCTCAAGCGCCTCGGGGCGGAGCTTCTCCTCCACGGCATGGATCACGCGACGGCCTCCCTCGCTGTCCGGCGGTTCGGCCATTCGACCGCGTCACGTACGGCCACACGGATCATCCATATGTCCCGCAGGTCTTCGCCACCGGATTGCGAATCCCTGGCAAACGATGACGGGAGGTGGCTGCCACGGCGAGCTACAAGGAGGACTACACGGCGTTTCACTGGGACATCCCCGAGGTCTACAACTTCGGCACCGACGTCGTCGACCGGCTGGCGCAGGACGGGCGAAGGGCACTGCGCTTCATGGCCCACGACGGCGGCGTGGAGGAGTACTCCTTCCGGCAGATCGCCGAGGCCTCCGACGCCATCGGCCACGTGCTGCGCCGGGACGGCGTCGGCCGGGGAGACGGCGTGCTCATCGTCCTGCCCAAGCTCCCGGCCTGGCACCAGACGATGGTCGCAGTGCTCAAGATCGGCGCCGTTGCGATTCCCTGCTCCGAGATGCTGCGCCCGCGCGACCTCGCGTATCGCACCAGGCATTCAGGGGCCAAGGCGATCGTGACCACCCCCGACCTCGCGAGCGTCGTCGAGGAGCTCGGCGACGAGGCGCCGGATCTGCGCTACGTCGTCGGGGGGGAGCGTCAGGGCTTCAGGTGGCTCGACGCGGAGATGCGGAACGTTCCCTCGGGATCTCCCTCCGTCCGCACCCGCAGCGACGAGCCCGCCCTCTGCTACTACACGTCGGGCACCACCGGCGAGCCGAAGGCCGTGCTGCACCTCCACCGCTACGCGATCGGCCACCGCGTCACCGCCCGCTACTGGCTCGGCATCACGCCGGACGATCTCTTCTGGTCCACATCGGCCACCGGCTGGGCGAAAGCCGCCTGGTCCGTCCTCTTCGGACCCTGGGAGCTGGGCGTGCCCACCTTCATGTACCAGGGACGCTTCGAGCCCCGGCGCCACCTCGAGATCCTGCAGCAGCAGGGCATCACGGCGCTCTGCGCTCCGCCCACCGAATTCCGCCTGCTCGTCAAGGAGGACCTCTCCCGCTACGACCTCGGCCGCGTGCGCACGGCGGTCGCCGCGGGCGAGCCCCTGAACCCAGAGGTGATCCGACTCTGGCGCGAGGCCACGGGGGTGACGATCCGCGACGGCTACGGCCAGACGGAGACGGTCTGCCTCGTCGCGAATCATCCGCAGTTGCCAGTGCGCCCGGGTTCGATGGGCCTGCCGACGCCGGGGCACGATGTCGCGGTGCTGGATGGTTCCGGCGCCGAGACGGAACCCGGCGAGGTGGGGGACGTCGCGGTGCGCGACGATGCCCCTTCGCTGTTCGCGGGCTACTGGCACGCCGAGGCGGCGACCCTCGCCACGCGCCGCGGCCCGTACTACGTCACCGGCGATCGCGCCTACCGCGACGACGACGGCTACTTCTGGTTCGTCGGCCGTGCCGACGACATCATCATCTCGTCCGGCTACCGCATCGGTCCGTTCGAGGTCGAGAGCGCGCTCGTCGAGCATCCGGCTGTGCTCGAGGCCGCGGTCGTCAGTTCGCCGGATCCCGACCGCGGCGAGGTCGTGAAGGCGTTCATCACGCTGCGCGCAGGGTTTTCGGGCTCACCCGAGCTCGCCAGGGAGCTGCAGGAGCACTGCAAGCGCGTGACGGCCCCCTACAAGTACCCGCGCAAGATCGCATTCGTGGATGCGCTGCCCAAGACGAGCTCCGGCAAGATCCGCCGCGTCGAGCTCCGGCAGCAGGAGTGGGCGGCGAAGGACGCCTGAGACGGCATCTCCCTTCCCTGCCGATCCCGCGGGACATGCAGCGAGGGCCGCGCATCGCGCGGCCCTCGCCATGTTCATGCCTTCGGGCCTACTGCTCCATCTGCTTGCCGAGGAAGCTTGCCGCCGTCTCGGCCAGCTTGCGCTCCATGTCGCCCATCTGCACATTCGGTTCCTTGGTGCAGAGGATGACAGCGCCGATCGGGTCGCCTTCCGCGATGATCGGCGCGACCACCATGGAAGTGAAGCGCGTGTCGTCGTCGTCGTCGCCGATCAGGGCACCCTTCGGCTTCTCCCCCGCCCTCGGCCCGATGTAGACCTGCCGGTCCTCCATGCAGCGCTCGGTCAGGGAACCTACCGCCTTGTTGAGGAACTCCTTCTTCGGTGCACCGGCGACGGCGATGACTGCGTCGCGGTCAGCGATCACGGCGATGTGCCCGACCGCCTCGCTCAGAGAGTCCGCGTACTCCTTGGCGAACTCTCCCAGCTCGCCGATCGGGGAGTACTTCTTGAGGATCACCTCGCCGTCGCGATCCACGAAGATCTCGAGCGGGTCGCCATCGCGGATCCGCAAGGTCCTGCGTATCTCCTTAGGAATCACCACACGGCCGAGATCGTCGATGCGGCGCACGATTCCGGTAGCCTTCACCCTGCTCCCCCCTCGGCCGGTAGTTTTGCCAACCGTAGTATATTTAGCCCCTCTTCGCGGTATGCAGGATTTTTCCAGGACCTACAGGCAACGCCTAAGGCCCGTCCCCCTGCACAGGAGGCCGGTCGGCAACTTGCTCATATCCTTCGTGGTCCCGTCCGCGGTTTGCGGGGGTTGTGGCGACAAGATCCGACAAATCGCTTCAGGCGGTCGCCTGGGTCGGACGCAGGAAGTCGAAGAGCTCCTCGATCGCCGCAAGCATCTCAGGACCGGTCGCCCCCACCAAGCGGAGCGCGACGTAGGGGCTCTGTCCGGCGAAGACCGTAGCGCGGCCGCGGTAGCGGACCGGCAGTTCCTTCAGGCGGTCGCGCGAGACGGCGCCGAGAGTTCTGAGACTCAGGACGACCTCGCCGCGTTCCTTGCGGATGCCGCTCACGCCGAGCTCCTCGCCGCGCAAGCGGATGCTGGCGACGCGGAACAGGCTCTCCACAGGCTGGGGAAGCTCCCCGAAGCGGTCCTCCACCTCCGCGAGGAGATCCTGCACCTCCGCCGGGTCCTGGGTGGCCGCCAGGCGCTTGTAGATCTCGATCTTCTGGCTGGGATCCTGCACGTAGTCCGCCGGCACGAACGCGTCCACGGGCAGATCGAGGGACGGCAGATGATGTTCCGCGGTGACCTCGCCCTTGAGCTCGCGCACGGCCTCCTCGAGCATCTGGCTGTAGAGGTCGAAACCGACGTCCACGATGAACCCGTGCTGCTCCGCGCCCAGGAGGTTGCCCGCCCCGCGGATCTCCAGGTCGCGCATGGCGAGCTTGAAACCGGCGCCGAACTCTGTGAACTCGCGGATGGCCTCGAGCCGCTTCTCCGCCACCTCCGAGAGCACCTGGTCGCGGCGGTAGGTGAAGTAGGCGTAGGCGAGGCGGTTGGAGCGGCCGATGCGGCCCCGCAGCTGATAGAGCTGCGACAGGCCGAGCCGGTCGGCGTCCTCGACGATCAGGGTGTTGACTCGCGGCATGTCGAGCCCGGACTCGATGATCGTCGTCGAAAGGAGCACGTCGAACTCACCGTCCAGGAAGCGCTGCATCGTCTGCTCCAGGAGGTGCTCCGGCATCTGCCCGTGGCCGACGGCGATCCTCGCCTCTGGGACGAGGCGCTGCAGCATGAGCTGTGCCGCCTCGATCGTCTGCACGCGGTTGTGTACGTAGAAGACCTGCCCACCGCGGCCGATCTCGCGCCGCAGTGCGTCCTGGACGAGCTCCTCGCCCCACTCGACGACGTAGGTCTGGACCGGGAAGCGGTCCTCCGGCGGCGTATCGATCGTCGAGAGGTCGCGCAGGCCGACGAGCCCCATGTGCAGGGTGCGCGGGATCGGCGTCGCCGTGAGCGTGAGGACGTCGACGCTGGTGCGCAGGGCCTTGAGCCGTTCCTTGTGGCGCACGCCGAAGCGCTGTTCCTCGTCGACCACGACGAGACCGAGGTCGTGGAACTGCACGTCCTGCGCCAGGAGCCGGTGCGTCCCGATCAGCACGTCGATGCTGCCGCGCCTCAGGCGCCTCAGGACGTCATGCTGTTCCTTCGGGCTGCGGAACCGCGAGAGGAGCTCCACCTCGACCGGGAAGCCCGCAAACCGCTGCTGAAACGTGTTGAAGTGCTGCTGCGCCAGGATCGTCGTCGGCACCAGCACCGCCACCTGCCGCCCGTCGAGTGCCGCCTTGAACGCAGCGCGCACCGCAACCTCCGTCTTGCCGTAGCCGACGTCGCCGCAGAGCAGTCTGTCCATCGGCCGGGGGCGTTCGAGGTCCCGTTTCACCTCTTCGATCGCCCGGCGCTGATCCGGTGTCTCCTCGTAGGGGAAGGCATCCTCAAGCTTCTGCATCCACTCGCCGTCTGGTGCGAAGGCGTGCCCGGGCGTCGCCTCGCGGCGGGCGTAGATGGCGAGCAGCTCCGCCGCCATCTCCTGCACGGAGGTCTTGACGCGCGCCTTCACCTTGTGCCAGTCACTGCCGCCGAGCCGGTAAAGCCGCGGCTCGTGTCCCTCCTGCCCGACATACTTCTGGACGAGGTCGATCTGCTCGACCGGCACGTACAGCTTGTCGCCCTGCGCATAGCTGAGGTGGAGGTACTCCTTGCGCACCCCTTCGATCTCCATCGCCCGCATGCCGAGATAGCGGCCGATGCCGTGGTGCACGTGGACGACGAAGTCGCCGGGCCTCAGCTCCGCGGTGCTCCTGAGGCGCTTCTGGCCTTCCTCGGCCGCGCGCGGCCGCGCGGCGCGGCGCTTCTCCCGGCCGAAGATCTCGCCATCGCTCAGGAGCCAGAGCGCGATCCCAGGCAGGTGGAAGCCGCTCTGCAGGGCGGCCGGCACGATGAGCACCTCGCCCGGCTCCGGGGATTCGCGCAGGGAGCCATCCCTCGGCTGCACGCCAGCCTTCAGGAGTTCCTTGCGAAGGCGCTCCTGGCGCTCGGAAGTCGAGGCGAGCAGTACGACGCGGTAGCCGCCGTCGCGGTGGCGTTCGAGTTCCTTCAGGAAGAGCGGCCACTGGCCCTGGAAGTTCTCCACGGGCCGCGACGCGATCGAGACGACGCTGCCGAGGGTGGAGTGACCGATGCGCCTAGCGAGAATGGTGAAGGCGATGCGGTGGCGGCGCCGGATCGCAGCCTCGGCGTCCGCCTCGGGCACCAGCACCTCGCCCTGGCGCGGCAGGATGGCCCCTTCGCCCAGCAGGGCGAGCGAGCGGTCCTGCGCCAGGCGGTGCGCGGCACGCGCCGCCTCCCATGCGCGATCCGGATCTGAGATCAGTACGAGGCCGTCATCGGGGAGGTAGTCGATCAGGCTCGCCCCGTCGCCATAGAAGAACGCCTGGAAGCGCTCCGCGCCCTGTCCCGCGGGCATGCCGCCCCACGTCTCCACGACGTGGCCGATGCGCTCCTCGAGGCGCGCGGCGATGTCGAGCCGCTCCGAACGGCGCAGGCGCGCGATCTGGAGCGCCAGCTCGCGCCGGATCAGCGCCAGGCCTTGCTGGGCCACCGCCTGCGTGAGGACGAGTTCGCTCGCCGGCCCGACGACGATCTCCGCGACGGGGCCGAGGGAGCGCTGCGTCTCCGGATCGAACGCACGCAGGCTCTCGATCTCGTCGTCGAAGAGGTCGACGCGCACCGGCGCGTCCTCACCGAGTCCGAAGACGTCAAGGATGCTGCCGCGCACGGCGAACTGCCCCGGTGCGTCCACCCGCTGTTCCCGCACGTAGCCGAGACCTGCGAGCATCGCCTCCACCTTGCGCAGGTCGAGGCGCCGACCGGCCTCCAGCCTCAGCGCCGCGCCACGCGCCACGTCCGGCGGCGTGAGGCGCGAGATGGCGGCTTCCAGCGACGCCACCACCACCACCTCGCGTCCCGCGAGCAGCCTGGACTGCGCGTGCAGCCGCGCGGCGATGCGCTCGGTGGACTCGGCGATCACCTCGAACGGCAGCACCTCTCGCTCGGGGTAGTAGAGTACCTCGCGCTCGGGCAGGAGGGTCCCGAGGTCTGCCTGCAACCGCTCGGCGGCTTGGGGCGTCGGCAGCAGCCAGAGGGCAGGTCCCGGACGGTCACGCAACAGCGCGGCCGTCAGGTAGGCGCGCTCCGCCCCCTGCAGGCCGACCACCAACTGCTCCGCCGGCGCACCGCTGAGGCCCTGGCGCAGCGCCCGGTACTCCGGGGCACTGTGCCACAGTGCCGTCAGGTCCAATCGCGTCCCTCCAACATGGCGCCCTGGGGCGCTGCTTCTCTCTACCTATGCCGGATAGCCGCGGCCGTTGAATGCGTTCATGGCCGCCTCGACGCCGTCCGCCACCGCCATGCGCAGACACTCCACCGCAAGGTCGGCGGCCCAGGCCAGCCGCATGGCGTCGTCGCCGCGGGCCGCGCCCAGCACGAAGCGCACGACGTCGTCGTCCGGCGGGCGGCCGATGCCGACGCGCAACCGCGCGAAGCCTTGGGTGCCGAGCTCCGCGATGATCGACTTGAGACCATTGTGCCCGCCCGCGCTGCCCTCGGCGCGCAGCCGGATCTGGCCGGCGGGCAGGTCGAGATCGTCGCAGATACAGAGGATGTCCTCTGGAGCCAGGCCGAGGGCCTGGACGGCCTGGCGCACCGACCTGCCCGAGAGGTTCATGAAGGTCGTGGGCTTGAGAAGGTAGATCGGCGACGCGCCGCTGCCCTTCGCAAGATATCCCTGGTACGGGCTGCGGCGGAACGATAGGCGCTCTTCGCGCGCAAAGCTGTCGAGCACGCGAAAGCCGATGTTGTGCCGCGTGCCGTGGTATTCGAGTCCCGGGTTGCCAAGCCCGCAGAGGAGCCGTGGCCCGATGCTCATTGGAAGAGCAGCGAAACCGACTCGTCCTCATGGATGCGCGTGATGGCCTCGCCCAGGAGGGGCGCGACGGAGAGCACGCGGAAGCGCTCCCCGGCGTCGGCGCGCAGGGGGATCGAGTCTGTCACGACCACTTCGCGGATCGGCGCGGCCTGCAGGCGCGCCATGCCGGGCCCCGACAGCACCGGGTGGGTGCAGGCGACGTAGATCTCGCGTGCACCATGCTCGAGAAGCGCCACGGACGCGGCGGCGATCGTGCCGCCAGTGTCGATCATGTCGTCGACGATGATGCAGCTGCGATCGCGCACCTTGCCGATGACGTGCGTGACCTCGCTCACGCCCGGCTCCGGCCGGCGCTTGTCGATGAAGCCGATGGGCATGTCCAGCCTCTCGGCAAGATCGCGCGCGCGGTTGCCGCCGCCGGCGTCCGGCGCCACAATGATGCCGTCGCGCAGGCCCAGGTCGCGGAAGTATTTCGCGAGGATCGGCACGCTCTGCAGATGGTCGAGAGGGATGTCGAAGAAACCCTGGATCTGCGGCGCGTGCAGGTCCATCGTCAGGATGCGGTCCGCGCCGGCGGTCGTCAGCAGGTTCGCCACAAGCTTGGCCGTGATCGGCTCGCGGCCGGACGTCTTGCGGTCCTGTCGGGCATAGCCGTAGAAGGGGATGACGGCGGTCACGCGCTGCGGCGAGGCGCGGCGGAAGGCGTCGAGCATCACCAGGAGCTCCATCATGTTCTCGTTCACGGGGTCGCAGGTGGGCTGGATCACGAAGACGTCGCAGCCGCGTACGTTGTCGCGAATCATGACCCGCACCTCGCCGTTCGAGAAACGGCCGATCTGCATGTCCCCCAGCTGCATGCCGATCTGCTGCGCGATCGCTTGGGCCAGCGCCGGGTTGGCGCTGCCGGAGAAGATCTTCAGTTCACCTTCACGGTATCCCACTGCTACCTTACTCCTCCCGCGATCGACGCCGGGCGACCCAGCCTTCGATGTTGCGCTGCCGTTCGCGCGCTATCGCAAGGGCTTCGTCCGGCACGTTCTGGTTGATGGTCGAACCGGCGGCGACATAGCCTTCGCGGCCTATGTCGACAGGTGAGATGAGATTCGCGTTGCAGCCGATGAACGCTCCGTCGCCGATGCGCGTGAAGTGCTTGCGGCGCCCGTCGTAGTTGACGATCACCGTGCCGGCTCCGATGTTCACCCGCCGGCCGATCGCCGCGTCGCCGAGGTAGCTGTGGTGGCGGACCTTCGTCTGGTCACCGACCTCGACACCCTTCATTTCGACGAAATTCCCGATCGACACCTGCTTGCCTGTCCGCGTGCCTGGCCTGAGATGTGTGAACGGGCCGCAGGCAGTGCCGTCGCCGAGCTGCGTCTCCTCGACGACCGAGAAACTGACCTTGCAGGCGTCGCCGAGCATGGAATCGAGCAGCCGCACCTGGGGCCCGATCTCGCAGCCTTCGCCGATCCTGGTCTCGCCTTCGAGGAACGTGAAGGGGTGCAGCACGCTGTCGCGCCCGACTTCGACGGTCGCGTCGACATAGGTCGTCGCGGGATCCAGCACCGTGACGCCGTTCTGCATCAGGCGCTCCACCTGGCGGCGCCGCAGCGCCGCCTCGGCGAGCGCGAGCTCGCGCCGGTCGTTCACCTGTGCGGCCTCTTCGGCCGGCGCGTCCACGACCGCGACCCGCCCCTGCGTGGCGAGGTCCGTGACGGCGTCGACGAAGTAGATCTCGCCCTGGGCATTCTCCTTGCCCAACCGAGCGATCGCCTCACGCAGAGGGCGGAGCGGCAGCAGGTACGCTCCGACGTTGATCTCGCGGATGGCCCGCTGCCGTTCGTCGCAGTCGGCATCCTCGACGATCCGCCCGAGGCCGCCCGCCTGCGTCCGCTCGATCCGGCCGAATCCGGCGGGAAGCGCGACCTCCGCCGCAAGCAGTCCCCCCAGGGGTCCGCTCTGCGCGACGAGGTCCTTCAGCGTGTCGCCTTGCAGCAACGGGAGGTCGCCGTTCACGACGAGGACCCACCCGGCGTCCGGCAGGGCTCCCAGAGCGGTGCGCACGGCATCGCCCGTGCCGAGCTGCTCCTTCTGCCACACCACGTCCGCGCGCTCCCCGAGGTACTCCTCGATGAGCTCCCCGCCGTAGCCCACGACGCAGAGCGGTTTTTGGAGGCCTGCGGCCTCGAGCGCGTCCAGGACGTGGCCCAGCATGGGCCTGCCGGCCAGGCGGTGCAGCGCCTTGGGCAGGTCGGAGCGCATCCGGGTGCCTTTGCCGGCCGCCAGGACGACGGGGCGGATCCCCTCAGGCATGGTGACGAGCCTCCTCGAGATAGAGCTGGAAAGACTCCGACGGGCCCAGGCGTACCAGGCGCTGGTGCTCGTCGACCGCGTCGAGCCTCAGCACGCTGAACTGCGGCGCCGGCAGGTACTTGTCCTGGGACGGGGTCTCGCAGAGCGATGCGATGCCGACGCAGGCGGCTCCGATCTCCTGGCAGAGCTCGACGAGTCCGCGCACGGTGCTGCCGCCCTTGAGGAAGTCGTCCACCACCAGCACACGGCTGCCCGCGGGAAGGGCGCGGCGCGGCAACGACATGGTGCCGATGCGCCCCGAGGACGATACATAGTTGAGTCCGATCGCCGGGCCCTCGGTGACGCGGCTCTCCCGTCTCGCCACCGCAAGCGGTACGCCGAGCGAACGTGCCGTCATCAGGGCAAGCGGGATCCCCTTCGTCTCCATGGTCAGCACCATGTCGGGCGCCTCGTGCTGGAAGCGCCCGGCGAACAGGGCACCGATGCGCTCCGACCAATGGGGCGAGAAAATGACGTCGGTCATGTACAGGAAGCCGCCCGGGATGATGCGCTCGGGATCCGAAAGCTCCACCGCAAGGGCCTGTGCCAGGTCTTCCGCGTGCAGCGCCGAGAAGCCCGCACGGTAGCGCACACCCCCTGCGGCGCCCGTGACGGTCTCGATGACGCCGAGGCCTTTCTCCTTCAGCACGTCGTCGATGAGGGTGATGTCCTCCGAGAGGGTGGAGCGCGCGGCACCGGTCGCGGCGGACAGCTCCGCCAGGGAATAGAGGCGCCCCGGCGCCGCTGCGATGCGCCGGGTCAGTTCGATGATGCGCCGAAGCCGCGCGTAGCGCGCTTCCCTAGCCACCCTTTGCCCCCGTTTCCGTACCGTGCAGCTCCTTTTCGCAGAACGGGATGTCGCCGGGATGGTCGACATCGACGCCGATCTCCGCGTAGGGCAACGGCACAGCGCGGGACACCACGTCCAGCAACCGGGAGAAGCGCTCCTCGGCCTGCGCGACAGTTGCCCGCCCAAGAAGCAATCCTAGCATGAATCCGGTGCCCAATTTAAGAGCCAGGCGCCACGGCTTCTTGCGCAGGGCCACAAGCTCCTCGGCCACACCGATCGCCCGCGACGCCGATCGGGGATCCAGCAGCACGATGTTGCCACCCGTGAAGGTGCCGTCCTTGAGACGCACATAGGTGCGCTTGTTGCCCGGGAATCGCCGTTCGACGTCCTCCCGGGAAACGACGGGATAGTGGAACTCCGCCGGAATCCGCGCTGCTGCGGCGACGAACGCCTCCACGGCACCCGCGGTCAGCATCGGGATGTCGGACGTGGCGACGAGCAGCGGCCGCTCGAGGCTTACCGCGTGCGCCCCACGCCGCACGTTCTCGATCAGGTCGTCCGAAGGCGCCATCACCGCGTCCTCCAAACGCAGGTAGACCGCAAGCTCCTCGGGCCCGACGACGACGATGCGCTGCGCCACGCCGGACGCCTTCAGGGCCTCGATCACCCAGGCGGCCATCGGCTTGCCCGCGATCGGCACGAGGGCTTCCCACGCCACATCGGAGACCGATTTGAGCTCGCCCTCGTTGCGACGACCGGCCAGGACAACGACATCGACCACCTGAACATTCCTCCCGGACAGTGTCCCACGGGATCACACGCTGTCGAATCGTCGCCGAAGACGCGTCGCCGCCGCCCGCGGCCCCTCCGGATCCAGAAAGGTGGCGCGCGGGGATCCTTCGCCACCGCCCCGCCGAATCCTGGCCCGCCCGCGACCGCAGGCCCTAAGGCAGGGCTTGCGCGCCGCCGGCGGATGCAGGTGGCTGCCAGGGCCACGCAGCGAGGGTCTGGCAGAGGATGACGCGCGGGGCGAGATCCTTGAGCGACCTCAGCGCCGCTGCGGCCTCGCCTGCGCCCGCATAGAGCGCGAACGCGGCGCTGCCGCTGCCCGTGACCTGCAGCGGGATGCCCGCCTCGCGTGCGGTGCCGATAAGCCTCGCGAGCTCAGGGCAGAGACTCCTGGCCGCAGCCTCCAGGTCGTTCGGGCCCCGCTCGGCGCCGGCGAGCACCTGGTCCGTCGCGTCACCAGCCCCTGGACGGCTCGCATGGTAGACGTCCGCCGTACGCAGTCCCACGCCCGGCCAGGCGATCACGGCGAAGCGGGGATCCGCCGCCGGCAGCGGCGAAAGGATCTCGCCGCGCCCGACGGCCAGTGCGCGGGGCGTTGCGGCCAGGAAGAAGGGCACGTCGCTGCCGATCTCCCGCGCCATCGCAACTAGCTCCTCCGCCGGCAGGATCGGCAGCAGCAGCTGGCGCAGGGCGCGCAAGGTGCTCGCGGCATCGCTCGAGCCGCCGCCGAGCCCCGCACCGATCGGGATGCGCTTTCGCACATGGATGGAGACATTGGGCGCCACACCGGTGGCTTCATGGAACACGTCCGCGGCGCGGGCCACGAGGTCTCCCGCCGGGACGTCAGCGTTCTCCACGCGCAGGGTGGATGCAGGTGCGACGAACAGGCGATCTCCAAGGGAGACCGCCTGCATCACGGAGCGGATCTCATGGTAGCCGTCGCTGCGGGCGGGACCGAGATCCAGGCTCAGGTTGAGCTTTGCCGGCGCGAAGAAGCGCACGGACACACCCCCGACCTGAGGTTAGCCCGCTCCTCCCCGCCGCGCAAGCGACGCTACTGCGCCCGCGCCCTCGCAGAGGCGCGATCGCCAGCGGGCGATCTCCTCGAGAATCGGCTCCAGCTTCTCGTAGAAGACGGCGACGACGTCGCCCGCCTGCGCCTGGCCGAGCACCTCGCGCAACGCGTCACGCTCGGCGAGGACGAGGTGCGGCCTGCCGCCAGCCAGGCGCACGCCTTGGGCGACGCGCTGCGCCATCTCGCCCGGATCCCTGCCTCTGCGGTCCTGGTCCTCTTTGCAGTAGACGACGTCGAACGCCGTGGCCGCGGTGCGTCCGAGAGCCAGAGCGTCCTCGTCCCGACGGTCGCCGGGCAACCCGACGATGCCGATCAGGCGCCCGCTGGCCATCGCCCTGAGGCCTGGCGCCACCGCGCAGAGGGCTGCGGCGTTGTGGCCGTAGTCGACGACGACGCGGACGTCTCCGAGTTCGTGCACGTTGAGGCGCCCCGGATTCTGTCCGGAGTCGCTCCGGAAGCTCCTCAGCGCCGAGGCGATCGCAGCCGTGGGCAGGCCGAGCCCCATGGCGCACGCAGCGGCCGCCAGCGCGTTCTCGAGCATCGGCTGCCACGCTCCGTCGTCCGCCACGGCGATCTCCGATAGCGGCAGGATGGCCTCCGCCCGTCCGCCACGCACCACCGCGAGCTGTCCCTCGGCCGCGACCACAGCCTCTCCCCCCGCCGCCACATGGCGACGCAGCACGATGCTGTCGGACTTCGCCGCGAAGAGGATCACCGGGGCTGCGGCCCGCTGCTGCAGGCCTGGCGTGCCAGGGTCGTCGGCGTTCAGCACGACGCGCCCGCTGGGCCGTACCGCCTCCGCGACAAGCGCCTTGAGCAACCGGAGCTGCTCGATCGTGTCGACGCCATCCTGGCCCAGATGGTCGCCCGTCACGTTCAGGATGCAGCCGACGTCGGCGCGGTCGTAACCCAGGCCGCCGCGCGCGATGCCGCCCCGCGCCACCTCGAGCACCGCCGCCTCGACCCTGGGATCGCGCAGGACCGCCCGCGCGGAACGGGGTCCGGCGTCGTCGCCGCGCCCGAGCGAATCGCCACCGACGCCGTGCCCGTCGGTACAGGTGTAACCGACCTGAAGCCCCGTCGCCTCGAGCATCTGCCGTACGAGCCGCACCGTCGTCGTCTTGCCGTTCGATCCGGTGATGGCGACCAGCGGCACGCGCGACGCACTGCCCGGCGGGTACAGTGCCTCGACGATCGCAGCGGCGGCGTCGCGCGGCTCGCCGAGCGTCGGGTGGTGGTGCATGCGGATGCCCGGGGCCGCATTGATCTCGAGCACCCACGCGGGACTCTCGGGATCCGCGATGTCCCGCGCGACCATGTCGACTCCGGCGACGTCGAGCCCGATGGCCAGGGCGGCCCGTTCCGCCAGGGCGCGATGCGGCTCCGCGACATCGTCGGTGACGTCGACGGCGCTTCCCCCTGTGGACAGATTCGCGGCCTCGCGCAGCAGCACCGTGCGCCCGAGAGGCGGCACGTTGTCGGGCGTGAGGCCCTGACGGGCGAGGCAGCGCACGGCGATCGCGTCGAGTGGCACGCGCGTCAGCGGCTTCTCATGGCCGCCGCCGCGCCGCGGGTCGAGGTTCAGCTGTGCGACGAGCTCCCGCACGCTGCTGCGGCCGTCGCCCGTGACCTGCGCCTGCAGTCTCTGGGCGGCGGCGACGAGACGCCCCCCGACCACAAGCAGGCGGTAGTGTCGGCCCTGCACCTGCTCCTCGACGAGCACCTCTGGCATGACCTCTTGCGCAACCTCGAACGCGTCACGGATCTCGTCCGCCTGTGTCAGACCCAGCGTGACGCCCCTACCCTGGCAGCCCGCCAGCGGCTTCACCGCAACCTGGCAGCCGAGCGTGGCCTGCGCGGCGACGGCCTGTGCGACCGACTCCACGACATGGCCGCGCGGCACCGGGATACCCTGAGCCGAGAGGATCTCCTTGCAACGCTGCTTGTCGGCGGCGAGATCCACGGCTACCGCCGACGTGCGGTCGGTCAGGGTGGCCTGCACGCGGCGCATGTAGCGCCCGTGCCCGAGTTCGAGGATGCTCGTCGTGCCGATGCGGCGCACGGGGATGTCCCGCTGCAGCGCCGCCCGCACGATCGCGCGCGTGCTCGGCCCCAGGCAGCGACGGGCGTAGAGCTCCTCTAGGCGCTGATGTTCGGCCGGGAGGCCGAACGGTTCCTGCGCCACCAGAGCTCCGAGATAACGGCAGGCGAGCTCTGCCGCGGCGCGGCCCACCTCGGCTTCCGGCGCCTCGAAGGCGATCCGGTAGCGGCTCGAGCGGCGGATCTGGCGGGTCTTGCCGTACACGCCCTCCGCGCCGCATTGGTGCAGCAGTTCAAGGGCCACATGCTCGAGCACGTGGCCCAGCCGCGTTCCTTCGCGCAGGCGGAGCAGGAATCCGCCCGGGTAGCCCAGGCTGCAATGATGGTCGCCAAGCCCGGGAACGTCTTGAAGCAGGGTTTCCGTGAGGCCTGGCAGCTCCTGTGTCGTGCGTTCGGCCAAAGGGCCGAGTTCCAGTTCGATTTCCACCATGGGCCTGTGGCAGTGCGGGTTTGGCCCCTCGAAGTACCGCCAGGCGAGGATCTGCACGAAAGGCTCCTCCTCAGCGCGATGCGGGCACTTCGCTATGTTGCCCGGCGTCCTTGCGATTATGCGTCGCCACGCGGCGCGAGAGGTCGAACGAGGAACCTTCGGGCAGGACCCAGAGCGCCACCGGCCCCAGCCGCAGCGGCGCATCGACCGCGGCCTCCGACGCGTCGCCGACACGCGCGATGCGCGCGTCGAGCACGGTGACGGTGCCGCTGCCGAGGACCTGCATGGCACCGCGCGCGTCCACGAGGACCGCGGTGTCTTCGTCGATGCCGACGCCGAGCGTGCCTGGGTTCTGTGCGAGCGCCGCGAGCAGGCGGTTGATGCGCCCGCGCTGGGCAAAGTGCTGGTCCACGACGGCATTCGGCAGGAAGCCGAGCCCCGGGCACATCCGAACCGTGCCGCGCCGCGCCGACTCCTCGTCGGCGCCGCCCACCAGCATGGTCGAGCTCATGGCCGAGGCGCCGGCCGATGTGCCGCCGATGGTGGCGCCCCGCAGGTAGGCCCGCCGGAGCGCATCCTCGTACGGGGTGCCGCCGAGGACGCTCGTGATGCGCAGTTGATCGCCGCCGGTGAAGAAGATGCCGCCTGCCTCCTCGAGGATCTTCAGCCCGCTGCGGTCGGCACAGTCCTCGCGCGTGCGGGCGTCGAGGTGGTGCACCACCTTGACTCCGAGCTCCTTGAAGCTCTCGCGGTACCGCTCGAAGGCCACAAGCGGCTCCACCGTCGCGAGGGTGAGGAGGGCGATCTCGCGCGAACCGCCCGAAAGCTCGCTGAACCGGTCGAGGATCTCGCCGCGCGGCTCCTCGTGGCCGCCGATCAGCAGAAGCGCTCCTTTTGGCGTCGTCGTCATCCCCGTGGCGTCCTCCTGTCCTGCCCGCGCGAAAGTGGCCTGCACCTGGAGGAGGCTACCCCTGCAACGGGGGCGGCATGCGGATCAAGGCGCGGCAGGAGATGCCGCGGCCCGGTGCAGAACGGACAGACATTCTTGCTTGAAGACGAAAAAAGTGCCGGAGGACTCCGCGATGAAAGCCATCCTCTTCGACGCCGGCAACACCCTGCTGCACCTCGACTACCCTTGGCTCGCCGAGCTCACCAGGCGGCTCGGCGGCGAAGGACTGGCTGCAGACGACATCGGCAGAGCGGTTGCGGCCGTCGGCCGGCAGGGTTGGCCCGCGCCTGCCGTCAACGATCGGCCCACCGCGTTCTTCGCCGGATACTTCGGTGCCGTCGCCGAGTCGGTCGGCCTATCCGTCGCGGCCGCACGGGCGTTCTGGCAGACCGCGGAGTGGGAGCATCTCACGGACCCGCGGGGCATCTGGCGATGCCCCGCGCCAGCCGCGCGAGAGGTTCTGGACAGCCTGGCCGCACGAGGGCTCGCACTCGGCGTCGTGTCGAACGCGGACGGGCGCGTTGAGCAGCAACTCGCCGCCGCCGGCCTGCGCGAGCCTCTCGAGACGGTGATCGACTCGTACGTCGTCGGCGTCGAGAAGCCGGATCCGCGCATCTTCCGCATCGCCCTCGAGCGGCTGGAGGTGGACGGCCCCGACGCGCTCTACGTGGGGGATCTCCTGGCGCTCGACGTGGAGGGCGCCAAGGCCGCCGGCCTGCGCGCCCTGCTCTACGACCCCTGGGACGCCTACCCAGAACTGCACCAGGGTCGCATCCGCACGCTCCGCGAGCTTCTCGATCCGTCCGTGCGGTGACGACCCCTTGGATGCGCAGCCAGTCCGTCAGCCAAGCAGCGACAGTACCTCGGCGATCCGCGCAATGGTCGGCCCGGACCAGTCGTTGACGTCGTCGCGCTCCGGGTCGTAGGCCTCGGCGAGGGGCGCCGCCTTCAGAACCGGCCGCATCCCCACGGCTGCTGCGCCGCGCAGCTCGCCGTCGCTGCCGTCGCCGACGTACAAGGACCTTTGCAAAGGTACACCGAGCTTTTCACACGCAAGCCGGTAGATGCGGGGGTCCGGTTTCGCAAGGTGGACGGCCGCGGATAGGATGGATACATCCACCCTCGCCGCGAGCGCCGTCTCGTCCCAGATCGGGACGAGTTCCATCGCGCAGTTGCTGATGAGTCCGATGGCGATGCCTGCCCGGTGCAAGCGATCGAACGTGGGGAAGACGTCGGGGAACGGCACGAGGAGCGAGCGCTCGTAGTCCAACCGCCGCAGCAAGGCCCGCTCCACCGCCTCGGGCGGCGGGCTCGCCCCGAGCGCCCTACAGGCTTGGACGATGCTTGCCTGGGCATCGGCGAAGCGGCCGACGACGCGATCGGGCCACATCTCGTAGTTCCATGCCCGGTCGAACTCCTGTGGCGGGACGCCGAGGTCCGCCGCCATGGCGGCGACGACGGAATCGTAGTTGACGGTCGAGAAGCCGGGCACCAAGGTGCCAAAGAGATCAAAGACAACTGCCTGTGCCTTCAGCGTCCATACCTCCGCGAGGGGAGTGTGCCGCACGCTTCGCCACGCGCGCAAGGGATCCTGCGACCTGCGTGGCGCGAACGCCGGCGGCGGGCATGCCGTCAATCGTGCGAGGTGAAGATCCTCTTCTGGATGGTCTCGCGATCCAGCAGGGCCTTGCGGGTCCGCCGGCGCGAGACGGCGGCCGCCCGCCACGCGGCTCGCCATGACCCGAGGAGGATGCGGCCCTTTGCGAGGCGTATCTCCGCGGCAGGGGGGCGACAACGTTGGGAGAGCCGGCAGGCGTCCGCAGGAACGAAGCCGATGTCGCGTGGGATCCGGACAGGTCGCCAAAGGGCGACTACGATTGCCACTACCGCGAGATGTCGAAGGGACTCACGGTCTCGCCGACGATACCCGAGCGGCACGGGCGGCTCCCGTCCGGGCGTCCATTCGAGGTCGACCTCGTCCGCATTCCGCCAGGCAAGAAACTCTGCCCGAGACACGTCCACAGCGTCCAGTGGGAGTACTACATCGTCGTGTCCGGCCGCGGGCGGATGCTGCAGGGCCAGGATGAGCCGCCGATCCCCATGCAGCCGGGCGACCACCTGCTGCAACCGCCCGGATGGGTCCACACCGTCGAGAACGACGGGGAGCAGGACCTGCTCTACTACGTCATCGCCAGCAACCCGGTGGATGAGACCTGCTACTACCCGGATTCGGGCAAGTGGGCGGCAGGCGGCAAGGTCTTCCGCATGGTGGAGGCGGACTACTTCGACGGTGAGGAATGAGACGTCGGGTTGCGTGCGGCAAAAAACGAGGAGGCACTGCAAAGTGCCTCCTCGTGCCTGGCAAAGTCCTAGTTCACGTTGACTCTATGAAAGACGCCGTCCGACGCCACTTCGAGTTCCACCGTCTCCGTAAGGATATCGGCATAGCTGAACGACACGCGTCTGGCTCCAGAGGGCTCGTCGTCAATCTTCACGACGAAGATGTACGGATAAGTCTGCTCCAGGACCCCTTCCCGCTCGTCCACCTTACGGCGTCCGCGATTCGCCTTGAGGCGGATCCTTTCGCCGATCATGCCGTCCAAGTCGCGCTTGATATCCGACAAGACGCGCTTAGCCGCCAAATGCCCCACTTCCTTCCTGAACGGAGCGGTACGCTCTCATACTACCAGAAAGAAAGCATCGGGTCAAGATCGAAGCATTTTAGCAGAGGCTTTGAAACGGTGTCAAGCGGCATTGTGTCGCCAAACGGTCGCATCCCGGTCAGTCCAGCGGACCGCACACGGCGGCGCACAAGTTGCCCGCCGCAGGGCCGTGAGTCCCCTGTCATCCAGCACCCGCCGAAGCCCGCCATGTACGCGAGCCGCGGGTCACTTCGTATACTTGTCGGCGACGGTCGACGCACCGAACGAATCGGGCTTGATCTTCGCATCGAAGCCGCTGCCCGAGACCATGCCGACGATCTCGCGGATAAGCTCGCGCGTGTCGCCGTTCTGGCCGATGTCGAGATGGATCTCGATGTCGAAACCCTGATGCCCGCGGCGCGACAGCATCTCCGTCAGCCGGCTCGCGACGCCGAGGCTCAGGGACGTCTCGAGCAGGATGCGCTGGCGCAGGCTGGGCAGCCGCCGGTGCACTTCGCGGTGGTAGTAGTAGCGCGCGCCCTTGCCGAGGCGATGGATCACGATCGCGGTGACGAAGGTGACCTCGTCCCGCGCCTGGGAGTCGGTGCCGATGATGAGCTTGTGCTCCGCCTGCGGCTGCTCGCGGATGAAGTTGATGATATCCTGGAACACCTGCTCCAGATCCATCACGCCGTGACTCGGGCTGTGATAGAGCACTCCCTCTCCCTCCACCACGCTCAGATGGGAGCGTCACCAGGGTCTTGTGAGAACGGGCCGCTGCCGCGTGCCCCAAGGCTGCTCGCCAGACGGTCGAATTCCAAGAGCGTCAGGGTCTCGCCTCGTCGCTGCGGGTCGATCCCGGCGGCTGCAAGCGCCGCCGCCGACTGCCGCGGGTCCAGCCCGAGCCCCTCCTGCAAGGCCCTTGCCAACGTCTTGCGCCGGTAGCGGAAGGCTGCCCCCACGACCGGCCGGATGGCTGCCCAGGGCATTGCGGCGGGGCTTGGCCGCGGCCGCAGGCGGATCACCTGCGACGACACCTGGGGCGGCGGGTAGAACTGCCCGGGGCTCGCCTTGGCCCAAGGCTCGATGTCCGCCGCGTACTCCACGAGTAGCGTGAGCGCGCCGCGCTCCGGCGATCCGGGAGGCGCCTGGAGCCGATCGGCCACTTCGCTCTGCAGCATCAGCACGGCGATGGCCGGCCGGGCCTCGAGAACGGCTGCCACCAGCGGCGTGGAGATGTAGTAGGGCAGGTTGCCCACCAGCTTCCCCGACGCACCGAGAAGGTCTGAAAGGTCTGTCTCGAGCGCGTCCGCCTCGTAGACCTGCAGCCGCGGGCCGAAGAAGGCCCTGAGGTGCCCCGACAGCGCGCGATCGATCTCGACCGCATGCACATCTCCGGACCTCTCCAGAAGGCCCTGGGTGATCGCACCCAGCCCCGGCCCGATCTCGACGATCCTGTCCCCGGGTGCGAGCTCGAGCCCCGAGACGATGCGCTCGCGCAGATTGTAGTCCACGAGGAAGTTCTGCCCGAGGCGCTTGAGAGGCCGGATGCCGAGTCCAGCAAGCAGCTCGCGTACGACACGCGGAGATGTCAGTTTCGGCTCCATTTCCGATTATTCTATCATGCCGCTTCTGCGCATGCGCAAAGCGGCGCCTCGCGAAGAGGCGCCGCTCTTGGAGAAAGCCTCAGTTGCTGGAGAGTTCGTAGACGGTGACGCCCTGACGGCCGTAGTCGAGAGCCTGCTGTCCCGTGTCGAAACACAGGTCGATGCGGTCGCCGACGATCGCGCCGCCAGTGTCGGCGGCCACCGCGTATCCGTAACCGGGAATGTAGAGGCGCGTCCCGAGCGGGATGACGCTGGGATCGACCGCAGCGACGCCGTAGCGCGCCGGCACGCCTGTGGCCGTTCTGCCGTTCGACCAGCTGGGATCTGCCCAGTAGGCGGTGGCCAACATGCTGAGCGTCGACGTCACGCGGCCTATGAAATCGCCACGGGACACTTCGGGCAGCTTGGCGCCGATGTGGATCAACTCCGGCCGTGCGGGCCGCACGACCTTCTCCCCGACGATCGCCACCGATACGACGCGCGTGCCCTGGTAGATCCGGCGGACGGTTTCCACGGCCACGCCGGCCGTGCCGGACTGGGCGACGACCTCGCGGCCGAGCGCCAGGGTCGGGTCGAAGACGGTGCGCACGCCGTACGACACGGGAACCGATAGGTCGCTCACCCGTGCGGCCACGATGGTGGGCGTATTGTGTGCAGTGCCGCTCCAGAGAGCATCCTGGTATCCGGGGGCTGGATCGGCGTTGTCGAGGGTGGCGCCGAACGTGGGCAGAGGGAGCGGCTTGCGGGCGAGCGTCTTGTGTGCCTTCACAGCAGCCCGGGGGGCGTTGCGCAGGGCGGTTGCCCTTGCAGCGTAACCCGCAAGCAAGATGAGCAGGGCGCCCGATATCAGCGCGATGCTGCGCCATCCTACCTGCCGAAGCTTTGACAAGACGGACCTCCTTCTTCCTACAACCTTCCATTCAGCAGAAGTTGTAGGACTGCCGTATTCTATCACCCGCTTCCGTAGGCTTCAAACACCCAAACGATGAGAATTTCCCTGGATCGCCTAGAACGCAGCACCAAGGGGCAGGAAGACCCTGCGGGCATTCTGGCTGGTGCGAAGGGCCAGATCGGCCTCTGTAGCCCCCTGGGCGGCCGCGAGCGCGGCGAGCGTCTCCACCACGAAGGCGGGCTCGTTGCGCCGGCCGCGATGCCCCTGCGGCGCCAGGTAGGGACTGTCGGTCTCGACCAGCAGCCGATCGGGCGGCACGCGGCCCGCCAGGCTCCTGAGCGTCTCGTTGCGCTTGTAGGTGAGGTTGCCGGCGAACGAGACGAAAGCACCGCGGGCAAGCGCCTCCGCCAGGAGGGCCTCACCACCGTCGAAGCAGTGAAAGACGGCCCTGACATCGGGATATGCGTCGAGCAGTGGAAGTATGTCGAGGCCTGACTCCCTGAGGTGCAGCACGACCGGTAGGCCGAGCTCCCGCGCGATGGCCATCTGACGGCGCGCCAGCTCCATCTGGCGCTCCTTCGGGGCGTAGTCGTCACCGTGAAAGTCGAGGCCGATCTCGCCGATCGCCCCGACCCGTGTCGATCGCGCCAGTTCCGCGATCGCCCGCAGTTCACGCTCGCCTGCCCGCCCGGCCTCGTACGGGTGGAGGCCGACCACCGCCGCTACCTGGGGCAGGCGCTCGGCGAGCTCCACCGCACGCTGCGACGACGGCAGGTCGTAGCCGACGACCACCACCGCCCCCACCCCTGCCGCCGCCGCCCGCTGGAGGACGGCGTCCGCGTCCTCCAGCAGGTCCTCGTGGTTGAGATGGGCGTGGCTGTCGACGATCACTTGATCTTGGTCCCTGCGGGGAGCGGCTCGCGCGGCGAGACGATCTGGAGCGTCCCGGACGTCTTGCCGGCCAGGATCATGCCGTGCGACACGATGCCCCTGATCTTCGCCGGCTGCAGGTTCGCCACCAGCACCACCTGCGTGCCAGGCAGCGCATCCGGCGCGTAGTGCTCCGCGATCCCCGAGATGACGGTGCGCGGATCCGCCTCGCCGAGATCCACCTTGAGCTCGAGCAGCCGGTCGGCGCCCTTGACGCGGCTGGCCTCGAGGATCGTGCCGACGCGAAGGTCCAGCCGCTGGAACTCGTCGATGGTGATCGTTCCCGGTCCATCGGCTGGCGCAGCCTGCGCCCGGGCCGTCGCCTTGGCATGTGGTGCCGGCGCGGGGTCCGCGCCAGCCGCTGCGGCGACTGTCCCGTCCGCCTCCTCGCGCTCGGTCTCGATGCGCGGGAAGATCGGCTCGCCGCGCTCCACCTTCGTGCCTGCGGGCAGTCCTCCCCATGCCGCATCGGCGAGGGTGGCGCCCTCGGCGCCGCCAAGCCCGAGCTGGCGGAAGATGGCCTTTGGCGCATCGAGCAGGAATGGCTTCAGCAGCACGGCGGCAATGCGCAGCGATTCCGCCAGATCGTAGAGGACGTCACCGAGCCGCGGGTCGCCGCTGCGGTGCAGCTGCCAGGGCGCCTCCTCTTCGATGAACTTGTTCGCGCGCTTCACGAGATCGAACACCGCCGCGACCGCGTCCGAGACCTGCAGGCGCAGGAGGCGCTCCTCGACCCGGCGCGTCGTCTCCTCGGCATGGGTGCGCAGAGAACTGCCCGAGGGGTTCGGGATCGTGCCGCCCGTGAATCGTTCGATCATGGCCGTCGTGCGCGAGAGCAGGTTGCCCAGGTCGTTCGCCAGGTCCACGTTGGTGCGCAGGATCAGCGCATCCTCCGTGTAGCTGCCGTCCGCGCCGAACGGCACCTCGCGCAGGAGGTAGTAGCGCACGGCGTCCCTGCCATAGCGCCGCACCAGTTGGCGCGGGTCGATCACGTTGCCGCGCGACTTCGACATCTTCTGCTCGCCGAGGAGAAGCCAGCCGTGGCCGTACACCACCTTGGGCAGGGGCAGGTCCAGCGAGAGCAGGAGCGCCGGCCAGATCACCGCGTGGAAGCGGACGATCTCCTTGCCCACGAGGTGCACATCGGCGGGCCAGTAGCGCCTGAAGCGCTCGGGGTCCTGAAGGTAGCCGCAGGCGGTGATGTAGTTCGTCAGCGCGTCCACCCACACGTAGGCGATGTGGCGCGGGTCCTGTGGCAGCGGGATGCCCCAGCGGAAGCTCGTGCGGGAGACCGACAGGTCCTCGAGCCCCTGTCGGATGAACTGGAGCATCTCGTTGCGGCGCGACACCGGCTGGATGAAATCCGGATGGCTCTCGATGTGCTGTAGGAGGGGCTCGGCGTAGCGCGACAGCCGGAAGAAGTAGCTCTCCTCGTTCAGCCGTGCGACCGGGCCGCCGCAGGTCGGGCAGTTGCCGTCGACGAGCTTGCCCTCCACCCAGAACGACTCGCACGGCGTGCAGTACCAGCCCTCATATTGCGACAGGTAGAGGTCGCCCTTGGCCTCGAGCCTGCGGAAGACCTCCTGCACCACCTGCTCGTGCCGGGTCTCCGTCGTGCGGATGAAATCGTCGTGCGAGATGCCGAGCACCTGCCAGAGGTCGCGGATGTCCGCCACGATCTCGTCGACGTACGCGATCGGTGTCTTGCCCACCTTGCCGGCGCGATCCTCGATCTTCTGGCCGTGCTCGTCCGTGCCGGTGACGAAGAAGACGTCCTCGCCGCGCAAGCGGTGGAAGCGTGCCAGGGCATCGGCCGCCACCGTGGTGTAGGCGTGGCCGATGTGAAGGCGATCGTTCGGGTAGTAGATCGGGGTCGTAATCGTAAACCGCTCAGGCATCTGCGCTACCTCCTCTGACATAGAAAAACGCCGTCACCCTCAAGGGGCGACGGGTCGCGGTACCACCCTCATTCTCCGGCCGAGGCGGCCGGACTCTTGCCGATCACGGTGGCAACCGGCGCGCCCTCGGCCAAAAGGCTCTGTGCGCGCACTCCGGAGTCATCGACCAGCGCACCGCCCGCCGGCTTCCACCCGTCCCGGCTCGCTCCTGGACAGCTTCCCGCTGGCGCTCTCCATCGTCGCGTTCGCTTATTGAATTATCGTAGCGGCCAGCCCAGCGCTTGTCAAACGCGCGGGCCGCCTCGTGGAGCCGGCCCCAAGGCCATGACGTCGCACAGAGCCTTCCTCCTCTATCGAGGAAAGACACCGTCCGGCCGTGTCCCACCCCTCCCGGGAGACGAGGGCCGCTCTCGCCTGGAAGCCGTGCGCCACATATTTGGCGAGGCGGCCCTCCTCCCGATGGTGCTCACCTCCGATACAGCAATCCCAGGCATGCTACCAGGCCGTGAAGGCCCCCCGGCGCAGGCTGCCGCGATCAGGCGCTGGCCTGCCCCGCCAACACGAGGGCCAGCGCGAACCCGTCATATCCTTTGCTGCCGACGGTCTGAAGCGCCGTGGCACGCACCCGCGGCTCGCTTGCCAGCTCCCGCAGGAACCGGCGCATCCCCTGGACGTCCTCGTCGGTGCTTTGGGCATCTGCAAGGGCGCCGCGGCGCACGACGTTGTCCACGACGATCAGGCTTCCCGGCGCGGTAAGGCGCAAGGCATAGCTGAAGTAGAGTGGCGTGTTCCGCTTGTCGGCATCGATGAAGACGAGATCGAAGGTCTCATCCCCTTCTGCGAGCATCTGCGCCAGCACGTCCGCAGCACGTCCCTCCCGCACCTCGACGACCCCGCCGAGGCCGGCTCGGGACAAGTTCTGCCTCGCCACCCGCGCATGGCGCGGTTCCGCCTCGATCGTCACGAGGCGTCCGCCATCTGGCAGGGCCCTTGCCAGCCAGATGGCGCTATAGCCTCCTAGCGTGCCGATCTCCAGGATCCTCTTCGCCCCCTTCAGCCGCGCCAGGAGATGCAGCAGCATGCCCTGGTTCGGAGCCACCTGGATATCAGGCAGTCCGGCGGCCGCCGCAGCGGCGAGCGACTCCTCCAGGACAGGATCCTCAGGCACCAGCAGGTCGCTGATGAAGCGATCCACCGCCAGCCACGTCTCTTCCATCACCCGAAACTCCCCCACTTCCTCGGGTGCCGCATCGCCTTCATTCTACACGGGCTGCCGAACATTTGTTGGAAGGATTGACCATCCTGAGGAACGAATGGCGTGTGCAGCCAAGGAAAGGGGATATGCCGCATGATCAATCGCGTCGTACTGGTCGGCCGCCTCGCCACCGACTCCGTCCTTCACTACTCCCGCGACGGCCTGGCCATCTCGGCCTTCTCCCTGGCGATCGGGCGCACGGAATCCGGTGCCGATTTCCTGCCGATCGTGGCCTTCCGCCGCCTGGCCGAGGCGACCTCCCGCTATCTGCTCAAGGGAAGGCTCGTCGGCATCGAGGGCCGGATCGCGAGCCGCCCCCTGGATACGACCGACGGCGAGCAGCGGCGGGTGATCGAGATCGTTGCGGACCGGTTGCGCTTCCTGGATCCGCCCATCGCGCTGGGTGAGGAGACCCCTGCCCCCAAGGCGGCAACAGAGACCGCGCAAGGCTAGGCCTCAGCATGCCCATCCTGCAGTTCGTCCTCAACGCCGTCACGACCCTTCAGAGCTGGTTTGCCGGCTTTGCGGTGCTGGCGCTGCTCTACGGCGCCTATCTGCTCTGGACAAGCGGCGACAACCCCCAGAGCCGCACCCGGGCCTGGGGCCACCTGTACTCGGTCGCGGCCGGGCTTGTGCTTGTGATCTTCGCCAAGGACATTGTGCGGGTGATCTTCCAATGGGCTGGACTTTCCGCGCCGCTCTGAGCCCCGCGCTGCAGAGGGCG
This sequence comes from Bacillota bacterium, assembly GCA_021845645.1. Next base: position 46,676 of record JAJZVM010000023.1, read on the forward strand.
TACGGCTGGGTGGGTGTGCTGCTCTGGGCACACGGCTTCCCACCGTCCGCGCCGGTGGTGAGCGAGTTGACGCACATCTCCCTTCTGGCGGGCAGTGCTCTCGCCGTTCCGCTCTTCATGCTCGAGTCCGGAGCGGGGCGGGCCGCCCACGCGTTCATGCGCCTCCTCCTTGCGGTGGGCGGTGTCCTCGCCAGCCACATCATCGTCTCATGGCTGTGGCAGCTCAACGACGCACTCGTCGCCACCATCGCCAAGGTGGCGGGGTCCGTCGCGGTGCCATCGCCAGGCTTCGGCTCGACACTCGTGGACCTGCTCGTCTTCGGCCTGCCGTACCTGCTGATGCTCGTTTTCCTCGCGGGCCTGCTGCTGGCCCGCCTTGCAGCCATCGCGTTGCTCGCCTCGGTCGCACCGCTCGCCTTCCTGCTCGGTATCCATCGCAGCCTGGTTCGCGTGCCGATGCTCTGGCTGTGGCAGATCGCGGCCTGGTCCGTCCTGCCTGCCGCAGAGGCGTTCATCCTTGTCGCCGTGCGCGGTCTGGCAGGGGAGCTCGCCATCGCGGTGCCGGCATCCGATATGCTGCTCAGCCTCGTCCTGCTGTTCTTCATGCTGCGCCTGCCCTTCACGCTTCTCGGCGCCTGGCGGCGTCTGATGCCGTGAAGTGCCATGTACCCGTCGACCTCCTGCGCGTGGAACCGCGCATCTGGGGCGACCTTGAGACAAGCCAGGCGATCAGCCTGTTCGGCGCAGGGGTGGTCGCACTGGCAGCTCTGGGGGGGCGCTTGCCGCTGGCCGGCGCGGTACTGCTCGCAGGGCCGCTCGCCGGCTACGCCCTGCTGGAGCTCGAAGGCCAGCCGGTTCGCCGACTCATCCCGCGCATCCTGCGTCATGGCCTGAGGCGTTCCCTGCGGCCGACGGACCTTGATCAGACGCTGTGGCAGGAGGATGTGCCGGCCACCGCAATGCATCAGATGCGGCATGTCCTGCATTGTCTAGTGGGTAAGATGCGCGGCGGCAGGTAACCAGTCGGCGGCAGGCGAACGTAGCGCCAGCGCCGCGCCTTCGGCGGCAGACTCCCCTTGGGGCGGGTGACGATGACCATTCGTGTTTGCGTCGCAGGGGCCACCGGCTGGACCGGAGGCGCTGTGGCGCGGCAGATCATCACGTCGGAAGGTTTTCGCCTGACCGGTGCCGTCGCGCGCCGCCAGGCCGGCATGGACATAGGCGTCGCGCTCGGAACGCCCCCTCTCGGCATCACGATTGCGGCCGACCTTGCGTCGGCACTGAACGAGCAGACCGACGTCCTGATCGACTACACCGCGCCGGATATCGTCAAGCACCACGCCATGAGCGCGCTCGAGCGAGGTGTGAGGGTCGTGATCGGCACGTCCGGTCTGACGGCGCAGGACCTGGAGGAGATCGGTGCGCTGGCCCTGGCCAGGGGTCTTGGCGTCATCGCCGCCGGCAACTTCTCCGTGACGGCGGCGCTCGCCAAGCACTTCGCCCTGCTTACAGCCAAGTACATCCCGTCCTGGGAGATCGTCGACTACGCGAGCGCGAGCAAGGTCGATGCCCCCAGCGGCACCGTGCAGGAACTCGCGGAGGAGCTGGGACAGGTGGCCCGGCCGCGCCAGGAGTTTCCGCCAGACATCCTTCACGGGCGACCCGAAGCCCGCGGCGCGGAGATCGAGGGTACCCACGTGCATTCCTTGCGCCTGCCGAGCTACGTGATCGCCTTCGAGACGATCTTCGGCCTGCCGAACGAGAGGCTGACCATCCGGCACGACGCCGGTTCCGGCGCAGATCCCTACGTTGCCGGCACCTTGCTCGCCGTCAAGGAGGTATTGCGCGTGCAGGGCCTCGTGCGGGGCCTGGACCGCCTGCTGTTCGCCTGAGGCGACCGCCGGCGGCGCCCGTGTAGAGTCATTCACCGCCCAATGCTTGCGGCGGTCCCCACATAGCGGCCGTCACAAGCGCAGAAACCTTGCGCAGCCCGCGCCGGAAGCGGGCTGCGCCGTGTTTCGGGACCCGCCCGCGCGGCCACGGCTGATCCTCGTATGTCGCCAGATCGCTCTCGGCTGCCCGAACGACCGACGGCGGTCGGCGAGAGACGGTGAGCCTATGTCCACACCGTCCTGTGGCAGTGGGACGGTATAGCAATACTTTGACATATCCGAACAACATTTGGCAGGAACCGATTCCTGGACCTGGAAGCCCACTCCATCCTATTTGGAAGGTTGTGGCACTCCATGGTCTCTGCGTCTCTACCCTCGCCGCCCACGCAGCCATTCCACCCATGGCCTTGACGCGCACTGCGGCGCTGCCGTCCGGCACGGTCTATGAAGTCGGCCGCAGGGAATACGCGTGGCTCGTACCGGAGGAACGCGACGCGCATCAGGCAGCCCTGCGCAACTTCCTGCTCGCCGTCAGGGGGCCGGTGTTCTGGACGCTCGCGGGGCGTACGGCCCAACGACACCTTTACCTCTGGCTGCAGGATGATCCAGGCAACATCCAGGCCCTGCGCGACCTCGGTGCCCCCTTTGCAGCGGTCGGCTCCGACGTGCCGGAGGATCTGCGCTGGGCCGTCGCCAACCCGGCGCTTCCTCCGTGGCGCCTTGGCGCCGGGCGCATACCGGCAAGCCCGCGCGCTGCCCGGCCGACCGCGGGGCGCACGGCTCCCCGCCCGCACCTGCGCTTCCTCGAGGCAGGTACCGGCTATCGCCAGTTGCTGGCGGTCGAATCCTACCCCGAACATCTCGACGAACTCAGCCTGGAGCGGCTCTGGTCGCTCCCGCAGAGCGCCATCGTCGCCGTGCGGCTGGCTCCGCTGTCCGCCCCTGAAGCACGCCTTCGCCTCGAGCGCCGCCTGCAACACTTGCACGCGAGTTCCTTCTTGCGCCGCCAGCGCGGCCGCCTGCCGGACTCCGAGGCCGAAAAGGCGCAGGAGGACGCTCTTCGGCTGCGCGAGGTCCTGGTGGAGGGCCGCGAAAGGCTCTTCACCGCGGCGTTCCTGGTCGCCGCGGAGGGACCTGACCGCTCCGCCTGCGAGGCAGAGGCCGCGCTCCTGCGCACGACCTTCGCCGAGATGGGCTTCCTGCTCCAGGTGCAGCTGGGATTGCAGGCCGCTCTGCTCGACTGGCTGCTGCCACTTCCGGCGCTCCGGGAAGCGCCGGCACGCCTCCTGACGGCGAGCGCTCTCTCCTGCCTCGACCTGACGCCGGCAGGAATGCCGGTCACCGGCGGAGACAGCCTGGGCGTGCACCTGACCGACCGCACCCCCGTCCTGCGCGACCGTCTGCACGCAGCCAACCCGATGGCGGTCGCACTGGGCAGTCCCGGACACGGGAAGTCGGCGTTCGTCAAGGCGGAGCTGCTCCGCCAGACGCCGCGCTGCCTGCTCGTCGTGGACCCCGAGGGCGAATACGGTCCCGTCGTGGAGCATCTCGGCGGCACGTCCTTGGAATCCCTCCCCCGGGGCCCGGACGCGCCGGGTCGCCTGGCCCTGTCGCTGCGCAAGCTCCCACAGAACTTGTGGCCTTCGCTGCTGCGCGATGCGGCCGCCTATGCCATCGCCGCCGCAGAGGCCACGGCACTCTTGGAGCCGTTCTGGCTGACCCTCGACGAAGGCCATCTCTGGCTCGGCCCCGCCGGGGCCGAGGACGCGCTCGTCGATCTCGCCAAGCGTGCCCGCAAGCGCGGCCTGATCGTCACGATCGTCAGCCAGAATGTCGGCGACTTTCTGCACTCGCAGGGCGGGCAGCTGATCCTGGCCAACGCCGGCCGCTTGACGCTGTTTCACCAGCAGCCCACCGACCTGCCGCGCCTCAGGGAAGTGCTGCACCTCTCAGACCGCTCCCTCGACTTCCTGCGCACCTGCCGCCCAGGAGAAGCTCTGCTGCTGGACGAGCTCGGCACCATCCCGTTCCGGCTGACCCTCGACGAGGAGGAGTTGCGCCTTGTCGACACGCGTCCCGTCTTTGCGCGCACTCGCTGAGCGCCTGCGCGATCCGCTCTGGCTGCCCTTGCTGAGTGCCCTCTTCGCGTTCGGGGCCTTTGAGGCGGCTAGCCTTGGTTCAGGCCAGACGGTGCTGGTCGCGGCCAGGAATCTGCCCGCCGGAACACCACTCACCCAGGTGGATGTACGGCGGGTGCGCTGGTCAGGAAGCCTGCCCGGGCCGGTCCTGGCCATCCCCCAGGGGCGCCTGCTGGTCCCCGTTGCACAGGGGCTTCCATTGCTGCGCAGCACAGTCGTCCTGAAGAACCGGCATCCCTCTGCTGCCCTGGAGGTGGTGGGCATCCCTGCCGAGGCGCTGCTGAGCTCTCCGCCACTCACGTCCGGTGAACACGTCGCGGTCTACATCGCCGCCGCCGGCCTGCCGCTGCAGCGTCTCGTACCGTCTGCGACCGTCGCAGCCGGGAGCGCGGCGGGCGCCATCGCGCTCACCGTGTCGCCCGCCAGTCTCCCGGCACTGCTCGCGGGCCTCGCGGCCGGACACCTCATCGTGGTCGTCACGCCGCAAGACTAGGAGGGATCGCCATGCGCTCGCTCTACGCCCTGCATCCCGAGACGGTGCTGCAACTCCATGAGCGCGGTGCCGCCGTCTACGGGCAGCCGCTCACCCTATCCCTCGCCGAGACCGAAGACCGCATGCTGCAGGAAGACTACGGGCGGGTCGTGATCGATCCGGGCCTCGTGCGCTCGGCAGAGGAGCAGCGCGCCCTGCGCCGCATCGAGGTCGTCCATCCGGATGCGGAGATCACATGGCTGCGCGGGCGGTTCTCCCAGCGCGGCGACCTGGCGCTGGAGGACCTGGCAGCCGAGCTGCGGGGCGAGACGCCGCGGGAGGAGGCGGTGCTGGCTGTGGTGGTCGCGCCAGGCGACGCGCGTCAGGGAGCGGCCGTGGCGCTGGCCGTCGCCGCGCACCTCGCGAGGCATCGCGAAGCCCTGCTGGTCGAGACGGACACGGTCGAACCCGTATATGCCCGTCATCTGCATATCAGAGCCTGCCTGGCCGAATACATGGCTGGCGGCGTGACCCTTGCCCCTCCGGGCTGGCCGAAGCGCCTGCGCGTCGTGCCCGCGCCCGCACGGCCGGAGCTGCTCCTGCAGTCCGGCATGCAGCCCCTGCTCGACCGTCTCGAGCGGGGGCGCAGCGAAGCCAGCGTGGTCGTGCGCGCCAGCGCGAACCTGGCAGACCGCGGGCTCATCGCCTCGCTCGCCCGGGCCAGCGACATCCTGCTCACCGCCGGCGGCACCGACAAGGACTACCGCCGCTGGCTGCAGAGCCTGGCGCCGCTGGCCAAGCTGACCGCCGTGCCGGAGGGGCGGCTGCCCCTCCGGCGACAGGTTCTGGTCCGCCACGGCGCGCAGATCTGGGCGACGCGCGAGGAGACGTTCAAAGATGACCGCTGACGTGCGGCTCGGATACTGGCTAGGGCCGCTCGAAGGGCTGTTCCGCGACGACGAGGTGAGCGAGATCATGGTGCTCGACTTCGATCGCGTCTTCGTGGAACGCCACGGCAAGATCACACCGGAGCGCGTCGCGTTCGCGGACCGCCGCGCGCTTCAGGAGCTGATCGAGAGGCTTCTCCTGCCGCTCGGCCGCGAACTCACGCAGGCCTCCCCCTACACCGACGGCCGCCTCGGCGACGGGGTGCGCTTCACCGCCACCATGCCGCCCCTCACACCGTCGCCGACCCTCACCATCCGCAAGGTGGCCACCGTGGATCTCGAAACATCATGGCGCGACGCGCTCGAGGGAGACGAGCGGCCGCTGCGCATCCTGCGTTCGTGGGTCAGGAGCCACCGCAACGTCGTGGTCGCGGGCGCCGCCGGAACCGGCAAGACGTCGCTCGTACGCCTGCTCGCTCAGGTGATCGACCCGGCGGAACGCGTGCTGACCATCGAGGAGACGCGCGAGCTTGAGCTCGCGCGGGTGCATCCTCACGTGGTCGCGCTCGAGACCCGCTCGCCGAACCGGGCTGGGCTCTACGCGATCGATCTCGAGGACCTCTTGCGCCTAGCCTTGCACATGCGCCCGGACCGCATCATCGTCGGCGAGATCCGCGGCCGCGAGACGGTCGCCTGGCTGTCGGCCCTGGACACGGGCCACCGCGGCAGCATGACCACCCTGCACGCCACGTCGGCCGTGGACGTCATCGACCGGCTGCTGTTCGCCGCCGCGCCGGCGCGCAGTGTGCCGCCGCGCCTTTTGAGGCCGCGCCTGCGCCATCTGCTCGGCGGCGTCGTGCACCTGGAGCGGGCCCAGGACGGCCTGCGCCGCCCGACAGTCCTCATGCAGTACGACGATGGCCGTGCTTTTCAGGTGTGGCCATGACGGCGGCGCTGGCCCTTGCCGCCTTGGCCTGTCTCGCTGGAAGCTTCGCGGCCGCGGGCGGCAGGGCGACGTTGCGCTGGCTACTGCCGCTGGCGGCGCTTCTCGCCAGCTCGAGGGCAGGCGCAGCCGTGGCGCTGGCCGCCGCAGCCTCGATCGCCCTCTGGCAGGCCGGCCTCAGCCGCTATCTCGCCCTGAGGCGCCGCGCCCGCCTGCAGACCGCCGCCGAGGAGCCGATCCAGGCCATGTTTGAACAGGCGTCGCTCTATGGGAGCGCGGAGCTCTGCGCTCTGGCGGCCCTGCCAGCCTGCAGCGCGGACCTCAGGCCGCTATGGCAAGGTGCGCTTGCGGACTGGCTGCGCGGCGGCACGAGCGAGGCCGCGTTCGCGCACGCCGGCAGGAGCTTCGGCATCCCGCTGCTCATTCGCCTGGCCAGGGCGCTCGCGCTGAGCCGGCATACGGGCTCTCCGCTCGACCGCCACCTCGCCGTGCTGCTGGAAGATGCCGCCGACGATCGCCGTGAGACGGCGGACGTGGAGGGCGAGACACTGCCCTATGTCGTCGTCACCGTCCTCATGGCGAGCGCGCTCCTCCTGCTCGGCCTCATCGAAGCCGTCGAGGGGCCTCTCGTGCCCTGGCTCACCTGCCTTGCCCTGACGACAGGCGGTACGATACCGCTGCTCGCCTCGGCACTGCTGCCATGACCAGTCGCGCACTGCTGCTGCTCGCAGCTGCAGCCGCCTGGCGTGCAGGTGGTCAGAGCCTCCTGCTGCTTCCGCTCTGGCTCCTGGCCGCCGCGCTCGGTCCGTGGTACATGCTGCCGCTCGCGCTCGGCCGCCCCGCCGGTCTCCTCGTCCGGCGGCTGGGCCGGCAGCTGCGATCCAGGGCTGCACGCGAAGAGGTACGCAAGTCCGTACCCGGTCTCCTGACGGACCTCGCGATGGCGGCGGCGGCGGGGCAGCCGCTGCATGCCGCGCTGCGCTACGCCGGCCTCTGGGCAGAGGACCCGCTCGGCCCGGCGCTTGCCGCATTTCAGGATCAGGTGCAGCGCGGCGGCAGCGTCGCCGCGTCCCTCGAGGCGCTGCGACTCTCGCTGCGCACGCCAGAGATGGATCGTCTGGTCGCACTGCTCGCGCGCGACGCGCAGCTCGGCCTGCCACTCAGCGAATCGGTCGCCCGCTACCGCCGCGGCGCCATGGGCGACGTGCGCAAGGAGCTGCGCCGCACCGCCGCATACCTGCCGTACGTCTTCACGACGCTCGCGGGCATCGTCCTGCTCGAAGGCGTCGCGCTCATCGCCGCTCCCTGGCTGCTTTCACTCTGGCGGTCCATCTGACACAGGGCCCAGCGGTCATGGAGAAGCAGCTTCCGGACGGTGCGCGCAGCGAATGCCCGCGATATTCTTGGATCTGCTGCGGGCGAACCTTACCGTCGAGCCCTCCCGCTTCGTGCAGCAGGTCCCGCTCCACGTGACCCAGTGGCGGTAGCGGTGAGAAGCGGACGGGGCGCAATGGACGTCCTGTCCGGCGCGACGGCCACCACGTTCCGCCCCAGCATCGCCCCCATAGACCGAGCCTGCGCGCGGCGCCACCACGGTGCCGCGCGCGGCGTTTCGGGCGGCAGCGGCAGGTGAGACGTGCCGCCATGAACAAGTAGCTGGATCAGGGGGAGTCACACGTGGTTCGCTGCGTCTGGGTTCCGGAGGACGACCCGCTCTACGTCGCGTACCACGATCGCGAGTGGGGCGTTCCTGTCCATGATGATGTCCGCCTCTTCGAGTACCTCTGCCTCGAAGGCGCGCAAGCCGGCCTCAGCTGGCGCACGATCCTGCATCGGCGGGAACACTACCGGCAGGCCTTCGCGGGCTTCGCGCCGGAGAAGGTGGCCGCCTTTACCGAGGCCGACGCCCTGCGTCTCCTGCAGGACCCTGGCATCGTGCGCAACCGTCTGAAGGTACACGCTGCCCTGGAGAACGCGCGCAGGGTCGTCGAGATCCAAGAGCGCGCAGGCTCGCTCGCCTCCTACCTCTGGGCCTTCGTCGACGGACGGCCGCACGTGAACCACTGGGCTGCGGCCGCCGACGTGCCGTCCGTGAGCGAGGAGGCGCAGGCCATGAGCCGGGCGCTTCGGAAGATGGGCCTCCGGTTCGTCGGTCCGACGATCTGCTACAGCTTCATGCAGGCCACCGGCATGGTCATGGACCATGTCGTGGAATGCTTCCGGCACGACGAACTCGCCACCTACGGCGACGAGAAGGTGAGGTAGGGACTTGCCGGACGGCAACCACAAGGGGCCCTCATTGGACATCCGCCATTTCAGCGACATCGACGCGGCCAGCGATCCCGGACGCTTCATCGCGTTCCTCGAGCATGTCGAAGGTCTCAAGTGGCTGCAGGCGACGCGCGAGGCGTCGTTCGGCCTGCTGGCGCTGAAGCCTGGCGAGCACATGGTGGAGATCGGGTGCGGCCCGGGTACGGCGGTGAAGCTGCTGAGGGAACGGGGCATCGAGGCGGTCGGCGTCGACGCGAGCCGCGCCATGGTGCAGCACGCGCGGCGGAAGGTGCCGGACGCGGAGTTCTGTCAGGCGGTCGCCGCCGCACTGCCCTTCGCAGACCACAGCCAGGACGGCTACCGTGCGGAGCGCGTCTACGAACACCTGCACGATCCTGGGTCCGCTCTGCGCGAAGCACGGCGGGTGCTGCGCCCAGGGGGCCGCATCACCCTCCTGGATCTCGACTACGATCTCTGGGCGGTCGACGCGGACGACCTGGACGTGACGCGTTCCCTCCAGCGGGCAATGGCCGAGACCGTGGCAAGTCCGAGGATCGGCCGGCGCTACCTCTCCCTCCTGCGCGACGCGGGCTTCCAGGACGTCAAGGTCCAGGTGCTGACGCATGTCCTCACGGACTTCCGGGAGGCGGAACCTCTGCTGTCCGCCGCGGCGCACGCCGGTACGGCCACGGGGCGCGCGAAGGCGGAGCAGGTCGAGGCCTGGCTCGGGGAACAGCGAGCCCGCGCCGACGCGGGGCGCCTCTGCCTTGTCCTTCCGATGTTCCTGGCGAGCGGTCTCGCCTAAGATGCCGACACGCGGTCGGAACCTGCCCGCCTGAGCAGAAGGCGGCGCAGGATGCGGTCGACGGGTCGCCCGAGGCGCACCAGCAAGGCCTCGCTGCTGGTGATGGGGTCGACCAGGGCGAGCGGCATGCCCCGGCACCACGCGCCGATGCCGTCGGTGAGGAACTGGTCGCCGATCGCCGCCACCTCGCTGCTGGGCAGCCCGAGGATGGCGAGAGCCCTGCGATAGCCGCCGCCAAGCGGCTTCTTTGCCCTCCCCACGGCCGGCAGGCCGAGCATCTGGCCCAATTGCTCGGCCCGTGCCTTGCGGCCGTTCGAAAGGATGACGGCCGCAAGGCCGAGCCGCTGCGCCTCTTGCAGAAACAGCCGCGTCTCGGCCGGCACGTCTGCGCTGCGCGCCGGCACCAAGGTGTTGTCGAGATCCAGCAATAGGCCCCGCACGCCTCTCAGCACCAGTTCCTCCAGCGGCACCGCGCCAAGGCCGGGCACGGCCCTCACGTATCGCGTCACAGGATGCCCTGTCGGCTCAGGACGAGCATGACGATGACCGTGAGACCCCAGAGTCCGAGGTTGACAAGGGTGGGCCAGTCGGTGACGAGCAGCTCGTCGGGGTTCTCGAAGCGGTCGTTCGCCCCGAGGAGGTAGAGGTAGCGGAAGAGCCCGTAGATGACGAACGGGATCGTCAGCATGAAGGCATGGGCGTGCAGCGGCTGGTCGAAGGTGTAGATGGCGTAGACGGCGATCGTGCTCGAGACGAGCACCCCGAGCAGTTGGTCGAGGAGCGCCTGGGTGTAGTGGCCGAGCACCTGACGGTGCTGCTCCGGCGCCAGGGACGCGCGCATCTCGCTGCGCCGCTTGCCGAGCGCGAGGAAGAGCGTCAGCAGCAGGACGAGCACGAAGAGCCATGGCGAGAACAAGACGCCGATCGCGGCGGCGCCCGCCGCTGCGCGCAGCAGGAAACCCGCCGAGATGCCGAAGGCGTCGAGGAAGAGCTGCGCCTTCAGGAGGTAGGTGTAGAGGGCGTTCACCCCGAGGAAGAGCACGCCGAGCGCGAACACCCAGAGGCTGCTCGCGAGGGCGAGGCTGAGACCGAGTGCGAGCAGCAGCGCGAGCAGGATCGCCGCAGACCTCAGCGAGACCCGCCCGCTCGCGAGCGGGCGCATGCGCTTCTTGGGATGACGGCTGTCCTCTTCCCGGTCGCGCCAGTCGTTCGCGATGTAGACGGCGCTCGAAAGAAGGCAGAACGCGAGGAAGGCGTAGATCGCAGGGGGCCAGTCCCCGAGGCGCAGGAAGTCCCCGGCGAAGATCAGGGGAGCGAAGACGAGGAGGTTCTTGATCCACTGGCGCGGCCGCATCAGGCGCCAGAGGCCGCCCGCCTGCGAAAGTTGGGCGGGAGCTTCGCCGACGCCTGGACGTGCGTTCGCCATCTCCACTTCCCCCTCTAGATCTTAAGGCGGTTGAAGAGCACCTCAGGCAGGAGGCGCAGCACGAGCATGACCCATGCCCACACGTGGGGCACGTGCACCCGGGCGCGCCGCGCACGCACGGCCCGCACGATGGCCCTCGCCACCTTTTCGGGGTCGGCGCCGGACGGCCCGCCCGCCATGCCCCAGGTCATCTGGCTATCGACGACGCCGAGCTGCACCACCGTGACGCGCGGCCCGCGGCCGGCGAGCCGGTGGTTGAGCCCCTGGCCGTAGGTCGAGAGGGCCGCCTTCGCGGCGCCGTAGACGTAGTTGCGAGCGCGGCCGCGCTCTCCCGCCACCGACGACAGCAGGACGATGAAGCCCCCAGGGTCGATGGCCGGCAGGAGCCCCTCGATGGCGGCCACGGCAGCGCCGAAGTTCACCCAGGTGGTCTCGCGCAGTTCGTCCGCGCTTGCGGCGCCTGCCGCCGCCGCCATCGTGCCGATCGCCCAGACGACCCCTAGGAGCGGCGGGTGCCCCTCGAGGCGCCAGAGCACCTGCGGGTAGTCCCCGGCGCCCGGGTCGAGCAGGCAGGCTTCCGCCTCGATGCCGTGGCGCAGGCTGAGGTCCTGCGCGACGCGCTCCACCTCGGGCAGGTTCCTGCCGCAGAGGAGAAGGTCCCGGCCCTCCTTCGCGTAGCACGCCGCGAGGGCGCGGGCGACGGTCGAGGTGGCGCCGAGGATGGCGATGCGCCCCCCGGCCATCTAGCGCACCTCCCCGAGGCCGATGCGCTCCGCGAGGAGCGAGCGGAACGTCCCCTCCGGGTCGACCTTGGCCTTGACGGCGAGGAACGCCTCCCAGCCCGGATACATGCGGCGGAACATCTCACGGGTCAGGAAGGCGTCCTTCGCCAGGTAGACGCGCCCGCCGAGGTCCGCCGTCATGGCGTAGAGGTCCCGGAAGAGCCGCAGGGTGCCTTCGCCCTGCATCGGCAGGTCGAGCGCCAGGGTCAGCCCCTCGCGCGGGAAGGAGAGCATGCCCCCAGACGGCGGGCCCATCCGCTTCAAGACGCCGAGGAAGTTCGGGTGTCTCGCCGCGTGGATGCGCCGCAGGATCGCGCGCAGCTCGCCGAGTCCCACCTCAGGCGGGTAGACGCCCTGGTACTGGGCGAAGCCCCGCCTGCCGTACAGCCGGAACCAGTCGTCGGCCACGTCGAGCGGATAGAAGAACTTCCACCACGGCTCGCGCACCGCGAGGCTCGGCTTGTGCATGCCGTAGTAGACGGCGTTGAACGCCCGCCCGACCGGCAGGCTGAGGCTGCCCCCGGGAAACTCGAACGGCACCCGCACGGCGCCGCGCGGCATGGGGTACGGCGCCTCGCCCGCCTTGAGCGCCTGCCGCTCGGTCACGCGGCCGCCCATCAGCACGGCGCGGCCGAGACCGCTGCCCTCCTTGAGACCGTCGATCCAGGCGACGGTGAAGGGGTAGCTGCGGTCATGGCCGGAGAACCACTCGAGCGTCTCCTCGAGACCACCCGTCCGGATGTAGTCGACGTTCAGGTAGCCGGTCTCGGCCGGCACGAGGCGCAGCGACACCTCCACGATCACGCCGGTGAGCCCCATGCCGCCCACCGTGGCCCAGAAGAGCTCCGCGTCGTGCTGCGGCGAGATGCGGCGCAACTCGCCTTCCGCCGTCAGCAGCACGATCTCCGTCACGTGCTGGCCGAAGGTGCCCGCCGCGTGGTGGTTCTTGCCGTGCACATCGGCCGCGACGGCGCCGCCCAAGGTCACCCACTGCGTCCCGGGCGTCACGGGCAGGGTCCAGCCGCGCGGCAGAAACGTGCGCATGATGTCCCCGAGCGAGACCCCCGCCTCGGCGGTGAGCACCCCTTCGGGGCTCAGCGACAGCATCCGGGCAAGGCGCGTCGTCAGAACGACCCGGCCCCGCGAGAGGGCCGCGTCGCCGTAGGCCCGGCCAAGGCCCCGCGCGATGCCCGTGCCGCCGAGCGCTCCCCGGAGGCGGTCCTGCAGCTCCGGCCGCACCACCTCCGCCCGCTCGCGTACGGCATGTCCCCAACCCGCGATCTCGAGGG